>NZ_JBFUFH010000016.1:0-1715 GCF_056403535.1 Aeromicrobium sp. P2_G6 | reverse complement strand
TCTTTCTTGGGTGGGGGTGGTCATTTGAGCTCGAGGCCCTTGGAGTAGTTGGCGTTGGCTTCGGCTGCCCAGAGGTCGAGGTAGGCGCTGTTGCCGCCGGGCCACTGGAGCATCTGGCGGTGCTTGCCGGGGATGTTTGCGCCGTTGTACCAAGAGTCGGCGAAGCGGAAGAGTGAGACGTCATCGATGCTGTTGACCAGTGCGGTCCATTCTTTGTCGGCTTCGCGGGTGGGCTCGAAACGCTGGAACCCGTTGTCGCGCAGGTGGACCAGGAGACCGGCGAGTTCGTCGCCCTGGAGCTCGGCGGTGGTGGGGCCGTTGCCGAAGGCTGCGGGGCTCTGGGGTCCGTAGAGGAATGCCAGGTTCGGGTAGCCGTGGGTGGTGGCGCCGAGGTAGGCATCGACGCCGGTGGCCCACTTCTCGCGGAGGGTGCGGCCGTCGGTGCCGTAGATGTCGATCGAGGTCAGCGTCGCGGTGTTGTTGTCGAAGCCGGTCGCGAGAATGATGATGTCGAACTCTCGCTCGATGCCGTCGGTGGTGCGGATGCCCTTTTCAGTGAACGTCTCGATGGGCGACTTCCGCACCGAGACGAGCTCGACGGTGTCCCGGTCCATGATTTCGTAGTAGTTCTGGTGAAGTGCGGGTCGCTTGGTGCCGAAGGGGTGCGGCGCTTCATTGGGTGCCAGAAGGTCGGCCTTGACCGGGTCTGTGACGATGGCGCGGATCTTCTTCTTCCAAAAGTCGTAGGCGTGGTTGTTGGAGTCCTTGTTTCCGAGGGTGTCTCCGAAGGTCGCCATCCAGAAGCGGAAGCCGCCGCCCTGCCAGCACTCTTCGTAGAGTCGCTCACGCTCTTCGTCGGACACCTCGACGGCAGACCTCGGGTCGAAGTCGAAGTTGACGCCGGCGAAGGCGGTCCGGGCGAACTTGAACATCTCCTCGTAGCCCTCCTTCGCCTTGTCGTTGATGGCGGAGTCGTAGACCGCCTGCTGCATGGGCAGTGACAGGTTGGGTGTGCGCTGGAAGACGGTCAGGTGCTGGGCGACGGGGCCGATCTCCTGGATGACCTGCACGCCGCTGGCGCCGGTGCCGATCACGGCGACGCGCTTGTCGGTGTAGTCGAGGTCCTCGGGCCACAACGTGGTGTGAGCGAGGCGTCCCTTGTAGGTGTCGATGCCGGGGAATTGCGGAGTGTAGGGCTCGATCGTCGAGCCTGTCGCGAAGATCAGGAACTGTGCTGTCGTCGCCGCTCCGTCGCTGGTCTTGATCGTCCAGCGGTTGGTGCTCTCGTCGAACCGGGCTCCGGTGACCTTGGTGTTGAACCGGATGTCCTTGGACAGGTCCCACTTGGAGTCGACGTAGGCGAAGTAGTCGCGCAGTGCGTTGTGGTCGGGGAAGCGCTCCTGCCACTCCCAGTCCTTCCACAGCTGCTCGTCGGAGAACTGGTAGACCTCGGCGTCGCTGTCAACTCGCGCGCCGGGGTAGCGGTTGAGGTTCCACACGCCGCCTAGCCCGTCGCTCTTCTCGAACAAGATGGTCGAGAAGCCGAGGTCGCGGAGCTTCTTCAACTGGTAGGTGCCGCTGAACCCGGCTCCCACGATCACTACGTCGTAGGTGGACGACGCGGTCGTGACGGGTGTGTTCGTGTCGGTAGTCGTCATGGATCTGACCTCTCATGTGTGTCGGCGCTGGCCCCTGGAGGACGCGCCCCCTGGTGC
>NZ_JBFUFH010000015.1:0-3618 GCF_056403535.1 Aeromicrobium sp. P2_G6 | reverse complement strand
CGTACCGGCCGACTCATGGTTGTCCACGAAGGCGTGCAAGACTTCGGCGTGGGAGCCGAAATTGCGGCGTTGGCCGCGAACGAGGGTTTCTGGCACCTCAAGGCACCTGTGGTCCGGGTGGCGCCTCCGTCGATGCCCGTGCCATACTCGCCCGCGCTCGAGCATGCGTGGCTCCCGGGCACAGACGACATCGCCTCAGCCATCCGGCGACTGGCCCAGGCGGGTCGATGAGAGTCCAACGTGCTCCTCGAGCCGCGCAACAGCCACAGCCTGCTCCGAAAGGAATAGTGGCGGAGCGGGATGGCGATCTCGCAGGTGGCGCAAGCGCCGGCCGGGCCACTGGCGCCATCACGGGAACCTCACCGCATGGCACAGGTGCAGCACTCGACATCGATGTAACCCAGCTTCACGCTCGCACCGATGCTCAGACCGTCAGGGACGAGGTTGTCCGACATCTTCTATTCGCATGCAAGCACGAGCTCATCATTGACGCCGAATCGGACGTGGTCGTCGCGCGACTGAGCGCCGGTGGATTGATCGACGAATATGGCGATCCGATTATGGATCGGCCAGACGCCTTGCTGGTCGTCGGAACCCTTCGGACGGGGCTTATAGCCGTCGGTGATTGGGGGGTATCAGCCGGAGCAATTGCGGTCATTGGGCCCGTGAGTTCACTCCTATCCTCGCCTCAGAGCGCCTTGACCGTTGAGCGGCGCCAGACTGTGCGAGTTTCACTCAGCGCAGCATCAGCGCCGGCCTTCCGAATCGTCCGCGCGCTCGACGTTTTGGCGGAGACCATCGAGGGATCGCGATGAATACCTCTGTGCCAACCGGACGTTAGCCGTCTCGAGTCGTCAGTCACGTCGACTTCGCGCTACAGGCAGTTGAATCCTGCTGAATCGGAAGCCACTTCGATTCAGCCCGCCGTCCAGATTGATAAAGGAGCGATGGATCCCCCGTTATCGCGCGCTCCAGCAACGCCCTAACGCCGAGTCAAAACTGTGCTGTCATCACATGGGCGGGCTGACTTCTGCTCATCACCCTTCGAAGCAAGCGGCGGATCGCCTAATGCGCCACGAGATTGGCCACGCGGTCGACGATGATCGACCTCTCGACGTGATCCGACGAGATCTAAACGTGCAGTCGTGGGGCGCCTCGGCCGGCTGACGCCCGACATTCCTCAGTATTTTCGTAGGCGTTGTAGGGCGTAGCATCGCCCACGATGCGAGCGCTGCTGACCTGCCGGATTAGCCCTCGCACATCAGGTCGAGATCACCCCGGGTCCACGGCTCTCCGAAAATCTCCGTCGCGTAGGAGCTCCTGAGCCCGATCCTCGATGTCCTGCATCGAGACCGTGCAGCCCAGTCCCCGGAACAACGTGGAGCAGTAGATGCTTGCCAACTCGTCGGGGCCTCGTCCACCTGCCGGGCGAGCCCATTGATAGGTGTGGTTGTGAAGATTGAGGAACTGAAGCATGACCATGTGGGCATCGCCAGGCTCCAAGGCTCCGGAACGCATGGCGCCCTCGACGAGCCGTCGGACGATTCCTTCGAATTCGTGCCGCTGAGCCACCACCTTGGCGAGGTTGTCGCCCGTGAGGTAGCGATAGTCGTGCTCGTACACCCAGATGTCGTCGAGCCGACGAAAGATCATCCCCAGCAGCGATCCTGACAAGAGGCGGAGGCGAACCAGCGGCTCCTCGTCGAGGCCCTCGATTGTCCGCGCAGCACGCAGGAGCGGGCTGAGGACACGGTCCTGGATCTCGACCAATAGCTGCTCCTTGGAGCCGATGTAGTTGTAAAGCGCTCCCTTGCCGAGCGACACCGCGCCGCCGATCTCCGCGATCCCTGTCGCTGCGTAGCCTCGGCGTGCGAACAGAGCGGCTGCCACGTCGATGATCTCCTGACGGCGCGCCTCGAAGCCTTCCCCGTGGCCAGGAGGTCTCGCCATGTCTCGGTGCTCCTTCGTCGACGTTCCGAGTCAGTGTAGGCATCGCGGAGATGCGTGACGCCACGTGGCAACGCGATGGCGCGTGCACCGTGTTCCCGAAGGCCTCGGGTGTTCATGACGATGGCGCGCACCGCGCACCCGCGAGGATCGCCGCCGCTCGTCGCACACCGGTGCGTTACGCGCCCTCCATCGAATTAGCCACCACGTCCAGCGCCCGTATGAGTCGGTACGACGCTGCTGGTGACGACAGGGACACTCGGACGACGCGTCGCCGCTCGACGGTCAGCACGTCGTCCGAGGGCGATGTGAGTGTCTGGACGTCGGGCCCCACCACGGCCGTGGCGCCGACCATGCGCCCCCAGTCGGCGACGCCCACCCAACCGGCTCGGCGGACGGGAACGACCAGCAAGGCGTTCGAGAGATCTCCCATAACGGACCCGTCTCGACGGACGAGCCCGTCCGCGGTCACCTCCGCGACGACCGCCTCGGCGTCGGCGGTGAGTACGGACTCGTGGTGACAGGCCAACAGCAAGCACCGGACGATCTCGTCCAGGAGGGCCTGCGGATTACATCGTGCCCGGATCCTCGTGACGTCGACCTCGACCGACGCATGGCCGGCGCCGATCTCCGAGTGTCGTTCTGCCGGGAGGCCACCGCGCGCCGCGTCGCCATCGGAGCTCTGCGCCGCGCCCCCCTCGAACGGAGCAGGCTCTGGCTGGTGTATGGACCGCGGTGCCCTTTGAACTCTCATCGACCCACCTGGGCCAGTCGCCGGATGGCTGAGGCGATGTCGTCTGTGCCCGGGAGCCACGCATGCTCGAGCGCGGGCGAGTATGGCACGGGCATCGACGGAGGCGCCACCCGGACCACAGGTGCCTTGAGGTGCCAGAAACCCTCGTTCGCGGCCAACGCCGCAATTTCGGCTCCCACGCCGAAGTCTTGCACGCCTTCGTGGACAACCATGAGTCGGCCGGTACGTTGCAACGAGTCGAGCACGGCCGCTCGATCGAAGGGGGCGACTGTCCGAAGATCGATTACCTCGACGTCGATCCCCTCTTCCGCGACCTCATCGGCGGCCGCGATGACGTCGTGGACCATCCGCGAGTAAGTCACCACGGTGATGTCGGTCCCGGGTCGGACGACGCGGGCCCTGCCGAGAGGAATGACGTAGGAGTCCTGTGGCTGGGGTCCCTTGAGCCCGTACTGGTTGCGGTTCTCGACGAACACCACCGGGTTTGGACTCTGGATCGCGGCACGAAGCAGCCCATAAGTCTCAGCAGGGTCGGCTGGCATCACGACAGTCAGCCCCGGTATGTGAGCGAGGATTGCCTCGAGGCTTTGGGAGTGCTGGCTTCCCGAGGACCTGCCAGCGCCGAACTGCGTCCGGATAACGAGTGACATGTTTGCTCGGCCGCCGGTCATGAAGCGAAGCTTGGCGGCCTGGTTCATCATGCCGTCGAGGCAGACCCCGATGAAGTCCATGTACATGATCTCGACGACGGGCTTCATCCCGGCCATGGCCGACCCGACCGCGGTGCCGATGATTGCTGACTCAGAGATTGGCGTGTCGCGGACCCGTCCGGGGAACTGCTCGAAGAGCTTGCGGAACAGCGCATAGACGTTGCCGCCCTTGCCGACGTCGATCCCCGCCATGAACACCGTCGGGTC
>NZ_JBFUFH010000014.1:0-4916 GCF_056403535.1 Aeromicrobium sp. P2_G6 | reverse complement strand
ATGAAGGCGGTGCCGGGTCGCAAGACCGACGTGCGGGACGCGGAGTGGATCGCGCAGCTGCTCGAACATGGGTTGTTGACGCCGTCGTTCGTGCCGCCACCACCGGTGCGCAGGTTGCGGATGCTGACCCGGTATCGGGTCCAGCTGCATGGCGACCGAACCAGGGAGACGGTGCGGTTGGAGCTGATGTTGGAGGACGCGTCGATCAAGCTCTCGACCGTGGCGTCGTCGCTGAACACGGTGTCGGCCAGAGCGATGCTGGCTGCGTTGATCGACGGTGAGACCGATGCCCGGGTGCTGGCTGAGATGGCCAAGGGCAAGATGCGTTCGAAGATCCCGGACCTGGCGCAGGCGTTGGAGGGCAACTTCGACGTCCATCATGCGCAGCTGGCCCGGTCGATCCTGGATCGGTTGGACCGGGTCGAGCAGGCGATGGCCGAGCTCGACCGGGTCATCGAGTCGGCGTGTCAGCCGTGGGCCCATCAGATCGAGCTGCTGCAGACCATCCCCGGTGTTGGTCCGCGGGTCGCTCAGGTCATCATCGCCGAGACCGGTGGCGACATGTCCAAGTTCCCGACTGCTGCGCATCTGGCGTCGTGGGCGGGTTTGGCGCCGGCAATGTATGAGTCGGCCGGCAGACGATCCCCGGCCGGGCGACGTCGCGGCAACAAGTGGCTGACCGGGATGCTGGTCGAGGCCGCCGGATCGGTCGGCCGGATGCATGGCAAGAACTACCTGGCCGTGCAGCACTCGCGGATCACCCAGAGACGTGGCATGCGCCGGGCTCAGGTCGCGGTCGCTCACTCGATCCTGGTGACGGCCTACTACATCCTCAAACGCGACCAGCCCTACCAAGACCTCGGCCCGCAATGGTTGGTCAAACGCAACGAGGAAGCCCGCACCCACCGGCTGGTCAAGCAGCTGGAGGAGCTCGGCCACACCGTGACCATCGACCCCGCAGCCTGACGATCACGGGCAACCGCCCCGTCGGGCCCCAATCCGACGGGGCTACCGCGCGTCCCAAGTCAGGCTATTCACGGGTCTGTGTGGATGTTGAAGGTCGAGATTTTCTTCGGGGGAACATGCGACCTGCATTTGATCGTGTGTTCGGCTGCTCGACGCGGACCCAGAAATGTTTGAGGTCGGTTCGTGGCGATTTGAATTTCGGTACGGCGTCGACCCCCAAGCGACTCGTGCGGCAGGTTGAGCATCTCGAACCGTCGGGTGATAGGCACGCGGCCGGGGTCGAACAGAAGACCACGCTGTGCGGCATTACCCGACAGTTGTGGGTCTTCTGGTTCGATCTCCCTCAGGATCTGCGCCGCGGTCCTTCTCCCGGCCTATGCATGGAGTGTGCCCAGGCTTTGGGGTCTGCTGCACGGATAGGTGACACCTCGCTGCGGTGCTGAGAGGTGCTGCAGGAGAGGATGTGCATTGCGCCGAACTCGTATCCCAAGGAGTTCCGCGATGACGTGACCCGGGTTGCCGGGTACCGCGAACCGGGCGTCCAGCTCAAGCAGATCGCTGCCGACTTCGGCATCAGCGAGTCACGTCTGGACAACTGGCTGGCTAAGGCCGACCGCGAGGACTGTCCGGTTGGGTGACCCCGGCCCAGCCGGCGACCGAGCGTGAGCTGCACGAGAGGGTTCGGTTGCTGGAGCAGGAGAACGAGGTCCTGCGACGGACTGCTGCGTATCTGTCGCAGGCCAACCTGCCGGGAAAATGGTGTACCGCTCGTCCGCGAACTGGCCACCGACGCGCCCCTTCAGATGCCGGTGGCGGTGACGTGCCGGGTGCTCGGGCTGGCCTGCCGGCCCGACTACCGGTGGCTCGAGCAGCCGGTCACCGACGCCGAGTTCGAGGAGGCCTACCGAGCCAATGCGCTGTTCGACGCCCACCAGGATGTGGCGTCGCCTGACGCCGCTGTCAGCCGAATGTTGCGTCACCCTGCTCACCTGGCGCCTAAAGGTGCGCGAATCGGGCTCCTCTCTGTGGTGGTGCAGATAGTCGGCTAAGCAGCGAGGCACGAGCCGTTAGGTGAGCGTCACCAAGAGTCTCGCACGATGACTTCTAGATCCTGGGTGAGCGTCTCGCGAGGGAGCTGCCTCAGGATCCAGTCGTCACGGGCTTCTTCGACAATGTCACCGAGGAATCGCGGGTCGATCCCCACGTCGCGCAGCTTGAGCGGTATGCCCAGCTGTCCCAGGATCTCGGTAACTCTGGCGATGGCGATTTCCGTCGGCTCGGTGGTGGCCGTCAAGCGGTCGCCGAGAACGTTGGCAACGCTTCGCAGGCCGGGATCAAAGGCTACGGCCCGCGACTTCATGGCGCGCGTCATGACGATGGATTCGATGAAGCCATTCGACACTCGCGATCGCGGTCCGGCCGCATGAGCAACTGCCTGCGCCGGTCCGCCGCCGGTGAAGTCTGTACCCATGCCGCATTGGAAGGCAGCGATCATGAGCCGTAGGCGGACCTCAGGATTGTCCGGCGACGATCTAAGCGCAGGCAGACAAGTGGCAAGTGCGCCAAGTGCGGAGGCGAGGAGGCCGTCGGCAATCGGATCGTCGGCGTTGGCTTGGAGCCCCTCGACCGCCCCCGTGAACGCGTCCAGGCCCGCCGAAAGCGTCAAGGCCGGGGGCGCGGTCATCGCGATCTGCGAATCAAAGAAGATCCCCTGGGCTCGCGTTTTGGGGTCGAATAGAGCGAGTCGCTCGCCAGTGTCCGGATCAAGTACTGCGCTGCCGGCCTTGGCGATTGCTGTCGTCGGGGTGCTTGGGATAATCCAGTGTGGAAGCTTGGGTCGAGAAAGACGGGGCGTCCTCCACGAGCCGTCTGGCGAACGCTGCGTCGACAACGTGCGTGCGGGTTGGTCCTCACTGAGGAGGATTGTCGCGGCGCGCGCGCTGACGATGGCGGAGCCGCCCCCGACGGCGATGACGGCGTCGGCACGGAGGTCTCGCAGTAGGTCGCGCGCAGCCTCGACGACGGGTACAGGGCTCCGTGCCTCGACTTGCTCGAACGAGCCGGCGAGGTAGGGACCGACGGCGTCACGAACGTAGTCCAGTGCATCGCCGTGGCGCTTCATCGAGGGGCCATATACGAGGGCTACACGCCGAACCCCGACGCGCTCCAGCTCTCGGCGAAGCAGCCGGAGCGCGTCGTTACCACTTGTGATGCGAATGGGCGGGGTATGGTGCTGGAAGTTCGGACTCACCGGCTCGGTCGATAATCAAGTCCGGGATTGGGTGAACTCACGGGATGGCGCCCGGGAACTTCGCCATGACGTATTGCTTCGGCCATTCGGCGTGCTGTTGAAGTTCCAAGGCGGCCCGCTTCGGAAGCATGCGATCCCGTAGGAACTCTCGTGCGACGAAGACGACGTCGGCGTGACCATGCTGGAGAACGTCTTCGAACTCCTGCGGTGTCGTCAGCAATCCGACCGCGCTGACCGGTCCGGCTGCTGCCTTCTTCACCTCAGCAGCCAGTCCGACCTGGTAGCCGGGACCGGACTTGATTTGCTGACGCGGATCGAGTCCCGCACTGGTGATGTCAATCAGATCGACACCGCGTTCCTCGAGCAAGGGCGCCAGCCGAGCGGTCTCCTCGACAGTCCAACCGTCTTCGATCCAGTCCGTCGCCGACAGCCGTACGAAAAGCCCTGTGTCATCAGACAAAGAAACTCGGACGGCTTCAACAACCTCTAGGAGGAGGCGCACTCGGTTCTCGAATGAACCTCCGTATTGATCAGTCCTGACGTTGGCCAGCGGAGAGAGGAACTCGTGCAGCAGGTATCCGTGTGCTGCATGGATTTCCACGACGGAGAATCCGGCACTCTCAGCGCGCACGGCTGCTGCGGCGAAGGCGCTGACAACGCTGGCAAGTTCTTCGACGGCCAAGGCTCGCGGAGTCGCGTAGTGCCCGTAAGGCTCAGCCGAAGGGCCTACCGTTGGCCAACCTCCCTCTTCGAGTGGGACAGTCTCGTTCGTCTCCCACAGTGGTCGAGTCGATGCCTTGCGTCCTGCGTGGGCGAGCTGAATTGCAGAAACCGATCCTTGCTCTTCGATGAAGGTGGCGATTGTTCGCCACACAGCTGCCTGATTGTCGTTCCAGATACCGGTGCATCCCGGTGTGATCCGGCCCTCGGCGGTGACGGCGGTCGCTTCGGCCATGACCAGACCGGCACCCCCGACGGCGAACGACCCAAGATGCACGAGATGCCACTCCTGCGGAGTCCCGTCGACGGCGGTGTATTGACACATCGGCGAGACCCACAGTCGGTTGTGCGCTGTGTGTGAACGAATTTGGATCGGCGTGAAGAGCTTCGCTGCCTGTGGACTCATCCTGCAGTCTCCGACGTCGCCGGCAGCGAGATCTGGACGACGAGAGCGTCTTCAGCCATGGTCCCTAGGAGCGACTTCGGTTTGCTGTGAACCGGGTGCGCGTCGTACGCACGCCAACCTTCGGCATCGTCGAAGTCTGCCACCAGTGCGTATTGTCCGCTACCAGGCCTCACGTCGAGATCCGGACCATGGGAGTAGGACCGAAGGACGTCCGTCGTCTCGGCGCCCAAGGCGTCGAGAGAAGCTGCGAACTCCTCGATCTGAGCGTCGGTTGTACCGACTTTCCATTTCACGGTCACGATATGACGGAACATCTCAGGCGCTTCTTTCTTGGGTGGGGGTGGTCATTTGAGCTCGAGGCCCTTGGAGTAGTTGGCGTTGGCTTCGGCTGCCCAGAGGTCGAGGTAGGCGCTGTTGCCGCCGGGCCACTGGAGCATCTGGCGGTGCTTGCCGGGGATGTTTGCGCCGTTGTACCAAGAGTCGGCGAAGCGGAAGAGTGAGACGTCATCGATGCTGTTGACCAGTGCGGTCCATTCTTTGTCGGCTTCGCGGGTGGGCTCGAAACGCTGGAAC
>NZ_JBFUFH010000013.1:0-5909 GCF_056403535.1 Aeromicrobium sp. P2_G6 | reverse complement strand
GCCTAGCCCGTCGCTCTTCTCGAACAAGATGGTCGAGAAGCCGAGGTCGCGGAGCTTCTTCAACTGGTAGGTGCCGCTGAACCCGGCTCCCACGATCACTACGTCGTAGGTGGACGACGCGGTCGTGACGGGTGTGTTCGTGTCGGTAGTCGTCATGGATCTGACCTCTCATGTGTGTCGGCGCTGGCCCCTGGAGGACGCGCCCCCTGGTGCTCGCGTGATGCTCGTGCGTGGTCTCGCGGGGAGAAGGCGTTCATCGGACCGTAATCAAGACGATATGACACACGCCACAAAGAACTCAATAGAGGAGAGACATATTTATATACGTAGAACGGCCCGATCGAAGAAGTGGCTCAGCACGTCGAACAGCCTGTCCTGACTGCGATTGGCAGCACTCGTGATCGTCTCGTCGCAGAGGACGAAGGGGAGGCATGGAATCGCAACTGAGAAGAAGTGTCTGCAAATAAGTGAGATGCCATATTTGATTGCAGCCTGCAACCAGTTATCGGGACTCGGGCACGACGAACCCGCCGCTTGAGACATGTTCGCGGAGGCGGCTCCGGTGGGTGAGCTCGACGTGTGGCGGGCTAGCGACTCATAAGGCAGCTAGTCGGCTGCGTAGTACTCGCCTCAGCCGAGCGAGACTCTCGCCGGAACTGAGTAGAGCGATCAGTGTAAGCGCGCCGGCCAGCACGAAGCTGGTGCCATCATCGAGCGCGAGGACGACGACCAGGCTCTGGCTGAGTACCAGGATTCCTCCACCGATCGCCGCACCGATTAGCGAACCATGTCCACCAGAGAGCGCTGCGCCGCCAAGCACCGGTGCTGCGATGGCGAGCAGGGTAAAGGAATTGCCTGCGTTGGGATCGCCGATGCCGACCTGAGCCGCCAGGATCACGCCGGCAACCCCGGCGAGACCGGCACAGATCATGTAACAGAGGGTGCGAACGATGCCGGCAGAAATGCCGAGCCGGACCGCGTACTGACCGCTCAGTCCGACCGCTCGTGTTCGTAGACCAGAACCCGTGTGCCGGAACCAGACATCGGCAAGTGCGAGGACGCCGACCAAGACGATCAGCGCTATCGGAACGGGACCGACCTTCTTCAGCATCAGCTGTTCACTGAGCGCGGGGGAAATCATCCCATCGGCCGTAGGCCGCATCATGAAAGCAATACCGGAGACGACGCCCAGCGTGGCGATGGTGGCGATGACCGGTGAAATTCCCACCTTCTCAACTAGTAGCGAGTTCACGCCGCCGACGACGACTCCGAGGAGGACCGAAACCGCGAGCCCCAGCACCAGTAGTTTGCCCGGACCGCCCGTTGCGCCCCATTCTGACATCAGGATCAGAGACAGGGTCATCACTGCGCCGACAGAGACGTCGATGCCCCCGATCAAAAGCACGAAATATTGCGCGGCCGCCACGGCGATCAGCGGCAGCGCCAACAGCGCGACGTTGTAGATTCCCGGCTCCGTGAGGAAAGTGTCGTTCTTCGAGTTGGCGAACAGCGCCAGCGCAATCATCAGGACGACGAGCGCGGCAAGACGGACCGACTCGGCAGTGAGCAGGCGCGAACGCGAGCGTTCATGCACGCGACTAGGTGGGTTTGTGATCGCCGTGACGATCTCTTCGCCGACGACAGCGGCGCCGCCGGCAAGTTCGTGCTCAACGGCGAACGCACCCACGATCGCCTCCTCGGTCGCACCGATGCCCTCAAGCTCAGACGTCACCTTGCCCCGGCTCATCACAAGGATGCGGTCACACAACCCGGCGAGCTCCGATGCGTCGGAGCTAACCACGACGACAGCACTTCCCCTGTCTGCGATGCCACGAAGGAAGCGGTAGATGTCTAGGCGTGACCGCACGTCGACTCCCTGGGTGGGCTCGTCGATGAGCACGACCTTCGGCTCCATAGCCAGTACTCGGGAGATTGCCACCTTCTGCTGGTTGCCGCCTGAGAGATCTGCAGGAAGCTGTGAGGAGTGGTTCACTCGAATGCGGTATTTGTCGATGGCTGCATCCACAAACTTGCGTTCTTTGCGCAGCCGCAAGATGCCACCAGAAGACAGCGAGGGCAATACCCCGACGCCGATGTTGTCGCCGATACTCAGGCCCCCAAAAAGTGACTCGGCCTTTCGGTCTGCGCTGAGGTATACGACACCATTACTCACAGCGGCGCCATACGACCTGAGCTCAGTGTCGCCAACTGTGACAGTGCCGCCGCCGTCGCCAATGCCGGCCAGCGCCTTAAGGAGGGGGAGCTGGCCGTTCCCGTCTGCTCCCGCGATACCGACGATCTGGCCGGCACGCAACTCGACGTCGACCGGCCCGTAGCCGAGCCCCTCAAGTGTGCGAGCAGTGAGAATCAATTCCTCGTCCTGACTGTTCATTCGATCGGGAAACTCGAGGTCCACTCGTGTCCCAGCCATCAGTTCGACGAGGCGTTTGGGAGTTACTGTGGATGCGTCGTAGACGCCTTGGTCCTTCCCATCGCGGAGAACAGTTACCCGGTGCGCTACGCGCATGACCTCTGACAGACGATGGGTGACGAACAAGACGGCGCTGCCGTCGGCGGCGACTCGGCGCATCAGCTCAAGCACGATATCCACGCCATGCGAATCGAGTGCAGAGGTTGCTTCGTCAAGGATGAGAACCTTCGGGCGGCAAGCAACGGCACGCACGATCTCGACCAGTTGGCGATCACCAGGCGGCAGGGCCGCCGCCTTGAGCGAGGTGTCGATGTCGAATCCGTAAGACTGGAGGAGTTCCTCTGCCCAATCCGAGATTTGAATGAACCGGGGACGATGTGTGCGGTCAGTCCCGAGGTAAAGGTTCTGGGCGACCGTGAGATCGCCGATCAGTGATCCGTCCTGGAAGACGGTGATCGCACCATTCCTTTGAGATGTGGCCGGACGTGCCGACGCAACGGGCGCACCTGCAATGCGCAAATCGCCTTGGTCGCGAGCAACTGTGCCACTTACGATACCGACCAGTGTGGACTTGCCGGATCCGTTCTCGCCGACCAAGGCGTGAATTTCTCCGGGAGACAGCTCGAGGCTGGCGTTCTCAAGGGCTTGCACGGGCCCGTACCGCTTGGATAGGCCCGCCGCGTTAAGCAGCAGCGGGGCTGCGGACTCGGCTACCGCACGGTCGTGGACGGCAGTGGGAATGGAGTCGGACATGATCGGCGCCTCTCTAGGGGGAATGGGGGCCGGGTCGGTGCGGGCCTTGATACGCCCGCACCGACCGGCATGTGGCGTCAGCCCTTGGCGAGCATCTTGTTCATGACGTCATCAGGCACCAATGTGCTTGGGCCCGGGTATTCATCAGAGCGGTTCTTGATCCAGTAGCCCTTGACGGCCTTGACGAATGGACGAGGCACTTCGATGACTGGCTTGACCTTCTCGCCAGATAGCTGGGCAACAGCGGCTGTAACGGAGGCTCGACTCTCCCAGGTGAGAGCGCTGGTGTGGTAGAGCGTGAACTCGTCGGGGGTGCCCAGCTTCTCTTCCCAGGCTCTGGCCGCACCATTGTTGCTGGTCCACGTGATGATCGCCGGGATCTTCTTTCCAGCCTTTGTATATGCCTCGACGACCTGCGGTACCGGATCGGCGTAGTCATAGAAGATCGCGCGGTACTCCTTGCCAGAGCTCACAAGCGCCGAGGCACCGTCGAATGCACCAGCGAGAGTCCAGCTGGTGTCGACAGACTGACCGATCTCGGTGCCGGAGGGCAGGGCCTCCTTAAGGCACTTGTTCCACGCCGCGCCTTGCGGGTTGCCGGGCGTGCCGTTGAGAATTGCCAGGTCTCCAGTGAGGCCAAGGTTCTTCGTAGCCACATCGGCCATAGCCTTGCCCATCCCGCAGACATCAGCGGTGACCTCGTTCGACAACGAGGCTGTCGGAGCGTTGGGGGTCGGACTGACGTAGGTGGAGACCTTCGCCCCCGCCGCCTGCGCGGCTTTGAATGCCGGAAGTGCCGCCGAACCGAAGTCGTTGAAGCCGACAATCGCCTTGGCACCCTGAGAGGACAAGCTGCGGACGTTGGACAGATACGTGGGCAGATCGCCGTTGGCGTCCGTGTAAATGATCTTCCCGATCTCTGGGTACGTCAGTGCCTGGAGAATGACTTCCATCTTCACGACCTTGCGCCACTGGTTTCCGCCGAAGCCATCGGCGATACCCAATGTGATGCTCCCGTCACCGACATCGCAGGTTGTCGCTTTCCAACACTTGAGAGCCGATTCCTTCTGCGCGCCCGTAAGCGTGATCGCGGACCGTTTGAGCGCTTCCTGGACGGTGGGATCGAGGCTGTCCAGCTTGATGTCAGTGGTGCTGAACGCAGTGTCGACCTGCTTCTGGGCCTGCGCGTCGGTTATGGCGCTGACCGCCGAATCGTCGCCGCCCTTGTCGCTCCCGCCAGCGCTGCTGCCGCTTCCGCCACTAGATCCGCAGGCGGCCATGCCCAGCAAGAGCGCGACCATACCGGTCGCAATTGCCAAGCCTCTCCTTCGTGCGTTCCCGCCTGGGCGGTCCATGAACTTGGTCATTGTTGTTGCTCCTTGTTCTCTCGGTTCATGGCCTCGTCCGAAGTGGACCGGCCGTTGGATTTGCCACCGCGCCGCGCCGCGCCGACCGACCAGCGGAGGCGTTTGGAGATGACGACGAGGGTGAGCCCGACCCCGAGGACGAGACCCTGAAATGCGAGCGAGACTCCCGAGGAATAGCCGCGCACGCGAAGAATGTGTTCGAGCACGACGAGGAAGACCGCGCCGAACACGGTTGCGGCGGGCTTGACTCGGCCGCCGACAAGGGCTGCACCTCCGAGCACCACAGCAACGATCGGAGTCAGCAGGTAGGGCTGACCCAGCGTGAGGTCGGGGGTCGAAACTCGACCCGCGAGAAGGGTTGCTCCGCAGCCGACGATTGTCGTGCCGATCACCCATGCAGTGATTCGCTGGCGCACTGCGGCGAGGCCGCTGTTCTCTGCAGCGGGTCTGGCGACACTGCTTGCTGCCAGGCGTCGGCCGGAGGTGTGAAACTTCAACCAGAGAGCCGTGAGTGCCGCCACGATGATCGCCACGATGAGGATGATGCTGATTTGACCGATCGACCCGCGAGCGAAATCGGACAAGGCCGACGGAACTGTGGACACCGACTGCACTTGACCGCGGTAGATACGAGTCATGCCGGCGATGAGCTGACCGGTGGCAAGAGTCACCACGAGGGCGTCGAGGCGCGTCACCTCAACCAGGAGGCCGTTCGCCATCCCGATCGCGACGCATACGACAAGCGCAACGAGTAGCGCGCCGAGAAGCGCGCCGCCGTCGCCACCTGACTGCTTGAGCACGATCGCGCCGACCAGCGTTGTGGTTGAGGGGATACTGAGGTCGATCCCTCCTGTGCCAATGATGAATGCCTGGCCCAGCGCCATCAGCGCCATGACGCCGATCGTCGGAGTCAGAGTCGAGAGGCTGGCGCGGTTAAAGATATGCACATCAAGAACGAGCAGCCCGATGAGCACGAGAGCGACGTTGGCAAGGAGGATCCCTTGTCCGGGAATCCGAGTCGACGTCCCGACCGGCCTCGGTCGTGCCTCATCGTCGGCCTCGGCTATGGGAACTCTTTCTTGGGTGGGGGTGGTCATTTGAGCTCGAGGCCCTTGGAGTAGTTGGCGTTGGCTTCGGCTGCCCAGAGGTCGAGGTAGGCGCTGTTGCCGCCGGGCCACTGGAGCATCTGGCGGTGCTTGCCGGGGATGTTTGCGCCGTTGTACCAAGAGTCGGCGAAGCGGAAGAGTGAGACGTCATCGATGCTGTTGACCAGTGCGGTCCATTCTTTGTCGGCTTCGCGGGTGGGCTCGAAACGCTGGAACTTGTCGGCTTCGCGGGTGGGCTCGAAACGCTGGAAC
>NZ_JBFUFH010000012.1:0-6463 GCF_056403535.1 Aeromicrobium sp. P2_G6 | reverse complement strand
GGCTGCCACTCGACCTTCTCAATGTATGCGTCGCCGCCGAAGTCGATCAGTGGGCCTACGTTGAGGGCGCATGTGGTGATTCCTACGGGCAAGGCCATGATGGCTCCTTGGTCGGTGCGACTTAGGAGCGCGGCGGCTTGCGGCGTCCCGTGTGTTGCGTTGTGGTGGCTAGGTCAGGCTGATGGTGGGTCCGTCGCGGACGACAACTTCGGGGCTGTCGACAACGCGGACGATCGGATGCCTTGACGCTCCGGTGCTGATGACTGCAACCGCGCCCGTGCTGTCGGCGTTCGGCCCAGCGACGAGCCAGCCGGCCCAGTCCTGCCCGTCCCACTCGATGACTTCGGACGGATGCCATGTCCCGCCACCGTCGAAGCTGGCCTCCCACTGGTCGAGCTCGATGGGTGTTCCGTCGCTCGTTTCGGTGGTGATTTGGAGCCGGTAGAACTCGCGTGCCTCTTTGTGCAACTCCATGTCATGCCCTTTCGACGATGGTGACGGTGCGTGTTCCCTCGACGGTTGCCGTGTCGCGCTCGCCTTCGATGGTCGGGATGTTGCGACCGGTTTGGGCGATGGTGACCGCGCGTGTGGCCTGCGTGATGGCGATGACTCGTTGGCCTTCGATGACGGCGAGGATCTGGACGTCTCGGGGTGCGGCGGGGTCGAGGACCGAACCGGTGGCCGTGATGGTTGCCGTGGCGATCGCGGCTGCTGCGGTCTGCGTGCCGACCGTTCCCTCTGCTGCAATGGTGGCAACGAGGGGCGCGCTGGCGGCGGCGTTGCTGTTGACCGAACCCGTGGCGTCGAACGTGATTGCAACAGGGTTTGTGGCGTTCGCGTAGATGCCGAGGATGCCCGAAGCGGTGAGCGTGGCGACCGGTGCGAGTTGTGCCACCCCTGCGCCAGAGACGGTGCCGGATGCTGCGACTGTGGCAGTGGGCGAGAGGTCGGAACTCGTCGCTGTTCCTCGCGAGCCGGTTGCCGTAGTGCCAGTGGTGAACGCGATCGTGACGTCACCGTTGCGCCCGACCGTTGCCGTTGCTGTGGTCGTGGCGGTTGTGGCTAGTGCCGAGTCGCCACTCCGGGCAACCGTCGCGCTTGCCGAGATTGCGGCAGTCGTCACGAGGGTCGAGTCTGCGTTGCGGTTCAGCGATGCGCTGGCCGTGATGGCTGCGGTGGTCGCAAGGGCCGAGTCGTCGGCCACACCTCGCGCACCGGTAGCGGACACGCTCGCAGTGGAGATGAGTGCTGCATCGGCACTGACGCCGGGGCTTTCGGCGACGCCCGCTGCGGTGATCGTTGCCGTGGTGACAAGCGCCGAGTCCCCGACCTTGCCGACCGTACCTGTTGAGACGAGAGCGGCAGTCGCGGCGAGCGTGGAACCGGTAGAGCGGCCCGCCACTCCGGTAGCGGAAGCGGTGGCCGTGACGGGCTGGCTGGTGTTGCCCACGGTGCCGACGATGCCGGTTGCTGCGATGGCCGCTGCGGCAACGAGCGCGCCAGTGCCAACGAAGCCCTTTGCACCAGCGGCGGTGACCGTGGCGGTTGCTGGCTGCGAGGCGTCACCGGTTGTGACTCGAGCGCCCGTTGCGGCGACTGCGGTCGTGGCGGCAAGGGTGGCGTCGCCCGTCCGGTTGACCGTGCCGGTAGCGGTCAGGCTGGTCGTCACCGGCAGCGAGGCGTCGCCGTTAGGCGGGACAACTTCGTAGAACGCGATGCTGGCGCCCACATAGTCGTCGGCAGTGGAGGCGGTCCACCCAGAGGCCAGTGTGGCGCTGGACGACGCGACGGTTTGCCGCGCGGTCCCAACCCCCTGGTTGCCAAGATCGGGGTTGTTTATCAGGGTCCAGCCGGATGCCGGGGTCGAGGTGATCGCATTCAGGCCGGTGTGGATGATCTCGTAGGCTTCGAGTTTTACGCCGGTCGGCAGGCTGGTGATGTTCCACGACGGGTTAGCGACCGACGTTGAGGTTCCAGTCCCGGTGCCCGCCACCGCGATCGACCTCGCCGGATCGCCAGACATGGACGCCACGAACATCTGAAGGGCGGGTGTACCGGTCGCCGTCATTACGACGTTGCCCGAGCCGGTGGGCGGGTTTATCAGGTAGTAGATGTAGACCGCGCCGGATTCGGTGGATTCGGTCTGGAACAGCGCCCGGGTCATTGCGACCCCAAGGTAGGTGACGCCAGTGACCGTGTCGGTGGTCGAGGCGTTCTGCTCGATCATGACAACGGCGGCCTTGGTCGAGGCGGTGCCGACGAATCCAACCGTGCCTGAACCGGCGAACCCGTTGCCGTTGTTGGCGCTCTCGTGAGCGATCGTCACGGTCACCACCGCCTAACTATTTAGTCGGCGATGGGACCGCCTCAACGACGTTGGATCAGGCGGCGAGCGGGGTCAGCGAGACTCCAAGCGTGTTGAGCGTGAACGTGTTCGCAGACACCCACGCCTGCGATGCGGTCAGAGCAGCCGAGTACAGGAAGTTGCCCGCCGAAATGTCGTCCCACACGCTGATGTGCGTGATCGTTTCCGACGTGCCACCATTCGTCCAAACCGGGGCCGTGCCGTTCAACGCAATTGCGCCACCCGACGCTGCGGCCTGAGTGACAGCGACGCGCGTGGTCGAACCAACGGACGCGTTCGATGCGCCGGCCGAACCGGGGTCGCCCGTGTGCAGCTTCACGAACGTGCCAGCAACAACGGTGCGAGTCGTGCCAGATGCGCGGATGCAATTGAGCCAAGCGTTGGCGGTGTTGACGGTGGACAGGCCTGCGGTCATGACGGTTCTCCTTCATCGGGGGCGGTGCCTTGCGAGACGGTCCCCGAGGCGGTGATCGTCAGTTGGAATCGGTCAGTGGGTTGCTCGTCGGTTTCGGGCATGGCGCATTCCTTCGCTCGGTCTGGCGGGTTGATTCAGCGAACGGCTATGAGGTACGCGGACAGCAACGACGCGGCAACGGCGAGTAGTGCGAGTGCGCGAGATACCGGCGTCCACGTCTGCTCGGATCGCGCCATCTCTGCACGGGTCGCGGCCTCTTCCGATTCTTTTGCTTCCCGCAGCGCACGAGCGGTGGCCTCGACGGTGAGGTCTCGCGCGGCCGCGTCGGATGCGAGCTTCTGCGTTTCAGACTCGCGGGTCCGGTCGCGTTCCTCGAGCGTCTTGATTCGGCCGGCGTGATCGGTGACCTGGAACAGCATCAGGTCGAGCTTGCCTTCGATGCGCGCCAACTGGACGGGCGAGGGGTCGATCGCGGCGGATGGGGGTTCGTGTTCGGTCACAGATCCTCCGGGAGTTGTTGGGGGTATGCGAAAGCCGCGCGAACTCCGGAGAGTGTGCGCGGCTTTCGGGGCCGTGGATTGGGTCAGGCGGTCGGAATCTCGGACGTGACTTCAAGCCACACGTTCGACGTAGTGCCGAAGATGCTGGAGTTCGCGCACACTTCCTTGCCAGCCCGGTACAGGAAGATCGTCACCGAACCAAGCCCGCCACTGCCGCCAGCCTGCACGCCAAGTTTCGCCATGAACTCGTCTTCCTCAGCGTCGACTTGCAGCACCTTCTCGCCCGGCTGCAAATCCATGTTGACAACGAGACGGCAACCACCGGACAGGTTGATGGACGTGATGCCAATGGACCCGTGCGCGCTGTTCGTGTGCAAGTAGACCGACGTGCCGAGACGAATGACAGCGGTGCGTTCGATGATGCCGGACTGTGACGCGATGACCGGCTCAGACTCGGGAGTGTTCACGGCGATCGTGGCCGCGATGCTCGCACCGATGATGGCAATCGTGGCCACCAGCACCGTGATGAAACGGCCGATCTCTTTGAATCCGGTCATGCGCGCGGGTCTCCCTAGATTGCGGTGTATGAACACCGACTATAGCAAGGTGTATGAACACCCGCTAGACTTGGTGTATGAACAAATCCAAGGAAGCTAGAACAACCGCAGCCCCGGTTCTTGAGCGGATCGCCTACGCGCTGATGAAGCAGGCGTCAGACCGCTTCGACCAGTTCGGTGGCGGTGACGCCCGGGGAGCCGCGTTCTGGGATGCGTACTGCGGACTAATGGAGGGAACGCTCGCCATCCCTGAACCTGAGGACGTGCCCGAGGACTTTCGGCGCAACCGCGACCCGTTCCGCTCCGTCGAATGGGGGGATTGGTGCCTGGAGTCCCACCGAAGCGGCAAGGTCTTTGTTCGGCGACAGTGGTTCTGGCTCGCGTGGTATCCGTTGCGTGGTCGCCGCTGCCGGTTCGGATTCGACGAGGTGCAGGACGGGGGGTGGCATTTCTCTGCCGCTCTTGGTCCGCTGTACTTCGGCACCGGCTCTGGGCGCGCGGTCGTATGAGGATCAAGCGCGCAATCGTCAACGGGCTCGAGTGGCTCTGCGGGGTGCTCGACCGAACACCGGGACTGTGCCGCACCGACACTGAGTCGTGGCTCTCTGTCCGCCCTCACCGCTACTCCGATCTCGGGTGCGCACTCGGTCTCACCATGTACGGGATCAAGCTCGACGACCGCTGGGGAACGGGCATCTGGGGCGGGCCGGATGACCGCGCCTAATATGAGCCCCGTGCCGAACAAGCCGAAAACGCCGATTCGTGGAATTAGGGTTCCCGATGAAGTGTGGCGGGAAACTCAGCGGATCGCAGCCGAACGCGGAGAAACACCCAGCGACGTGGTGCGGGCTGCGCTTGAGCGATACGTGAAGCGGTACGGAACCCCGAAGGACTAGTTCACTTGCGACGGATGCGCGCACGAGCCAAATCGGCGATAGCGCGTTCCTCGGTCGGCGTGTAGGAGTCGAGCTCACACACCGTCGAGTTGCTGTCGTTGTCAAACGACGCGCTGACAATCCGGAACACCGTCGCACCATCCGAAGCCGTCGCGGTCAAGGTGCTCGGCGTCGGCTGCACACCACGCACACGAATCAACTCACCCGCGCGAATGTGCTGCGGGCCAACCATGCGACCCGTCGTCCAATCCCTGATCGGTCCAGCAATCGTGATCGTGCCTGCATTCGGCGCCACAGCGTGTGCAGCAAGGAACGCAGTACCGACAGCCGTAGCCGCCGAGTCCGACCAAATCTCAGACCCCAGCGGGATGGTCGCACAACGCACGATGCCCTCAGCGTCAAGAGCCGGGACAGTCGAAGTGACCGTCACGTTGTCGTCGCGACCCAACGGAGTCTTACCGGTGACGATGACCTTGTTGTAAAGCTCGGTCGTCGGTGTCGGGGCAGTGAACCCGTCATCCGTGGAAGCCTCGTAGCGGACGGTCGTCGGGAGCGCCACATAGTTGAACGGCCAACGCCCATCCGTGCCCTGCTCCCAAACCTGCCACACGAAACCCGGCTCAATCGCAGCAACATCATCAGCCAGTTGCATGCCGTGGATTCCGTCGATGTACGCCATCTGGTAAATGAACTGCGCGCTCGTACCGATGCTCCCGGTCGCAGCATTCAACCGCGGGCAGTAACGCACAACCCAATCCGTCAGAACCTCTTGCGGCAGAACATAGTTGTAGCGGGTGTCATAGCCCGTAGTCGTCAGCGAACCATCAGCGCCATACAACTGGGCACGCATCGCAAAGTCACGAACCGTCGCCCAATAGTCCTCATCCGTGACCGACGACAACGACGTGATCCGCTTGAACAGAAACAGCACGTCATACCGGTCAGTGAAATCGCCGTTGACGGTCTTGATCCTGAACGGACTGATCGTCGTAGACCACGAGTCATCCTGAACCACGTCAACAGTCACCCGGTCGAAACTGAGCACGCACGCAATGGTGCGCCAGTTGGAGTTGGTGATCCCGGCCTTGTCCTTGAACGCAATCGAGGCGATCCGCTGATTGCACAGGGTGGGAAGTCGCGTCGTCATCTCAACCGACGAGAGCGCCGCAACCTGGATGCCCTCCTGCGTCACATCGCAGACAATGGTCGGCTCATCGTCGGACTGCACCGGATAGTTACCGATAGTCGCGTCCATACGCTTCGTGCTGCGGTAGTTCCGGTAGAACGTGTCAAGGTTCGTGTCGATCGCGAACCACGGCGACGTCACATCCTGCATCGACGCCAGACCCTCACCAAGACACGTCACCTGCCACGTGCCGTCATCGTTGCGACCCTGCTCAAGCAGCCGGCCGCCACCGGTCTGCTCGGCAGTCATCGGGTCATACGTGAACACATCCGTGAACGTGTCGAACAACGACTGGTCGAGTTTGCGCTTCACGTTGAACGTGACCGACGCGTACCCACCAAACTGAATGTTCTTCGTCTGGATGTTGGAGACCTGATCGGTGATGATCGTGTCACCCATCCGAAGCTGAAGACTCACGTGGTCGCCGGACGGTCATAGAGGTACGCCGGGTAGTACGACCAGTTGACCGTGAACGTGACAGTCTTCGCATCCTTGGGGCTGAAGACGTGCAGCACATTCGCGGCACCCGGCACAACGTTCGGGA
>NZ_JBFUFH010000011.1:0-17889 GCF_056403535.1 Aeromicrobium sp. P2_G6 | reverse complement strand
ACCCTTCGGCAACGGCAGCTGCACGATGTAACCCGTGCACGCCGGATCAGCATTCAGCTCATCGACCGCCGCCTCGACCTCAGCCTGGGTCGCGGTCTCAGGCAGATCGATCCGCAACGACTCGATACCCACCTGGGCGCAGTCACGGTGCTTGCCCGCCACATACCACTGACTCCCCGCGTCGTTGCCGACCAGGATCGTCCCCAGCCCAGCGGTCACACCCCGCTCACGCAGCGCATCCACACGCACCCGCAGCTCGTCCTTCATCGCGGACGCAACCGCCTTGCCATCAAGAATCTGCGCAGTCACGGCATGAGTCTTTCACGACGCGGTTGTTCCTGAGCCGACTGGGCGGATCGCCCTAGACTCCCTCCATGGCCTCCCGCGCACAGCTGTCGCAGGAACGCAGCCGGCTGCGCCGCGACGAGCTGCTGGCCGCCGCCATCGAGCTGTTCGCCGAGGGCGGGTCGCGGGCCATCACGCACCGGGCGGTCGCTGCGCAGGCGGGCCTGCCGTCGGCGACGACGACCTACTACTTCGAGTCGATCGACGACCTCATCCGCGAAGCCTTGGGCGCGCACCTCGACCAGTGGTCGCGTGACCTCGAGGCGCTGGCCGCCGTCGAGGTCGGAGTCGAGGTGGACCTCGACGACGCCTCGGGCTTCTTCTCCCGCGTCTTCGCCGCCCGGGGGCCGGAGGTCGCCGGGCTCGAGCTCGCCATCTTCCTCGCCGCCGCACGCGAGCCTGAGCTCCGCGACGGAGCGGCCCGCTCGATGCAGGCCTTCGAGGATCTTGCGACCAGGCTGCTCCGACGGGTCGGCGTCCCTGAGGCGGACGCGCTCGCAGCGTCGATCGTCACGCTCATCATGGGCACGGCGGTGCGTCGCCAGTCCGGTCTCTACACCGAGGACGTCGAGGCCCGGCTCCTGGTCTCGGCGATCCGCAGCCTCGTCGCGGCCCACGCCATCGGCCCCGAAGACGTCGACCGTACGCTCGCCGAGCTCCGTGAGGCCAAGCCGTGACGGTGCGCCTCGGCTCACTGGAGCTCGAGCCCGCTCAGGACGAGCTGCTCGCAACCCCGGTCGTCGCTGCACTCGCCGCCGTCCCGGCGGTGGCCGCCCAGGCGCACACCGTGGCGATCGATCCCGACCTCGCCGAGACCGCGGCGCTGACCGAGCGATTCGGCCTCGACCCCGAGGCCTCGGCCAACTGCGTCATCGTGCTCGGCAAGCGCGGTGGCGAGCTCCGGCCGGCGGCCTGCGTCATCCTGGCCAGCACCCGCGCCGACGTCAACGGACTCGTGCGGCGCACGCTCGATGCCCGCAAGTGCTCGTTCGCCCCGCAGGACTGGGCCGTCGCCGAGACCGGCATGGAGTACGGCGGGATCACGCCGGTCGGCGTACCGGAGGGCTGGCCGATCCTCGTCGACAGCGCTGTCACCGAGCAGCCGTGGGTCCTGCTCGGCAGCGGCCTGCGCCGTTCCAAGCTCGCACTGCCCGGAGCGTCATTGGCCGAGCTGCCCGGCGCGCAGGTGCTCCAGGGTCTAGGCCTGCGCTGACCTCAGGCCAGGGCTTCGACCAGGGCCGACCTGTGCTCATCCAGGTCGAACCGCCAGGCCGCCTTGTACGCCTCGACGGAGAATCCCGTGGTCGGCTGGTCGAGCTGCGCCGGCGCCCAGAAGTAGTGGATCTCATGTCCCATGGCCGCGGCGAAGAGGTACTCGTTGGCGGCAACATAGCTGCGGCTCGACAAGATGACGACCTTGGTCCCCGGGTTCAGCATCATGTTGAACAGCGCGCTGCCCGCGAAGCCCGCGACGACCTTCGCCGACCTGAACGTGTGCGCCTGGTCGGCGTACGACATCGTCTCGGCATCCATGACCGTGAAGCCCTGATCCGCCATGAACGACTCGATCTCCGGCGTGTTGACGCACCAGCGCTGCGTCGTGCTGCGGCGCGAGAGGAAGATCTTCTCCGGCCGATCGTGCGGGCGCTCGTCGCGCGCCAGCCCCGCGTAGAGCGTCTCCCACGCCTCGGCCAGCCCCGGGTCGACGTAGAAGGGGTTCTCCATCTGCGGCATCGCGGCGACGAGCGACTCGACGGTCACCGGCTCGTCCTCCGTCACCCAGAGGATGTCGTTGATCGGGACGCCGAGAGCCTGCAGGATCTGCGCCTTCCACGCTGGTAGCCGGTCGCGCCCGCGCTGGTGCGTCATCACGACGCGGAGGTCGGGGTTCTGGGAGCGGGCGATCTGCCAACCCCAGTGCTTGGAGATCGTCTCCGTCATGAGGTGCCCGTAATGGGTGGGGAACGCCGAGTCGAAGCTGAAGAACTCTCCGGGTTCGCGACGGGCGTGCCGCCCCTGGTCCACGAGGCGACCGAACCACGCCGTGGCCGGGACGATCCGCTTGTGGAACAACCGCGGGGCCTGCCAATGGCGGAACGAGTCGGGCAGCACGAGGTTGTCACGGCTGACGATCTCGCGAGGAAGGCACGTCGCCTCGGCATACCGGCGGACCGCGAGTGACGGCACGGCTATCGTGCGTTGTTTCTCGCGCGGAGCCGGCTCGCCGTGCATCACGAGCGTGGCCCGCGACTCGTACTCGAACGCCTCGCGTCGCGCGATGACCTCGCCCCACTCGGGCCCGAACCGGTCGAGCAGGACGTCCTCGGCCTCGCGGTGCCTCAGCATGAAGTGGTGGTTGCCGCGCTTGCGCACGACGGACAGTCGGCGGCCGGCGGCCCCGTTGATCTCGACGGAGCCGCTGAGCTCCTGGCGCCGTCGCGCCGCGCCGGCACCCTCACCATCGCGCGAGCTGCAGGCCGCCATGAGGTCACGGCTCAGCGCGCGCCCGGTCGCCACGTAGGCGCCGCCGGCAGGCAGCGCCCACACCGTCGCCCGCAGCAACGGGACCTTGAGGCTGTGCAGCGTCGCATCGACGATCGCAGCCGGCCTCGGCAACGATCGCAACCAGGCCAGGACGCCGTCCCGTGAGTCGACGACGTGCGGACGAATGTCCACGCCCGGGAGGCGGTCCGACAGAGCGGCGACGAACCTGTCGTCCGGGGCACTGAGCAGCACCGCGACGAACGGGCCGAGGCCCGCGGAGCTGGGAGCGGTGACCGCATCGGCCACCTGCTCCACCACCGAGATGGGTCGAACGCGCGTGAGACGCCTGACGACGCGCACCGTGACCGCTCGCAGGCTCTTCACCGTATGAGTCTAGGACCACGCGACATGGTGTCCGCGTCAGTGGAAGAAGTGCCTCGTGCCGGTCACGTACATCGTCACTCCGGCCGCTTGGGCGGCCTCGATGACGGCGTCGTCGCGGATCGATCCACCGGGCTGCACGATCGCGCGTACGCCTGCGGCGATCAGGATCTCCGGCCCGTCGGGGAACGGGAAGAACGCGTCGGATGCCGCGACCGAGCCGGTGGCCCGCTCGGCTCCGGCGCGCTCGACGGCGAGCTTGCACGAGTCGACCCGGTTGACCTGACCCATGCCGACGCCGACCGAGGCGCCGTCGCGGGCGAGCAGGATCGCGTTGGACTTCACCGCACGCACCGCGGTCCAGGCGAAGTCCAGATCGGCGAGCGTACGCTCGTCGGCCGGCTCCCCCGCGACGAGCGTCCACGTCGACGGGTCGTCGCCGGGAGCATCGACGTGGTCGACGCGCTGCACCAGCACGCCGCCGCTGATGCCACGGAACTCGATCGGGTCGGCGTGCTCGTCGGCCGGCACCCGGAGGATGCGGATGTTCTTCTTGGCCTGCAGCACCTCGAGGGCGCCGTCCTCGTAGTCGGGCGCGACGATGACCTCGGTGAACACCTCGGCGACCTGCTCAGCCATCGCCACGCTGACGGGCCGGTTGACCGCGATGACGCCGCCGAAGGCGGACACCGGATCGCACGCGTGCGCCCGGGCGTGTGCCTCGGCGACATCGGTGCCGACCGCGACGCCGCACGGGTTGGCGTGCTTGATGATCGCGACGGCGGGCAGCTCGAAGTCGTACGCCGCCCGGCGCGCAGCGTCGGTGTCGACGTAGTTGTTGTAGGACATCTCCTTGCCGTGCAGCTGCTCGGCGGCCGCCAGGCCTCCGCGCCAGTGCCGGTAGAGCGCCGCTGGCTGGTGCGGGTTCTCGCCGTAGCGCAGCACCGCCGACTTGTCCCACGTCGCGCCGGTGAACTCCGGCCAGCCATCCTGCGAGGGCGCGTAGGCGCTGGCGAACCACGAGGCCACGGCGACGTCGTACGCCGCGGTGTGGGCGAACGCCTGTGCGGCGAGCTGCTTGCGCTGGTCGAACGTGAAACCACCGGCGGCGATCGCGGCACGCACGCCGTCGTACGCCGACGGGCTGACGACGACCGCGACGCTGGGGTGGTTCTTGGCGGCGGCGCGGACCATCGACGGGCCGCCGATGTCGATCTGCTCGACGCACTCGTCAGGGGTCGCCCCGGACAGGACCGTCTCGCGGAACGGGTAGAGGTTGACGATGACCAGGTCGAACGGCTCGATCTCGAGCTCGGCGAGCTGCTGCACGTGGTCGTCGAGCCGCAGGTCGGCCAGGATGCCGGCGTGGACGCGGGGGTGCAGGGTCTTGACCCGGCCGTCGAGGCACTCCGGGAAGCCCGTGAGCTCCTCGACCGGGGTCACCGGAACGCCGGCGGACTCGATCGTCTTGGCGGTCGAACCGGTCGAGACGATCGCGATGCCGGCGGCGTGCAGGTCACGGGCCAGCTCTTCGAGTCCGGTCTTGTCGTAGACCGAGACGAGGGCGCGCTTGAGGGGACGTACGTCAGTCATCTGCCATCTTTCGTGGGGGCGCCGAGCACGACGGCCCGGTCATCGAGGTGGAAGTCTTCGCGCGCGAGCTTGCCGACCCACTCGACCAGCATCGCGCGCTCACTGGTCTTGATGCGTTCGTGCAGCGTGGCCTCGTCGTCGCCGTCCAGCACCGGCACGGCGACCTGGGCGACAATCGGCCCGGTGTCGACGCCTTCGTCGACGACGAACAGCGTGGCACCGGTGACCTTGACGCCGTATGCCAGCGCGTCCCGCGGGCCGTGCATGCCCGGGAACGCCGGCGACAGTGCCGGGTGGGTGTTGAGGGTGCGCCCCCCGAAACGTGAGAGGAATGCCGGACCGGTGAGCTTCATGAAGCCGGCGAGCACCACGACATCCGGCTCGTACGCCGCGACAGCCTCGGCCAGCGCCTCGTCCCAGGACACCCGATCGGCGTACGCCGAGGTCTTCAGGACGAAGGTGGGTATGCCGTGCCGTTCGGCGCGCGCCAGCCCCTCGATGCCGTCGCGGTCGGCGCCGMCCGCGACGATCTGGGCGCCGTAGTCAGGACTTGTTGACGCGTCGATCAACGCTTGGAGATTGGTGCCGCTTCCAGAGACGAGGACGACCAGGCGCGCTGGCGTCCGAAGGCTGCGGGGCACGGCCTCCACGATAGTGCTTGAGCACCGCACCAAGCGCGCCGCCCACCGCCATGACGGGCACCGCGAGCAGCAACGGCGTGAAGGCCGGCGGCCCGGCGTCCGCCATCCGGCCGGGGCCGATCGCTCCGCCGGACAACCCGACGAGGATCCCGAGCAGGAATCCGGCGACCCCACCCGCTCCAGCGCCCAGCGCGACCCGGGCCAGCAGACCCTCGCGGGCGCCGAGCTCGACTCGCCAGCCCGCGACCATGCCGCCGAGCAGCGGCACCATACCCAGCACGAAGACCCAACCCGGGAACTCCCCCGGCGGCGGCAACGCGGCCAGGAGGGGGAATCCCGGGACGTTGCCGAGCTGTGACCCGGTGAGGTCGACCGACGTGTCGGTGCCGAGCATGAAACCGGGTCCCACCAGCGCCGACGCGGTCCACAGCATCAGCGTCGGCGCGGCCAGCACGCAGGCGGCTGCGAGCGCGAAGCCCCCGCCCGTTCCCGGATCGAGCTGCGCCCAGATGTCGCCTGCGCGCGACAGGTGGCGCACGAGCTGCACGATCACGAGCGCACCGGCGGCGGCGAGCACGACCAACATGCCGGGGATCGCCGCCCGGGTGGCCAGGCGCAGGTCTTCCGAAGCGGTGAACCACAAGCGCTCGCCCTGGCCGTGACGGCGTACGGCGCCCCACGCGGCACCCAGTCCGCCGACGACGAAGGCGCCGAACGCAGCGCGAATGGCCGAGGTGTGCACATCACCCGTGGTCGAGGCCGCTGACGCGATCCCGGCAATGACGCCGTACGCGCCGGCGGTGGTCGCCACGAACGCGGCCAGCTCGTCGACCGGTTCCGCGACGACCCACGAGGCCGTACGCGCGACGAGGGCGACGCACACGAGCGTCGCGCCGACCGGGATGAGCCCGAACGTCACCGGTCCTGCGTCGATCCCCGACCCCAGCGAGACGAGCCACGCGCGCACCGTCGCGCGTACGAACGAGGCGAACGGCGGATCCGCTGAACCCTGCGCCACCAGCACGAACACCGCCGACACCGCGAGGGAGAGGATCGCCGCCAGAAGCGCAGTGAGAA
This sequence comes from Aeromicrobium sp. P2_G6, assembly GCF_056403535.1. Taxonomy (NCBI): domain Bacteria; kingdom Bacillati; phylum Actinomycetota; class Actinomycetes; order Propionibacteriales; family Nocardioidaceae; genus Aeromicrobium; species Aeromicrobium sp. P2_G6. Next base: position 11,368 of record NZ_JBFUFH010000011.1, on the reverse strand, counting down.
AGGCCGGCCGGAGGTAGGGGGTCTCGACGGGCGCAGGCACCAGTTCATCCTCCCTGTAAAGTTGCGTCGTTGCACACAGGCACGCCGGACGTCAGGAGGAGGCTGGAGATGACTCGCGTCGACGAGTTCAACAGCTTCTACTCCTCGACCTTCTCGGACGCCGTGCAGGTCACCTACGCCGTCTGCGGCGATCGGCAGGTCGCGTTCGAGGCAACGGTCGACGCCTACCGCCGGGCGTGGCGCGACTGGACCAAGATCCGCGACCACCACCCCCTCGGCTGGGTCCGCAACGAGGCGTGGAAGCTCACGGCGCTCAGCCGCGGCACCCACCCGCTGCGCCGCAAGCACGAGGAGGACAGCGACACCCAGCTGCTCGAAGCCCTCGCCGAGCTGAGTGTCGACGACCGCCGCCTGATCGTCCTGATGACGCTGGGCAACACCGACCTCGAGGAGGCCTCCCGTGAGGTCGGCCTCCCCGCCGAAGAGGGCATCGAGAGCGTCACGACCGCACTGGCCAAGCTCGAAGCGGCCCTCCGGCAGAGCATCGACACGATCGAACGGCGCATGCACAGCCTCGCTGCGGCGACCGAGTCGCTCGAGGTACCGCCCGCCGCGACGGTGCGGACAGCCGCCAAGCGAGGTCGTCAGCGCAACACCGTCCTCCTGGTGGTCGTCGCCATCGTCGCGATCCTCGGCGGCGGCTTCGTCGCGACCGACGGCGACGCGTTGGCCAGCAGGAACGCCCTTCCCCAGCGCCAGAAGATCGGCGCCGAACGACCCGACGTCATCCTCGACTCCGAGAAGATCGACAAGGGCAACCTGCTCTCATCGGGCCAGGTCAGCACGCTGGATCCGGCGAGCACGTGGAAGGTCGACGGCACCGACGAGAACGTCGACAACACCACGCCCTACGCGACGTGCCCGACGAAGCGCTACGCCGATCCGGACCCACTGAAGGTCTTCGTCCGCACGTTCTCCGCCACCGGCGCCACCGATGAGCGGGTCGCCCAGGCGATCGAGGTCTCGCGCAGCGACGCGATCGCCGCCAAGACCTACGAGCGGCTGGTCCAGTGGTACTCCGACTGCGAGCATCCGCGGGTCCAGCTGGTCGCGGCCTACACGGTGCGGCGCCCCTTCGGCGACTTCCAGATCCTGCGACTGCGCTCGCACCGTTCCCCCGAACGTACGTTCACGGTCGGCTTCAGCCACTCCGGCACGGTCACGAGCACCTTGGTCCACGAGGCCGACGGGGCCACCGGTCCGAGCATCCCGGTGTTCGCCCGTACGCTCAACGACTCGGTCACGAAGGTCTGCAAGGACAGCGGCGGCGAGTGCACCGAGAAGATCCTCGTCACGCGCACGGACCCGCCGCCCACCTCCGATGCGCCGTCCTTCCTCGGCATCGTCGACCTGCCGCCGATCCGCAACGTGGACAAGGTGTGGGCTGGTGCCACAGTCCCGGCCAAGACCAATCCGGCCGCGACGCAGTGCGACCAGGCGACGTTCACCGGCAAGGACGTGACCCGCGCAGCCGCCCGCATCTACGTGCTCTACCAGGCCACGACGCTGCCCAAGCAGTTCGGTGTCGCCGAGACCGTCGGCCGTTTCTCGTCACCGGCCAAGGCGAAGGCGTTCGTCACCAAGGTCACCAAGCGGCTCAACGGCTGTGCCGACAAGATCCTCTCAGCCAGGATCGAGCAGCATGAGTCGTTCAAGACCTCGCACTACACCGGCGATGTGTGGCGGGTCAGCGTCGAGGTCACCAAGGGCACCCGCGCCTTCTACCGGATGTCGCTGATCCGTCGGGGGTCTGACGTGGCGCAGGTGACGTTCACCCCGGCCGGCACGTACGACATCTCCCAGAAGGCCTTCGAAGCCATGGCCGTAAGAGCCGCCACCAGACTCAAGTACGCCCAGTAGGACGACGCAACCCCTCGCCATGAGGTGAAAAGGTCGACGCAACCCCTCGCCGTGAGGTCACAGGTCGACGCACCCCCTCGCCGTGAGGTCACAGGTCGAGACACCCCTCGCCGTGAGGTCACACGTCGACGCAGGCCCTCGCCGTGAGGCAAAAAGACCGCTGCGGGAGGGCGCCGAGCTGAGGAGTTTGTTGCGGCCCATCGACGAGCAGACGACGCAACGCCAGGTGACAAGGAAACGACGCTCGTCGATGGGCGGCAACTGACTCGTCAGCGCAGGTGACACCAACGAACCGCGCAGCCGAAAGAACGAACGCGGTAGCCACCGTCAAACATAAAAAGAAGCCCCCCTCACCCAAAAAGGTGAGAGGGGCTCCAACGAAAAGGGCTACAGCCCCTTCAGGATCTCTCGCATCAGCTCGGCGGTCTCGGACGGCGTCTTGCCGACCTTGACGCCCGCAGCCTCGAGGGCTTCCTTCTTGCCCTGCGCGGTGCCCGCACCGTCGGCCACGATGGCGCCGGCGTGGCCCATCGTCTTGCCCTCAGGCGCGGTGAACCCGGCGACATAGCCGACGACGGGCTTGGTGACGTGCGCCTGGATGTAGGCCGCGGCCTTCTCCTCAGCGTCGCCACCGATCTCGCCGATCATGACGATCGCCTTGGTGTCGGGGTCCGCCTCGAACGCCTCGAGGGCATCGATGTGGGTCGTCCCGATGATCGGGTCGCCGCCGATTCCGATCGCCGTCGTGAAGCCGTAGTCACGCAGCTCGAACATCATCTGGTAGGTCAGCGTGCCCGACTTCGACACGAGCCCGATCGGGCCCGATCCGGAGATCGTCGCCGGCGTGATGCCGGCAAGCGCCTCGCCCGGCGTGATGATGCCGGGGCAGTTCGGGCCGATGATGCGCGTCTTCTTGCCCTGGGCGTACGCCCAGAACTCGGCGCTGTCCTGCACCGGGACGCCCTCGGTGATGATCACCAGGAGGCCGATCTCGGCGTCGATCGCCTCGATGACGGCGTCCTTGGTGAACGCCGGCGGGACGAAGGCGACCGACACGTCAGCGCCGGTCTTCTCGATGGCTTCGGCGACCGTGCCGAACACGGGGAGCTCGACATCCTGGCCGTCGGCGCCCGTGTGGGTGACCGTGGTGCCGGCCTTGCGGGCGTTGACGCCGCCGACGACGTTCGTGCCGGCCTTGAGCATCAGGGCGGTGTGCTTGGTGCCCTCACCGCCGGTGATGCCCTGGACGATGACCTTGGAGTCCTTGTTGAGGAAGATCGACATGTCAGGCTCCTTCGTTTGCGAGCTCGGCAGCGCGGTCAGCCGCACCGTCCATCGTGTCGACCAGCGTCACCAGCGGGTGGTTCTTCTCGTTCAGGATGCGGCGACCCTCCTCGACGTTGTTGCCGTCCAGGCGTACGACGAGCGGCTTGGACGCCTCGGCTCCGAGGATGTCCAGCGCGCCGACGATGCCGTTGGCGACGGCGTCACACGAGGTGATGCCGCCGAAGACGTTGACGAACACGCTCTTGACCTGCGCGTCGTTGAGGATCACGTCGAGGCCGTCGGCCATGACCTGCGCCGAGGCTCCACCGCCGATGTCGAGGAAGTTGGCGGGCTTGACGCCACCGTGCTTCTCTCCGGCGTACGCGACGACGTCGAGGGTGCTCATGACGAGTCCCGCGCCGTTGCCGATGATGCCGACCTCGCCGTCGAGCTTGACGTAGTTGAGGCCCTTCTCCTTGGCCTTCGCCTCGAGGGGGTCGGCCGCGGCCTTGTCCTCGAACGCGGCGTGGTCCTCGTGGCGGAACTCGGCGTTCTCGTCGAGCGAGACCTTGCCGTCGAGCGCCTCGAGGATGTCGCCCTCGAGCCGGGCGAGCGGGTTGACCTCGACGAGCGTGGCGTCCTCTTCGACGAAGACCTTCCACAGCGCCTGGATCATCTGGACGGCCTGGTCGGTCAGCTCGGCGGGGAACTTCGCGTCGGCGACGATCTCGCGCGCCTTGGCCTCGTCGACGCCCGTACCGGCATCGATCGGGATCTGGCGGACGGCCTCGGGGTTGGTCTTGGCGACCTCTTCGATCTCGACACCGCCCTCGACGCTCGCGATGCACAGGTAGCTGCGGTTGGCGCGGTCGAGCAGGAAGGAGAAGTAGTACTCCTCCAGGATGCTGGCGGCCGGGGCGATGAGCACCCGGTTGACCGTCAGACCCTTGATCTCCATGCCCAGGATGTTCGACGCGTGCTCGTAGGCCTCGTCGGGGGTCTTGGCGAGCTTGACGCCGCCGGCCTTGCCGCGACCGCCGGCCTTGACCTGTGCCTTGACGACGACGACGCCCAGCTGCTCAGCTGCGACCTTCGCCTCGTCCGGTGTGTTGGCAACGATGCCCAGGGTGACCGGTACATCGTGCTTGGCGAAGAGCTCCTTCGCCTGGTATTCCATCAAATCCACGGTGGAGTCCGTCCTCTGTTGACGTCCGATACGCTCAGCAGCCGGCCGGTGGCCGACACCAATTGAGCCTTTGCGACTCTAGCCCTTAACCGCGCGTTCACGCGCGTTGGCTTCGTCACACACTTCACCGGGGGAACCGATGAGCATCGAGTCGATCACGTCGTCCGACGTCCAGCTGCGCGTGCGCATCGAAGGCAACGCCAACGGACCCGTCGTCGTCCTGGTCCACGGCTTCCCCGACAGCCAGCGCGTATGGGACCGGGTCGTCCCCCTCCTGACCGCGGACCACCGCGTCGTGACCTACGACGTACGCGGTGCGGGCGGCTCGTCGGCGCCGGCCTCGCGCTCCGGCTATCGCATGAGCAAGCTCGTCGGCGACCTGGCTGCGGTGATCGAGCACGTACGCCCCGACGGCGGTCCCGTGCACCTCGTCGGTCACGACTGGGGCTCGATCCAGTCATGGAGCGCGGTCATGCGCGAGTCCTCGGATGCACGTCTGACCGGCCGGATCGCCTCCTACACCTCGATCAGCGGTCCCGGGCTGGACATCTACGGCAACTTCATCCGCGACGGCCTGGCGCGCCGGCGCTTCGCTGCGGTCGGGCGGCAGGCCCTCCAGTCCTGGTACGTCGTGGCGTTCCAGACTCCCGGCCTCCCCGAGCTGATCGCCCGCCGTTTCGGTCGCCAGCTCCGTACGGCCATGGCGCGCCGCCAGAAGCTGGACGGCGGGCACTGGGGTGACACGTTCGAGGACGACTTCCGCAACGGCGTCAACCTCTACCGCGCGAACGGACTGAGCTTCCGCCGCGGCACGACGTCCGTGCCGGTGCAGCTCGTCGTGCCGACCAAGGACTCGTTCCTGTCGCCTGCGGTCTACGCCGACGTCGCAGAGTTCGCGCCTGACGTCCGACGGGTCGACGTGGTCGCCGGGCACTGGGTCGTCCAGTCGCAGCCCGGAGTCGTTGCGGACAGCGTCCGCGCGTTCGTCACCGAGATCGAGGCGCGCCAGGCGGTACGTCGAGGGGCGTGACGTCGACGTCGCCCGCTCCGAGCTTCGTGCACAGCTCGAGGATTAGGGTGATCGACTCGGCATCGCCGTCGACCACGATCGTCGTCGCATCCTCTGCGATGAGCGCGCGCACGAGCTGCTCGGGGGTCTGTTCGCCGCCGACGTAGACCACCTCGTGCCCCTCGTCGCGGAGGCGTTTGGCAGCCCTTTGGGCGTGCTCACCGTCGCCGACAGACCCCAGGACGACACGCTGTCTTACCATGAGAACGATGCTCCCACAAGAGTGAAGGTCGTCACATTTGTCGACATTTCAGGCGGGGATTTCGAGCATTTGTTGTCCAGAGCGCGAATTCTATTTCGCTCGGCCCACCTCGTCGGCTAGGCTTCCGGAGTCCTGTCGTCACTTCTTCGGAGGTTTTTTGCGTGTCTTCGTCTGCGCCTAAACGCCGACTTGATGTACGCCAGGAGACCCCTCAGCGAACACCGGGCAAGCGGACAGCTCAGCGCCGCAGGACCCGCAAGCGCAGCTTCAGACCCACCCCAGCCATGGCCGGAGCCTTCATCCTGGTCCTGGCTGCTTTTGGTTCCATGGTCCTCGGCAACACGTCCGACGGCGACTCGCTCGCCAACGACAAGTACCAGACGATCTCCCAGAGCTATGTCGGTCCCGACGACGCCGCCGCCAACGGCAAGGTCGACGTCAGCCGCAGCTTCGACCGCGAGCTCGTCAAGAAGCAGACCGCGGTCCAGGCCCAGCAGGTGCTGACGGCCCAGGCGGACCTCAAGAAGGACGTCGACAAGTTCGCCAAGGAGACGCTCAAGAACCAGTGGGTCGTCCCGGTGACGGGATACCACCTGACGGCGCGATTCGGTCAGCGCAGCGGCCTCTGGTCCACCGTCCACACCGGCCTCGACTTCGCCGGGCCCTCGGGCTCGACGATTGTCTCGGTCGCCGCCGGAGTCGTGAAGTCGACCGGCTACGAAGGTGCCTACGGCAACCGCACGGTCATCACCCTCCGCGATGGCACCGACATCTGGTACTGCCACCAGAGCCGCATTGCGGTCTCCGTCGGCCAGGCCGTCGGACCCGGTGACGTGATCGGCTACACCGGCTCGACCGGCAACGTGACCGGCCCGCACCTGCACCTCGAGGTGCACCCCAATGGTGGCGCCGCGGTCGACCCCGAGCCGGTCCTGCGCCAGCACGGCGTCAACCCCTGACCAACGCCTCCCCCCGCGATTTGTGAGGTTAGAGGCGCTACCGCGCCGATGTAGCGCCCCCAGGGGCACAAATCGCGAACGCTTGTCCACAAGTCGCCGCAGTCCGCTCCCGCGTACGGTCGATGGTCGCCATCGTGGGCCTCATGCCCCGTCGTCCTCAAGTTCCGCATGAGCTCCGGGGCTCCGTCTTCACAACGGGTCAGGCCGCGAAGCTCGGCGTTTCCGCGTCGATGCTGCGAGGACAGCACTACGTCAGCGTGCACCGTGGAGTCTGGCGTCTGGCAGACACCAATCTCACCTTCGACCTCGCGGTGCGGGCAGCGACGCTGGCACTTCCCTCCGGCTCCGCAGTGAGCCACGTGACCGCCCTGCAATGGATGGGCGTCGGCGTGGGCCGACCAGCGCCGCTTCACTTCTCCACATGCTCGACCGCCCAAGTGGCGCACGACATCGTCCTGCATCGCCGACTCGGACGCCTGGCGCCGCGAAACCTGCGGGGCATCCCCGTTCTCGGCCCGGATCGCTCGTTCGTCGACAGTGCGACGCTGCTTGGCCTGCGCGACTTGGTCCGCGCCGGCGATGCGCTGGTGCGCGCTGGTCTGACCTCGGTCGACCGATTGCTGGATTATGTGGCGTCGAGCCACCTCGACGGGGTCATCCGCGCGAGGGAAGCGGCGCTGCTCGTGCGGGAACGCGTCGACTCGCCACGGGAAACCGACGTGCGGTTGCTGCTGGTGCTGGCCGGGCTTCCCGAGCCGCAGACCAACGTCGACGTGTTCGACGACTCCGGGACGTGGCTCGCGCGAGGTGACCTCGTGATCCCGGAATTCCGGCTGATCATCGAGCACGATGGCTGGCACCACGAGCGCAGCGCGGAACAGCGGCAGAAGGACCACTTGCGGCGCGAACGAATAGAGGCTGCCGGCTGGACGCTCATCGTCATCACCGTGGCCGACTTCGAGCACCCGACCGCCATCGTTGCGCGTGTCTACGAGGCGCTGGCGCGACGAGGCTACGCCGGACCTCCTCCGTTCCTCACCGCCCAGTGGCGGCGCATCGCTCGCGGTTTGTGAGGCGAAAGGCGTTACGCGCCGCCTTTACCGCCTTGAAGTTCACAAATCGCGGGGCCGGGGCCCTGGGCTAGAGCTTTTCGACTGGGGCGTAGCGCAGCAGGAGGCGCTTGACGCCTTGCGAGCCAAAGTCGACCGACGCCACGGACTTGTCGCCCTGACCTTCGACCGCGATGACCGTGCCGAGGCCGAAGCTGTCGTGGCTGACCCGGTCACCGGCCGACAGTGACACGACTTCCCGCGTCGCCCGCTTGGACCTGGCCGCGACGTTGGAGGACCGGAACGACGACTGGGCGGTCGCCGAGGGTGAGCTCGGGGTCCACTGCGTCGGCGGCGAGGCGAGGCGCCGCCAGTCGACGAGCGCCTCGGGGAGCTCGTCGAGGAACCGCGACGGCGGGTTGTAGGACGGGGCACCCCAGGCCGAGCGGGTCGCGGCGCGGGTGACGTAGAGGCGGGTACGCGCGCGGGTGATGCCGACGTAGGCCAGCCGCCGCTCCTCCTCGAGCTCCTTGCTGTCAGCCAGGGAGCGCATGTGCGGGAAGACGCCATCCTCGAGCCCGGTGAGGAACACCACCGGGAACTCCAGCCCCTTGGCGGTGTGCAGCGTCATGAGCGTCACGACTCCGTCGCCCTCGTCGGGGATCTGGTCGGCGTCGGCGACCAGGGCGACCTGCTCGAGGAATGCACCGAGTGAGCCGGCTGCCAGGTCGGGCTCGTCGGAGATCGCGTCGACGGCCTCTGACGGCTCCTCGTCCACGACCTCGACCCCCTGCTCCTGCAGCAAGTTGTCGGCGACCGTGCTGGCACCGACGACGAACTCGCGAGCCACCGCGACGAGCTCGGCGAGGTTCTCGACGCGGGTCTCGTCCTGCGGGTCGGTGCTCTGCTCGAGCGTCGACAGGTAGCCGCTGCGGGTCAGGGCGGCCTCGAGCACGGCATCGGCGGGAGCTCCGGACTCGGCCATCGCCATGAGCTCGGACATCACCGCAGTGAAGGCCTGGATTGCGTTGAGCGACCGGGTCGCGAGGTCCGTCGCCTCCTCGGCGCGAGTCAGCGCCTCCCAGAAGCTGATGTCCTCGGCGGTCGCCAGCCGCTGGATCGCCGCTTCGGCCCGCTCACCGATGCCACGCTTGGGCTCGTTGATGATGCGCCGCAGCGAGACCGCGTCGCGCGGGTTGATGAGCACCCGGACGTACGCCAGCGCGTCCTTGATCTCCTTGCGCTCGTAGAACCGGACGCCGCCGACGACGCGATAGGGCAGGCCGACGCGGATGAAGACTTCCTCGAAGACCCGGCTCTGGGCGTTGGTGCGGTAGAAGATCGCAACGTCCTTGGCCGCCGCGACGTCGTCATCGGTCAGCTTGTCGATCTCGTCGGCGATGAACTGCGCCTCGTCGCGCTCGTCGTCACCGACATAGCCGACGATCTTCTCGCCATCACCCTCGGCCGACCACAGCTGCTTGTCCTTGCGGCCCTCGTTGCGGCTGATCACGGCGTTGGCAGCCGACAGGATCGTCTGGGTCGAGCGGTAGTTCTGCTCGAGCAGGATCGTCGCGGCGTTGGGGAAGTCGTCCTCGAACTCGAGGATGTTGCGGATGTTGGCGCCGCGGAACGCGTAGATCGACTGGTCGGAGTCACCGACGACCAGCAGGTCGGACTCCTCGTCGGTCAGCTCCTTGATGAGCTGATATTGAGCGTGGTTGGTGTCCTGGTATTCGTCGACCAGGATGTGGCGGAACCGGCGCCGGTAGGTCTCGCGGACGTCGGGCCAGCCCTGGAACAGGTGGACCGTGTTCATGATCAGGTCGTCGAAGTCCATCGCGTTGGCCGCCTGCAGGCGCGCCTGGTAGGTCTTGTAGGCCTCGGCGTAGATCTCCTCGGTCGGGTTGTCCGCCTTGCCGGCCGCCGCTTCGTGATCGACGAGCTCGTTCTTGAGGTTGGAGATCCAGTTGAGCACCGCGCGCGGGTTGATGCGCTTGGGATCGAGGTCCATGTCGCGGCAGACCAACGTCATGAGCCGGCGCTGGTCGGCCGCGTCGTAGATCGTGAATGACGACGTGAAGCCGAACTTGTTGGCCTCGCGGCGCAGGATGCGTACGCACGCGGAGTGGAACGTCGAGACCCACATCATGCGGGCGCGCGGACCCACGAGATCGGCCACGCGTTCGCGCATCTCGGCGGCGGCCTTGTTGGTGAACGTGATCGCCAGGATCGAGCCCGGGTGCGCCCCACGCGCGGCGATCAGCCATGCGATGCGGCGCGTCAGCACGCGGGTCTTGCCGGACCCGGCGCCGGCCACGACCAGCAGCGGCCCTCCGGGGTGCGACACAGCCGCCTGTTGGGCCTCGTTGAGCCCCTCGAGCAGGGTCTCCGAGCGGGGACGCCGCTTGTCGACGGACTTCTCGGGCGCAGCGGCAGGCACAGGGAACGGCAACGTCATCGTGCCTCCCAGCCTAGTTGCCGGAGCCGACATCGCCCGCCTCGGAGGGTCGTCGGACGTAGACTCGCGTGCCATGGACGGCACGGTGAGCATCCGGACGGCGGGAGAGGCCGACTTCGACGCCCTCACCGACCTGTGGGAGCGGTCCGCCCGATCCAGTCACGCGTTCATGGACGACGAGGAGTTCGTCGAGCTGAAGCCCCGCATCCGCGACCTGCTGCTGCCGTCGATGGACGTGTGGGTCGCCGAGTCCGAAGGCGAGACGCTCGGATTCGTCGGCGCCCGCGCCGAGCACGTCGAGCTGCTCTACATCGCGCCCGAGGCACAGGGCAAGGGCATCGGTCCGCAGCTGCTCGCGCAGGTCACCGGCGGCACCGGTCCGCGCAGCGTCGAGGTCTATGCGGACAACGCGGTCGGCCTGGGCTTCTACCTCTCGCAAGGATTTCGCGAGACCCGCCGCGATCCCACCGACGGCGCCGGCCGCGGCTTCGCGATCGTCCACCTGGAGCGGGCATGAACATCGTCACGGTCGACGCTGCCGGCCATGAGCCGCCGTACGAGCAGGTCCGCCGCCAGATCGCCGAGGGCGCGGCGTCCGGGGCACTCGCTGCGGGACACAAGCTGCCGACCGTACGCCAGCTGGCGACCGACCTCGGGCTCGCCGCCAACACCGTCGCCAAGGCGTACCGGGCGCTCGAGGGTGACGGCGTGATCGAGACGCACGGACGCCGAGGGACGTTCATCGCGAGCCGCAAGCTCACCGACGCCGAGGCGGAGGCCGGCGCGCAGACGTACGCCCGGATTGCCAGGACCCAGGGCCTCTCGCTGGACGAGGCGATCCGGCTGGTCGAGAAGAGCTGGACTCCCTGAGAGTCGTCTCAGCCGTGCGGGTTACCGTGGCCGGGTGAACCCCCTGTCACACGAACAATTCACGCTCCTCGTCGGCCTGCTGATCATCGGCGGCATCGCCCTGATGGGCCTCGCGCTCAGCGGCTACGGCAGCAGCGACCGTACGCACCAGCACCCGCCGCGCCTGCCCGGCCACGACGTCGAGGACAAGCTCAACAGCGACTAGGTGTGATGTCCAGGGACGTTGTTTCGTGACACGGTCCTGATCTGCTGGACGGCGAAGGCCTCCGGTTGTGGAGTGGAGATGTCTAGTAACCGCTCCGCACACAGGAGGCCTTCGTGTCCCACGCTAACGCTGCTCTGACCCCGCGTGCTCGTTTGAGGCTCGCGAAACTGATCGTTGAGGA
>NZ_JBFUFH010000010.1:0-20710 GCF_056403535.1 Aeromicrobium sp. P2_G6 | reverse complement strand
GACGCCAACAGATCCTCGACCGCGCCAGGGTTGACCTTCACGCCCTTGCCAGCCGTGCCACCGATGTACGTCGACACAGTGTCCGTCGAGTGCGTCCAACCTGACGCAGCGCCACCAAGCGTCGCCGTGTAGTCACCAAAGTACGGTGTCGGGGGAGCGGTCGGATGCGAACACGAAGCCACAACCATGCTCGCCGGAGTTGCTGCCGAGCTGATCTTCAGCCGCAACGGCGTGAGGACGTCACCCGTGATCGTCGGCATCGTGTACGACATGCGGTTGGTGCCCGTTGACGTGTCGTTCGTGATCGTTGCGCTGCCGGTGACCTCGATGCCATATGCGAACGGGGCCGCAACGATGTCAAGGGTGAGGGTGCGCTCGGGAGTGCCATCCAGCACCTCGTCAGCAACGGTCATGTTGCCGTACTTGGTGCGGAAGAACACGGGAGCCGTCTTGCCGTCTGGCTGCCACTTCAACCACTGCGGCGAGTCCAACAGGCGCGCAATGGTCTGCATCGCCGTTGACTGAGTCTCCGCTGTCGAAAGCCGCTTGAACTTCAGCGGGATCTTCAGGTTGCGTGGAGGGTACGACTCCTGTGTCAGTACGTCGTCGTCATGGGCTGACGAACCGAATGACGACACGCGACGATCCGGGGGCGAAATATCCAAGCCCTCGATGACCGACATCGGGTTGTCGTCGTCGAGGTCGTAGAGGGTCGTAGGCGATGCTGTGGGCGCGCTCACGAACGCGAAGACGGCCGCCATGTCAGGCTCCCATGATCTTGAGTCGTTGGTTACCGGCAGTGCCGACGATTCGGAGGTCGAGTGCGGGCAGAACTTCCTTCAGGACGCTCTTGAATTCCGACCTGCTCATGCCCCCACCGACATTGACGTGCGGTGCGGTGGGCGCGGCGGGGCCGGACGGACGGACGAAGCCGCCACCCGCGTAACGCTGCGAGTTGATCTCTTGCAGGAGATCAAAGTTGCGGGACGTCGCGAATGCGTTGACGACGTACTCGCCATTGGAGATCTTCGCGTCGATCAGATCGTCGCGCGGACCGCCGGGACCGGAGACGTAGCCGTTGTGCGTGCCACCATCGGCAAACTTGCGAACCAGGCCGCCGTCCCTCTTGCCGGTCGATTCCTTGATCTGCACGAACGTCTGAGCCGTAGTGCCGTCCAACGAGAGCAGCCGATCCTTGACGTGCTGGATCTGCGACAACGCTCCAGCGACACCTTCGAGAACGACCTTCGGGTGAGGTGACGGAATGTGGAACAACTCGGCGGCGAGCTTCGCTGCTGCGGCGCGACTAACGCCCATGCTCTGCGCGACGCTGATGAAGTTCGCCTTGGCCGTCTTCATGTCCTTGGTGGTCGCATTGCCCGCGTCGGCCACACGGTTCCAACCCTGCGCCAAACGATCCAACGACTCACGGTTCTTCAGTGCCGCATCCGAACTGCCCCTGATGCCCGCGTTGTTCGTGTCCGCTTGCTTCTTCGCGTCCTTCAACGCCTGCCGATAGTTCGTCTCCGCAGAGAACGCATTCTCGGCCGCGTCGACCGCGCTGTTCTTGGCCTCGATGTTGCGCATGATCGCGAGGGTTTCGGCGCGGGTCTCGTCGCTCGCGAACGCCATCGCGTTGCCAAGTCCAACCTCGGCAAACTTTTGATCATCCGCAGCGCGTGCGTCGGCCTTGTGCTGCACCTCGGCGGCAAGGTACGCCTCTACGATCTTCGTGGCGTCTTGCTGGATGCTGCCCACGTCTATGCCCGATGCGAGTATCTTGTTAGCGGTCTCCGCCTGCTCGCTAAAATCCGCGAGGATCGAAGCCTGTTGCTCCAGAGACCCAGCACTGTCGAACGCCTGGGTGAAGCTCTTGACAGACTCGGCCGCTTGGTCCGTCTGATGGGTCAGGTCAACGATCGCGCCAGCCGTAGCACCAACCGCGAGACCCATCGGGCCAAAGCCCGAACCGATCAGGGCGCCCATCGCCGTGTTCGTCAGGCCCATCTTCTCGTCAAGGTCGGACATCACGAACGCAAGACCGCCACCAGCGCCGGCCAATTTCGCCGCGCCCTTGAACGATGCACCAAGGCGACCGTTGGCGACCGCAAACTCTCCAGCCGTCATGCTCGCCCGTGCCGCTGCGGCATCGAACTGGAGATAGGCGCGGGTGGCGGCCGGGATGTCCTTCGCCGCCTTGGCCGCGCCACCGAAAGACGACTTGCCGAGCATGCCACCAATGGCGGAACTGTTCGCGGCAGACGACAGCGCAATCAGGCGCGAGTACGCAGAGGTCAGCGAAATGACGCCGATGATGACCGGGCCAAGATCAGAGTCAGCGATGGCAGCGATCGCGTCAGCCACAGCCTCGATGACCGGCAGCGCGGCAGCACCAACTGGAGCCGCGGCCTCGACGATCTGGAGCAACGCGTTGCCGATCGCGCCGAGCGCATCCCAAGCGCGCGGGCCGTTCGTTTGGATGTAGTCGATGAACTCGCGGAAACCATCCGTCTGCGAGAGGCCATCGGACCACTTGGCGAAGTCGCGGGACATCTCAAGGAACGAATGAGAGAACTGATCCGATAACGGATCGAACGCCATCCACAACTGCGCGAAACCCTCGGCGAAGTTGCCGAGTGTCTTACCCATCGCAATCAGCGTTGGGCGGGCCTCGTCCTCGAGGAACGTGAAGAACTCGCGCCACCTAGGGCTGGCCAGATTCGCGCCACCCTCAGCGAACAGGTCGCCCAGAGCAGAAGCGGTTTCGCCGACGATCCGCTGAACCTGCGGCAGAAGCGTCATCAGTTCAGCCAGACCGGCGCCAGCACCGGGCAGCAAGCCCTCTTGTGCCACATCCTGAAGACCTTGCAACTGGGGGCGCAACTCTTGGAGGTACGCAACAAAGTCGCGACCAGCAGGACCGAGCTCGGCCAACGACTGCTGCATCTTTTGGAGATTCGCTGCGGTCGGCTTGATCGCGTAGTCGTTCGTTGCCTTCAGTGCATCGCCAACGCCTGAGAACGCCAACGCCGCCGTACCCGCACCCAATGTCGCGAACGCGAACTGATTCGTCAGGCCAGCCAAGACCGGGACGCCCGCAGCGCCGAGCGGCACCAACGCGGGGCCAATGGCAAGGATCGACTGGGTCAGATTCGTGGCCCGGTCGGTACCAGTGTCCAGTTCCTTCGTGAACGCCTTGGCCGTGGCGGATGCGCCAAGCATCGCCCTGTTGAAGTCACTAACGTCGCCCTTGAGGTTGACTTTGACTGTCCGGTCAGAGGGCATTCGTCAGTCCTCCTCTTTGGGTCGGGCGATGAAGATCAAGCCGTCAGATGCGAGAGCGCCAGTCGGGTTGGGCGCGTCTTCCTTGTGGGTTTCGTGCCACTCGCGGCGCACCAGTTCCTCAAGGCCACACGCGACACATCGGTGCATCTGAACTTCGAACGTCCTGCCGTCGGCGGTCGTGACGTGTGTGTCGTTGGCGCCCTGCGGGACAACCGTCAGGTAGTTGTTGCACGCAGGGCATGTACGCGACTCCCACGCCATCAGGCCGAGAATCTCTGAACGGGTGTACTCGTCGTACTCCGGTTCGCGCTCGACGACTGTTGACCAGGCGTCGGCCATGGCGCACGGCTCGCCGTCACGATCGCGGTAGGTGTGCGTTTCCTTCGGCTCGTCACCGTCGAAGCGGCGGGGGCTTACTCCTGCTCGGAGGGCTCCTTGGAGTCTCGTTCTCTCTCCGCTTGAAGCAGCGAGACGAGTGAGTATTTTGGGAGGGCATCATCCCCAACGTTCACGTTCCACGCGGCCGTCTCCAGCTTCGCGTAATGCACGCGGGAGGGGTCGAGGTCGTCAAGGAACGCTTCACCCTCGGCAGACAGCGCAGCCACGTGGTCGGTGATGGCGCCCGCGACCGGGCGCGGCTCGATCAGCGACACGGTGAGCAGCGCCCCGGGGAACGTCTTCATGTTCACACCGCGGCGCTTGTCCTCGGCGTCGTCATCACGTGGCGGGTGCTGGTCCGCGAGTTCGGCCCACTCCTTGCGCGAGATCGCCCAGACCGTCACATCAACCGCGGTTGCCAGAGCTTGGGCCTTTTTGGCGTCGTGCTTCTTTGCCAGAGCCATGGCCTGCGACTGCTGGCCGGCGCGGCGTGGACCCTGTTGAGCCTCGGCCTCGGAGGCTGCGATGGCTTCCCGCGCGAGGTCGGCCAACTCCTGCTCGTAGTTGCCTTGGTACAGGGTGACCTTCAGGCGGCGGCGTTCGATCTTGGTCATGATGACTCCTGCTCGGTTGCTCGGTTGCTCGGTTAGACGTGAAGCGGGCGACGACCCGAGCAAGATCGCCGCCCGCGCTCAGGGGGTCAGGTCAGGCGAGGGTGCCCCAGACGGGAGCAGCGACGTACTCGCTCTCCTGCTGCACGATCTCGACATCGAACTCGCCATCGCCCGAAGCGATCGTGAACTGCTCACCGACCCGGAGATTGTGCAGGCGATACTTCTGACCGGCCGCGAACGCCGTGTCGGACGCAATGCCGGGACGCTCGATGACCCAGATCTGAGTACCGGACGCCAGCGCCGTCTTCGGCTTGTTCGCCGGATCGGACGATGCGCCCTGCGGGTCGTGGATGTACTGCAACATCGGCGACTGCTGGGTCGCGGAACCAAGACGCTCAAGCTGGGTGCGCTCACCCACACGCCGGGGACCGACACCCTTGTTCTGCGAACCGCCCGGAACGAACGGGCTCAGCAAGAACATCGTCATCTCGAGGCCAGCAGTAACGCCCGCCTCGACCGCAACGACAGTCGCGGCTGTGAGTGATGCCGGCGCGGTCGTCAGCGCGACAACCTTGCGACGGCCGAACGATGAAACCGCTTCGGGGAAAACGACTGCGGACATGGCTAGTCCTCCTCAGGACTTGAGGCGGGCGAACCGCCGACTGGTTTGGTGCTGACCGTCGGGGTGACGGATTTGTCCGAAGCGGGCTTCGGAGACTTGGGGGATTCCGATTCGGAACCTGCGCGCGATTCCTCGACGCTCACGTACTTGATGTTGTCCATGCAGGACTCCTTGGGTCTAAGGTGCGGGGATGAAGCGAATGGGGATCGCAGTGGCGGCCATAGGTGCATTGCTGCTCGCCGGCTGCGGGGGCGACTCGACATTCACCGCGTCGGGGAAACTCGGACTCGTCGCGGTCGACGCGGCGTCGGACGACTGCTCCAGCGGCACGGGCGGCTACAGCGACATCCACGAGGGCGCGTCCGTCGTCATCTCTGACGCGGACGGAAAGAAACTGGCAGTCGGATCGCTCAAGGCGGGCAAGGACATCGGTGACGGACTCTGCGTGTTCGACTTCAAGGTGCCCAACGTGCGCAGTGGGGCCGGACCCTACGGCGTTGAGGTCAGCCACCGGGGCGAGATCTCGTTCACCGAGAAGGAAGCCGACAGCATCGTCATCTCGCTCGGCGGCTAGACGGTGAAGCGCAACGCCGTGTAGAACAGTGGGCCGCCACCGGGACGCGTGTACCGCAGCTCGCGAGTCGGTCCAGAACGGTCGAAGAACGACACTGTGCGCTTGCCGAGCGGCTTGTTATCGAGCCACGCCTCGACCTTGTCAGCGAGCAGGTCCGCCTGATCGCGAGTCTCGCCTGCGCAGGTCATCGCAAGGAAGTTGCCACGCTCAGCACGCCCACCCGCGCGACGATTCGCCCGCACTGTGCGCTTGCCGTAGTACTGGACGAACGGGAGCGAGGCAAGGATGACCTTCTCCGTCTCGTCAGCATCGACAATGCCATCGTGAACGGTCAGGCTCGGAGCGGATCGGAGCAGGGCCAGGAAGTCAGAGTCGACGGTCATTCGCGGCCACCACCCAGCACGGACTCTTCGCCAGCATCGCCAAGATGGCGCTCGATCTCGAGCAACTCCGGACGGGCCAACATTGCGGGAGACTCCATGACCGGCGCGTTGTTGATCGAACCAAACGCGGCGATGTTTGCAAGGTTGCCCTGGCCAACCTTGTCGAAACCGATCTCGAAGTCGAGCGGCGCGAACTTCGTGTACGACACGTTCGACGACAGTCCCGGCAGATAGTCGTGACCCGACGCAGCCCGCTTGATCCGGTTCTTGATCTCAAACGCGCCACGAGCGAAGACGCCCGGTGCCTTGCGCTGCATGCGACCAGGAGCCTCGGACAGATCCACCGCGAGACGGTTGACCTGCGACGTGTCCCATTCGAGCCTCATGCGCCAACCTCATTCAGGACGAATCGGTGCGCCGTTGCGTGAGACTTCAGAGCCTCTTTGCCGACAATGGTGGGCATACGGCCCTCGAGCGCGGGATTCGACACGCACGTGACGACCTCGACGACATCCGTAGAAGCGACATCGCCCGCAGTCGGCTCCGAAAAGGGCAGCTTGACCATCGTGGCCTGAACGCCAACCTTGCGCTCACCAGCCTCGGACGACGAGTTACTGGACAGAAGCGCGGAGGTCTGGAACTGGCACTTGCCGCTGTAGATCACGATGCGGGCCTTGGGCGGAATCACCAGCGTTGTCGCATCCGGAACCGGAGCCGACGCCGCGGGATCTTCGCGGGTGATGATGCACGCGTCGGTCATACCGGCTTCCGCAGCCAGCCGACCGCGAGCCACAACAGACGCACGACTCATCGGTACTCGACAACCTCAGCGCCGCCACCAAACCTCGCACGCAACCGCGCACGAGAAGCAGCCGGCAAATCCATGATCGACGCGACAGCCTCAGCGCCCTGCTGGAACTGAACCGTGTAATCGTCGATCCGCTCCATCAACACACGCGGATCAAACGACTCACCAGACGACGCAGCAGCAGCACCCGCCGAAGCGAGATTGCACACCAAGTCGACAATGTCGGCCGGAACCTCGGGGAGACCATGCGTAAGGGTCACCTCGACATCGGACGGCTCGGACGCGCAACCCCAACCGCGACGACGCCACAGGCGACCATTCGCAAGCTTGAAGTCGGTCACGGCCACGCCCTCAACCTCAACGGTGTCGACAGCCGTAACGGGCTGGCCGGGAAGGTCAAGCAGTTGCTCACCCCAGGCCGTCAGGACAACCGTTGACTCGTTCTCAAGGATCGGCGACCCCGCAGCGTTGCGAACCGAAGCGGACGCCGCGGCCAGCATCGCCTCGATCAGCGCGTCGTCGTCAACATCGACACCCCGGTCAAGGAGGTCCGACTGTTCTGCCAAATTCGGTAGAGCCATGACGAACCTCCTCGACTAGATGAATGGGTGTTACGGAAGCTGGAACGCGGTGATCGTCCCCGTGGTCGCCGCAGCAACCGTGATGAGGATCGTTCCGTCGTCCTGCATGAACCGCGCCGACTCGAGCACCAGGAACGCAACCTGCGGCGTGGTGCTGCCATCGGTCAGCGAAACCACGAGGTCACCCTGGCCGGCCGACTGTGCAGGGCTGCTGTCGCCCGCAACAACCGTCCACGCCTTCGTGGAAGCGGTCGTGTTCTTGAGCCGAATGAGAACCTTGCTCGAGTTCTGCGTCGGCGTGATGACGTGCGTGTTCGCTGCGACGACGGTCGTACCGGCGACGTCAGCGTTCGAACCGAGCGCGAGGCTCGTGCTTGCTACGGCAGTGTTTGCCATGTGGTCTCCTCGAAAGTTGTGTGAGTGATCGGCAGTGGGCCGGAGGGTCGCCCCGGCCCACTAGTCCGATCAGGTGATGGAGGCCGTCAGGGTCGCGATGCCCGAGGGGCGGATCAGCTTCGCGCCGTAGAGGTTCAGACCCTTGAGGGCGTCGGAGAACGCCGACTCGGGACGGTACGCCTCGACCTTGCTGATCTGAGTCGCGAACGTGATCGCGCCCGTGTAGCCGGCCGAGACAAGGTAGTCATCGCCCGTCACGTTGGTGACGTTGTTCGACAGGAACACGTCGAACCCGTAGGCGCGACCAACGTGGCCGTTGCGCAGCGCCTCGGACGAACCCGACTCGTTGACCTTGACGAAGGTCGCGTTGTCGAGCAGCAGTCCGTGATACCACGGGGGAACGATGACGTAACGGCCCTGCTGCGGGACGTTCGCGTTGTCGAGCTTGACCTTCAGGTTGATCAGGCCGGTCGCCGCGAGGGCGCCGGTCGTGATCGCCGTGGTGCTGATCTTGTTCGCAGCGTCGGCGCCCGTGTAGAGGCCGGCCACGTACAGGTCAACAACGTCGGCCAGACCGTAGGCAGCCTCGTCAGCGGCCTCGTTCATCAGCGCGCCGCCATCCTTAGCCTGACGCATGTCGATGTCGTCGACCTCGAACGCGAAGTACTTCGCCTGGTCGATGAGCAGCGAACGGTCAGCGTCCGTGAGGGTCTGCGGCGAGATCGTCGTGACATCCTTCACGTAGTCGCCGATGGTGGGACGCGAGATGGACGTGATGTGAACCGTGTCGCCCGCCTGGGCGATGTCGCCCTCGTAGTTGCGGTTCACGGTCTGGGGACCGGCGAACACGAGCGACTTCTTGAGCGAGGAAAGGAGCTGAGCGCTCCAAATCTCGGGGATGAAGTTGGTGATAGCCATGATGGCTTACCTCTTTCGGGTTGGGTGGTTAGGTGATGCCGAGCAGCGTGTTCAGGCGACCGTCGAGACGGGCCTGATCAATCGCTTCGGGCGTCATGGACGCCAGTTCGGCGCGGGTTAGTTGTGCGACCTTTGTGGCGTCTTTGCGAGCACCACCGTCCGCATCGCCCTGGAACCGTCCACCGCTTTGCGCCGCGAGGTAGGGCTTGCTTGTGATCAGGTCATCAATCGCCTGTGCGATTGCCGACGAATCAACTTCGCCGTCCGAGCCGACCTCGAACTCGGAAAGATCAATGAACCGCAGAGCGTCGGCCGGATCGGCCAACTTGCTTGCGGCGTTGGCGCGAACCTCGGCCTTGAGGATGCGCTCGTTCGCCTTGGACAGCGCCTCGTCTTGGATGCGCTTCGCCTCGAGCTGCTGGGCGTGCTCGGCCTCGGTGCCCTGCGCCTTGGCCTCGGCGGCGTCCGCGCGGGATGCCGCCTCTTGGGCCTTGGTCTCGGCAGCCTTCCACTTCGCCTTCATGGCATCGAGGGCCTTCTTGCCAGCGTCTCCGAGGGCATCAGAGCCATCGGGATCGGCGGGCGGATCTACGGGGGGCGGATCGCTCGGGGCTGGATCGGTGGGTGCCGGATCAACGGGCGGTGCGTCCGGGGTCGGCGTAGGGGTGGGGTCGGTCATGGTGGTGCGCCTCCATTGCGGGGGAACCCGTCCGCCTTGCGCGGTCGGAAACTGTGGGGCTAGACGATGTAGCCGTTGTCGACGAGGAGCCGGATCGCTTCATCTCGTGTCGACGCGAGTCGGTAGATGGCGCAGGGCGTCAACCGGGCACGACCGCGACCCTTGCGAGCCAGTTCGGTCGTCGTGCGAGTCTTGCCGCCGATGATCGACATCCCGCCGCGGCTCGCATTGATGAGCCGCGAGAAATCCGCGCCGTCTTCGAGCGCAGCCCTTTCGGCGCGCGACAGGTCGTGAATCCGGCCCTCACGGAACAGATCATCCGGCGTCTCAATGATGTCGCCGTAGCCGCCCGTCGTGGTCGGAACCATCGTGCAGCGGCAGTTGATGTGACGAACCCAGCCCGTGTCATACCGGTAGAACCGACCAGCCAGGAGCGCACAACGCTTACAGCACGTGGCGCCTACGTGGCGAATGAACCCGTCCAGCTTCGGCCGCGCCACCGTGGCGACACCGCTCGCAACACGGCCCGTGTCGGCGATCTGGGTGACCGTCATCGCGAGCAAGGCGCTCAGGGTGTCAGCCTGCTCGAGCAACGAACCGAGCGGGAGGCCGTCAACCGTCTCGGAGAACGCGCGCAAGCCAAGCGCGCCGACTGTCGGAGCAACTAGACCCTGTTCGGCGACCATCGCATTGACGGCCCGCTCTGACTCCTGCGCGGCCTTGACCTGGAGCGTGGCGAGTGTCGGGGCAAGCAGGTCGACTCGATCGAGCTTCCATGCGCGTGTGGCTGCCGCGACACCAACCGCGATAAGGCGGCCTTGTCGGTCGTATTGGTTATTCGCCGCCGACAGCATCGGTCTTGGCCTGCGTCGGCTTCACTACCTCGCGAAGTGCGGCCTCAAGGAGCGGGTCGGACGCTTCGTCGCGGATCATGTCCATCACGCGGTCAATCTCGTGACTCGGCAGACCGTCCTGCTCGAGCAAGAAGCGCATCGGGTAACCCATCGACTTCTTCTTCGACAGGGCATCGGCCTTCTCGGCCTCCGAGCGGGTACTAACCTGCTCCCACTCGACAGTGCCGCGCGCAATCGCAGCAGCCTTCTCGGTATTGCCCTCAACGAGAGCCATGAGGCGGAAGTCCTCACGAACGCCGCGACCGTACGACTTCTGCTTCTCCTTGGTCCGCATCACAAGACCGGTCTCAAGGGGGAGCATGGAGTTGTCGCCGACATTCGCGATCGTCGAACCGCCGCCCATGAAATACGTAGCCGGGGTGCGAGACTGCGACGAAATGTGACCGACCGCCTGGTCGATCACCTTCGTGAACACCTCGTAGTTGCCCGCGGTCCACTCGGCAATACGCGCCTGCGGGTCCTCGAGCCAGTAGATCCGGTCGCGGCCCAACTTCTTGAGCTCGACCTGCTTGCGGCCAACTTCCTGACCGTCAGAGTTCAGAACCGGGATCGTCGGACGCTCAGCGCCCGTGACCACGCGACCCGGCAGCGTGAGGCTGTCAAGACCCGTGAATAGTTGCGCCCAAATCAGGTTGATCGCGTGCTGCATCGACAACGTGCCGGCAATGTCGCTGATCGGCTCGCCAAGCAACTGCGGCTTGTTCTCGTGCTCCACTAGGGGTACGACGCCAAGCGGATTCGTCAACGGCCAGGTGTTGTCTTCGGCGGCCTGCCGTGGAACCCATCCGCCACCAGCGAACGAAGCCGGCAGAATCAGCCCGGATGCACGCTCGGTGCGCGTTCGCTGCCACTTCCACACCGCATCATCCAGATACAGGGTCGCGTACTCGCGATCGTCGTCACACCAAATCTTCGCGCCCGCAACACGCTTCCGCGTGCTCTGGCTATACCCGACGATCGCCTGTGACGGGTGCTCCCACGACAGTGTTGCCTTGTCGTCCTTATCGCCCCACACAAGGGAGAAGGTGCGCTTGGCGACGATGGCGTTCAGCCACGCAAGGTCCGAGTAGTAGTCCGCTTCGTTCTCAATCCAGCGGTCCCACGATTCCTTGTCGCCCTTATCCTCGCCCTCGAGCCGGATGCCCGTGACCTCAAGGCGCTCATGGGGGGCGTCGGCGACAACCTGCGTCCAGTTGTCCGAAAATCCCGCGTACTGCTTCGCGAAATAGTCACTGAAGTCGTCCGACGCGAACTTGAGCCTGAACTCGCCCCGATACGCCGCCTCGAACGTCTGGATGTCGTCCTGCCGCTTACGCAACTCTTCGGACAGCTTCTCGAGGATGGAAAGAGCCTGCTCGGGAGTAGTCATCCTGCTCCCTTCGGGCTATTCGGAATACGACCGGTACTGGCGGCGCCAGAGCTTCGCGGCGGTCGTGTCGCCCGCGGCTTCGTGACAAATCACCGAACAGACGGCCAAGTCGATCTTTCGGCCAGCCTCGCCCGGTTTCGTGAGCGTGTATTGACGCGCATTCGGGCGCATCTTCGTACGTGCGTTCTTGACGTGCGTCGCAGTGTGCTCGCACCCGTCATGGGTGAAACCCGAATCAACCTTGTTGACATCGGTCAAAAGACGCTCAGACGCGGCGTGCATCTGCGTAGGCCGGTAAGTCGCCCAGCGGATAACCCGCTTCTCGCCATGTTTCGCCGCCCACTGGTCGACCTCGGTCTCCCAATACGGCGGATCGCAGTACATTCGGATCACGTCGTAGTGCGAGAACAGCCAATCGACCGCTTCGCCGACTGCGAGGCGTGGAACCTGACCCTCATACTCGGCCGGGTTCCACACAGTCAGACCCGCAGGGGTGACCGGAGTGAACTGGTAACCATCCTGCGTCTCCGCACGAATGCCAGACCAGTCATCAATGTCCGAGCCGTCGAAACCGAGAACAACCTGCGTCCCCTTCGGCGGAAGATCCCGCTTCGGATCAGCCGCTCGGTCGTCCCACTTCTCACCATTGATCCAAGCGCCATGACCAGCGACAACACGGTTCCCGTAGAACCGTTCCGCCTGACCGGGGTCTTTCTCCATCAGCTCAAGCGCCTCGGCCTCAATACCATCAAGGTCAACGTGCGCGGTGCCGGCGTAGACGTACTGGAGAATCTTGCGACGCTCACGAGCAACCGTGAACTTGTAGAGCGTCCCGTCCGCGTGACGCAGCGTCGGCTCCGTGTTCGGGTTGCGCCAGAAGCGGAAGATGTCAGGGCGCTCGGAAGCCTGGGTGCGCTGGGCAACCGAATCCTCGGCCGGGTCCCACGTGTTCGTGAGCTCGATCGAACGGCCACCCATACCCGCGGCGCCACGACGTTGAGTCTCGGCGACCTTGCGGAGTTTGTTGGAATCCGTGTAGAGCTGCGTCTCGTCGTGCAGCGCGAACACGATCGGGTTACCGAGCCGCGACATCGCGCTCGAGGTAACCGTCTCAATCTTGCCGTCATTCGGCAGGCGCGTGAACTCCTCGCCGACCGTGACCTGCGGGGACAGTGGGCCGTACCGAAGCATCGGCTTCAAGTGGCCGTAGACGTTCGCCTCAATGGCCTCGTCCGATGTGCCCGTCAACTGAATCAGGGGAGTAGCCCACGGACGACCCATCGGCTCGCCGGCCTCGTACTCGTATTCCCAGCCACAGCCGCAACCGCGATCGGAACACGAGTACACCTCGCCACCCTTGGCCCAGCCGTCAAACAGCACCGGACCACGAGCCTGGGCCGCAGTCAACGATGCAGCGAGCGGACCCTTGCCGATCTTCTGCGGACCAACGATCTGCGCACGACGATAGAAGAACGCCGTAGCAAGCTGACCAACAGTCGCAGCAGTCTTGAGCCGATACCAGTTCGCGACACACCAAAGCTGCCAGCCGTAATGAATGAACGGCTGACCCTTCTCGTCCCGGTCGGGAACGATGCAGTGACGCTCAGTCCAGTCGATCGCAACCCAAAGCGTCGGGAAGTCGACAACGAACTCGTCAGGCTCCGTCGCCACGGACGATCGAGATCCGATCACGGGCAGACGAACGAGGCCCGTGTTGCGACTTCTCGTCACGCTTCGCCGCAGTCTCATCCTCGGCAATACGGATGCGCGCACGATCCTTCGCATCACGAGTCAAATACAAGTCGGCCATCATCATCCGAACCGTCTTACGATTCTCCGCAGACGCCTTCGTGACCTCAGCCTCAGCGAACATCCGAACAGTCAGCGCGACGTAATCCGTCGAACCATCCGACTCCCAGATCAACGCCTCAGGCTTACGCCACCAACGCTCCCAAAGCACAAGCTCACGATCAGTCGCATCAGTCAACGGCCACTCGGGCGCATCCCCATCGCGACCCTCGAGCGGCAACGTCGTCCACTGCGCATCATCCTTGCGAGCACGACGCAGAGCAGACGGATCTGGTGCGGGACCAGACCTAGAACGAGCGCCACCTGATGCCATGAGAACTCCTTCAACGGCGTTGCGCCATGTCTGGGTCGCAGCACATTGCGCGCCGCGTTATGCGTGTGGTGAGATATCGGGGGCCACTTTGAACCTGACGGACCAACACGAGCCCTCCCCGGCGGTCCTGCGTTCCTGCCGGATCGGGGTCCCCCCCCACCCCCGTATCTCATTTATGAGATATTCCAACCGCCTGGTTGGTGTTGGGCGGTCTCGGTGGAGTGGCAGTCGTGGCACAGTCCGCGACCATGCATGGGATCGTTGGGGTTGGCACCCATGCGCACTAGGTCACGCCTACTGTGTGGGTAGTGGTCAGCAACGGTGGCCTTGGCCTTGCGACACAGCACACAGATGGGGTGCTTGGCTAGTACCTGGTACCTGAAGCTGGTGTGTCCCTTGCCTGTGTAGCCACGCTCTGATGCTGTGCCTCTGCGCTTGTCCGCTGTGCCGGCACACGTACTGCATCTGCTTGTGCCCTTGGGTATGAGCTCGGCTGTTGGGCAGCGTGTCCCTCGTCCTGGTCCTACGCATACACGTAGCGCCACGTGCTACAGCCTGGGTATGAGCAGGGTGAGTACGTAGGCGAGTAGGCCGAGGGCAACAAGGTTCACGCGTGACGCAACGTTGATGGCTGCTGCACCGAATGAGATGGCAGCGAGTACGAGTAGGACTGTGATGAGTGTGGTCATTCGGTTCCCATCGAGTCGAGGTGTTGTGCACGTAGCCTGTCGAGTTCGGCTTCGGCTATTGGGCAGCCACATGACAGCAGCGGCACCGTGCATGAGGTACACCATCCACGCGGCTCGGGCTTCCACTCAGGGTGCGCGGTATGCGTGTCGTCGTTGTCGTAGGTCGACATCACTCGTCCTCGTCCCAGCCGTGGAAGGTAGCCTTAGCTACTTCCTTGCCGTGTTCGAGTAGGCCTAGGACTTGGTACATGAGGTCGCAGTCGGTGAATGTGTGGACTGCGTGTTCGCCTTGGTTGTCGATGACTTCGGCGGTGACGACGTAGTGTGCGACGAATGAGCCGTCGTCTGCTACTTGGGCGATGGCGTCACGGAGTAGGTCCATCTCGTCACTCATGACGCTTCGGCTTCACACGTAGGGAGTGGTCGCCCGCAGTTGCAGACGCAGTAGCACTGCTTGGCCTGGCTGGCGCATGACTCGCAGCGCTCTGCCCAACCACACATCGGAGGCCGGTTCACAGGAACGCCATGTCGGACCAGCCGAGCGGCGAGTGGTCGCCGACAAGGTAGGTGAGGATGCCGCTGCGTGAGTAGCGTCCGTTCATGTCCTTCAGCCACTTCGACCCGCCGTCAAGGCTGGGCGCCTGGAACACTGAGCAAGAGCCCATGTCCCATGCGGCGAAGTGGTGACGGTGTGCGGTCTGCCAGATGCGTGCGGCGTGAGCGTTGGCATCACCGCGGACTTGACCGTTGAGCCATTTCTCGAACCCGTTGGCGTCTGAGCCTGGGATCTTGTGGCCGTGGTTGAACGCCATTGGCACACCGGCAACGGTGGGGTAGACGTTCATGTCGTCGTGTGGGATGGTCCATTCGACGTGAGCGAACTCGGGCCGTTCAGCGAGGACCCGCTGCAATGACTCGGCGAGGAACCCGCCAGCGTTGTCACTGTCGCTGGTCTGCGACTTGCCGCCACCCATGCGCCCGAACTCACCATGATTGCAAAGGACGCTGACGAACTGGGCTTTGTCGAACTGGGGGAACAGTTGCTTGGCGTAGAGCGTCCACATGTCGAGGACGAAGTTCATTTGTCCACGGTGGTTGAGCTCGACGGTGAACAACTGTGCGGCGTAGTTGCCGGCGCAGTTCTCCATCGGGTCGCCGTTGTTGGCGATGACGACTTCGGTGATGTTGTACTCGGTGCGCATCCGGTCGAGCCAGCGCTGCACGTTCTCGAGGCCATCAAGGAGCCGCTGTTGTGTTGCCGCTACGCCGCCACCCTCGGACTTGCCGCCCTGGATGTCAGCGAGGTTGATAACCGCCGCTACGCTACCGTTTCGGGCGGCCGTACGCTCCACTTTCGGGAGCTTCCACTTGGCCACAGCCTTGCGGCGTTCTGCGATCTCGTCGTCAGACAGGCGAGCCTTGGGCTTGCGCTTGAAGCGGGCGCCGTACGAATACAACTGCACGATGTCGCGGGAACCGTCTTCGAGAGCCTTCGACTGCTGCCAAGTCGTCATCCGCACCGTGTCGTCTACAACCTCGAACTCGTTGTCGTCGAGTTGGAAGATGCGGAAGATGCGGGAGAAGTCGCCATCAACGATCGGGGCGTCGAGCACAGCATCGCTGAACTCGCCACCATCGGGGCCAAGGTCAAGCTTCGCCTTGTTCATCAGGTGCTCGCGCTGAATGGTGCCAACGCGCTTCGGGATGTCGGCGATGCTCATCAGCGCAACCGCTCACGTGCTGCACACTTGCCGCGAGCGTGTCTCGACAGTGTGAACGCGTTAATGTCCAGGCTGGAGTCTGGGTCATTGAGCAACGCTTCGGAGAGCGCCGAATAGCGCACGGTGGGATCTGCGAGTAGGCCTCGCAGTGCGGCGGACTCAGACTCGGGAAGAGTTGAGAGCGCTTCACACACCTCACAGGGTGGCCCTTTGCGGACCTTGCCTGTTGCGGCTTCGATATCGACTATCGCCATTGCTTCACCTTTGATTCGGCAGGAGGCGTCGGCCTCGTGCAGATGGGTTACAGCGGGTGTTGCAGAACCCCGGCGGTTTGATCGGCCCTTTGCGGGGCTACAGGGACCGTTCCGGGGCGTTCGTTGCGGTGGTGCAAACCCTTCGCTCGCCCAGGTCTCTTAGTGATGGGTCTGGGGGTCAGGGTTGAATGTGGGGGTTATACGGTTATGCGGAGTCGTCGGACGCGCACGATGTTGGTGAGGCGTTCGATTTCTTCGTGGATGTCGTCGCGGGCGGCTTCTTGGATTTCGCGGTGTGCGCGTCCGAGCTGGCCTGCGGTTAGTGCGTCGTCGATGACGTGGGACGCGGCGAACAGGTTCTTGATCGCGTCCACGATCTCGGTTTCGGTGGTGTCTTTGTCAACGCGGAGACGAGGCATGTGTGACCTCCGCGACAAGAGGGCCGCGTCAACCTCATACGGGGACGCGGGCGGATCGTTGGGGGAATGCGAAAACCCCGCCTGCGTGAGGCGGGGTTCGCGGAGGTGAATGAGGAGACAACTGTTCCGTCTAATTATTTCACCACGGTCAAGAACCTTTTGTCAAGAGGTCTAGACATCATTACGTGATTTTTCTTTTCAGGCCGCCAGTTCGTCGCGCTTGTCCGTAACCGCTTGGACGCTGTAGAGCCATAGACCCTCGGGGCTGCGTTTGGTCTTCAGCCCCTCGTATCTCGCGCCCCACACACGTACCCGACTGGCCTTGATGCCTGTACGCGTTTCGATCTGCACCGCGGTGAGCTCGGTCGCGTGGTGCAGGTGCGAGATGCTGACCACGTAGTCGTAGCTGGCCTTGGTGTAGTCGCGCCGGCACGTTGGGCAGATGAACTTGTCCTGAAGCCCGTACTTGGCATCCTCGACACGGACCATGTTGACGCCGACACAGTGCAGGCAGGGTGCGCCGTAGGTGATCCTGGTGCCCTCCTTCATGACGGCCTCGAGCCGTTTGACCACTGCGGCCAACTGGGAGTCGAGCTCGCCTGCGTCGATGAAGTATGGTTCGCCGTCGCTGTTGGTCCCGACGATCCAGTCGATGACGCTACGCAGGTACGCGATCTCGCGTTCGATGGTTGCCTTCTCTGTGCGGTTGTCGCCTTTCTCGCGGGCTACACGGTCGCCCCAGTCCGCCAAGATGAGCAGAGGCGGCGCCGGGTCGCCCTTGACGTCGTCGAGGCCTCTGTCGCCTTCGGTGCGGCCCATGATTTGTGACAGCTTCAGGTAGTTGAATGCCTCGAGGTTGGCGACGGGTCCGAGCATGACCAGCGCCTCACCTCCTGGCATCTCGCTGTCGGCGAACCTGTGTTGCGCTTCGTCCTCGAGGTTGCGGCAGAGTGACTGGATTGACGACAGGTTGGAGCCGATCGAGTTTCTCAACAGTGCGTCACTCATGCGCGGTCTCCTGGTGTGTTGGTGGGTTTGCGGAGTTGGTCACGGATTTGGTTGGCTTCTTCGGGATCTTTGCCGAGGATGTTCCAGTCGGCATCACGCACAAGATCGTCATCAGGTTTCATCTGGCGCCCTCGCGCTTGAAGCCGGCCATCTTCAAGAGGTCGGCGAACGCGTCGGTTGTGATGTGGACGATGCCCGGTTCGGCCTCGGTGACGATGAGTCCGCGGCGTTGCCGATTGCCACGAATGCGATCCCACCAGCCCGAGTCATCACGCCACCACGTCTCTCCCGCGCTCATCCCTTGCTCGTTTCGGGGTCGACGCCGTACGTGCTCGGGTCACCAAACGTGCCGTCCAGCTCCCGTACGTGTACCTCGCATGTGCCGACACGCCTGCCACGTTTCGGCCGGTTGAAGTTGACCGCAATGAACCACGCCAACACGGCAGCGGTTGATTCGGCGCGTGTTCTTGTGCGTTCAACAGCCCACACGCGGTCACCACCAAAATGCCGCACAACCCACCTGCCGCGGCTGGCGTCGTAGGTGACCTCGAGATTGATGTCAGCTCGGCGACGAATCATGCGGACGCTCCCGTCGTGATGTGCGCGATGAACTTGTCGACGCGTGCACGCTCGGCGTCGTAGTCCTTGCGGAGTGCGCGAGTGTCATGCCCCGTGCCGCCGAAGTAGTCGGCCAGCGCTTCGTACATGGCCCGTGCTGCGTCCTCGTCAAGGTGCAGGAATGCGTCCTCGTCAAGGACGACACCCCTGTCCACGGTGCGGACGACCGGATCGCCCCAGATGAGGACTCGATGCTCGCTCTCGTTAACGGCTTGGGCAACCGCTATCTTGACGCCGAACCCCCGCGGATCAAACTCGGCCCTTGCTCGAAATGCACTCATTCGGCCTTCTCCTTCTCGACGTGACTTGCAGGTGCGGTGTCGCGTGGTTCGCGAGCCGCCTCGGGGGTGCCGGTGGTTGAGCGAATCCACGGCTCAGACGGTTCGCATACGGCGTGTTCCCAGGTCATCGAGTAGCCCGATTCGAGCGTCACGTCGAGGTCGAAGAACAGCGCAATGGCGCCACCGTCAGGGCCAGTGAAGTTGCCACCACGCTCGGTTACCCGGTGGCCTTGGCTACGGTTCGTCAGGATCAACCGACGTTCGATTTCCGAGACGGTGCCTTCCTCGTAGATCGACACCTTCGTCGCGTGGCGGTCATCGACGCCCTGAGGCCGATACCAGTGGATGACGGTCATGCGGATGTCTCCTTGGTCGGGTTGGGTTCGTGGATTTCGGTCCAGGCACGATCACCACAGTTCGGGATGTGGATACGCCACTCACCCTCAGTCGGACACGTACACAGGTCGGCCAACGTGGTCATGCGCTTTTCTCCTCGGACTTGATTTGTGCTTCACGTTCGGCGCGCTTCTTCGCCTTTGCCTGCCGATCAACCTCGGCCTGGATCTGTGCCATGCGTTCCTTGTCGGCCATCTCGCGCGCCGTCCTGTCGAGCGATTCACGCAACGAGCTGACGTGCGCCTCGATCGCGAGTGGCGGTTCGTCCTCGGTGATCCCGAACTCACGATTGGCGATCAGCCTCGCCACGTCTTCGGTGTGGCCCGTGATGTAGGCGTCCTCCCAGCAGCGGCTCCAACGAATCTCCTTCGCCGGTTCATCAGCCAGATCGCGCGGCGGAATAACAGGCGGAACATCGCGCGCCATCGTCCGACGCTTCTGACGAACCAGCGCGTTGATGTGCGCAGGCTTCACGAACTCGGCCGACTCTGCGTAGTGCGCGATCACCCCGTCGATCGCTTCCCTCGGTGACATGTCGGCCAGTAGCGCTTGGCCCCAGATGGTTGCGACGTCGGTGGTGATGGTGCGGTTGTCGATGCCCGATGCCACAGTGAGGACTGCTGCCACGTCCGAGGCGTTCATGAGGTTGCCTCGGGTGCATGTGCGCTCGTCGGGCTGTGGAGTGGGCAGTTCCAGTCGTCGAGAGCGTTCTCTCGTTCCGGGCAAGCGCAATCGCCATGAACCGGGCACCACGCGGCGGACAGTCCCGTGCACTCGTTGCGGTTGAACGATTCGATGTCGTCTGCCATCCGCCGCAACTGCTCGGGCGTGAAACCTTCGATTGCGTTCATCACTTGTCGCCTATCGCTAGCCGGGTTGGGTCTGCCTGTTGCGCTTCTCGTCGTCTGAGCTCTTCGACAACGGAGAGGTTCGTTTGCATGCGGTCGGCAGCCTTGTTGGTGCCACGGGGTGATGTCGGCTCTGGTCTCTCGTCCATCCAGCGCTTCTCGTTGAGCCACGTCGTTGCGTGTGGGATGAATCGAGACTCGGTTCCTGCGCGCGCGTGCCACTCGGCGTGCTCGGCTGCGGCGCGGATCAGGTCGAGGCCGGTAGCAGCCTTCAGGGCTTTGGCGAATGCCGCCTCCGCCTTGCCACGACCGACCTTCTTGCCATAGGCGTTCCAGAACTCGTCGAACAGAACCGGGTCGACTCGCGCAAGTTCTTTCCCCTTCTCCCCTTCTCCCCTTCTCCCCTTCTCCCCTTCTCCAGCACTGAGGGTGTCGTGAGTGCTCACTGAGGGCTCACTGAATGCACGTGCGGGCTTGGCGTTTCCGCTGGTGGGGAGGGGGTAGCGGTCGGCGGACGGTCTGTTGATGCGCTGATGCGTCTCCCACGCCGTGACATGCAGGTAGGGCTTCCGGTCGGCCTTGTACCGAGTGATCTGACCACCCGTTTTTAGGTGCTTGAGGGCTCCGTGAACCCTCAGTGAGCACTCACTGAGGTCTTCATCGAGGGGGAAGAGCGCGGCGGTGATGAGGCGCTCGACATCTCTGCCGACCCCGTTGTCATCGACGTAAGACCAGAGGCCGATGTAGACGAGGCGGGTGTGCCAGTCCATCTGTGCGACGTCTTCTGAGCTCCAGAACTCGGGGCGAATGGATCGGATGCGAATGGATCGGAT
>NZ_JBFUFH010000009.1:0-64161 GCF_056403535.1 Aeromicrobium sp. P2_G6 | reverse complement strand
GCCGATGGTCTGCATCCGACGAACCTGGGGTGGTTGGTGCTGGGCAAGGACGCGCCGTTGCCGTGCACCCCACGGGGGATCATCGAGCTGTTGCGTCGCCATGAGGTGCCGATCGCCGGCCAGCACGTGGTGGTGGTGGGTCGGGGGATCACGGTGGGGCGGCCGATGGGGTTGTTGCTGACCCGGCGTAGTGAGAACGCGACGGTGACGTTGTGCCACACCGGCACCCGTGACCTGGCCGAAGAGGTCCGCCGCGCCGACATCGTGATCGCCGCGGCCGGGGTGCCGGGCATCATCACCGCGGACATGGTCAAGCCCGGTGCCGCGTTGTTGGATGTCGGGGTGAGCCGGGATGAGAACGGCATCGTGGGTGACGTGGACCCCAAGGCGTACGAGGTCGCGGGCTGGATCTCACCGAACCCTGGCGGGGTCGGGCCGATGACCCGGGCGATGCTGCTGGCCAACGTCGTGGAGACCGCCGAGCGGCTCAACCCGTGATGGGTCCGCGGAGCCGCGGCTCTCAGCTCTACCTGCTGCACCTGCTGGCGGTGCTCGCCGGCCTCGTGATCGTCGTGGTCGGGCCGTGGCGGACGGGCGTCATCGTGATCGGCGCCGCCTTCGTGGTCGGTGCCCTGGCGCGTGTCGTCGTGCCGATCGACCACACCGGAATGCTGCGCGTGCGCGGCAAGGCGTTCGACGTGTTCTGGATGTCGACCCTCGGGGTCGCCCTCGTCGTGCTTGCCGTCGTGATCCCCGGCCAGCCCGGCTGAGAACCCCACGATTTGTGACGAAATGCCCCGGTCTTCTTGATGAGACCGGGGCATTTCGTCACAAATCGCGGGGTCGGGGATCAGATGAGGCCGAGCTCCTTGACTGCGTCGCGCTCCTCGATCAGCTCAGCAGCGGTGGCGTCCATGCGACCGCGTGAGAACTCGTCGATCTCGAGGCCCTGGACGACCTCCCAGTTGCCGTCCTTGGTCGTGACGGGGAACGAGTAGATCAGGCCTTCGGGGACGTCGTAGGACCCATCGGAGACGACCGCCATCGACGCCCAGTCGCCCTCGGGGGTTCCGTGCAGCCAGTCGCGGGCCGCATCGATCGTCGCGGACGCGGCAGACGCGGCGGACGACGAGCCACGCGCCTCGATGATCGCGGCACCACGCTTGGCGACGGTCGGGATGAAGTCGTTCTCGATCCAGGCCTGGTCGTTGACCGTCTCGGCGGCGTTCTTGCCGGCGATCTCGGCGTGGAAGATGTCGGGGTACTGCGTGGCCGAGTGGTTGCCCCAGATCGTCATCTTCTTGATCTCCGTGACCGAGGCGCCGGTCTTGGCAGCGAGCTGGGAGATCGCCCGGTTGTGGTCGAGGCGGGTCAGGGCGCTGAAGCGCTCCTTGGGGATGTCGGGCGCGTTGGACATCGCGATCAGGGCGTTGGTGTTGGCCGGGTTGCCGGTGACCCCGATGCGTACGTCGTCGGCGGCGACGGCGTTGAGGGCCTTGCCCTGCGCCGTGAAGATCGCGCCGTTGGCCTCGAGCAGGTCGCCGCGCTCCATGCCCGGGCCGCGGGGGCGGGCGCCGACGAGCAGAGCGAGGTTGACGCCATCGAAGATCTTCTCGGCGTCATCGCCGATCTCGACACCGGCGAGGGTCGGGAATGCGCAGTCGTCGAGCTCCATGACGACGCCCTCGAGGGCCTTGAGCGCCGGCGTGATCTCGAGCAGCTGCAGCTGGATCGGGGTGTCGGGGCCGAGCAGGGATCCGCTGGCGAGGCGGAAGAGGAGGCTGTAGCCGATCTGGCCTGCGGCGCCGGTGACGGCGACCTTGACGGGGGTAGTGCTCACGAGAAGTGCTCCTTGAGGCTGGGGTTCCTTTCGAAACTAGCGCACGCTGACCGCACCCGATCCACCAGACCCCGCGTTCATGAGACGTTCATCGAGTTAATCTTGAATGATTCCAGAAAAGGTGATTGCATAGCCGCATGCCCACGCTCCAGGACCCCGTCGCGCAGCTGCGCGATGCTGGTCTGCGCGTGACGCGACCACGGCTCGCGGTCATCGAGGCGCTCGGCCGGCAGCCGCATGCCGACGTCGACTCGATCGCCGATGCAGCCCGGGCCGAGCTCGGCACGGTCTCGACCCAGGCGATCTATGACGTCCTCAAGGCCTTCACGGCTGCGGGCCTCGTACGCCGCATCGAGCCGGCCGGCTCGCCGGCGAGGTTCGAGCTGCGCGTCGGAGACAACCACCACCACGTCGTCTGCCGCTCGTGCGGCGCGGTCGCCGACGTGGATTGCGCTCACGGCAACGCGCCATGTCTGACCGCATCCAACGACCACGGCTTCTCGATCGACGAAGCCGAGGTGACGTACTGGGGGATCTGCCCCGAGTGCGCCGCCGTACCTGCTTGAGACCAACCACGTGATCCGGAGAGGGAATCCCATGCCTGACAACACCGACCACAATGCCGTCGTCGGCGACATGAACGACGAGGAGAACGAGGGCCAAGGACAGTGCCCCGTCTCCCACGGCGGACGTGTCCACCCGACTGAGGGATCGGCCAACCAGGAATGGTGGCCCAACCAGCTCAACCTCAAGATCCTCCGCAAGCACACCGATGTCGCCAACCCCATGGACGACGACTTCGACTACGCCCAGGCGTTCAACAACCTCGACCTCGACGCCGTACGCAACGACCTCGCGGCGCTCATGACGGACTCGCAGGACTGGTGGCCGGCCGACTTCGGTCACTACGGACCGTTCTTCATCCGCATGGCGTGGCACAGCGCCGGCACCTACCGGATCAGGGACGGCCGCGGCGGCGCCGGCGCCGGCATGCAGCGCTTCGCCCCGCTCAACAGCTGGCCCGACAAYGSCAAYCTCGACAAGGCMCGSCGMCTGCTSTGGCCSMTSAAGMAGAAGTACGGCRMYGCSATYTCGTGGGCCGACCTGMTGATCCTSACSGGCAAYGTCGCSCTCGARWCCATGGGCTTCAAGACGTTCGGCTTCGCCGGCGGTCGTCCCGATGTCTGGGAACCCGACGAGGACGTCTACTGGGGCCCCGAGGACGAATGGCTCGGCGGTGACAAGGGCGGCGAAGAGCGCTACACCGGCGACCGCGAGCTCGAGAGCCCGCTCGCAGCCGTCCAGATGGGCCTCATCTACGTCAACCCCGAGGGCCCCGAAGGTGTCCCTGACCCGCTCGGCTCTGCTCGCGACATCCGCGAGACGTTCGGCCGCATGGCCATGAACGATGAGGAGACCGTCGCGCTGATCGCCGGAGGCCACACGTTCGGCAAGGCGCACGGCGCCGGTGACCCTGACCAGTTCGTCGGGCCTGAGCCCGAGGGTGCACCGATCGAGGAGCAGGGGCTGGGGTGGAAGCAGTCGTTCGGCAGCGGCAAGGGTCGCGACGTCATCACCAGCGGACTCGAGGTCACCTGGACGGCTACGCCGACGACGTGGGACAACTCGTTCTTCGAGACCCTGTTCGCCCACGAGTGGGAGCTGACCAAGAGCCCCGCGGGTGCCCACCAGTGGCAGCCCAAGGACGGCGCCGCGGCCAACACCGTGCCCGATCCGCAGGACGGCACGCTGTCGCGCCCGCCGACGATGCTCACGTCGGACCTCGCACTGCGCTTTGACCCGATCTACGAGCCGATCTCCCGCCGGTTCCTCGAGAACCCGGAGGAGTTCGCGGATGCGTTCGCCCGTGCTTGGTACAAGCTGACGCACCGTGACATGGGACCGATCCAGCGCTACCTCGGCCCGTTGGTGCCGCAGGAAGAACTGCTGTGGCAGGACCCGCTGCCGGCTGCAACAGGCGAACCGCTCTCGGCCGCTGACATCGCCGAGCTCAAGGCGCAGATCCTCGCGTCGGGCCTCGCCGTCTCGCAGCTCGTGTCGACCGCGTGGGCCGCGGCCTCGTCGTTCCGCATCAGCGACAAGCGTGGTGGAGCGAACGGCGCTCGCATCCGTCTGGAGCCGCAGAACGGCTGGGAGGTCAACAACCCCGACCAGCTCGCGACGGTGCTTCGTACGCTCGAAGGCGTGCAGCAGGCGTTCGGCAAGGGCGTCTCGCTGGCCGACGTGATCGTTCTGGGCGGCGCAGCTGCCATCGAGCAGGCCGCCAAGGCCGCGGGTCACGACATCGAGGTCCCGTTCACCCCGGGACGCACGGATGCCACGCAGGAGCAGACCGACGTTGACTCGTTTGCTGCGCTCGAGCCGGTCGCCGACGGGTTCCGCAACTACTACGGCAAGGGCAACCGACTGCCGGCGGAGTTCCTGCTGATCGACAAGGCGAACCTGCTCAACCTGAGTGCGCCTGAGCTGACCGTGCTGGTGGGTGGCCTCCGGGTCCTCGACACCAACTACGACAACTCGCCCGTCGGCGTGCTCACCGACCAGCCCGGAACGCTGACGAACGACTTCTTCGTCAACCTGCTGGACCTCGGCACGAACTGGACGGCATCAGCTGCCGACTCGTCGACGTACGAGGCTCGCGATGCCTCGGGTGCGGTCACGTGGACCGGCAGCCGGGCCGACCTCGTGTTCGGTTCCAACTCCGAGCTGCGCGCGATCGCCGAGGTCTACGCGAGCGACGACGCCAAGGGCAAGTTCGTGCACGACTTCGTCGCAGCATGGTCGAAGGTCATGGACCTCGACCGCTACGACGTCGCCTGAGTGACGACGCGGGGCCCGGGACATGTGTCCCGGGCCCTTCGTCATCCAGGGGGGCCGACGTGCCAGACGCGTCCGCCGAGGGCGACGACCCATCGCGGCTGGCCTGGCCGACGGTCGCGCGCCCACCCCGGCACGGCTTCAGCAGCCTCGCTGCGGCGCTTGGTGCGCAGGACCCGGGTCGTCATCGCGGCCGAT
The DNA here is from genome assembly GCF_056403535.1 of Aeromicrobium sp. P2_G6. Classification (NCBI taxonomy): domain Bacteria; kingdom Bacillati; phylum Actinomycetota; class Actinomycetes; order Propionibacteriales; family Nocardioidaceae; genus Aeromicrobium; species Aeromicrobium sp. P2_G6. Next base: position 59,285 of record NZ_JBFUFH010000009.1, on the reverse strand, counting down.
CGCTCATAGAACCCCTCGGGCACCTGGATCTCAGGAGCCGGAGCCGCCACCGTCCCCGCCGTTGTAGTAGGACATTCCGCCACCGTCGGCCCCTGGGGAACGGCCCTGGTGGCGGCCGTCGGCCGTCAGGCCACGGTGCTCCACATCGCGCGCGAACGGCGCAGCGTGCGAGGACCGACGCTCGAGGAGGACGGTGAGTCCGACGAGCAGCACCACACCGGCGATGACGAAGATGACGGTGACCATCAGGCCTCCTGGTTCGCGGAAGAAGATCGTCTCAGACACTCGTCAGCGGCGGAAGCGTCAGTCCGTGTCCTCGCCGACGATCAACGCGTGGGTGACACCGGCGATCGCGGCGCCGATGACCGGCGCGAGGATGAAGACCCAGAGCTGTGCGAAGTGATCCCAGCCGGCGAACACGGCGACACCGAACGATCGGGCCGGGTTGACCGAGGTGCCGTCGACCGGGATCGAGATCAGGTGGATCAGCGTCAGGGCGAGGCCGATCGCCAGCCCGGAGAAGCCGACCGCCGCACGCTTGGCCGTGGCGCCGAAGATGACGTAGAGGAAGAACGCCGTCAGCACGATCTCGGTGATGATGACCGCCAGCAGGCTGTAGCCGCCGGGGGAGTGGTCGCCGTAGCCGTTCGTGCCGAAGCCGCTGGCTGATGCGTCGAAGCCATCGGCGCCGGACGCGATGACGTACAGGACGGCGCCGGCGATCGTGGCGCCGACGAACTGTGCCAGGAAGTAGCCGGGCGCGTCCTTCCAGTCGAACCGCTTGGCCGTGGCGAGGCCGACCGTCACGGCGGGGTTGAAGTGCCCGCCAGAGATCGGCCCGAAGGCATAGGCGCCGGTCAGGACCGTGAGGCCGAAAGCGAGCGCGATGCCGAGCGTGCCGACCCCGCCGCTGCCGCCGGCCAGCACTGCGGTGCCGACGCCACCGAGCACGAGCCAGAACGTGCCCAGTGCCTCGGCGCCGAGCTTGTGGGATGTGGTGGGTGCTGCCATCGTGGGCCTCCTGGAGACAGTGTGTGACCTGTCTCACAGGGTAGAGCTCCGAGCGCTGTCGCTGGGGGACGCTGGGAGCGTCAGTGTCGGTGAGATATCTTGATGTCAAACAATCTTTGATCCACACGTAGGAGTCGTCGCACTCATGGCCAAGATCATCTACACCCACACCGACGAGGCGCCTTTGCTGGCCACCTACTCGTTCCTCCCCGTCATCGAGGCGTATGCCTCGACGGCCGGCGTCGAGGTCGAGACCCGTGACATCTCGCTCGCGGGGCGCATCATTGCGCTCTTCGGCGACCGCCTGACGCCGGAGCAGCAGATCGGCGACGCGCTGGCCGAGCTGGGCGCCCTCGCCAAGACGCCCGAGGCCAACATCATCAAGCTGCCCAACATCAGCGCCTCGATCCCGCAGCTCAAGGCCGCGATCGCCGAGCTGCAGAGCCAGGGATATGCGCTGCCGGACTACCCCGACGACCCGCAGACCGACGAGGAAAAGGACGTCCGCGCGCGCTACGACAAGGTCAAGGGCAGCGCGGTCAACCCCGTGCTGCGCGAGGGCAACTCCGACCGCCGCGCCCCGGCGTCGGTCAAGAACTTCGCCAAGGCGCACCCCCACTCGATGGGTGCCTGGACCAGCGACTCCAAGACCAACGTTGCGACGATGGGCGCCGACGACTTCCGCTCCAACGAGAAGTCGGTCGTCATCGAGTCCGACACCACGCTGAGCATCCGGCTCGTCGCCGACGGCGCCACGACGGTCCTCAAGGACTCCATCCCCGTGCTGGCCGGTGAGGTCGTCGACGCCACCGTGATGCGCGCCGCTGCGCTCGACGACTTCATCACGGCGCAGATCGCCCGCGCCAAGGCTGACGGCGTGCTCTTCTCGGTGCACCTCAAGGCGACCATGATGAAGGTGTCCGACCCGATCATCTTCGGTCACGTCGTCAAGGCTTTCCTCCCGGCCGTGTTCGAGGCGTACGGCGACGACCTCGCCGCCGCCGGACTCAGCCCCAACAACGGCCTCGGCTCGATCCTCGCCGGACTCGACAAGCTGCCCAACGGCGCCGAGATCAAGGCCGCGATCGAGCAGGGCATCGCCGACGGCCCCGCCCTCGCGATGGTCGACTCCGACAAGGGCATCACCAACCTCCACGTCCCGAGCGACGTCATCGTCGATGCGTCGATGCCGGCCATGATCCGCACGTCCGGCCACATGTGGGGCCCCGACGGCAACGAGGCCGACACTCTCGCCGTGATCCCCGACAGCTCGTACGCCGGCGTCTACCAGACCGTGATCGACGACTGCCGGGCCAACGGCGCGTACGACCCGACGACGATGGGCTCGGTCTCCAACGTCGGCCTCATGGCGCAGGCCGCCGAGGAGTACGGCAGCCACGACAAGACGTTCGAGATCGACCGTGCGGGCGCCGTCGAGGTCGTGGACCAGGATGGCACCGTGCTGCTGCAGCACGCCGTGCAGGCTGGGGACATCTGGCGCGCCTGCCAGACCAAGGACGTGCCGATCCGCGACTGGGTCAAGCTCGCCGTGACGCGGGCGCGCGCCTCGCAGACGCCGGCCGTGTTCTGGCTCGACCCCACCCGTGCACACGACGCCAACCTGATCGCCAAGGTCGAGGCCTACCTGCCCGAGCACGACACCGAAGGCCTGCAGATCGAGATCATGTCGCCGGAGGACGCCACCGCGTTCTCGATCGAGCGCATCCGCAAGGGTGAGGACACGATCTCGGTCACCGGCAACGTGCTGCGCGACTACAACACCGACCTGTTCCCGATCCTCGAGCTCGGCACGAGCGCCAAGATGCTGTCGATCGTCCCGCTGATCAACGGCGGTGGGCTGTTCGAGACCGGCGCCGGTGGCTCGGCCCCCAAGCACGTGCAGCAGCTCGTCAAGGAGAACCACCTGCGCTGGGACAGCCTCGGCGAGTTCCTCGCACTGGCGTCGAGCTTCGAGCACATGGCGACGACCACCGGCAACGCGCGGGCGCAGATCCTGGCCGACACGCTGGACCGGGCGACCGGCACGTTCCTCAACGAGAACAAGTCGCCGAGCCGCAAGGTCGGCGAGATCGACAACCGCGGCAGCCACTTCTACCTCGCGCTCTACTGGGCGCAGGAGCTCGCGGCACAGACCGAGGACGCTGACCTCGCCGCCGGGTTCTCCGAGGTCGCCGGCGCGCTGGCCGCCAACGAGCAGAAGATCAACGACGAGCTGCTCGCGGTGCAGGGATCGCCGGCCGACATCGGTGGCTACTTCCGCCCGGACGACGCCAAGGTCAAGCAGGTCATGCGCCCTTCGACCACGTTCTCCGAGGTCCTGGGCATCCTGTCCTGACGGCGTGGGCGGGGGTCGGCCGTACCAAGAGTGCGGCCAACCCCCTCCTGCACGCGGCTCCCGCCCGCCACACTGGTCGTATGGAGGTCCAAGCGGTGTCCCACGAACCCGACGTGCGGGTGCTGGTCGTCGACGACCAGGAGCCGTTCCGGCGAGCCATGCAGGCGGTCGTGGAGGCCACCAGCGGGTTCACCGTCGTCGGCACCGCGGCATCGGGCGAGGACTCGGTCGAGGTGGCCCGCGAGCTGCAGCCCGAGCTCGTGCTGATGGACGTCAACCTGCCCGGCATTGACGGCATCGAGGCGACCCGGCAGATCCTCGCCGAGGGCAATGGCACGGTCGTGGTGCTGCTGTCCACGTACGACCGCGACGACGTCGACCTCGCCGGCTCCGGCGCTTCGGACTACGTCCCCAAGGGTGCTTTCGGACCGGACCGGTTGATCGAGGCGTGGACCTCAGCTCACCGGGACGGCTGACCGCTCGGATTCTCGCGGCAGCCGGATGATGATGCGGCCGGCGCTGTCGTCGAAGCTGCCGCGCAGCGTCTCGACGTGGTCGATCATCGACTGCCGTGCCGCCGCATCGAGATCGGTGCCGGTGAGCTCGACCTCGAGGGCGTCGGCGTCCGGCGCGACGCGCAAGGTCATCGCGCCGACGCCGCCGTACATGACTGCGTGGGTGCAGCAGAAATAGGCAGTCGCCTCGACCCGGTCCGGCCAGCGTGCTGCCGAGACGGCGGGCTCGATGGTCAGCGTCGTGTCTGTCGTGACCCGTCCCACGTACGATGTCAGGGCCGAAGCCAGCCCGCTGCGGGTGAGGAGAGTCGGGTGCAGGCCCTTCGTCAGGTCCCGCAGCGACTCGAGCGCCGTCGTGGCGTCCGTGACGAATCCCGCAGCCTGCTCTGCAGTCGGACCGGTGTCCGGCACGGCGGCGAGGCCGGCGCGCAGGTCGTGGAGCCGCGAGAGCACCTCGTGGGAGATCGCGAGCTCGAGACGGTGTCGCTCGGAGTCGCTCGCCCGGATGAGCCGGCCTCGTGATGCGGTCAGCTCCTCGGTCTGCTGATGCAGCTGCTGGACGTGCGCGCCCAGGGCCACCTCGAGGCGCACGTTGCGGAACGCCACGGCAGCCTGGTCGGCGATGTCGCGCAGCAACCGCTCTTCGTGCCGGCGCAGGTTGCGGGTTGCCGGGAGCCGGACCCGGATGGCGCCGACCTCGCCGGCCCGGTCGGCGACCGGGATCTCGATCCAGTCGCCCGCCGAACCACGCCCGGCCGCTCGCGGGGTCCACGAAGCCGATCGCTCGGCGCCGTCCGGCAGGTCGAGCCGGACCGTCGACTCCAGTGCCGAGCTGGCGAGCCCGGCCGCCTCGGCGACGGCCGGCAGCAGCTCGTGTGGAGCGGGGCTCTCGCCGGCGCGGCGGCTGAACTCGGCGAGGGCGTCATAGGGTTGCGCCCGGCGGCCGTACGCCAGCCGGTCCGCCAGTCGCACGATCCAGCGGCGCAGTGGCTGGAAGGCCAGGGACACGATCGCCGTGATCGCCAGCGAGAGCCCGAAGCTCTCAGCTTCTCCGTCGAGTCGGTCCCCGACCGCCACGACGGCGACGACGTACGCGCCGGTGACGAACGCCGTCGCACAGGCCAGCGCGACGGCACGACTGATGATGATGTCGAGGTCGTAGAGCCGGAACCGCAGGACCGAGATCGCGATGCTCGCGATCAGCGCGACGTACGAGAGGTAGAGCGGGATGCTCGTGACGGGCGACTGGTCGCCGCCCGAGATCAACGACTGATACAGGAGGATCGCGGTGAGGGCGATCGCCACGAACGCCGCCGCTGTGACGACCCAGCGCAGCTGCTGGCGAGCCTCGCCCTGCGAGCGTCGCAGCCGGACGACCATGCTCACGACCCCGATGATCAGGGCGCCGGCCGTGAGCAGGATCCCGATCGAGGCCAGCAGCTCGCCCGTCGACGTACCCTCGGACGCGTCGGCCCTGCTCACGATGTCGGACGGCGGCGTGATCAGCAGTCCCGCCAGCGACAGGGCGTATCCGAGGCACGCCACCCAGACCACGGGCCGCCAGCGACGGGAGACGAGCTCCCCGTCGGGAACCGTCAAGAAGATCACGCCGAGGACGCTGAGCGCGAACGGCCCGCCGAGCCCGAGCGCGACGCTCGCCGCGAGCTCGCCGGCCGACGTGGAGCCGGGACCGTTCTCGTGGATGACCCAGTGGCTGTAGGCCTCGGCGAGCAGGGAGATCGACGTGGTCACCCCGACGATCGTGAGCAGCCAGCCGATCAAGTGACGGGGATAGGTCATGACGATGACCGCTCCCAGCACGGAGCATCCGAGCCCGGCGAGGTCGACGAACGGCCATCCGTGCAGTCCCAGCGTGTCGGTGGACCACAGCGAGCCGTACGCCGATATGACCAACGTGTCACCGATGACGCACAACGCCGAGACTAGGGCGAGCGACCACACCATGGCGCGAGTCATGCGGGACCATCCAGTCGTACGCGTGCCGTGACGATCGTCCCCTCGGGTGACGCCTCGATCGCGATCGTTCCGGCGACCGCGTCCAGCCGATCGCGCATGTTGCTCAGGCCGGAGCCACCCGGGGTGGCGTCGACGTCGAAGCCGGTGCCGTCGTCGGCGACTGTCGCGAGCAGCTCGCCGTCAGCCTTGCGGAGCGTGACGCGTACGCGCGACGCCCCGGCGTGCTTGAGTGCGTTCTGGATCGCCTCGAGGCAGCAGAAGTAGACCGCGAGCTCGACCTCTGGGTCGAACCGTCCCTGCGTCTCGTCCACGACCTCCACCGGTGTCGTCGCCGTTGCAGTGGCGGTGGTGAGGGCCTGCCCGATGCCGTGGTCGCTGAGCGCACCGGGGTAGATGCCGCGGGACAGGTCGACCAGGGTCTCGATCGCCAGATCCGTCGCCTCGACCTGCTCCGAGACGACCTTGGCGGCAGCCTCCGGCGCGGACTCGCTGAGCGTCTGCGCGAGGCGCAGGTTGACGGCCAGCGCGACGAGGTGTTGCTGGGCGCCGTCGTGGATGTCGCGCTCGAGCCGGCGGCGTTCGGTGTCCTGGGCCTCGACCACCCGGCCACGGGAGGCGCGCAGCTCATCGGCGCGGAGCGACAGCTCCTCGAGCCGGCTGGCGAGCTCGGCCCGCAGCCGAGCCCCGTGGAGCACCAGGCCCGCCTGCGACGCGAGGCCGTCGAACAGGCGTTGCTCGACGGGGGTCAGCGGCTGGTGCGGGCGCTCCTGGATCCGCAGTGCGCCGAGGGTCTCGCCGGCGAGGCGGACCAGTAGTGTGCGCTGCCCGTTCGGCGTCGACCCGGCGCTCGTCGGCTCGTACGGCTGATCGGCGGCGCCCTCGGGCCAGGTGGCTGCGAGCACGGGCGTGTCCCCGACGAGGAGCCACACCTGGGCCCAGGCGGCCCCGGTGCCCTCGGCGAGGACTCGAGCCATCGTCGCGGGCACCTGTTCGTCGTGCGACTGTGTCACGGAGGCGGAGAACCGGCTGAGGACGTCGTACGGCAGCTCGCGTTCGCCCGTCACGACCCGGCGTGCCCACCTCTGCAACGCGGCCTGCACCGGGCCCAGGCCCAGTGCCACGATCAGCGTCGCGAGGATCGACAGCGTGGTGTCGGGTGACGACGTGTGCCCGATGAGCATCCCGCCGCCGACGACCGTCACGACGTACACCGTGCCGACGAACACCAGGAGACCCGCGCCGACGAGGACGGTCTCGACTCGGTCGGGAGGCAGGCGTCGCTGGGTCACGAGCGCGGTCATGGCGCGAGTCTGCTCCCGTTCACGCCCTTGGGGGGAGGGCGTTGACCGTACGCAGGGGTGGGGTCAGCCGCACGAATGCGTCGTGGGCGGGCGTCAGGAGGTGGCTTCGACATACGCCAGCACCGCCATGACCCGTCGATTGAGCTCACCCTCCTCGACGAGGCGCAGCTTCTGGAACACCGAGCTGATGTGCTTCTCGACGGCTCGCTCGCTCATGTAGAGCGTCTTGGCGATCGTGGCGTTGTTGCGGCCGGTCGCCATGCACTCCAGCACCGCCCGCTCCTTCTCGGTGAGACCCAGCAGGGGTGACGACTGCTCGCTGGCCTTGCGAGCCATCAGGCCCTCGACGACCTTGGGGTCGAGTGCTGATCCGCCGCGGGACACCTCGTGCAGCGCGCGGACCAGCTCGTCGAGCTGAGTGATCCGTTCCTTGAGCAGGTAGCCGAGCCCGGCCACGCCGTCCTCGAGCAGCTCGAACGCGTAGTCCTCCTCGACGTACTGCGACAGGACGACCACGCCCGTCTCGGGGTGTTGGATGCGGATCTGCTTGGCCGCCACGATGCCCTCGGTCGTGTGCGTCGGCGGCATCCGGATGTCGGTGAGGACCGCATCGGGCTTGTGGATCGCGACGGCCTTGAGCAACGCCGCAGGGTCCTCGACGATCTCGACCAGCTCGATGTCGTCGACCTGGCCGAGCAGAGCTGAGACACCCTCGCGTACGAGGTAGTTGTCGTCTGCGAACACGACTCGCAGGACCATTCTCGGAGACTACCCCAGCGGGGTGCCGGCGGAGGCGGGATTGCAGGGAACACCAGCGCGGCCGGCCCCCGAGGGGACCGGCCGCGCCAGTGATTCTGTTGGTGATCCTCAGACGAGGACCTTCTCGCCTTCCTCGAGGAACTTCTCGTCCTCTTCGGTGAGCTCGCTGTCCACGTGGCCACCTTCCAGGTCGATGTTGGGCAGGAGACGATCGAGCCACTTCGGCAGCCACCAGACGCGGGCGCCCAGCAGGCTCATCGCCGACGGCACGAGGACCATCCGGACCAGCGTCACGTCGAGCAGGACCGCGACGGCCAGGCCGACACCGAACATCTTCGCGGTGACGTCGGCCATCAGGATGAACGATGCGAAGACGCTGATCATGATGAGCGCGGCACTCGTGATGACGCGTCCCGTGCTGGCGACGCCTTCCACGATGGCCTTCTTGGCGTCGCCGTGACGGGTGAACTGCTCCCGCACCCGGCTCAGCAGGAAGACCTCGTAGTCCATCGAGAGTCCGAACAGGATCGCGAACATCAGCATCGGTGCGAGCGGCATGATCGGGACAGATCCTTCGACACCGATCAGGTTCGCCGCCCAGCCCCACTGGAACACCGCGACGATGACGCCGTACGCGGCTCCGACACTCAACAGGTTGAGCACGGCTGCCTTGAGCGGCACGAGCACCGAGCGGAACACGAGCATCAGCACGAGGAACGACAGTCCGATGACGGCTCCGAGGAACCAGGGCATGCGATCCTGCAGGCGGTTCGAGACGTCTTCCGACATCGCCGTTCCACCAGTGACCATCGGCTCGACCTTGCTGTCACCGATGGCGTCGGGGAGCACGGTGTCGCGCAGACGGTGCAGCGTGTCCGACGTCTCCGCGTCCTGAGGTGCGCTCGTCGGCGTGACGGCGATGATCGCGATGTCCTTGCCCTCGTTGAACGCGGGCTCCTGGACGGAGGCGACACCCTTGGCCGAGGCGAGTGCCTTGGCGACCCGAGCGACAGTTGCGTCCGTGTCAGATGCGCCATGCGTCTCGAGCACGACCTGGAACGGGCCGTTGGTGCCCGGACCGTAGGCGTCGGCCATGATGTCGTACGACTTGCGGGTCGTCGTCGAAGCGGCGTCGTTGCCGGAGTCGGTGAAGCCCAGGCGCATCGAGAACACCGGAGCAGCGAGCACACCGAGGATGAGCGTCGCGACGATTCCGTAGCGAACCGGGTGCTTGACGACCCGAGCGGCCCAACGAGCCGAGCCGGAGCTGGGATCGTGCGCAGGACGCTGCTTGATGAACGGGATCTTCGCGGCGTTGACCTTCTTCTTGACGATGCCGAGGATCGCGGGCAGCAGGGTGATCGCTGCCAGCATCGTGATCAGGACCATCAAGGCAGAGGCCCAGCCCATGACCGTCATCATCGGGACACCGGAGACCTGGAGGCCTGCGATGGCGACGATGACCGTGACGCCGGCGAACAGCACCGAGAGTCCTGCCGTCGAGTTTGCCTGGCCGATCGCCTCGGGGACGGTCATGCCGTCATCGAGGTTCTGGCGATGCCTGGACAGGATGAACAGTGCGTAGTCGATACCGACACCGAGGCCGAGCATCATGCCGACGATGTTCGCGATCTCAGGAACGGCAATCATGCCGGACATGATGCTGAGCGAGCTGATGCCGATCAGGAGGCCGAACAGCGCCGTGACGATCGGGATGCTGAGGGCGACGAGCGAGCCGAACGCGATCGCGAGGACCACGACGGCCACGATGATGCCGATCTTCTCGCTGCTGGGCTCCTTGGCTTCAGCCTTGGCGTACCCGAGGGTGCCGTCGTACTCGACCTGGACGCCTGCGTCGCGGGCGACCTTGGTCGATGCGGCGGCTTCCTTGAACTGAGCGGCGCTGATCTTGTCCCCGTCGTACGCGACGGTCGCAAAGGCCGTCTTGCCGTCGTCACTCAGCGTCGGACCACGCGGGTCGTAGGGGCTGTTGACCGATACGACCTTGTGGCCCTCGGCCAGCTCGGTCACGGTCTGCTCGATCGCCGCCTTGGTGGCTGGATCCTCGAGACCCTTGTCCGAGTGGAAGATGACGTTGGAGGTGTAGACGGTCTCTTCGGGGAACCTGTCGGCTACGGCGTCGGCAGCGCGCTGCGACTCCGCACCGGGAATGTTGAAGCTCTCGTCCGGCGATCCGCCGTGCGAGGAGCTGAGCATGAAGACCGAGATGCCGACGACGATCCACGCCGCCAGGACGCGCCACGGGTGGCGTCCGGCGAAGTGACCGAGTCGGTAGAGAATGCGGGACATGATGGAGCCTTTCCTTTGAACGGTTGAGCTCCGAACCGGGCGGCTGGTGCTCTGACTCTTCGACAGTAGGAAGATCAGAGGGTGCCGCGGCAGGGCGTTGTCCGACCGCTCGCAGGGGTCCGGCGCCGGGTTTCCCGGTCCTCTGCCAGGGGGTGACCACCGACAGGGAGGGGGGCTAACCCCCGCTCGCGCTCAGCTGCTGGGCTGCTCGGCCAGGTGCGGCAGGATCAGCTCGTCCCACAGGTCGACCTGGTTGTGCCGGAAGAACCCGAAGTGGCCCATGCGGTCGACGCCCAGCTGCTCCGGCGTGAAGCGCATGTGGGTGGTGTCGACGGCGGTGTGGAGCGCGTCGAGCGTGCTGATGCTCGTCGCCGACATGAGCTCGTCGTCCGTGAACGACACCGACGCCATGGGGATGTCGACCGCGGCGAATCGCTCGCGCATCTCGGGCAGCTCGCCGAGCAGATAGTCCGGATCCATGCACCAGCGAGCCCACTGGCGCATGACGTTGGCCGGCAGGTCACCCAGGATGCGCAGCCGCTTGCCGGGGAAGTAGCCGGCAACGGCCATCGCGGCTGGGGCGATGACCTTCCACAGCAGCGGAGCCTTGCGGCGAGCGCTCGGCGTGTTGTGCCTCCAGTAACCCGTGCCGGCCGCGACGCTGATGGCGCGATCTGCCTTGGTGTGGTCGGCGAATGCGAGAACTTGACCACCGAGGCTGTGGCCGAGCCAGGTGACCGGCCGGCCCTCGGCTCGTACGTGGGCATGCTCCAGTGCGTCGCGGGCGTCGTGCGCCCAGCGGACGAGGTCGTTCTCGACCTCGCGCATCGGTCCGTCGAGCGAGTCGCCGTACCCGCGGTAGTCGAAGGTCATGACGGCGAATCCACGATCGCGCAGCCACGAGGCGAAGGTCGCGTAGTAGGCCGCGGTGGTCGCCATCGCGGGCACGATCAGGACGACGCCGCGAGCCTCATCGCTGGGCTCGAACCAGCGGCCGTGCAGCTCGTAGCCGTCGTCGGCCCGGAAGGTGATGGTGTCCCACAGCTGCTGCTTTATAACATTCGTCATAGATCTGACGCTAGGCTATGACAACTGTCATAGTCAAGGAGCTATGCTTCCGGTATGCCACTCGATCCCCGCACCAAGATGGTTGCCGGCGCAGCGCAGCTGATCGGCGAGCGCGGCGTCGGCGCGACGAGCGTCCGGGAGCTCGCGAAGTTCACCGGCGCACCGCTGGGCTCGACCTACCACTACTTCCCGAGGGGCAAGGACCAGCTCGTCGAAGAAGCCGTCGCCTGGGTCTCCGGCCGTGTGGAGAAGGTCCTGGCGAGGGCGAGCGAGGGTGGTGCGCTGGCTGCGCTCGACGCGTTCATCGCCAACTGGCGGGAGTTCCTGAGCAGGAGTGACTACGAAGCGAGCTGCCCGGTGCTCGCCGTGGCGACCGAGGACACAGCGACGGCCGGTCCGGCGAGCGAGGTGTTCAAGACCTGGCAGGGCATGCTCGTGCCGGTGCTGCGCGCCGACGGGGTGGCTCCCAAGCGAGCCGAGCGGCTGGCGTGGCTGATCGTCGGCAGCCTCGAGGGGGCTGTCGTCATGGCCCGCAGCCAGCGCAGCCCTGAGCCGCTCGAGGCGGTGGCCGCGGAGCTCCGCGTGCTCATCCGCGACGCCATCAAGTCCTGAGGGCTTTTTCGACATCGGTCCAGCCGCGGGCCCGGGCCTTGAGGCGTACGTCGCCCAGCAGCGTCGTGAGCCCGGCCGCGCGCTGCTCGACCGCGGTTGTGGCCTCGGACCCGATGTCCTGCAGCAGTGTGAACGCCACCTCGCCGTCGTCGCGCTGTGCCCAGCCGCCGACGATCCGGCCGTCGACCCATACGGTCGGCCCGGCGTTGCCGTTGATGTCGAAGAGCCGCTCGCGGTGCGGCCCGAGCACGAAGTCCCGGTGCTTCCAGCCCATCGACGACGGGTCGAGCGCGGGCAGGAGTGCGACCCAGGGCCCTGGCGCCTCGACCGGCCCGACGTCGTCTGCAAGGACCAGACCTGGGCCGCCGTCGAGCTCGACCTCGACCGTCGCGAGCGGCGCGACCGCGGCCCGCGTGCGGGTCTTGGTCCAGCCGGTCCACCACTGCAGGTCGTCGAGCGTCGCCGGCCCGTACGCGTGCAGCCACAGACGGGCGAGCTCGGTGATCGCCGTCTCGAGGTCGGGCAGCTCGCCGAGGTCGCACCAGGAGCTCATGGTGCTCCAGCGGAACTGCGTCGAAGTCCACCCGCCGCGCGGTCGCGTGCGGACGACCTTGCCCTCGGCCGAGAGGATCGTCATGAGCCGGCTCGCGACGGTGGGCGTGGCGACGAAGTTGCCGCTGCCGAGCTGCACTCGCGTCGCGAGGAGCGGGTCCGCCCGCGCGAGCTCTGAGCTGGTGACCTCGCCGGCCGCTTCGATCGCCGAGAGCGCCACCAGCTCGGCGCGGTCGATCCATGCCTGGAGGTCGCCCGAGACACCCACTGCGGCGAGCGACTTGACCAGGAGCTTGCGCTGCTGGATCGCGACCAGGTCCGACGCGCCCACGAGGCAGGCGCCGGCGACATCACGCGGCACCGCGAAGACTGTCCGCCGCATCGACAGCACGCGTACGAGGTCACGGTCGTCGTAGAGGGCGCGTTCGACGTCGGCTGGAGTCGCATGGTGGGTGCGGGCCAGCGCCGACAGGACGGTCGAGGCGGGGTCGGTGCCGTGCAGGGCGACGACGGCCCGGGCCGCTTCGGTCACTGATGCCGCGCGATGATCGTCGGCCAACGCGTGGCGTCGGCCCAGGCGTGCTCGGCGCTCGGCGTCGGAGATCTCGTGCATACCGGACAGCGTGGCATCGCCCGCCTACAAAACCGCGGAAGGCGTTGGTGCGTGAGGCGACGCACACTGTCTCGATTCGTGGAACAACTGGCACCGCTGGGAGACTTGTACACGTGGTGACCATCGTCGAAAGCTCCCCCCAGACGAGCGTGAGCACCAAGCACCTGACTCTCGCCCTGCTCGCGCTTGCCCTCGGCGGGTTCGCGATCGGGACGACCGAGTTCATGTCGATGGGCCTGCTCGAGAAGATCGCCGACGGCATCCACAAGTCCAATGCGACGACCGGCCACATCATCACGGCGTACGCCTTGGGCGTCGTCGTGGGCGCGCCGGTCATCGTCTCACTGGGCGCCCGACTGCCCAAGCGCGAGCTGGCGATCGGCCTGATCCTGGCGCTCGGCATCGGCAATGCGATCACCGCTATGGCCAGCGGCTACGTCCCGGTGCTGATCTCGCGTTTCGTCGCGGGGCTCCCGCACGGCGCCTACTTCGGGGTCGCGTCCCTGCTGGCGGCCTCGCTCGTCCGCCCGGAGTTCAAGGGCCGCGCGGTCAGCTCGGTCATGCTCGGCCTGTCCGTCGCCACGGTCGTAGGCGTACCGGCGAGCATCGCCCTCGGGCAGCACCTCGGATGGCGCAGCGCCTACTGGGTCGTCCTGGCACTCACGATCGCCACGGCGGCCATGATCTTCGCCTTCGTGCCGCACTCGCCGGCCAACGGCGAGGCGTCGCTGCGGAGCGAGCTCTCCGCGCTCAAGCGGCCGCAGGTGCTGTTCGCGGTCTCGGCCGGGATGATCGGCTTCGGGGGACTGTTCGCGATGTACACCTACATCTCACCTCTGGTCACCAAGGTCGCCGACCAGCCGGAGGTGTGGGTGCCCTGGTTCGCGCTGGTCTTCGGCATCGGCTCTGTCGTGGGCTCGTGGGCTGCGGGTGTGCTCGCCGACTGGAACATCGAACGCTCGGTCCTGTACGGGTTCGCGGCCACCACGGCGGCCCTCGTGGTGTTCTTCTTCGCCGCTCCGCACGTCATCCCGGCGATGATCATGGTGTTCGCCGTCGCGCTCATCAGCTCGGTCGTCGCGATCAACCTGCAGATGCGGCTGATGCACGCCGCCGGCGACGCGCAGATGCTCGGGGCCGCCCTCAACCACTCGGCGCTCAACACCGCGAACGGTCTCGGCGCCTGGCTCGGCTCTGCTGCGATCGCCGCGGGCTACGGCTATCGCGCCGCCAGCCTGGTCGGCGCTGCTCTGGCTGTCGCCGGGTTCGCGATCTTCGCGATCGGCCTGGCCTACCAGCGCCGATCCGTCGACGCCTGACCCCGTCAGCCGGTCGTGCGCACGCGCCCCATCAAGGCGTCCTGCATCGAGCGGGCCGCGAGGTGGAGCTCTGCGGTGACGGCCGCGACTCCCGGCCGGCGAGACGCCTCAGGCCGGGCGACGAGCCAGTAGTCCAGCCCGACCTCGATGCGCTCGGGCAGCAGTCGCACGAGGTCGTCGTGCCGGTCGGCCATGAAGCACGGCAGCAGCCCGAGGCCCGCACCGGCTCGCGTCGCCTCGACGTGCACGAACACGTTGGTCGACGTCACGGCGTCGACCATCGAGGGCACGAAGCTGCGAGCCACGTCGAGGTCATCGACCTGGAGCATCGAGTCGATGAAGTAGACCAGCCCGTGGTCGGCGACCTCCTTCACGGTCTGCGGCGCGTCGTGTGACGCGAGGTAGTCGCGGGATGCGTACAGCCCCAGGACGTACGGGGCGAGCCGGGTCGCCTCCGCCCGGTGCACCTGGGGTTCCCCGACGACGATCTCGATGTCGAGGCCCGTACGTTGCTGGGTGGCCCGTCGGGTCGCGGTGACGATCTCCATCGCCAGGCCGGGATGCCGCTGACGAAGTCGTGCCGCAGCCGGCGCCGCGATGTAGGCGCTGAAGCCGTCGGTTGCCGACAGCCGCACGACGTCGTCGAGGGCGTCGCTGTCGCCCGGGCCGGCGGTCAGCTCACGCAGTACGGCGTCGAGTCGCTCGGCTGCCTGGAGCGCGTCCTGCCCCAGCGGCGTCAGCTCCCACCCGGCGGGCCCGCGTGCGAGGACGCGCCCGCCGAGACTCTTCTCCAGTGCGGTGATGCGGCGCGAGACGGTCGTGTGGTTGAGTCCGAGGGCTTCGGCTGCGGTAGTGAACCGGCCGCTCCGGCCAACCTCGAGGAGCACCAGCAAGTCGTCCGCGCTGGGCAGTGCGGGGCGGGGCATATCTGCATTCTTGCAGATCCACCTTGCGACATTGGCGATTGCGTGTGCGCCTGAATGCACCCAGACTCGTCGAGGTCAGTGAATTTGTGTGCTGCGTCACAGTCGGAGGCAATCATGACGATCCAACGTTCCACCCCAGCCGGGTCAACCACCCAGAGCGGTCTCAAGAAGATCGTGGCGGCGTCGATGGCCGGCACCGTCGTCGAGTGGTACGAGTTCTTTCTCTACGGCACCGCTGCGACCCTGGTGTTCAGCAAGGTCTTCTTCCCCGCCCGTGACAACCAGCTCGACGCGATCATCGCGGCCTTCATCACGTACGCCGTCGGCTTCGCTGCCCGGCCCATCGGCGGTCTGGTGTTCGGCCACTTCGGTGACCGGCACGGCCGCAAGAAGCTGCTCCAGTTCAGCCTGCTCCTCGTCGGCGTCGCGACGTTCGCGATGGGCTGCATCCCGACGTACAGCAGCATCGGCTACCTCGCACCTGCGCTCCTGGTCGTCCTGCGATTCATCCAGGGCTTCGCGATCGGCGGCGAATGGGGCGGTGCGGTGCTCCTCGTGGCCGAGCACAGCCCCGACGACAAGCGCGGCTTCTGGGCCAGCTGGCCGCAGGCCGGCGTGCCGATGGGCAACATGCTGGCGACCCTCGTCCTGCTCGGTCTGACCTCGACGCTGTCCGACGAGGCATTCCTCAGCTGGGGCTGGCGAGTGGCGTTCTGGCTGTCCGCCGTCATCGTGCTGGTCGGCTACTACATCCGCACCACGGTCACCGATGCCCCGATCTTCCTCGAGGCGCAGAAGGAGGTCGAGGAGACCAAGGCCGAGTCCTATGGCGTGTTCGAGGTGCTGCGCCGCTATCCCCGAGGCGTCCTCACGGCGATGGGCCTGCGATTCGCGGAGAACGTCATGTACTACCTCGTCGTCACGTTCTCGATCACCTACCTCTCGGTCGTGGTCGAGACCGACACCGACGACATCCTCCGCCTGATGCTGCTGGCGCACCTCGTGCACTTCCTGGCGATCCCTCAGGTCGGCCGGCTGTCCGACCGGATCGGACGACGACCGACGTACGCGGTGGGCGCCCTGCTCGCCGGGACCTGGGGCTTCTTCGCCTTCCCGATGATGGACTCGGCGCACGACCCGACGATCCTGCTGGCGATCACGCTCGGCCTGCTGATCCACGCCTTCATGTACGCCGGCCAGCCCGCCATCATGGCCGAGATGTTCCCGACGCGGATGCGCTACTCGGGGGTCTCGCTGGGCTACCAGGTGACGTCGATCGCGGCTGGCTCGCTCGCTCCCATCATCGCCACGGCCCTGTTGCGGAAGTACGACTCGTCGGTCCCGGTGGCGTTCTACCTGCTGGCCGCCTCGGCCGTCACGATCATCGCGGTGGCTGTGACGCGCGAGACCAAGGGCGCCTCGTTGCAGGCCATCGACCGGGCCGACGCCGTGGCTTTCGAGCCCGCTTCTCGCGCATGAGTGGCCTGACCGGTCGGCGGGCTCTCGTGACCGGCGGTGCCGGGGGAATCGGCGCGGCGATCGCGCGGGACCTCGCCGGGCGCGGAGCCAGCGTGACGGTGGCGGACATCGATGAGACAGCGGCCAAGGAGCTCGCGCACGAGATCGACGGCGAGGCCTGGACGGTCGACCTCACGGACGCGGAGTCGCTGTCGGATCTCGCCCTCGAGGTCGACGTCCTGGTCAACAACGCGGGCTTCCAGCACGTCTCCGCGATCCAGGACTTCGACCCCCTCGTGCTCCACCGCATGATGGCGCTCATGGTCGAGGCGCCGTTCCTGCTCGTGCGGGCCGCACTGCCGTACATGTATGCCCGAGGCCACGGCCGCATCATCAACATGTCGTCGGTGCACGGGCTGCGGGCGTCGCCCAACAAGGCGGCATACGTGACCTGCAAGCACGCCCTCGAGGGGCTGTCGAAGGCCACGGCGCTCGAGGGCGCCGCTCACGGGGTGACCAGCAACTGCGTCAACCCGGGCTACGTGCGCACGCCGCTGGTCGATGCGCAGATCACGGCGCAGGCCCGGTCGAACGGCATCGCCGAGACCGAGGTCGTCGACGAGGTCCTGCTCGCCGGGACACCGATCAAGCGACTCGTCGAGCCGGAGGAGGTGGCGTCGCTGGTCGGCTACCTGGCGTCCGACGATGCCGCGATGATCACGGGCGCGTCCTCGACGATCGACGGTGGGTGGAGCGCCCGCTGACGGTCAGCCCCTGACCGGTTCGACGCCCGCCTGGGGGCGGAGCCAGACGTCGTCGCCCTCGTGCAGGCCCAGAGCCGTCGCCTCGGCGCGCGTCACGACGACCTGGATGGGGTCGGGGTGCAGCTTGTCGTCCGGGGTGACCTCGAGGCGGATCTCGAAGCCGACCCTCGTCCATCGGGTGATCCGGCCGCTGGCCGTGGCGGCTTGCTCGTAGCGCGAGATCTCGATGTCGTGCGGGCGGATGAGGTTGTCGCCGAGCCGGGTGACCGGACCGAGGAACGACAGCACGAAGTCGCTGGCCGGCCGGTCGTACAGGTCATCGGGGGAGCCGATCTGCTCGATCCGCCCCTCGTTGATCACGACCAGGCTGTCGGAGACCTCGAGCGCCTCCTCCTGGTCGTGCGTCACGAACACGGTCGTCACGTGCACCTCGTCGTGCAGGCGCCGCAGCCAGTCGCGCAGCTCCTTGCGGACCTTGGCGTCSARCGCACCGAACGGCTCGTCGAGSAGCAGCACGCKCGGCTCGATSGCGAGSGCCCGGGCGAGSGCCAYGCGCTGSCGCTGGCCGCCGGAGAGCTGCGAGGGCAACCGGTCGGACCACTGCTCGAGGTGCACGAGCTTGAGCAGCTCCTGCACGCGGTCCTTGACCTCGTCCTTGGGGCGCTTGCGGATCTCGAGGCCGAACGCGATGTTCTTGGCGACCGTCATGTGCTTGAACGCCGCGTAGTGCTGGAACACGAAGCCGACATTGCGCTTCTGCGCCGGCACGTTCGTGGTGTCGACGCCCTCGATCTCGACCGACCCGCTGTCGGAGGACTCGAGGCCCGCGATGATGCGCAACAGCGTCGACTTGCCGCCGCCGCTGGGTCCGAGCAGAGCCGTGAGCTGCCCGCTGGGGATGCTGAGGTTGATGTCCTCCAGTGCGACGAAGTCGCCGAAGAACTTGTTGATGCCGCGGATCTCAATCCCCATCGAGGTTCTCCTTCGGTCGGAGCACGGACACGACCACGAGGGCCGCGACCGCGATCAGTGCAAGCAGGAAGCTCGTGGCGTACGCCGTGCCCTGCTGGAAGTCCTGGTACTTCTCCTCCACGCTGAGCGTGGCGGTCTGGGTCTGCCCGGCGATGTTGCCGGACATGATCTTGACGGCGCCGAACTCGCCGAGCGAGCGGGCGAGGCTCAGCACCACACCGTAGACCAGTGCCCACTTGACCGACGGCAGCGTGATGCGGCGGAACGTCTGCCATGGTCCGGCCCCGAGGCTGCGGGCCGCCTGCTCCTGGTCCGTGCCGATCTCGTGGAGCACCGGCACGAGCTCGCGGATCACGAGCGGCAGGCTGACGAATGCCGTCGCCATGATGATGCCGGCCGGCGCGAAGGCGATCTGCAGTCCGGCGTCCTGCAGCGTCGGCCCGAGCAGCCCGTTGTTGCCGCCGTATGCCAGCAGCAGCGCGAGACCCACGACGATCGGCGACACCGACAGCGGCAGGTCGATCAGCGCCGACAGGATGCCGCGTCCCGGGAAGTCGTAGCGCACCAGCAGGAGTGAGACGCCGACGCCGAAGATCGTGTTGATGACCACCGCCCACACCGCGCAGTAGACCGTGAGCTGCAGCGAGAACACGACGTCGGGGTCGCTCAGCGCGGTCTGCAGGTTGCCGAGCCCGCCGGCGAAGGTGTGCTGGACGACGAGCGACACGGGCCAGACGACGAGGAGGAACAGGTAGCCGATGACGAGCGCACGCCGTACGTACGTGCCCGTGGTCTTGACGGGCCTCATCCGGCTAGCCACGCCGTGACCCATCGACGACGCACGTTGCGCGCTGGCGTGACGACACGAGGTAAACGGTGTCCTGAAGAGTCGAAGTCCTAGCCACGCTTGGCCACCGCATTCGTGAGGACCTGCAGCAGGATGATCGCGATCAGCGCGACGGCGAGCAGCAGCACCGCGACCGAAGCCGCGGCGGCCTCGTTGCCGTTCTCGATGTAGGTCAGGATGCGCACCGAGGCGACCTCGGTCTTGTTGGGCAGGTTGCCCGAGAGCAGGACCAGCGAGCCGTACTCGCTGATGCCGCGCGCGAACGAGAGGGCGGCACCTGCGGTGATGGCCGGGGCCAGTGCCGGCAGCAGGATGCGGCGCAGGGTCGTGAACCGGCTGGCGCCGAGTGATGCCGCTGCCTCCTCGACCTCGGGGTCGAGCTCGAGGAGGACTGGCTCGACGGTCCGTACGACGAACGGCAGCGTGACGAACAGCAGTGCGAGGAACACCGATCGCTCCGTGTTGGCGACGTTGATGCCGATCGGGCTGTCGGGGCCGTAGAGGCTCAGCAGCACCAGGCCCGCCACGATGGTCGGGAGGGCGAACGGGATGTCGATGATGACCTCGAGCAGGCGCTTGCCGCGGAAGTCGTCACGCACCAGGACCCACGCGATCAGGGTGCCGAACACGACGTTGACCACGGTGACGATCAGCGCCTGGGTCACGGTCAGGCGAAGGGCTGCGGCGGTCTGGGAGTTGGTCAGGGTGTCCCGGAACGTGCCCCAGCCGTCGTCGGCCGACTGGATCACGACGAGTGCGAGCGGGATCAGGACGAGCAGGCTGAACCAGGTCAACGCGACCCCCAGGCCGAGGCCTGAGGATCGCGTCAGCGACGTGGCGCTCCGGGTGCGACGCTTGCGCGCCACACCCGGAGCAAGCGGGATCTCGGTCGTCACGACTTCCCGGACTCCGCGATGATCTTCGTGATGATGCCGCTCTTCTCGTCGAAGAACTTCTTGTTGACGGCCTCCCAGCCACCGAACGTCTTGTCGATCGTGAACAGCTCGTCGACCTTGGGGAAGGGGTTCGCCGGGTCGTTCGCGCCCTTGACGGTGCCGACATCGACACCCTGCACGGACTCGACGGGACGGAAACCGTACTGCGCGAAGATGCCCTGGCCCTCGGGGCTGATCGCGAAGTCGAGGAACTTCTTGGCCGCGGGGGCCGCCTTGGTCGTGACCGCCGCCGGGTTCTCGATCAGCAGGTTCTGCTTCGGCACGACGTAGTCGACGTCCTCACCGCTCGCCCGCGCGAAGATCGCCTCGTTCTCGTACGACAGCAGCACGTCGCCCGTGCCGCCCTGGAACGCCGTCGTCGCGTCGCGTCCGCTGCCGGGCAGAGCCTTGACGTTGGCGAACAGCTTCTTGAGGTACGCCTGCGCGTCGGCCTCGCTGCCGCCGTTGGCGATGACCGACTGGTACGCCGCGAGGATGTTCCAGCGCGCCGAGCCCGAGGAGCCCGGGTTGGGGGTCACGATGCCGACGCCGGGCTTGGCGAGGTCGGCGAACGACTGGATGTTCTTGGGATTGCCCTTGCGGACCACAATCGCCACGACGGACGTCGACAGGATGCCCTGGTGGTCGTTCTGGTCCCACGACTTGTCGACAAGTCCCTCGTCGACGAGACGGGTGACATCCGGCGCCAAGGAGAAGTGCACGACGTCGGCCTTGAGCCCGCCGACGACGGCGCGGCTCTGGTCACCCGAGGGGCCGTACGACTGCTTCCACGTGACGCCCTTGCCGGGGTCGGTCTTGGCGAACGCCTTCTCGAGGGCGCCGTCCGCAGCCTTGGGCACGGAGTAGGCGACCAGGGAGAGCGTCGACTTCTCGCCGGCTGAGCTGGTCGTGGAGGACGAGGACGGCGCACAGGCCGTGAGGACCGCCACGCTTGCCGCGATCGCGACTCCGGCCATCAAGTTCCTGCGGGTGATCGTCATCGTCCTGCCTTCGGTCCTGGCACGCCATCTGCGTGCTTCGGACTTCAAACTAGGGGCGCGGGCGGGGCGTTTGAGCAAATCTCAAGATGCGAGACGCGTGCCTGCATGGCGAGATGGCGCAGGTCACATGTCCGGACCGCGCCGGGCCCCGCCGCGCCCGCGATTTGTGAGCTGGGAAGCGCTAACCGCCTCGCTTACCGCCTGCAACTCAACAAATCGCGGGGTGGGCTCAGCTCAGTCCGCCGCGGGCACCGGCTCGGCCGCCACTGGGACGGCACTGCCGTGTCCTGCGTGGGACGGCTTGGCGAAGAACAGCACCAGGACGAAGCCGACCGCGAACGCGATGATGGGCAGCAGCAGTGACTGCGCCATCGCGTCCGAGAACGGGCCCTGGATCTGTTCCGGCATCCTGGTGCCCGACGCCTGTACGCCGTCGGACGAGCTGCCGAGACCGCTGGCGGTGAGCCGAGCCTGGATCAGAGCCGCGACGGCGGCGCTGCCGAGGACCGCCCCGATCTGGCGGGTCGTGTTGTAGACGCCGGCGCCGGAGCCGGCGGAGCTCATCGGCAGGTTGCGAGTCGCGGTGGCCCCCAGCGGCGCCCACATGCAGGCGTTGGAGACGCCGAACAGCGCCATGGGGAGGAGCATCTGCCAGACCGGAGTGTCTGGATCGATGATCAGCGCGAGCCAGCCCATGGCCACCACGGCGGTGCCGAAGCCCACCATGGTGATGTTGCGCGGGTGGACCCGGTCGACGAGCTTGCCGACGAACGGCGACAGGATCATCAGCACGACCGCCATGGGTGCCATCAGCAAGGCGGACTCTGTCGGGCTCCAGCCGCGGGCACCCTGGGCGTAGAACTGGAACGGGAGCGCCATCGCGGTGATCGCGAGCGACACCATCGCAATGCCGCCGTTGCCCAGCGAGAAGTTGCGATCCCGGAAGAGTCCGAGCGGGACCAGCGGCTCCCTGCGGATGCGGCCCTGCCACCAGATGAATCCGGCGAACACTGCGACGCCGAGGGCGATCAGCAGCGGAACGCTGATGATGCCCGTGATCTGGCCCCAGTCGTACTTCTCGCCCTCCTGGATGCCGAACACGACGAGGAACACGCCGATGCCGCTCAGCGCGACCCCGATCCAGTCGAATGTGTGGGTGTGGGTCGGGAGGGTCGGAACGATTCGCCAGGCGAGGACGAAGCCGACGATGCCGACGGGGACGTTGATGAAGAAGATCCACTCCCAGCCGAGGCTGTCGACGAGCACGCCGCCGAGGATCGGGCCGACGAGGGTCGCGACACCAGCGGTGGCGCCCCACAGGGCCATGGCGCTGCCGCGCTTGGCCGCGGGGAACGTACGAGTGATCACGGCCATGGTCTGGGGCGTGATCAGCGAGGCGCCGATGCCCTGCACGACGCGCGCGAGAATCAGCATCTCGATGCTGCCGGTCAACCCGCACCACAGCGACGCGAGCGTGAAGATGGTCAGGCCGACCAGGTAGAGGTTCTTGGGGCCGAACCGGTCGCCCAGTCGCCCCGTCACGAGCAACGGGACGGCGTATGCCAGGAGGTAGGCGCTGGTGACCCAGATGACGCTGTTGACGTCGGCGTCGAGGTCCGTCGAGATCGCCGGCGTCGCGACCGAGACGATCGTGTTGTCGACGAGGATCATGAAGAAGCCGATGACCATGGCCCAGAGGGCCGGCCACGGCCGGTAGTCGTCGGGCAGGTCTGTCGTCACGCCTTGGGTGGTTGCCATGTGAGTTCCTTGGTCTTGGTGCTTCGGTTGCCGGCTGCCTCGGCAGATCCAAGTTAGTGACGACTCACAAACCTGTCAATGCTCCGCCCCAACAGTCTGTCTGTCTCGGGTGACAATTCCGATCAGCGCAGCAGCTCGTAGCCGTGCAGGTCGTCGAACGACCCGTCGCCGAGCCGCTCGGCCGCGCGCTGGGTGCCGTAGTGCGTGTAGCCGGCAGCCAGGGCGATCGCGTTGCTGGCCGGATTGTCGGCCGCGGCGTAGAGCACGAGTCGCCGGCGGTCGAGACCATCGGGGTCGAGGGCGTGGCGGACGATCATCTGGGTCGCCTCGGTCATGATGCCGCGACCCCGGGCAGCCGGATGCATCCAGTAGCCGATCTCGCCCGAGGTCGGATTGATGCCGAGCATGTCCATGACGGCGATGTTCCCGAGGAGCTCGTCGGTCTCGCGATCGGCGACGGCCCAGGTCGCCTTGGCGCCGATCGCCGCCTGCCACACGCAGTCGGCGAGATAGCTGCGGGCGATCGCCGGTGTGTACGGCTGGGGGAGCCCGGCGAGGAAGTGCCTCGACACCGGATCGCTGCAGGCCTCGACGATGCGCGGCACGTCGGCCTGGGTGAACGGGCGAAGGCGCAGGCGATCGGACTCCAGGACGGTCGACTCGGCCCACGGCGTGTGGGGCAGCGGGCTGTCACCGAAGCGGATCGAGCCGGTCCAGGCGTCGATCACCTGTCCGCGTTCGTGGAGCATGCCCGGGATGAGCGCGTGCAGGGTGAAGCCGGTCTGGTGTGCGACCCGGAGCGAAGCCTCGTTGCCGACGTGGGAGCGCCAGTGCACGATCTCGATGCCGCCCTCGCTGAGCGCCCAGTCGACGGCGAGGCGCACGGCCCGCGCCATGACCCCGCGTCCCCTGGCCCAGGGATGCAGGGCGAACCCGATGTCCGCGATGGGTGACTGGCGGATGTCGATGTTGCCGGCGAAGCGGCCCTCCACCTCGATCGCCCAGCCGCGGTGCGTGCCCTCGTCCCAGCCGCGCGGGATCGCCATGAACGCGTACTGCTCACTCATCTCGCGGGTGTTGGGGACTGGGATCGACGTCCACCGCCGCATCTCGGGGTCGTTGGCCATCTCGACCAGCGCGTCGGTGTCCGTCGGTACATGGGCCCTGAGGGTGACGACCCCGTCACTGAGGACGGGGACGCAGAGCGGCCACTTCATGCTGCGGAGGTCATGGGGCCAGCGAGCGGAACGGGTCGGCCGGATAGACCCCGAGGATCTTGACGTCGGTCGTGAAGAACGTCAGCTCCTCGAGCGCCCTCGCGAGCGGGACGTCGTCAGGATGGCCGTCGACCTCGGCGAGGAACTGGGTTGCCGTGAACCAGCCGTCGACCATGTAGCTCTCCAGCTTCGTCATGTTGACGCCGTTGGTCGCGAAGCCGCCCAGTGCCTTGTAGAGCGCKGCCGGGASGTTGCGGACGTTGAAGATGAAACTCGTGACGGTCGGGCCGTTGCCCGCCGGCGCCCGTTTGGGCTCCCTCGAGAGCACCACGAACCGGGTCGTGTTGTGGTCCTCGTCCTCGATGTCGGACGCGAGCACATCGAGTCCGTAGATCTCGGCGGCGAGGGGTGGCGAGATCGCCGCCTGGCTGGGGTCGGCGGCGTCGGCGATCTCGCGGGCTGCGCCAGCGGTGTCGCCGGAGATGATCGGCGTGAGTCCGTACTGCTTGATGATCTTGCGGCACTGTCCGAGGGCGTGCACGTGGCTGTGCACGGTCTTGATCGTGTCGAGGCTCGAGCCGGGGACGCCGAGCAGGCTGAACTGGATGCGCAGGAAGTGCTCGGCGATGATGTGCAGCCCCGATGTGGGCAGGAAGTGGTGGATGTCGGCCACGCGCCCGGCGATCGAGTTGTCGATCGGGATCATCGCCAGCTCGGCATCGCCGCCCGCCACGGCCGCGAAGACGTCCTCGAACGACGCGCACGCCAGCGCTTCCCAGTCGGGGTAGTGCTCCTTGGCGACGATGTGGGAGTTGGCGCCGGGCTCTCCCTGGTACGCGATCCGGTTCTTGGTGCTCACGCCACTAGGTTCTCACGGTGGTGTACGACTACGGGGCGGCCGCCGGTGCGACCATCCCCGCCGTCGTCGTGCACTGCTACCGGTCTGCCCAGGTCTCGCTCACGGCGTAGTGGTTGTCGAACTCCTCGGAGCACGCAGCGAGATCGCTGACCTCCGCCTCGCCGGTGTGCACGCGCCCGAGCAGGCGGTAGTAGTCGAACCGGCGCATGCCTGGCGTGAAGATGACGAGGATGTCGGCTTCCTTGCCCTCCGGCGGGGCGAACGCGTGGGTCGTGCCGGGTGGGACCAGCAGGAAGTCGCCCTTGGCGAGGTCGATGACCTTGTCATCGACCAGGACCTGGAGCTCGCCGTCGATCACGAAGAAGCTCTCCGCGGCGCGGGTGTGGGAATGCGGCGGCGCGCCGGGTGAGCCGACGGCGAGCGTGGCGCGATTGACCGTCACAGCGCCGCCGGTCTCGGGTGCGTCGGCCAGCAGGGTGATCAGGCTCGTGGGTCCGTCGATGACGGACTCGGCCTGGTCGGCTCGGACGAGCACGGGTGAGGTGTTCATGGTGTTTTCTCCTTTGTTTTGGATACAAAATGTCCAGAATTATCAGCTTCGGGTGGTGCGATGAAGTCGGAGGAAGTTCAGCCGGCGTTGAGGTCAGCCGACATTCAAGAAATGGTTCAGCGTCGCGTCGCGGGTGTGCGGGTAGGCCTTCTCGACGTCGGCCCTGATGTCGCCGATCGTCTGATCTGCCAGGGCGCTACGCCACGCCAGGTCGGCCTTGCGCATCGCACCAGAGATGATGCAGGTCTGGCGATAGTCGACGTCGTCGGAGCCACCCGGCCCTTGGCGCAGGACCTGGTCGCAGCGGAAGATCTCCTCAGGACCTTCGATCGCCACGACGATGTCGAGCAAGGTGATGTCATCGATGCTCTTGGCGAGCCGAAAGCCGCCACGAGGTCCGGAGACCGACGAGAGGATGCCGGCTCGTGCCAGCGCCTGCAGCTGCTTGTTCATGTACGCGGTCGGCAGCTGGTAGAACGCGGCCAGCTTGCCGGCGGTGACGGCCTCTTCGTCGACCCACGACAGGTTGAGGCAGCTGTGCAATGCCCATTCGACACCCTCACTCAATTTCATATCCTAGATATTACATGTCCAGAATAAGGTTGGCAAGAAGTTGTTCATGACCAGGCCGGCGGAGCTAGCCGACGAGGTGGGCGCCGTCAGCCGCTCGTACGACGAACGTCTCCGGCTCGCGCCACTGCTGCGCGGCGTAGCGGGCTTCGACGCGCTCGCGTACGGCCGCCACCTGGTCGAGTGGGACCAGGGCGATCGCGCTGCCGCCGAAACCGCCGCCGGTCATGCGGGCGCCGAGCGCGCCGCCCTCGAGGGCAGCCTCGACCGCGACGTCGAGCTCGGGGCAGCTGACCTGGAAGTCGTCGCGGAGCGATGCATGGGAGGCCGTGAAGATCGTGCCGAGCTGCGTCCACGCGCGGCGGCTGATCGCGTTGACCGCACCGCGTACGCGCGCGGTCTCGGTCAGCACGTGCCGGGTGCGCGCCTTGAGCGTGTCGTCGGTCAGCGCGATCGTGGCGTCGAGGGTCGCCTCGGCGAGCCACGTGACGCCCAGCTCGGCGGCGGCCTGCTCGCACTCGGTGCGCCGCGCGGCGTACTCGCCGTCGGCCAGCGAGTGATGCGCCCGGGTGTTGATCGCGAGGAGCGTGAGCCCGTCGTCCTCCCACGTGACCGGGACGGTCTCGGTGGTCGGCGGTGACTGGGCGGTGTCCATCAGTACGGCGTGGCCGGCCTCGCCGTAGAGCACGGCCAGCTGGTCCATCAGGCCGACGGGCGCCCCCACGAAGTCGTGCTCGGCCCGCTGAGCGAGCAGCGCCAGCTGGGTGCGATCGAGGCCATGGCCATACATCTCGTCGAGCGCCGAGGCGATGCCGCAGGTCAGGGCCGCCGACGATGACATTCCGGCACCCGAGGGGATCCGAGACTCCACGACGATGTCGGCGCCGGCGAAGCGATGCCCGGCGGACATGAAGCTCCACACGATGCCCGCTGCATACACGGCCCAGCCCTCGAGCTCGCCGGGCTGCACGCCGGTGCCGAACGTGACCTTCGCCGAGCCGGGCAGGTCGGACCACAGGTTGACCGTGTCGTCGTCGCGGGACCGCACCTTGATCGTCAGGGAGCGGTCGATCGCCATCGGCAGCACGGGGCCACCGTTGTAGTCGAGGTGCTCGCCAATCAGGTTCACTCGTCCGGGCACATCCCACCGGCGTACGTCAGTCACGCCCCGACCCTACGGCGTGGGCCGTGGCTGGCAGAATGCCCTCCATGCCTGCTGATCGTCGCCCCCGAGTGCTGTCCGGCGCCCAGCCGACTGCTGACTCCTATCACCTGGGCAATTACTTCGGCGCGTTCAAGCAGTGGGTGGCCCTCCAGGACGACTTCGAGGCGTTCTACTTCATCCCGGATCTCCACGCGATCACGGTCGAGTACGACCCCGCAGCCCTGCGCGAGCGCACCTACATCGCCGCGGCCCAGCTGCTCGCCGCCGGCGTCGATCCGACGCGCAGCGCACTGTTCGCACAGAGCCACGTGCCCGAGCATGCGCAGCTCGCCTGGGTGCTCAGCGGCATCACGGGCTTCGGTGAGGCCAGCCGGATGACCCAGTTCAAGGACAAGACGGCCAGGGGCGGATCCGACTCCGCGAGCGTCGGCCTGTTCACCTACCCGATCCTCATGGCCGCCGACATCCTGATCTACCAGGCCGACAGGGTCCCGGTCGGCGAGGACCAGCGCCAGCACGTCGAGCTGACCCGCAACCTCGCGCAGCGGTTCAACCATCGCTTCGGTCAGACGTTCACGGTCCCCGAGCCGCACATCGTCAAGGGCGTCTCGAAGATCTACGACCTGCAGGAGCCCACCGCCAAGATGAGCAAGTCGCAGTCGTCGCCCAACGGCGTCATCGACCTGCTCGACGAGCCCAAGAAGGCCGCCAAGAAGATCCGCTCCGCGATGACCGACTCGGGCAGCGACATCCGCTTCGACGAGAAGGAGAAGCCGGGCATCTCCAACCTCCTGACGATCTACTCCGCGCTGACCGGGCAGCCGATCGACGAGATCGTCAAGCAGTACGACGGCCAGCAGTACGGCGCCTTCAAGGTCGCGCTCTCGCAGCTCGTCGCTGACTTCGTGGAGCCGTTCGGGAAGCGGACCCGCGAGCTGCTCAGCGATCGGGCCGAGCTCGATCGCATCCTCGCGCAAGGGGCCGAACGTGCCCGCGAGGTCGCGAGCGCGACCCTCGACCTGGTCTACGATCGCTCCGGCTTCGTGCGGCCGCTATGACCGAGCGCAGCGAGGGAGTCATGGGCAACTCATGCCGGCGCGTCCGTATCGTTGGCTTCTCCACGGACGTGCCGTCATGACGACCAGCGTGACGATCGGGATCGCGATCCCGGTGCCGGAGCCTTATGGCAGCCAGCTGCGCAAGATGCGGGCCGGCTTCGGCGACCCGATGGCCGAGACCGTGCCGAGCCACGTCACGCTGCTCCCGCCGATCGAGTACGAGGTCGGCGAGCTCGAAAAGGTCTATGCGGCGCTCGAGCGGGCGTCGGTGTCGATCCCGCCGTTCCCCATGCGCCTGCGGGGGACCGGCACGTTCAGACCGGTGTCGCCGGTCGTGTTCATCGCCGTGAGCCAGGGCATCTCCTACACCGAGATGCTGGCCAAGAGCGTGCGTCGGGCGCTCGACGCTCCGGAGCCCAACTTTCCGTTCCACCCGCACGTTACGGTCGCGCACAACCTCGACGACGCAAGCCTCGATCGGGCGTACGACGAGCTCAGCACGTTCGAGTGCCAGTTCTCGGTCGACGAGTTCGCGCTCTACCACCACGACGACGCCGCGGGCTGGGTCCCGGAGCACACCTTCGCGCTCGGCCCTGGCACGTCTGTCTAGCGCACCAGCCCGAGGTCGTCGGAGACCATCGTCTTCAGGTGCTTCAGCAGCTCGGTCTTGAACGCCCGGGCGGCCAGTGGCAGCGCCTCGGTGCTGCGGTGCGCCAGGGCGATGACGCGCTCGAGCGAGGGGCTGTCGAGCTGCGTCGCGCGCAGGTGTGGGCGGGTCGTCAGCACCATGCTCGGCACCACGGCATGGCCGAGCCCTGCCTGCACGAAGCGGAGAACGGCGCTCATCTCGCCGCCCTCGACCGAGAGCTTCGGCTCGAACCCCGCATCGGCGCAGGCGCCGAGCGTCACCTCGCGCAGGTCGTAGCCCTCACGGAACATCACGAGCGGCAGGTTCTCGAGGTCGCGGATCTCCATGCGATCAGGGAGGTCGGCGTCGGCCGGGCTGGCCAGCACCAGGCGCTCGCGCAGGATCGGCGTGGTCAGGATGTCGGGGTCGGCGTTGTGCAGAGGGACGATCAGCAGCGCGACATCGAGCCGGCCGTCAGCGAGCTCGCGGGTCAGCACGCGCGAGCCGGCCTCCTGCACCTCGAGCTCGATGTCGGGGTACGACGCGTGGAACTCCTTGAGCGCCTCGGGCAGCAGGCCTTCGCACAGCGACGGGGTCGCCCCCATGCGTACGCGACCGCGGCGCAGCGTCGCGACCTCGTGCACGGTGCGCTCCGCGCTCTCGGTGTCGATCAGGATCCGCTGGGCGTGCGGCAGCAGCGCCTCGCCGGCACTCGTCAGCTCGATCGCGCCGCGGTTGCGTACGAACAGCGGCGTGCCGAGCGAGTTCTCGAGCACCCGGATCTGCTTGGACAGGCTGGGCTGCGAGACGCCGGTCAGCTCGGCCGCGCGGGTGAAGTGACGGGTGCGGGCGACGGCGACGAAGTAGGCCAGCTGCTGGATCTGCACGCGAGCCACGATAGTCGAAGGCTATGAAAGGCGACCTCACAATGACTTGGCGGATGTGTGGGTCCGCCCTACTGTGTGACGGTGGCCACACTCCGAACCTCGTCTCCGGAAGCTGGTGACGGCCGCGCCGCGATCGCCGCCCGCACCCTGCGCACCGACCGCTGGTGGATCCCGCCGCTGACGACCGCGGTCGGTCTGATCGCCTGGATCGCCTATGCGACCGTCCGCGTGTTCCAGCAGAAGGACTACTTCGTCGGCGACTTCAACTACCTGACGCCGTTCTACTCGCCATGCATCTCCAACGGCTGCGTCCCCGAGTCAGCGCACTTCGGCACGTTCCTGCCCGACGTGTGGTGGCTGCCGTACGCCGCGCTGACGCTGCCGTTCCTGCTGCTGTTCCGGATGACCTGCTACTACTACCGCAAGGCGTACTACCGGGCGTTCTGGTTCTCGCCGCCTGCGTGCGCGGTCGCCGAGCCCCACGCCAAGTACACCGGCGAGACCCGCTTCCCGCTGCTGGGCCAGAACCTGCACCGCTACTTCTTCTATGCCGCGGTCCTGATCTCGTTGATCAACACCTACGACGCGATCAAGGCGTTCGAGACCGGCGACGGTGAGTTCGGCCTGGGCCTCGGCAACCTCGTGCTGCTCGGCAACGTCGTCGCACTGTGGGCCTACACCGCGTCGTGCCACTCGTGCCGCAGCATCATCGGCGGCCGGCTCAACCACTTCTCCCAGCACCCCGTGCGCTACAAGCTCTGGGGCTGGGTCACGCGGCTCAACGGCAAGCACATGCAGCTCGCGTGGCTGACGCTCGGCACCCTTGCCGTGACCGACTTCTACATCATGGCCGTCTCGGCCGGTTGGTTCTCCGACCCTCGCATCATCAACTGACACCCAACAGACTGAGAAGGGTCGTGAATGACCGAGATCGAACGACTGTCCTACGACGTCATCGTCATCGGAGCCGGCGGCGCCGGCCTGAGAGCGGCGATCGAGGCGCGCGAGCAGGGCAAGAAGACCGCGATCATCAGCAAGTCGCTGTTCGGCAAGGCCCACACCGTGATGGCCGAGGGCGGCTGCGCCGCGTCGATGGGCAATGTCAACGACAAGGACAACTGGATGGTGCACTTCGGTGACACCATGCGGGGCGGCAAGTTCCTCAACAACTGGCGCATGGCCGAGCTGCACGCCAAGGAGGCGCCTGACCGGGTCTGGGAGCTCGAGACCTACGGCGCGCTGTTCGACCGTACGCCCGACGGCCGGATCAGCCAGCGCAACTTCGGCGGCCACACCTACCCCCGGCTCGCGCACGTCGGCGACCGTACGGGCCTCGAGCTGATCCGCACGCTGCAGCAGAAGATCGTGTCGCTGCAGCAGGAGGACCTGGCCGAGACCGGTGACTATGAGGCCAGGATCAAGGTCTTCGCCGAGTGCACCGTCACCGACCTCACGAAGGACGGCGACCGGATCTCCGGCGCGCTGGCCTACTGGCGCGAGTCCGGCCGCCACCTCGTCTTCGAGGCGCCCGCGGTCATCCTGGCGACGGGTGGCATCGGCAAGTCGTTCAAGGTCACCAGCAACTCGTGGGAGTACACCGGCGACGGCCACGCGCTCGCGCTGCGGGCCGGTGCGTCGCTGATCAACATGGAGTTCATCCAGTTCCACCCGACCGGCATGGTCTGGCCGCCTTCGGTCAAGGGAATCCTCGTCACCGAGTCCGTACGCGGCGACGGCGGAGTGCTGACCAACTCCGAGGGCAAGCGGTTCATGTTCGACTACATCCCGGACGTCTTCAAGGCGCAGTACGCGACGACCGAGGAGGAGGCCGACCGCTGGTACACCGACGCCGACAACAACCGCCGTCCTCCCGAGCTGCTGCCCCGCGACGAGGTCGCCCGCGCGATCAACTCCGAGGTCAAGGCCGGCCGCGGCACCCCGCACGGCGGCGTCTACCTCGACGTGTCGAGCCGGCTCAAGCCCGAGGTCATCATCAAGAAGCTGCCGTCGATGCACCACCAGTTCAAGGAGCTGGCGGACGTCGACATCACGAAGGAGCCGATGGAGGTCGGCCCGACGTGCCACTACGTCATGGGTGGCGTCGAGGTCGAGCCTGACACCGGTGCGGCATCGGTTGCCGGTCTGTTCGCGGCGGGAGAGTGCTCCGGCGGGATGCACGGCTCCAACCGGCTCGGCGGCAACTCGCTGTCCGACCTGCTGGTGTTCGGCCGCCGGGCGGGAGCGGGCGCTGCGGCCTACATCGACTCCCTCGGTGCCGAGCGCCCCGCGGTCAGCGACGACGACGTCCAGGTCGCCGCGCGACGATCCGTCGCCGCATTCGGCGACGGCGGTATGGAGGGCTCGGAGAACCCCTACACGCTGCACCAGGAGCTCCAGCAGACGATGAACGACCTGGTCGGCATCATCCGCCGGGAGGACGAGATCCAGGAGGCGCTCGACAAGCTCGAAGGCCTCAAGGCGCGCGGCGAGCAGGTCGTGGTCGAAGGGCATCGCCAGTTCAACCCCGGCTGGCACCTCGCGCTCGACCTGCGCAACATGCTGCTGGTCAGCGAGTGCGTCGCGAAGGCCGCGATCCTGCGCACCGAGAGCCGTGGCGGCCACACCCGCGACGACTACCCGAAGATGGACGCCGAGTGGCGCCACGTGCTGCTCGTCTGCACGCTGGCCGACGACGGCACGATCGACGTCGACCGCAAGGAGCAGATCCCCGTACGCAACGACCTGCTCGACCTGTTCGAGAGTGACGAGCTGACCAAGTACTTCACGGCAGACGAACTGTCCGGAAGGACGGCATGATGGGCAATCAGGAGCACTTCCGCGTGTGGCGGGGCGACGACGAGGGCGGCGACTTCGCCGACTACGACGTCGAGGTCAACGAGGGCGAGGTCGTCCTCGACATCATCCACCGGATCCAGGCGACGCAGGCGCCGGATCTCGCGGTGCGCTGGAACTGCAAGGCCGGCAAGTGCGGCTCGTGCAGCGCCGAGATCAACGGCCGCCCGCGGCTACTGTGCATGACCCGGATGTCGACCCTGCCGCCCGGGGAGCCGATCGTGGTGACCCCGATGCGTACGTTCCCGGTCATCCGCGACCTCGTGACGGACGTGTCGTTCAACTACGACAAGGCGCGTGAGGTGAGGGCCTTCGTGCCGCCCGAGGGTGTCGCGCCCGGCGACTACCGGATGCAGCAGGTCGACGTCGAGCGCTCGCAGGAGTTCCGCAAGTGCATCGAGTGCTTCCTGTGCCAGGACACGTGTCACGTGCTCCGCGACCACGAGGAGAACAAGCCGGCGTTCGCCGGTCCGCGCTTCCTGATGCGCGTGGCAGAGCTCGACATGCATCCGCTCGACGCCGCTGAGGAGCAGGGCGTCAACCGCAAGGCTGCGGCGCAGGACGAGCACGGGCTGGGCTTCTGCAACATCACGAAGTGCTGCACCGAGGTGTGCCCCGAGCACATCAAGATCACCGACAACGCGCTGATCCCTCTCAAGGAACGCGTCGTCGACCTCAAGTTCGACCCGATGATCCGCCGCAGGAAGCGCGCCGACCGGGCCTGACCTGCAGGGCATCGACGAGGGCGGCTCCATAGCCAAAGGCTATGAATCCTTACCTCATAATGCCTTTGCGGAAGTTCCCGACCGCCCATAGGCTGGCGAGTTGTGGCGACTACCCAACTGAGCAAGCGACCGTCGGCGCGTACGTCGACCGTTGCCCTGAAATTTGCGATGGCGGTGTCGGGGCTCATCATGGTGGGCTACCTGATCCTCCACATGTACGGCAACCTGCGAGCCTTCAGTGGCCCGGATGCCTTCAACGAGTACGCGCACCACCTGCGCACGTTCGGCGAGCCGATGCTGCCCCACGAGGGACTGCTGTGGATCGTGCGTGTCGTGCTGCTGGCGGCGGTGCTCCTCCATGCATACGCGGCGATCACGCTGTGGCGGCGCAACAAGAAGGCGGCCGGCTACGTCGGCGGCAAGCGCTACCAGACCAAGCAGAACCGCACCGGCATCCAGCGCAGCTACGCGTCGTTCACGATGCGGTGGGGCGGAGTGACGATCGCGTTGTTCATCGTCTTCCACATCCTCAACCTGACGACCAACGACATCCATCCCGGCGGTGCGTCCGACACCCCCTACGGGAAGCTGCACAACAGCTTCGAGCACTTCTGGGTCCTGCTGGCCTACACGGTTGCGATGATCGCGGTCGGTTTCCACCTCTGGCACGGCTTCTGGAGCGCGTTCACGACGCTGGGCCAGAACTACAGCGCCAAGCGCAGGGACTCGTTCTGGAACTCCGCGGCGATCGTCGTCGCAGTGGTCATCACGGCCGGCTTCCTTGCCCCGCCGTTCGCCATCTACTTCTTCGGCTTGGGAGGCTGACATGACCACGAACGTCTCTGAGCAGTTCCACGCCGTCGGCGAGGACATCCACGACACCAAGGCCCCGTCGGGACCGATCGAGCGCCGTTGGGACGAGCGCAAGTTCAGCACCAAGCTCGTCAACCCGGCCAACCGCCGCAAGCTCAGCGTGCTCGTCGTCGGCACCGGCCTCGCCGGCGCTTCCGCGGCCGCGACGCTCGGTGAGGCCGGCTACCAGGTCAAGAGCTTCTGCTACCAGGACAGCCCCCGCCGCGCGCACTCGATCGCCGCGCAGGGTGGCATCAACGCCGCCAAGAACTACCGCAACGACGGCGACAGCATCTACCGGCTGTTTTACGACACGGTCAAGGGCGGCGACTTCCGCGCCCGCGAGTCCAACGTCTACCGCCTCGCCCAGGTCTCGGTGAACATCATCGACCAGTGCGTCGCACAGGGCGTCCCGTTCGCCCGTGAGTACGGCGGACTGCTCGACAACCGTTCGTTCGGTGGCGTGCAGGTCTCGCGTACGTTCTACGCCCGCGGCCAGACCGGACAGCAGCTGTTGATCGGCGCCTACCAGGCTCTCGAGCGGCAGATCGCGGCCGGCACCGTGGAGATGAACACGCGGCACGAGATGCTCGAGCTCATCATGATCGACGGCAAGGCCCGCGGCATCATCGTGCGCGACATGGTCACCGGCGAGATCGAGACCCACACCGCCGACGCAGTCGTGCTGGCGACCGGCGGCTACGGCAACGTGTTCTTCCTGTCGACCAACGCGATGGGCTGCAACGTCACCGCCACGTGGCGCGCGCACCGCAAGGGCGCCTACTTCGCGAACCCCTGCTACACGCAGATCCACCCGACCTGCATCCCGGTCAGCGGCGACTACCAGTCCAAGCTGACGCTGATGTCGGAGTCGCTGCGCAACGACGGCCGCATCTGGGTGCCCAAGAAGGCCGGCGACGACCGGGCCCCCCGCGACATCCCCGAGGACGAGCGCGACTACTACCTGGAGCGCATCTACCCGGCGTTCGGCAACCTGGTGCCCCGCGACATCGCCTCGCGCGCCGCGAAGTACCAGTGCGACGCCGGCAAGGGTGTGGGCCCCGGCGGGCTCGGGGTCTACCTCGACTTCGCCGACGCCATCGCGCGCCTCGGCCGCGAACAGGTCGAGGCCAAGTACGGCAACCTCTTCGACATGTATGCGCAGATCACGGGCGAGAACCCGTACGAGCAGCCGATGCGCATCTACCCCGCGGTGCACTACACGATGGGCGGCCTCTGGGTCGACTACGACCTGCAGAGCAACCTCACGGGTCTGTTCGTCGCCGGAGAGGCCAACTTCTCCGAGCACGGCGCCAACCGCCTCGGTGCCTCGGCGCTGATGCAGGGTCTGGCCGACGGCTACTTCGTCCTGCCCTACACGATCGCCAACTACCTGGCCGACGGACCGTACGAGAAGATCGACGACTCTCATCCCGAGGTCGTGGCGGCCCGCACCGCGGTCGAGGAGCGGATCGAGAAGTTCCTGTCGATCAACGGCACCCGCACCGTGGACTCGTTCCACAAGGAGCTGGGCCAGATCATGTGGGACTACTGCGGCATGGAGCGCACCGAGGAAGGCCTGATCAAGGCCATCAGCATGATCCGCGACCTCAAGGCCGACTTCTGGTCCAACGTCAAGGTCACCGGCGTCAACGAGGAGCTCAACCAGACCCTCGAGCGCGCCGGCCGCGTCGCCGACTTCTTCGAGCTCGGCGAGCTCATGTGCATCGACGCGCTCAACCGCCGCGAGTCCTGCGGCGGCCACTTCCGCGCCGAGAGCCAGACCGAGGACGGCGAGGCGCTGCGCCACGATGACGAGTTCGCCTACGTCTCGGCGTGGGAGTTCGGCGACCAGCCGACGCTGCACAAGGAACCGCTGGAGTACGAGTACGTCGAGATGAAGTCCAGGAGCTACAAGTGAACATCACTGTCAGGGTGTGGCGTCAGAAGAACGCCGACGACAAGGGCCGGATGGTCACGTACGGCGTCGAGAACGTCAGCCAGCACATGTCGTTCCTCGAGATGCTCGACGTCCTCAACGAGCAGCTCACGCTGGCCGGCGACGACCCGATCGCGTTCGACCACGACTGCCGTGAGGGCATCTGCGGCATGTGCGGCGTCGTGATCAACGGCGAGGCGCACGGCCCCGAGGTCACCACGACGTGCCAGCTGCACATGCGCAGCTTCGAGGACGGCGCCGTCATCGACGTCGAGCCGTGGCGTGCGGGAGCCTTCCCGGTCGTCAAGGACCTCGTCGTCGACCGCTCGGCGTTCGACCGGATCATCCAGGCCGGTGGCTACATCAGCGCGCCGACCGGTTCGGCCCCCGACGCGCATGCCGTACCGGTTCCCAAGGACGACGCCGACCACGCATTCGACGCCGCGACCTGCATCGGCTGTGGCGCATGCGTCGCGGCGTGCCCCAACGGCTCGGCGATGCTGTTCACGTCCGCCAAGATCACGCACCTCGGCCTGCTGCCGCAGGGCCAGCCGGAGCGTGAGTCGCGGGTCATCGGCATGGTCGAGCAGCACGACCACGAGGGCTTCGGCGGTTGCACCAACATCGGTGAGTGCACGTCGGCGTGCCCCAAGGGCATCCCGCTCGACACGATCGCGCAGCTCAACCGCGACCTGCTCGGCGCTCTGGCGCACGGCAAGGCCTGATCTCAGCACGCTTTGCGTCATAGGAACCGTGGCCCCTGGGCCACGGTTCCTATGACGTTGTGGGGCATGCCATCCACATTTGGTTAGCATAGGTAATGAGGTATGCTAACGACATGCCCACTGACTCACACCAGCTCGCTCGGTCGGTGGCTCGACTCAACCGTCGTCTGCGCCAGGAGCGCCAGACCGACCTGACGCCGACGCAGCTGTCCGTCCTCGGCGCGATCCTGCAGCTCGGCCCGTCGACCCCCAGCGCGATCGCCGCTCACGAGCGGGTCCAGCCGCCCTCCATCACGCGTACGCTCACGTGCCTCGTCGACGAAGGACTCGCGATCCGTGAGCCGCACCCCGACGACGGCCGCCAGGTGCTGATGTCCGTCTCCGACAAGGGCGACGCCGTGCTCGCCGAGGAGCGTGAGCGCCGCGACGAATGGCTCGCACAGCGCCTCGCGAACCTCACGACCGCAGAGCGCAAGACCTTGAGGGAGGCGGCCGCACTGCTGGAACGGTTGGCCGCGAGTTGAGCCCCACGTTCAGCTCTTTGCGGCTGCGCAACTACCGCGTCTACGCGGTGGGGTCGCTGATCTCGAACATCGGCACCTGGATGCAGAACACTGCTCAGGCCTGGCTCGTCCTGGAGCTGACCGACAGCGGAGCAGCGCTCGGCATCACGGTGGCGCTGCAGCTGCTTCCGACCCTGCTGCTGTCACCTCTCGGAGGTGTGCTCGCCGACCAGTTCCCGAAGCGAACCGTACTGCGAGTCATGCAGGTCGCCATGGCCGTTCCCGCGGCCGTCCTCGGGGTGCTGGCGGTCAGTGGTCTGGTGCAGACGTGGCACGTGTACGTGCTGGCGTTCGTCTTCGGCATCGGCCGCGCACTCGAGGCGCCGGCGCGCCAGTCCTTCGTGTCCGAAATGGTCGGCCGGGCCGACCTCGGCAACGCCGTCGCACTCAACTCGGCGTCCTTCAACTCCGGCCGTCTCATCGGTCCCGGCCTGGCCGGCCTGATGATCGCGGCACTCGGCGCGGGTGTCGTGGGCACCGGCTGGGTCATCTTGATCAATGCCGCCAGCTACGCGGCGTCGTTCGTGGCGCTGCAGCTGCTCGATCCCCAGCAGCTGAGGCCCACCGACGTGATCGCGCGGCGGCGTGGTGCCGTGATGGACGGCGTCCGCTACGTCCGCTCGCGTCCCGACCTGGTCCTCGTCCTGTCGTGCGTCTTCTTCCTTGGTGGGTTCGGCATGAACTTCCAGATCACGAGCGCCCTGATGGCCACCGACGAGTTCGGCCGAGGGGCCGGTGAGTTCGGCTTCCTCGGTTCGGTGCTCGCCGTCGGCTCGCTTGCCGGTTCGTTGCTTGCGGCACGGCGTGCCACCCCACGCCTGCGGTTCGTCGTGGTCTCAGGACTGGCATTCGCCGTGCTCCAGATCGCGTCGGGGCTCATGCCGACCTTCCTCACGTACGCGTTGGTCCTTCCGTTCATCGGACTGAGCATCTTGACGATGGCGACGACGGCGAACGCGCTGATCCAGCTGACCACGACACCCGACATGCGAGGCCGGGTCGCGGCGCTCTACATCATGGTGTTCATCGGCAGCGTGCCCTTCGCAGCTCCGATCGTGGGCTGGATCGGGCAGGAGCACGGCGCGCGTGTTGCCCTCGTGTCGACGGGTGCCCTTGCCGGCATCGGCATCCTCGCCGTGCTCGCGTGGTACCTGCATCGGCAGGACATCCACCGTCCGGAGCTCCAGGCCGTCGCCAGGGACATGCGCTGGAGCGGACGACGCCCGGCGATCACGGGTTCTTCAGGACCTCGGCACGAGCTGCCGACAGCTCCGCCGCACTGATCGTGCCCTTGGCGTGCAACGCGTCGAGCTCGGCGAGGCGCTCCTCGATCGACTTCTCCGACGCAAAGGCCTTGCTCTTGATGAGGGTCGTCATCGCCTCGGTCTCCATCGTCAGGGGATTGACCCCGGCGTCGGCGGCCTTCTTCCAGTTCATGAGGGTGAGGATGCCCCCGACGACCAGCGCGCCGACGAACATCACGATGAACCACGTCGGTGCGCCGCTGAACAGCGAGTCGTTGCCGTAGGGATCGTCCATACGCGAAACCCTAGCCGCGCGAATCAGCCTTCGGAGGCGATTGCCGCCTTGAGCTCCGCGAGCTTCTCGGCCGTGATCCGGCCGTCGGCGTGCAGTGCCTCGAGGTTGGCGATGTCCATGCCCAGACAGTAGTAACGGGACGTCGGTCAATCAGCGATATCCTGAGCAGATGTCCTTGTCCGATGCCATCGCGCGCTCCATCGATGTGGTCACTCCTGACCTCATCGAAGTCCGGCGTGAGCTGCATGCCTACCCCGAGCTCTCGTGGCACGAGGAGCGTACGACCGACGTGGTCGCGACGTGGATGGACAAGAGCGGCATCTCCTACGAGCGCTTCGAGGGCACGGGGCTGATGGCCGAGATCGGGCCCGATGGCGGGCCGATCGTCGCGCTGCGCGCCGATCTCGACGGGCTGCCGGTCGTCGACACGTCGCAGGACCCCTGGAAGTCGAGCGTTCCCGGCGTCTCGCACTCCTGCGGGCACGACGTGCACGTCGCGGCACTGCTCGGCGCCTCGGTCGCGTTGGCGCAGGCCGATGCCGAGGAGAAGCTGCCGGTGCGCGTACGCCTGATCTTCCAGCCAGCCGAGGAGGTCATGCCAGGCGGCGCCGTCAAGCTGCTCGCCGGTGGCGCGCTCCGCGGCGTCTCGCGCATCTTCGCCCTGCACTGCGACCCGTCGCTCGATGTCGGTCACGTGGGCTTGCGCGAAGGCCCGATCACCGGCGCGTCCGACCACATCCACGTGCAGCTCAGCGGTCGCGGTGGCCACACCTCGCGCCCGCACCTGACCGAGGACCTGACCTA
This sequence comes from Aeromicrobium sp. P2_G6, assembly GCF_056403535.1. Lineage (NCBI taxonomy): Bacteria > Bacillati > Actinomycetota > Actinomycetes > Propionibacteriales > Nocardioidaceae > Aeromicrobium > Aeromicrobium sp. P2_G6. The sequence goes on along the minus strand of NZ_JBFUFH010000009.1, from coordinate 19,297 downwards.
CGCCCTGGGCAGCCTGCTGACGCAGCTGCCCGCGGTGCTGTCCCGCCGGTTCGACCCGCGCGCGGGCGCCAGCATGGTGTGGGGTCAGATCCACTCCGGCAACGCCGCCAACGTCATCCCGTCGACGGGCGAGCTGAGCGGCACGCTCCGCATGCTCGACGCCGCTGCGTGGCACCAGGCCGAGCACCTCGTGCGCGGCCTCATCAGCGACATCATCGAGCCGTTCGGTGTCAGCGCCGACGTGACCTACACCCGCGGCGTGCCGCCGGTCGTCAACGACTTCGGCGCGACCGAGATCATGCGTCGGGCGGTCACTGAGGCCATCGGCCCCAGCGGTGTCGCGTCGACCGCGCAGAGCCTCGGTGGTGAGGACTTCGCGTGGTACGTCGAGGCGGTGCCCGGTGCGATGGGCCGGCTCGGCACGCGTACGCCCGACGGTCCGACGTACGACCTGCACCAGGGCAACCTGCGCATCGACGAGCGCGCCATCGCGATCGGCGCCAAAGTGCTCGCCTGCGCCGCCGTGTCCTGAGCGAGCTCTGCCTCGGCCCTCAAGTGACAAATCGGTTACGACTGCGCTGAATGTCCGCGACAGCCTCCCGCGGGGACCCATCGGGAACTAGGGTCTGAGGACGTGCCGGGCTGCCCGGCTCTACTGAGGAGGAATTTTGCGTCGATTGACGAAGCTTTCCGCCGTCGCATGTGTCGCCGCCCTCGCCCTCGCGGGCTGCGGTGGCAGCGACAGCGATGGGGACAAGGGCGGGGACAAGCCCGCCGCCAGCAAGGACGTCTGCAAGACGGCCAAGGGTGACGGTCCGAAGGTCGGTCTCGCCTACGACGTGGGTGGACGCGGAGACCAGTCGTTCAACGACTCGGCGTACGCGGGTCTCAAGAAGGCAGTCGAGGAGTTCGACGCGACCTGCATCGAGGGCCAGGCATCCGACGGTGAGGCCGAGTCCGCTCGTGAGGACCGCCTGCGCAACTTTGCCGAGAACGGCGCCACGACGATCATCGGTGTGGGCTTCGCCTACAGCGACTCGGTCAACAAGGTCGCTCCGGACTTCCCCGAGGTCCACTTCGGCGTGGTCGACGGATTCGATCCCGACAAGACCGCCAACGACAACGTCGCCTACCTCGGCTTCGCGGAGGAGCAGGGCTCCTACCTCGTCGGCGTCGCCGCCGCCGAGAAGAGCAAGTCCGGCACGATCGGCTTCGTCGGTGGCGTGCACAACGACCTCATCAAGAAGTTCGAGGCCGGTTACACCGCTGGCGCCAAGGCCGCCAAGCCCGACATCAAGGTCGAGGTTGCCTACATCCAGGAGTCGGACCTCAAGGGCTTCGGCGATCCGGCCGGTGGCAAGGCTGCCGCGACGGGTGTGTTCGACAAGGGCGCTGACGTCGTCTACCACGCTGCCGGTGGCTCGGGCTCCGGTGTCTTCGATGCCGCGGTCGATGCCGGTGACGGCAAGTGGGCGATCGGTGTCGACTCCGACCAGTTCCTCACGGCGACCGCCGCTCAGAAGCCGCACATCCTGACGTCGATGCTCAAGCGCGTCGACACCGCGACGTACGACTTCGTGAAGTCGGTCAACGAGGACAAGCCGCTGACCAGCTACCAGACGTACGACCTGAAGGCTGACGGCGTCGGCTACGCAACGTCCGGTGGCTTCGTGGACGACATCGCTTCTGACATCGACGGCTACAAGGCCAAGATCATCAGCGGCGAGATCAAGGTCCCGACCACTCCGTAAGGAAACGGGTTCATCCAGTAGCGACGAGCCTGGGCTGGGCGCGGTAGCGTTCAGCCCAGGTTCGTACCTTTTTGTGTCACGAATCAGTGCTGTATCGAAGTGTTGCGGGAGGAGTGTCCGTGCCGTCTGAAGTGGATGCGGTGAGGCTGCGGGGGATCGGCAAACGCTTCCCCGGCGTGATCGCCAATCACGATGTCGATGTGACGATCCGGTCGGGCACGGTTCACGCCCTGATCGGCGAGAACGGCGCCGGCAAGTCGACGCTCATGAAGATCCTCTACGGCGTGCAGAAGCCGGACGAGGGCACGATCGAGCTCAACGGCACCGAGGTGGCGCTGAAGTCGCCCACCGAGGCGATCGAGCACGGTGTCGGCATGGTGTTCCAGCACTTCATGCTCGCCGACAACCTGACGGTGCTCGAGAACATGGTGCTCGGCGCCGAGAAGCTGCACGGCATCGGTGACGGTGCACGGGCGGAGATCGGTCGCATCTCCGACCGCTTCGGCTTCGACCTGGAGCCCGACGTGCTGGTCGAGCGCCTCGGCGTCGCGGCGCGGCAGCGGCTCGAGATCGCCAAGGTCCTCTATCGCGGCGCCAAGATCATCATCCTCGACGAGCCCACCGCGGTCCTCGTCCCGCAGGAGGTCGATGCGCTGTTCGCCAACCTGCGCGAGCTGAGGAACGCCGGCAACTCCGTGCTGTTCATCTCGCACAAGCTCGACGAGGTGCTCGCGATCGCCGACGACATCACCGTCATGCGGCGCGGCACGACCGTCGGCACGGCCGACCCGAAGACCACGACGAAGCACGAGCTCGCCGAGCTGATGGTCGGCTCCGAGCTGCCGTCGCCGGAGACCGAGGAGTCGACGGTCACCGACAATGTCGAGCTCGAGCTCCACGACGTCACCTTGACCGATGAGTTCGGTCGCAACCTCTTGAGCGACATCTCGCTGGCGATCCACCGCGGCGAGGTGCTGGGCATCGCCGGGGTCGAGGGCAACGGCCAGTCCGAGCTCGTCGAGACCATCATGGGCATGCGCATCCCGACCAGCGGGCGCATCATGCTGGGCGACCAGGACGTCACCCACTGGCACACGCGCAGGCTGCGCGAGGCCGGCATCGGCTACATCCCCGAGGACCGTCACCGTCACGGCCTGCTGCTCGACTCACCCTTGTGGGAGAACCGCATCCTCGGCCACCAGACCGAGGTGCCCAACGTCAAGGGTCCCTGGATCAACCGCTCCGGTGCGCGCAAGGACACGTCGCGCATCGTGGAGGAGTACGACGTACGTGCTCCGGGCATCGACACGCTGGCGCGTGCGCTGTCCGGCGGCAACCAGCAAAAGCTCATCGTGGGTCGCGAGATGAGCGGTGACCCCAAGCTGCTGATCGCCTCGCACCCGACCCGCGGTGTCGACGTCGGCGCGCAGGCAGCGATCTGGGAGCACATCAAGCGGGCACGTCGTGCCGGCCTTGCGGTGCTGCTGATCTCGGCCGACCTCGACGAGCTGATCGGCCTGTCCGACACGATCCAGGTGATCCTGCGCGGCCGCTTCGTCGGCACGTTCGAGCCATCCACCGTGACGCCGCAGGATCTCGGCGCCGCCATGACCGGAGGCCAGACCGTATGAACAGCGTTCGACTGCGCAGGATCGGGATGGCGTTGTTGGCCCCGGCGATCGCGATCGTCGTCTCGGTGCTCGTCACCACGATCGTCATCGCGGCGGTCGGCAGCTCGCCCGGCGACTTCTGGTCCGCGATGTTCAGCGACCCGTCGCCGCGTCTGCGGGTCAACATCGTCAACCAGACGGCAATGATCTACACCGCGGCGGTGGCGGCGGCGATCGGCTTCCGCATGGGGCTGTTCAACATCGGCATCGAGGGTCAGTACCTCATGGCGTCGTTCGCAGCCGCGTCGTTCGCGGGAGCCGCATACGTGGGGGGATTCCTCAACGTCGCGGTGTCGATCATCATCGCCGTCGCCGTCGGTGCTGCCTGGGCCGGCATCGCGGGCATCCTCAGGACGACCCGCGGCGTCAGCGAGGTCATCTCCACGATCATGCTCAACGCCATCGCGGTGACATTGGTGGGCTACCTCGTCGACCGGCACGGCGTGCACGAGGGCAACTCCGTGCACACCAAGAAGATCGCCGAAGGCGACATGGTCACGGGCTTCACGCCGTACGAACCGCGGGACGGCCAGATCTGGGCGTTGTCGATCATCGCCGTGATCGTCGGCATCGGCTTCTGGGTCCTGCTCAACAAGACCCGGTTCGGCTTCGACCTGCGCGCCAGCGGCCAGTCCGAGACGGCCGCCCGTGCCTCGGGTGTCAACCCCAAGCGCATGATCGTGATCTCGATGCTGCTGTCCGGCGGCGTCGCGGGCCTGGTGTGGCTGCCGGCGTTGTTCGGCGCCGCCGGGTCCTACGGCACGTCCTACCAGTCGCAGCTCGGGTTCACCGGCATCGCGGTCGCGCTGCTGGGCCGCAACCGTCCGCTCGGCATGCTGTTCGGCGCCGTGCTGTTCGCGTTCTTGTCGGCACAGTCCAACACGCTGACGTTCGGCACCGACGTCTCGCCGAGCATCGTGCAGATCACGCAGGGTGTGGCGGTGCTGGCCGTCGTCGTGGCCTACGAGGTCGTACGCCGATGGCGCACCAGGCTCGATCGCCGGGTCGTGGCCACTGAGCTCGCCACCGCGACGGAGGCAACGGCATGACCACCACGAAGACCGCCGCGCAGCCCGGCCTCATCGCCCGGCTCACGAAGAACTGGTTCTACCTGACGCTCGTCGGCATCGCTGTCGTGTCCCTCGTGCGGATCGTGACCGACACCAACGACCTCGACTCGATCGGCACGATTCGTGCCGCGATCATCGCCACCTGCCCGATCCTCATGGCCGCGCTCGGCGGTCTCTGGTCGGAGCGCGCGGGCGTCGTCAACATCGGCCTCGAGGGGCAGATGATCCTCGGCACGTGGGGTGCGGCGTTCTTCACCTACCACTCCGGCAGCGCGTGGGTCGGTGTGCTGGGTGCTGCGATCCTCGGGCTGGTCGGCGGTCTGCTGCACGCGGTCGCCACCGTGACGTTCGGCGTCGACCACATCGTGTCGGGCGTCGCGATCAACCTGATCGGGCTCGGCACCGCGACCTACCTGGCTGAGGCGCTCTTCCCTGACTATGAGGGTGGTGGCCCGCGCCAGCTCGTCGGGCTTGATTCACCGACGAACATCTCAGAGATCCCGGGGATATCCGATGCCGCGCGCGACCTGGCCGACAAGCATTGGTTCTTCGTCTCCGACATCGCCTCGTTCGTCGGCGCCCTCACGACCAACATCTCCTCGCTGAGCCTGTTCGTGTTCGCGTTCGTCGTCGCGTCGGCGTTGATCCTGTGGCGTACGTCGTTCGGTCTGCGCCTGCGCTCGTGCGGTGAGAACCCGCAGGCCGCCGAGACGCTCGGCGTCAATGTCTACCTCTACAAGTACATCGCGGTGCTGGTCTCGGGTGCCCTTGCCGGCATCGGTGGCGGCTTCCTCGCGTTGGTCTCCTCGAGCGGCTACAGCGCGGGGCAGACCGGCGGGCGTGGTTACATCGGCCTGGCGGCGATGATCTTCGGCAACTGGCGGCCCGGCGGACTGCTGATGGGCGCGCTGACGTTCGGCTACACCGACTCCCTGCGCCTGCGCGACACCGACGCGGTCCACGCGCTGCTGCTGCTCGTCGCGCTGGGTCTGCTCGTGGTCGCCGCGCTGCGGCTGGTCAACCGTCAGCTCGAGGGCGCGATCGTGATGGCTGTCGCCGGCGCGGCGATCCTCGCCTGGTTCCTGGCGACCGATTCCGTGCCGCGCGAGTTCACGGTCATGACGCCCTACGTCACGACACTGTTCGTCCTCGCGCTCGGCACGCAACGCCTGCGAATGCCTGCGGCCGACGGCCAGCAATACCGTAAGGGAAGTGCGGGTTAATGGCACTGGGAATCTCGGGTCCCGACGACCCGATTGACTGGGAATCGCTCGCGAAGTATGCGACCGAGGTCATGGGTCGGGCGTACGCGCCCTACTCCAACTTCAAGGTCGGCGTCGCGGGCCTCGTGGACGACGGTCGCGTCGTGCTGGGCTGCAACGTCGAGAACGCCGCCTACGGAGTCGGGTTGTGCGCCGAGTGCGGCATGGTCTCGGCTCTCCACGCGACCGGCGGCGGACGCCTGATCGCGGTGGCGTGTGTCGACGGCAAGGGTGCTCCGCTCATGCCGTGCGGGCGGTGCCGTCAGCTGTTGTGGGAGAACGGCGGGCCCGACATGCAGCTCATGACGCCGAGCGGCATCAAGACCATGACCGAGGTGCTGCCCGACGCCTTCGGCGCTGACGACCTGGACCAGCGTTGACGCGTTACGCGGTTCAGCTCGACCCCGGCAACCCTGACTTCCTGCGCGATCCCTACCCGGTGCTCGCGGCCCTGCGAGCGACCGGTCCGGTGCTGTGGCACGAGCCGATGGGTGTGTGGCTGGCGACGACGCACGAGTCGGTCAGCCAGGTCCTGCGCAACCGTGCGTTCGGCCGGATCTGGACCGACTGGGAGCCGGTGTCCGAGATGGAGCCGTTCAACGCGCTCCACCGCAACCAGATGATGGAGAACGAACCACCCGCGCACACACGCCTGCGGCGGCTCGTCGCCGGCGCGTTTGGCCGCGGGCACGTCGAACGCATGAGGCCCAGGATCGAAGAGCTCGCGGCATCCATGGTCGACGACCTCGGTGACCGCTTCGACGTGCTCGGTGACTACGCCGAGCCGATGCCCGTCTACGTGATCGCCGACCTGCTCGGCGTACCCCGCGAGGACCACGTGCGCCTGCGGGCCTGGTCGCAGGCCATCGTGCACATGTACGAGCCCAACGTCGATGCCGTGACCAGGGCCAAGGCGATCGAGGCCAGCACGGCGTTCTCCGACTACGTACGCGCGGTGGTCGCCGACCGGCGCGAAAACCTCGGCGAGGACCTGATCAGCGACCTGATCACCGAGCGGGGTCGTGGAGCCAAGCTGACCGACGACGAGCTCGTCGCATCGGTGGTCCTGCTGCTCAACGCGGGGCACGAGGCGTCTGTCAACGTGTTCGGCAACGGCATCCATGCGCTGCTGAGCCACCCCGACCAGCTGGCTCGGGTGACGTCGGGCGAGGTTCCGGTCGACGTGGCCCTCGAGGAGCTCATCCGGTTCGACGCGCCGTTGCAGCTGTTCGAGCGTACGGCCACCAGGAACGTCAAGGTGTGCGGCGAGACGATCAAGGCGGGCCAGAAGATCGCCTGCCTGATGGGCTCGGCCAACCGCGACGCCGCTGCGTTCGCTGACGCGGACACGTTCGACGTGGGCCGCGACCCGAACCCCCATGTCGGTTTCGGCATGGGCCTGCACTTCTGCCTCGGCGCGCCGCTTGCGCGGCTCGAGCTGCAGATCAGCCTGAAGACCCTGCTCGACCGCTTCCCTCGTCTCACGCTGGCGGGGGAGGCGCCGCGCCGCCCGACCTGGGTGCTGCGCGGCTTCGAGCGCATCGACGTGACATCTGGTGGTTGAGGTGCGGAGCGAAGCGAAGCCTCGAAACCACCGGATCGGCGAGGAGCTGGTTTCGAGGCTTCGGCCGCGGGCGGCCTGCGCACCTCAACCAGCGGACCGAAGGAGACATGGATGACCGAGAAGTTCGATGCCGTCGAAGTGATTGCGGCCAAGCGGGACAAGCACGAGCTCGACGACGCGCAGATCGACTGGGTCGTCGACGCGTACACCCGGGGTGTCGTCGCCGACGAGCAGATGTCGGCGCTCGCGATGGCGATCCTGCTCAACGGCATGAACCGCCGTGAGATCAGCCGGTGGACCGGGGCGATGATCGACAGCGGCGAGCGCATGGACTTCTCGTCGCTGTCGTGGAAGACCGCTGACAAGCACTCGACAGGTGGGGTCGGCGACAAGATCACCCTGCCGCTCGCGCCGTTGGTCGCCGCGTGTGGAGTGGCGGTGCCGCAGCTGTCGGGCCGGGGCCTCGGCCACACCGGCGGCACGCTCGACAAGCTCGAGGCGATCCCCGGCTGGCGCGCGGCCCTGACCAACGACGAGATGATGGCGCAGCTCGAGGACGTCGGCGCCGTGATCTGCGCCGCCGGCCCCGGCCTCGCCCCGGCCGACAAGAAGCTCTACGCCCTGCGAGATGTGACCGGCACTGTCGAGGCGATCCCGCTGATCGCCAGCTCGATCATGAGCAAGAAGATCGCTGAAGGCACGGGCGCCCTGGTGCTCGACGTCAAGGTCGGCTCCGGCGCGTTCATGAAGAGCAAAGATCAGGCTCAAGAATTGGCTGAGACCATGGTCAGCTTGGGTAACGATGCCGGCGTCACGACCGTCGCGCTGCTCACTGACATGTCGACGCCGCTGGGCCTGACCGCTGGCAACGCCTGCGAGGTCGCCGAGTCGGTCGAGGTGCTCGCGGGCGGGGGTCCGGCTGATGTCGTCGAGCTGACCGTGGAGCTCGCCCGCGAGATGCTCGCCGCCGCCGGCAAGGACGACGTGGATCCTGCGGACGTACTCGCCTCAGGGCGTGCGATGGACGTCTGGAAGCGGATGATCTCTGCACAGGGCGGGAATCCTGACGCCGCGCTGCCCACGCCCAAGGAGACCCACGTCATCACGGCTCCCACCTCGGGCACGCTGACGCGTCTGGACGCCCTAAGCGTCGGTGTGGCGGCCTGGCGGCTGGGGGCGGGCCGATCCCGCCCGGGTGAGCAGGTGCAGGCGGCAGCGGGCGTCGTGATGCACGCCAAGCCTGGCGACCAGGTCACCGCAGGTCAGCCCCTGTTGACCCTGCAGACCGACACCCCTGAGCGATTCGAGCGTGCGGTTGCAGCGCTCGACGGGGGGTACGACATTGGAACGGGCTCCGCGGACGCGCCGTCCGTGGTGATCGACCGCATTCGTTAGGTTGGACAACATGCGCATCCTGAACAACAGCAAAGAGATCGCGGCGGCCGCCGGGGAAGAGCTCGGTGTCAGCGAGTGGGTGGCGATCACGCAGGAGCGGATCGACCTCTTCGCCGACGCAACGGGCGACCGCCAGTGGATCCACGTCGATCCGGAGCGGGCGGCCGACGGGCCGTTCGGCGCCACCGTGGCGCACGGCTATCTCACGCTGTCGATGCTGCCGTTCCTCGGCGCCCAGGTCTACGCCTTCGCGGGCGACGTCGCGCGGGTCAACTACGGCCTCAACAAGGTCCGGTTCGTCTCGCCGGTCCTCGTGGGCTCCAAGGTGCGCAACCGGGTCGAGCTCCTCGAGGTCGAGGAGATCGAGAAGGGTCAGCGCGCGACGCTCCAGCACACGGTCGAGATCAAGGGCAAGGACAAGCCGGCCTGCGTGGCGGAGACCGTCGTGCTCCTGATGACGCCATGACACGATGACCCCTGTGAGCGCCACTTCCGAACAGATCGCCAAGGCCCCCAAGGTCGCCCTCCACGAGCACCTCGACGGAGGTGTCCGACCAGCCACGATCGTCGAGATCGCCGACGAGATCGGCCACGACCTCCCGGCCGGCGATGCCGAGTCGCTCGGTGCCTGGTTCGAGGAGGCGTCCAGCTCCGGATCGCTCCCGCGCTATCTCGAGACGTTCGTGCACACCGTCGCAGTGATGCAGCGGCCCGAGGACCTGGCGCGCGTCGCCCGTGAGGCGGTCCTCGACCTGGCCGCCGATGGTTGCGTCTATGCCGAGCTCCGCTGGGCGCCCGAGCAGCACTTGTCTGCTGGGCTGTCCCTCACCGAGACCGTCGAGGCCGTGCAGGCGGGCATCATCAAGGGCCAGGAGGAGGCCGCCGGCCTGGGCCACCCGATCGTCGTGGGCCAGCTGCTCACCGCGATGCGGCATGCCAAGCGTGGCCTCGAGATCGCCGAGATTGCTGTCGAGTATCGCGATCGCGGCGTTGCCGGCTTCGACATCGCCGGTGCCGAGGACGGGTTCCCTCCGATCCTGCACCTCGAGGCGTTCGAGTACCTCCGCCGCGAGAACGCCCACTTCACGATCCACGCCGGTGAGGCATTCGGCCTGCCATCGATCTGGCAGGCCATCCAACGGTGTGGCGCCGAGCGCCTCGGTCACGGCGTACGCATCGTCGACGACATCGACTTCGACGCACCGGGCGGACCAGTTCTGGGCCGCCTCGCGGCTTACATCCGCGATCGACGCATCCCGCTCGAGATGTGCCCGTCGTCCAACCTGCAGACCAACGCCGTGCCCGACATGCGCTCGATCGCGGACCACCCGATCGGCAAGCTCAAGGACCTCGGCTTCCGCGTGACGGTCAACTGCGACAACCGGCTCATGAGCGGTACGTCGATGAGCCGCGAGTTCCAGCTCCTGGTCGACGCGTTCGGCTATGACATCAGCGACCTGCGCTGGTTCACGATCAACGCCATGAAGAGCGCGTTCCTGCCGTTCGACCAGCGCCTTGCGATCATCAACGACGTCATCAAGCCCGCCTACGCCGCCCTCTGATCAGCTGATTGAGGTGCGAAGGCCGCCCGCGGCCGAAGCCTCGAAATCAGCGGTGGTTTCGAGGCTCCGCTTCGCTCCGCACCTCAACCACCTAGGGTTCAGGCCACGGTCCAGGCGTCGGGGCCGTCGAGCAGGTCCTGCAGTGACGGTGTCTCGCCGGCGAGCTCGGCCTGCTCGCGGCTCAGGTCGTCGTACGTCGGCCGCTCGACCTGACGGAAGATGCCGATCGGAGCGCGGTGGACGACGCCGCTGTCGGTGATCCGCGACAGCGCAAACGCCGTGGTGGCGTCCGGCTCGTGCGCGTCGTGAACGAGGACGTCGGCCGCGTTGGAGTCGTCGATCCCGACGATCTCGACCCCGCCGCCGGCCGCACGTACGACGCCGAGCCGGCCCTCGGCGCCGAACCGGATCGGCTCGCCGTGCACGAGCGGAATGATCGCCTCGTCGCGGGTCTCGGGGTCCTTGACCGCGTCGAAAGCACCGTCGTTGAAGATCGGGCAGTTCTGGTAGATCTCGACCAGCGAGGTGCCACGGTGGCGCGCCGCTGCCGACAGGACCGTCGTGAGGTGCTTGCGGTCGGAGTCGATCGTGCGGGCCACGAACGTGGCCTCGGCGCCGAGCGCGAGCGACAGCGGGTTGAGCGGTGCGTCGATCGATCCGTAGGGCGTCGACTTGGTGACCTTGCCGGGCTCGGACGTAGGGGAGTACTGCCCCTTGGTCAGCCCGTAGATCCGGTTGTTGAACAGCAGGATCGTCATGTTGACGTTGCGCCGCAGCGCGTGGATCAGGTGGTTGCCGCCGATCGACAGCGCGTCGCCGTCACCGGTCACGACCCACACGCTGAGGTCAGAGCGGGTGGTCGCGATGCCGGTCGCGATCGCCGGTGCGCGGCCGTGGATCGAGTGCATGCCGTACGTGTCGAGGTAGTAGGGGAAGCGGGCGGCACAGCCGATGCCGGAGATGAAGACGATGTTCTCGCGGCGCAGCCCGAGCTCGGGCATGAAGCCCTGCACGGCCGCGAGGATCGCGTAGTCACCACATCCGGGGCACCACCGGACCTCCTGGTCCGACGCGAACTCCTTGCGGGACTGGGGCTCGTCTGCGGTGGGTACGCCCTCCAGCCCGTGGCCCTGGGGCATCCCGAGGTCAACCGTGGTCATTCGCCCTCCTTGATGCACAGCTCGATGAAGTGCTTGCCGAGCTCGGCGGCACCGAACGGCATGCCGCGCACGGCGTTGTAGCCCTCGGCGTCGACGAGGTACTTGGCGCGCAGCAGGCCCCGGAGCTGGCCGAGGTTCATCTCCGGCACGATCACCCGGTCGTACGCCGCGAGGACCTCACCGAGGTTGGCGGGGAATGGGTTGAGGTGTCGCAGGTGCGCCTGGGCGATGCGGTGACCGGCGACGCGGGCCCGACGGCAGCCGGCGCCGATCGGGCCGTAGGTCGAGCCCCAGCCGATCACGAGGATCTTGGCGTGCCCGTCGGGATCGTCGACCTCGATCTCGGGGATCGTGGCCGCGATGCCGTCGATCTTGGCCTGGCGCAGGTGGACCATGAGATCGTGGTTGGCCGGGTCGTACGAGATGTCGCCCGTGCCGTCGGCCTTCTCCAGGCCACCGATGCGGTGCTCGAGTCCTGCGACACCGGGCGGAGCCCAAGGACGGGCGAGGGTCTGCGGGTCGCGGGCGTACGGCAGGAAGGCCGTGTCGGGGTCCGCTGTCGCGAAGTTCGGCTCGATCCGGGCCAGCGTCTCGACGTCGGGCAGGCTCCACGGTTCGGACCCGTTGGCGAGGTAGCCGTCGGACAGCAGGATCACGGGGGTCCGGTAGGTCACGGCGATGCGTGCTGCCTCGAGAGCCGCGTCGAAGCAGTCGGATGGTGACTGCGGCGCGATGACCGGCAGCGGGGCTTCGCCGTTGCGACCGTTGATGGCCTGCAACAAGTCGGACTGCTCGGTCTTGGTCGGCAGTCCGGTCGACGGGCCGCCGCGCTGCACGTCGACGACGATGAGCGGGACCTCGAGCATGACCGCCAGGCCGAGCGTCTCGCCCTTGAGCGAAAGCCCAGGTCCGGACGTCGTCGTGACACCGAGCGAGCCGGCGAAGCTTGCGCCGAGCGCTGCACCGATGCCGGCGATCTCGTCCTCGGCCTGGAACGTCGTGACGCCGAACGCCTTGTGCTTGGACAGCTCGTGGAGGATGTCGGACGCCGGGGTGATGGGGTAGGCGCCGAGGAAGACCTGCAGGCCCGACAGCTGCCCGGCGGCGACGATGCCGTAGGACAGCGCGGTGTTGCCGGTGATGTTGCGGTAGCGGCCGGACGGGATCACGGCCGGCTTGATGACATACGAGACGGCGAACGACTCGGTCGTCTCGCCGTAGTTGTAGCCCGTGCGCAGTGCCGCGATGTTGGCGTCGCGGATGTCGGGAGCCCCTGCGAACTTCTTGCCGAGGAACGCGATGCTTCCGTCGATCGGCCGGCCGAACATCCAGCTGACGAGGCCGAGGGCGAACATGTTCTTGGCGCGCGAGGCGTCCTTGCGCGACAGGCCGAACTCCTCGACCGCGCCGACGGTCAGGCCGGTCAGGTCGATCGCGTGCAGCTGGTAGTCGCTCAGGGAACCGTCCTCGAGCGGGTTGGTCTCGTAGCCGACGCGCTTGAGGTTGCGAGGGGTGAACTCGTGGGCGTCGACGATCGCGGTGCCGCCGGCCTGGAGGTCGCCGATGTTGGCCTTGAGGGCTGCCGGGTTCATCGCGACGAGCACGTCGGGGTGATCTCCCGGCGTGAGGATGTCGTAGTCGGCGAAGTGGATCTGGAACGACGAGACACCGGGCAGCGTGCCGGCTGGTGCCCGGATCTCGGCAGGGAAGTTGGGCAGCGTGGACAGGTCGTTGCCGAAGTCGGCAGTCTCCTGCGTGAAACGGTCACCGGTCAGCTGCATGCCGTCGCCGGAGTCACCGGCGAAACGTATGACGACACGCACGAGCTCTTCGGTCGACTTCGACGCCGTCATCGCCACCTGCCTCTGTGTGCTCTACAACACACCGTACCCATGCAGAGGAAAACAATTGCTCGTTGGCCCACCGAAACGGCAAGTCATTTGTGCAGGTAGATGGCCCGGTCAGGGGATCGGTGTCAGCAGGACGACGACCTCACGGTGGCGCAGGAGGAACGCGCGCTCGTCGAGCTTCTTGCGCCGAAGCCAGCTCGTCACCTCGTCGTTGTTCTTGCTGGCGTTGCACGAGCCGCACGCCGGCACGACGTTGTCCAGGGTGTAGCGACCGCCGCGCGAGATCGGCAGCACGCAGTCGCGTTGCAGCGAGCGATCAGTCGCACCACAGTAGGCACAGCCCGCCCAGGCCTCACGGATGGCGATCCACTCGACCGGTGTCAGGTCGTTGTCGGCGCGTGCCACCCGGCCCGCGCGGCGGCGGGCTGCCCGGGCGCGACGACTTCGGCTGACGACCACGGTCTCACGGTAGGCGTTGGGCCCATCGAAACGGCGTGTTTCGATGGGCCCAACGTGCTGCGTGTTGCCTAGGCGGCGACCGTGGCTCCGACCCCGACGACCGGCTCGAGTGCCAGTGCCAGGATCTCGGCGACGTCTGCCACCGGTCGTACGTCGAGCTCCGCGAGGACGTCCTCGGGCACGTCGACCAGGTCGACCTCGTTGCGCGCCGGGATGAAGACGGTCTTGAGACCGGCTCGCTGCGCCGCCATGAGCTTCTGCTTGACGCCACCGATCGGCAGGACCCGACCGTTGAGGGTGACCTCGCCGGTCATGCCCACGTCGGCCCGGACGTTGCGCCCGAGAGCCAGCGACGTCAACGCCGTGACCATCGTGACGCCGGCGGACGGACCGTCCTTGGGCACCGCTCCAGCCGGCACGTGCAGGTGGATCGCCCGCTCGAGTGTCGCCGGGTCGATGCCGATCACGTCGGCGTGCGAGCGTACGTAGGACAGCGCGATCTGCGCCGACTCCTTCATGACGTCGCCCAGCTGCCCGGTGATCGCGAGGCTGCGGTCGCCGTCGTACGCACTGGCCTCGATGAACAGCACGTCGCCGCCCAGACCGGTCACCGCGAGGCCGGTCGAGACGCCCGGCACCGCCGTGCGCTCCTCCGACTCGGGAGTGAACCGTGGCCGGCCGACATAGTCGACGAGGGTCTTCTCGTCGACGACGACGGGCTTGGCGACCTCCGGGTCGGCCAGCTTGGTCGTGACCTTGCGGAACACCTTGGCGAGCAGTCGCTCCATCTGGCGCACGCCGGCCTCACGGGTGTACGACGCGGCGATCTCGCGCAGCGCTCCATCCGTGATCTCGACCTCGTCGGCCGTGAGCGCAGCCCGCTCGAGCTGACGCGGCGCGAGGTACGTACGCGCGATCGCGACCTTGTCGTCCTCGGTGTAGCCGTCGAGCTGCACGAGCTCCATGCGGTCGAGCAGCGGCTGCGGGATCTGCTCGATGACGTTGGCGGTTGCCAGGAACAGCACGTCCGACAGGTCCAGGTCGAGGTCGAGGTAGTGGTCGCGGAACGTGTGGTTCTGCGCCGGGTCGAGCACCTCGAGCAGCGCCGCCGCGGGGTCGCCGCGGTAGTCGGCGCCGACCTTGTCGATCTCGTCGAGCAGGACGACGGGGTTCATCGAGCCGGCCTCGCTGATCGCGCGGACCAGTCGGCCCGGCAGGGCACCCACGTACGTACGACGGTGGCCGCGGATCTCGGCCTCGTCGCGCACGCCGCCGAGGGCGACGCGAACGAAGTTGCGGCCGAGTGCACGGGCGACGCTCTCGCCGAGCGACGTCTTGCCGACACCGGGAGGGCCGACGAGCGCCATCACGGCACCTGAACCGCGTCCGCCGACGACCTCGAGGCCACGCTCGCTGCGGCGCGCGCGGACGGCGAGGTACTCCACGATGCGGTCCTTGACGTCGTCGAGGCCGTGGTGGTCGGCATCGAGCACCTCACGGGCACCCTTGATGTCGGCGTTGTCCTCGGTCTTGACGCCCCACGGAAGCTCGAGCACCGTGTCGAGCCACGTGCGGATGTAGCCCGACTCGGGGTTCTGGTCGCTGCCGCGCTCGAGCTTGCCGACCTCACGCAGGGCGGCCTTGCGGACGTCGTCCGGCAGGTCTGCCTCCTCGACGCGGGCGCGGTAGTCCTGCGTCCCCTCGGGCTCGTCGTCGCCGAGCTCCTTGCGGATCGCGGCGAGCTGCTGGCGCAGGACGAACTCACGCTGGTTCTTGTCGATGCTCTCCTGGACCGACTCGGAGATCTTCTCGTTGACCTCGCTCTCGGCGAGGTAGGCGCGGGCCCACTCGATCAGCAGGGTGAGGCGCAGCTCGACCTCGGGGGTCTCGAGGAGCTCACGCTTCTGCTCCAGGTCGAGGTATGACGCATAGCCCGCGGTGTCCGCGAGCGCGCTGGGGTCGGTCAGGCGCTGCACCGAGTCGATGACCTGCCACGCGTTGCGCTTCTGCAGGATCGTCACGAGCAGGCCCTTGTAGTCGCCGGCCAGCTCGCGTGCGTTGTCGGTGACCGGCTCGTCCTCGATCAGCTCGGCCTCGACCCAGAGCGCTGCGCCGGGTCCGGTGACGCCACCTTGGATGTGCGCGCGCTGCTCGGCCTGGATCACGGCGCCGGGTCCGCCGCCGGGAAGGCGACCGACCTGCTGGATCGTCGCGATCACGCCGTGCGTCGCGTAGCGGTCCTCGAGGCGGGGGGCAACCAGCAGCCGGTCGTCGTTGCTGGTGCGGGCGGCATCGACGGCGGCGCGGGCGGCGTCGTCGAGCTCGATGGGGACGACCATGCCGGGCAGGACGACGACGTCCTCGAGTGCCAGCACGGGAAACTTCTGGAGTGTGCTCACGGGTCTCTCCTCGGAGTTGAGTCTGATGGGCTCAACTGTTTCCGCGGGGGTGTCATTCCGCGGGGAGGACCGTGTTCGCTGAGGGCGGACTCGGGTCGGTGTCGTGGGTCAGCTGGGAAGTGCGTACGCCGCGATGCCGGTGTCCAGGAACACGCACGGCTCGTCACCCTCGGTCCAGGCGTCGTGGCCCGGCTCGATCACGACGACGTCGCCGGGACCCATCGTGACCTCGGTCCCGTCGTCGGTCCGTACGGTCATGCGTCCTGACAGGCAGAACCCGGTGTGCCGGGTCTGACAGGAGTCGGTGCCGGCGATCGGCTTGACGTCCTCGGACCAGCGCCAGCCGGGCTCGAACGTACCGCGCCCGAGGGTGAAGTCACCCAGGGTGACGACGTCCATGTGGCCATGAGCCTGGAACGGACGGGTCTCGTGCGGTGTGTCGATGTTCTGTGACGATGTGGACATGGGTACCTCCTGGTCGTACCCTCCCGTGTCGATCATGCGCCTGGTTCGCGGCGCTGGGAAGAGCCCGATCGGATCACTTCACCCGGTGGATGAAGGCGAAGATCGCGATCACCAGGGCATCGAGCAGCAGGATGAGCGCGAGGAGCTGGAACCCGGAGGCCAGTCCTTCCGACATGGCGAACGCGCCGAATGCCGCGAGCGAGAGCACGGCACCGATGACCCACGACCGGAGGCTGGGCTGCCAATGCTCGCTGCTCATACCTCGATCGTGACCCGGGATCGCTGGAACCGCAACGAATACGCTGCTGGCCGAGGGACTCCCTGCGTCCAGCCGACCCGCCCGCGCGATACGTTGAAGCATGCCCGAGTCGATCGACGATCATGTCGTCCGGCGGTTGCGTGAATGGCCCGCTCGCCCGGACATGCACGCGTCTCTGCCGGACCCCGAGGCCATGCTGGCGTACTTCGACGCGCAGCTCCAGAGCCGCCACCTCGACTTCGCAATCCGTTGGCTGCAGACCGATGGGGAGGCGTTCTACACGATCGGCTCGGCCGGCCATGAGAGCAATGCCGCGGTGGCGATGGCGTTGCGGCCGACGGACCCCGCGCTGCTGCACTACCGGTCCGGCGGGTTCTACGCGGCGCGTGCGGCCCAGGTGCCCGGCTCGACCGCGATCGATGACGTCCTGAACGGAGCAATCGCCTCGACGAGCGACCCGATCTCGGGCGGCCGGCACAAGGTCTTCGGCAACGCCGCACTCAACGTCATCCCGCAGACCTCGACGATCGGCTCGCACCTGCCTCGGGCGTTCGGGCTGGCGTTCGCGCTTGGCCGGGCGCCTCGGTCCGAGGTCGTACCACCGTGGCCGCTCGACTCGGTCGTCGTGTGCAGCTTCGGGGACGCCTCGGCCAACCACTCCACAGCCGTCGGAGCTCTCAACGCCTCGGCCTACTGCGCACACCAGGGGGCGCCCCTGCCGATCCTGTACGTCTGTGAGGACAACGGCATCGGCATCAGCACCAAGTCGCCGGCCGGCTGGGTCGAGCGCTCGCTGACATCGTGGCCCGGCATCGAGTACGCCGCGGTGGACGGCACCCGACCGGACGAGCTGCTGGCGACGGCGGCGCACCTGGTCGACCGGGTGCGGTCCGGGCGGCGACCGGCGATCCTGCACCTGCGCACCGTGAGGTTCATGGGGCACGCCGGTTCGGATGCCGAGATCGCCTATCGGTCACGCCGCGAGATCGAGGACGACTACGACCGCGATCCCGTGCTCGCCACCGCCGGGCTGTTGATCGACGCCGGCGTGCTGACGCCGGAGACGGCACTCGCCCGCTACGAGGACGCGCGGGCGACGGTGATGCAGCGGGCCAAGGCCCTGGCCGGTGCCCGGCGGCTCGATGACCCCGAGCTGATCGCCGATCCGATCACGGCCCGCCGCAGGCGAGTCGATGTCCTCGCGCCGGCCGAGCAGCGGCTGGCCGTCTTCGGCGGGAAGCTTCCGGAGGACGAGGGGCCGCTGACGCTGGCGCAGAGCGTCAACGCCACGCTCAAGGACGCGCTCGCGGCGCACCCCGAGGCGTTGGTGTTCGGCCAGGACATCGGTCGCAAGGGCGGCGTCTACGGAGTGACGCGCGGCCTGCGCAAGGCGTTCGGCGCGGGACGGGTCTTCGACACGTTGCTGGACGAGCAGACGATCCTAGGGACGGCGCTGGGCTCGGCACTCGCCGGCTTCCTGCCGATCCCGGAGATCCAGTACCTCGCCTACCTGCACAACGCCGAGGACCAGCTCCGAGGTGAGGCAGCAACGCTGCGCTTCTTCTCCAGCGGCCAGTACCAGAACGGCATGGTCGTGCGGGTCGCCGGGCTGGCGTACCAGAAGGGCTTCGGTGGCCACTTCCACAACGACAACTCGGTCGCGGTGCTCCGCGACATACCGGGGCTGGTGCTGGCCGTGCCGAGTCATCCGGCGAGCGCGCCGCAGCTGCTCCGGGAGTGCCTGGCGCTGGCCGGCGAGGGACGGGTCTGCGTCTACCTCGAGCCCATCGCGCTCTATCACCAGCGCGACCTGCAGGACGGCGACGGCGGCTGGACCGGCACGTACGCTCCGCCGGCTGCGTGGCCGGCCGAGTCCACGGCAGAGCTCGGCCGCGTGCGCACGTATGGCGAGGGACGCGACGTCCTGCTCGTGACGTTCGGCAACGGCGTACGCATGAGCCTGCGTGCGGCAGCCGGTCTGGCATCGGGCGGCATCGGCTGCACCGTGCTCGACCTGCAGTGGCTCTCGCCGCTGCCGCACGAGGAGCTGCTGCGCACGGCTGCCGGCTTTGACCGGGTCGTGGTCGTCGACGAGACCCGCCGAAGCGGCGGCGTCTCCGAGTCGATCATCACCGCGCTCGTCGACGGGGGGCACACGGGTCGCATCGTGCGGGTGACCAGCGCCGACAGCTTCATCCCGCTGGGTCCCGCCGCCGACCACGTGCTGCTGTCGGAGCCGCTGATCAGCGAGATCGTCCGGCGAATCGTCGACTAGCTGTGATGTCCAGGCAGGTTGTTGAGTCTGCTGATGGGCGTGCCGCTGATGGCGGAGTGGATCCTGTGGTGATTGTAGAAGTGGATCCAGCTGGGCAGTGCTGCGCGGCGTTCGGTTTCTGAGTCGTAGAAGCGGGCATAGGCCCAGCCGTCGGCC
>NZ_JBFUFH010000008.1:0-236128 GCF_056403535.1 Aeromicrobium sp. P2_G6 | reverse complement strand
ATGCTCAAGACTGCGATCGAAGCCATCAGCGCACCCCGCCGCGACCACCTCCACGACCACACACCGGCCGCGGAGTCCTACTACGACAAAGACCTGGAATACCGGCACCGCCTCGGCATGGGATTCGCCGAACTCTGCAACCACCTGCCCGGCGACACCCTGCCCGGCAAAGGCGGACTCGGCGCCACCCTCATGGTCCGCTTCGACTACGACACCCTCGTCGCCGGCATCAAACCCGCCACCTTGTCCACCGGCACCCGGATCTCCGCCGGCCAGGCCCGGCAGATGGCCTGCCGGCTCGGCATGATCCCGCAGGTGTTCAACGGCAAATCGCTCCCGTTGGATCACGGACATGAGCAACGCGTCTTCACCAAGACCCAACGCCAAGCCCTGGACAACCGTGACGGCGGCTGCACCTTCCCCAGCTGCGACAGGCCACCCGAATGGTGCGAAGCCCACCACTGGCGCACCAGATGGGCCGACGGATCAGACACCACACTCGACGACGGCGTCCTGATCTGCCCCTTCCACCACCGCACCGTCCACGACAAAGACTGGGCCATCCGAATGTCACCGGTCGACGGCCACCCCGAATACCGGCCACCCGGATCCGACACCTGGAAACGCAACCACCGCTGGCGACCCTGAACCGCCGCAAGCTCGAGGGAACTAGTGGGGCGGCGGCACCCGTCTGCCTCTAGGTACGTCTTGCCGCTCCCGCACCCACGGCCAGGTCAGCAGCGCCCACACGACTGCGACGATCGCGATCTCGAGGACGACGTACAGCGGCCACGGTCCGAGGTAGTCCAGCAGCGACGAGCTCTTGGGCAGCCGGTTGAGGTAACCGTAGTTGGTGTCGGCGATGACGTTGAACACGTACGCGCTGACAGCCCAGGCCAGCGTGATCGCGATGGTCTGCCGGTACGTGTGCCAAGTCGGCAGGATCCGCAGGCCGAGCACCAGGAAGAACGAGGCCCAGACGATCAGCAGGTGCATGCCCCAGAACATCAGGAACCTGGCCTCGGGGAAGTCCGAGGCGAGGTCGGGAGTGAAGATGCCCTGGGTCGTGAGGGTGATGCCCCACAGGTAGGTGATGGTCGCGCTGAGCCGGTTGCGGGTCCACAGGGCGTGGACCGCGAACACCCAGCCGAAGTCGCACAGCTGGAACGGCAGGGACGTCTGTAGGTCCCACTCGTCCGGAGTGAACTGCAGGATCTGGAGCGGCAGGGCGATCGCGACGATCGCGACGGCGAACGTACGCCTGACCGGTTGTTCCTGCGCAGTCCCCCGCAGCCGACGACCCGCCAGCACCGCCACGACGATGCCGACTGCGAAGATTGCCAGGACAGTGAGGTGCGACGGCCCGTACGACTCGAAACGCCCAGCGGCGAGCATGCTCCGACGCTAGCCCATCCCGCGCCAAACGGCCGGGCGTCAGGGCACGCGCAGGAACGTGACCGCAAACTCGGCATCGTCGCTGAACGGCACCAGGTCCCACGTCGCGAAGCGCTGCTCCAGCACAAGCCCGGCGGACGCAATGTCAGCGTCGAACCGGTCGATGTCGTAGCCCCGGTCGAGCGCGAATCCCAGCACGATCCGGCCACCCGTGCGGACATGGGCCCGAAGCCGGGCCAGCACCTCGGGTTCCGTGCCAGGGGCGACGAACACCATGACGTTGCCGGCAACCACCGCGACGTCGAACAGCTCTTCGGCGAGGTCGAGCTGACTCAGGTCCGAGACGAGCCAGCGCGGTCCGGGATGGTCCTCGTTCGCAGCGGCGATCAGCACCGGATCCGCGTCGACCCCGACGACAGTGTGCCCGCGCTCGTGCAATACGGCGCCGACCCGGCCCGGCCCACACCCGGCGTCAAGGATTCGGGAGCCGGGCGCAACGATCGCGTCGATCAGGCGCGCCTCACCCCCGAGGTCGGCGCCCTCAGCCGCCATCGTGCGAAAGCGTTCGACGTACCACTCAGAGTGGCCGTCCTTGGTCTCGGTGAACCACCGCGGTTGTTCAGCCATGAGGCTATGGTGCCCCGCCGGTCAGACTTCGCCGAATTCCGGCCAACCTTTCGCGCCGTGGCCACGACGGCCTGAGGAAGACCTCCCACGGGCGTACTCTCGTCTGGTGAACGACTCCAAGAGCGGTGTGGCCCTTGGAGTCGCCGCCTACCTGTGTTGGGGCTTCTTCCCGCTCTACTGGCCGTTGCTCGAACCGGCGAGCTCGCTGGAGATCCTCGCCCACCGGTTCGTCTGGTCGATGGTGTTCGTCCTCGTGTCGATCACTGCGATGGGCAAGTGGTCGAAGTTCATCGCCATCGCCCATGACCGCCGCCTCATGGTGATCCTGACGTTTGCGTCGATCACGATCGCGCTCAACTGGGGCGGCTTCATCTACGGCGTCACCAACGGGCACGTCGTCGAGACGTCGCTGGGCTACTTCATCAACCCGCTCGTCACGGTGCTGCTCGGCGTCTTCGTGCTCAAGGAGACGCTCCGACCCGCACAGTGGGGAGCCATCGGGATCGGCGCCCTGGCGGTCGTCGTGCTGTCGGTCGGGTACGGCCGGCTGCCGTGGATCGCGCTGCTGGTCGCGTTCTCGTTCGCGACGTACGGATTCCTCAAGAAGAAGGCCAACCTCGGCGCGTTCGAGGGGCTCGGGATGGAGACGGCGATCCTGTTCCCCGTCGCGGTCGCCTTCCTCGTCGTGCTCCAGGTACGCGGCGCCCTGACGTTCGGTCATGACAGTCCGGGCAATACCGCCCTGCTGATCGGCACCGGCGTGGTCACCGCGATCCCTCTGCTGCTGTTCGGCGCCGCAGCCACCCGGCTGACGCTGACGACGATCGGGATCCTGCAGTACCTCGGCCCGATCATCCAGTTCATCACCGGCCTGACGATCTTCGACGAGACCATGACCACCGAGCGGTGGATCGGCTTCATCCTGGTGTGGCTCGCGCTCGTGATCTTCACGATCGACGCGATCACCAGCCGCCGCCGCGGTGCCCGGCCAGAGCCGGCCTGCATCTAGTCGGCCTGCGGCCGGTTCAGCCCAGCCGGTTGGCGACGGTGTCGCAGAGGGCTTGCAGTGCCTCGCGGGCCGGCACATCGGGCAGCTTGGCGAGCAGGGCGCTCGCGGCGTCGGCCTCGGCCTGGACGTAGGCGCGGGCCTCGTTCATCGCGGGATGCACGCGCAGCAGCCGGAGGGCCTCGTCGAGCTCGACGTCGTCGGTCAACGGCTTGGCCAGCAGGGACCGGAGCCGCTCGCTCTCGGCGTCGGTCGACCGGAGCGCGATGAGCGTCGGCAGCGTGGGGACGCCCTCGCGCAGGTCAGTGCCCGGGGTCTTGCCCGAGTCGCCGGTCTCGCTGGCGATGTCGATGATGTCGTCGCTGAGCTGGAATGCCGCGCCGATCCGCTCGCCGAACTCGCTGAGCGTCTCCTGCACGTCGACCGGGGCTCCGGCCATCTTGGCGCCGAACAGCGCCGCCGTGGCGATCAGCGACCCGGTCTTGTCCGCGACGACTGACAGGTAGTGGGCCAGGGCGTCATCGTCCTCGGACGGGCCGAGGGTCTCGCGGATCTGGCCCTTGACAAGCCGGGAGAACGTCCGCGCCTGGATGCGTACGGCCTCGGGGCCGAGGTCCGACACCAGATCTGAGGCCTGCGCGAACAGGTAGTCGCCGACCAGGATCGCGACCGAGTTGTCCCAACGCGCGTTGGCGCTCGGCGCACCGCGGCGCTTGTCCGCCTCGTCCATGACGTCGTCGTGATAGAGCGTCGCCAGGTGCGTGAGCTCGACAACCACCGCAGAACGTACGACGTCGGGATTGGCGGACTCGCCGAACTCCGCGCTGAGCATCACCAGCAGCGGCCGGAAGCGCTTTCCTCCGGCGTTGAGCAGGTGAGCTGCGGCTTCGGCGACGAACTTCTCCGGGCTGTCGACGGCGGCGAGGAGCTGCTTCTCGACCTGTTCGACCCCCACCAGGACGCGCGACTCCAGGGCGGGGTCGGTGAACGAGACACCCAGACGGGACACGCAGAACTCCTTGGGGAACGGATCAGCGCACGAAGGCGCCCGCATGCTGCGCGAGATCGAGCACCGGTCCCGGAATGATACCGAGTCCCAGCGTGGCGATCACAGCCACGGCGAGCACCCCGGTGGTCAGGACGCTCGGCACCGCAACGGTCGGCCCTTCGCCGACCGGATCGGTGAAGAACATCAGCACGATGACCCGGACGTAGAAGTAGGCGGCGAGCGCACTCACGAGCACGCCGATCACGACCAGCCACCAGTAGCCACCGGACCATGCCGCGCTGAAGACCGTCCACTTGCCGATGAAGCCACCCGTGAGCGGGATGCCGGCGAACGACAGCATGAACAGCGCGAACGAGCCCGCGAGCACCGGCGACGTCTTGCCGAGGCCGGCCCACTTCGACAGGTGGGTCGTCTCGCCACCGGAGTCGCGGACGAGGGTCACGACCGCGAACGCGCCGATCGAGGAGACGCCGTAGACCGTCAGGTAGAACAGGATGCTCGAGGTCGAGGTGACTCGCGAGGAGTCGCTCGTGCCGATGTAGGCGCCGGTGAAGCCGACCAGCAGGAAGCCCGCGTGGGCGATCGAGGAGTAGGCCAGCATGCGCTTGACGTCGGTCTGCGAGATCGACACGACCGCGCCGAGGAACATCGTGATGATCGCGATCGCGACGATGATCGGCCGCCAATCCCACGAGGAGCCACCGAACGCCACGAAGAACACCCGCAGCAGGGCGAGGAACGCCGCGGCCTTGGTGCCGGCCGCCATGAACGCGGTGACCGAGGTCGGGGCGCCCTGGTAGACGTCTGGCGTCCAGGTGTGGAACGGCACGGCGCCGATCTTGAACAGCAGACCGACCGCGATGAGCGCGGTGGCAGCGAGCAGCATGTTCTCGCCGCCCGTGCGGTTGGTGACGGCGATGTCGATGTCGGAGAGCTTGAAGCTACCGGCATAGCCGTACGTCAGCGCGATGCCGTAGAGGAAGAACACCGACGAGAACGCGCCCAGGAGGAAGTACTTGAGCGCGGCCTCCTGGCTCATGAGCCGGCGACGACGGGCGAGGCCACAGAGCAGATAGAGCGGGAGGCTCAGGACCTCGAGGGCCACGAACATCGTCAGCAGGTCGTTGGACGACGCGAAGAGCATCATGCCGACGAGGGCGAACAGCGCGAGCGGGAAGACCTCGGTGTGCTCGACACGATGCTTGATCGCCTCGGCCTCGGCGGCCGAACCCGGCGCGTCGGCGGCCCGGCCCGTGAACCCGCTGAGCCCGCCCTCGAGGCGGCGCTCGGCGAACAGCAGCATGCTGAGGAGCCCGAAGATCAGCAGGATGCCCCACGCGAAGACGCCGGGGCCGTCGATCGCCAGGGCACCCTCGGCGCCGATCTTGCCGCGGGCGAGGACCGAGCTGTCCACCTTGTGGAGGTCCTGGAAGACCCAGACCGTGTCGGCGAATGCCGCGACGATGCCGATGACCGCGATCGCGGCCTGGACCACGAAGCGGGTCGTGCGGGGCCAGAACGCCTCCACGATGACGCCGAGCACGGCGGCACCGGAGATGATGAACAGCGGCGCCAGCAGGGCGTACTCGATGTCCGGGGCGGAGATCGGAGGCAGGTCGGTCGCGGATGCAAGCATGTCGATCATTCGTGGCCTCCTTCCTGCGTGGCTGATTGAGCGATCACCGGTGTCTTGGGCGCCGGGTCACCCTTGCCGACGTGGCTGACCACCTCGTCGATCGCGGGGTTGATGACGTTGAGCAGCGGCTGCGGGAAGAAGCCGAGGCCGACGATCAGGATGATCGCGGGGGTCAGCGACGCCATCTCGCGATGGTCGAGATCGCTCACGCCCTCGTTGCCGGCCTTGAGCGGTCCGGTCATGACGCGTTGGTACATGATCAGGATGTAGAGCGCCGCCAGCACGATGCCGAGGGTCGCGAACGCCGCCGCCGGGATCGATTGCGTGAACGTGCCGGCGAGCACCAGGAACTCCGAGATAAACGGCGCGAGGCCCGGCAGCGAGAGGCTCGACAGGCCTGCGACGAGCAGGACGCCCGACATGATCGGGGCGATCTTCTGGACGCCGCCGAAGTCGGAGATCTTCGCCGAGCCACGTCGGGCGATCATCATGCCCGTGACGAGGAACAGCGCAGCCGTCGAGAGGCCGTGGTTGAACATGTAGAGCGTCGAGCCGGCGAGCGACGTCGTCGTGAACGCGAAGATGCCCAGGATGATGAAGCCGAAGTGCGACACCGAGGTGAACGCGATGAGCCGGCGGATGTCGTCCTGACCGACCGCCAGCAGCGCGCCGTAGAGGATGCTGATGACCGCGAGCACGATGACGACGGGACTGGCCCAGTCCGACGCACCGGGGAACAGCCCGAGGCACCAGCGGATCATGCCGAACGTGCCGATCTTGTCGATCACACTGACCATCAGCACCGACGTGCCCGGCGTGGCCTGGCCCGCGGCATCCGGGAGCCACGTGTGCAGGGGCCACAGCGGCGCCTTGATCGCGAACGCCGCCATGAAGCCGAGGAACAGCAGGCGTTCGGTGTTGGTGCTGAAGTCGAGGTTCTGCAGGTCGCTCAGGAGGAACGACGCATCGCCCTGCCGGGCACTGATGACGTACAGGCCGACGATCGAGGCCAGCATCAGCAAGCCGCCGACAAGGTTGTAGATCAGGAACTTGACCGCGGCGTACGACCGGCTGGGCCCGCCGAACGAGCCGATCAGGAAGTAGAGCGGGATCAGGGTCGCCTCGAACAGGACGTAGAACAAGAAGGCGTCGGTCGCCGCGAACGCGCCGATCGCGAGGCCCTCGACCGCGAGCATCCAGGCGAAGTACGCATTCGTGTTGCGGGGCTCGGGCAGCCGGTCACCCCACGCCGCGAGGATGACGATCGGGGCCAGGACGGTGGTCAGCAGGATCAGCGTGATGCCGATGCCGTTGACGCCGAGGGAGTAGTAGGCGCCGAAGACCTTGATCCACTCGTGCTTCTCGGTCAGCTGGTAGCCGCCGGCGTCCTGGTCGAACTTCGCCATGACGACGAGCGACAGGGCGAGCGTGAGGAGCGAGACGCCGAGCGCGACGTACTTGGCCCGGTGGTGCGGTGCTGACTCACGGGGCAGGAGGGCGAGGATCACCGCTCCCGCGATCGGAGTCGCGGCGAGGATCGAGAGGATCATGCGAGGGTCACCGCCAGGAGGGCAAGGACGAGGACGGCAACGCCGCCGAACATCGTGAGTGCGTACGAACGGACATAACCGGTCTGCGGCTTGCGCAGGAACTGTGAGGTGTCTCCGAGCCGGTCGGCCACACCGGTCACGAAGCCATCGACGCCCTTGCCGTCGAACCACACCAGGAACCGGGTGAGGTGACGTGTCGGGCGTACGACGACGGTGTCGTTGAGCTCGTTGCCGTAGAGCTCGTGGCGACCGGCGCGCGCGAAGATCGAGACCGAGCTGTCGGCGGGCATCTCGGCGGCGATCGGCTCGCGGTTGTAGAAGAACGCCGCGCCCGCGACACCGATGGCGACGACAGCCGTGATGATGAGCGTCAGGACGATCGCCGGGATCTCGAGCTCGTGGTGCTCGGCGTGACCGGTGACCGGCTCGAGCCACTCGCTGATCCAGTCACTGGCCAGCAGCAGGCCGCCAACGGCGGACAGCGCAGCGAGCGCGATCAGCGGCCAGGTCATGACCCGCGGCGACTCGTGCGGGTGCACCTCCTCGCGCCATCTCTTCTCGGAGAAGAACGTCATGATCATCAGGCGAGTCATGTAAAACGCCGTGACGCCGGCGCCGATCAGCGCACCCAGGCCGACCCAGAAGTTCTCGCCGAACGCGGCCTCGATGATCTTGTCCTTGGACCAGAAGCCCGCGAACGGTGGGACGCCGATGATCGCGAGGTAGCCGAGCCCGAACGTCGCGAACGTGATCGGCATGAACGTACGCAGGCCGCCGTAGTGGCGCATCTCGACATCGTCGTTCATGCCATGCATGACCGATCCGGCGCCGAGGAACATGTTGGCCTTGAAGAAGCCGTGCGTGATGAGGTGGAAGATCGCGAACGCGTAGCCGGCCGGGCCGAGGCCGGCGGCGAGCATCATGTAGCCGATCTGGCTCATCGTGGAGCCGGCGAGCGCCTTCTTGATGTCGTCCTTGGCGCAACCGATCCAGGCTCCGGCGAGCAGCGTGACGAGACCGACGATGATGACCGCCGTGCGCGCGGCTTCCGACGCGTCGAAGATGCCGTTGGAGCGTACGACGAGGTAGACGCCCGCGGTGACCATCGTGGCGGCGTGGATCAGGGCCGAGACCGGGGTCGGGCCCTCCATTGCGTCGAGCAGCCAGCTCTGCAGCGGCACCTGGGCGGACTTGCCGCACGCGCCGAGCAGGAGCAGCAAGCCGAGCGCCGTGGCAACCGAGCCCGACGCGCTGGTGATGGCGCCGTTGACGGCAGAGATCGACGAGGTGCCGAACTCGGTGAACATCAGCATGATGCCGATCGCCATGCCG
This sequence comes from Aeromicrobium sp. P2_G6, assembly GCF_056403535.1. NCBI lineage: Bacteria > Bacillati > Actinomycetota > Actinomycetes > Propionibacteriales > Nocardioidaceae > Aeromicrobium > Aeromicrobium sp. P2_G6. The sequence continues at coordinate 227,573 of NZ_JBFUFH010000008.1, read as the reverse complement.
AGGTCGCCGACGCGGTTGACGACGAATGCCTTCTTGGCGGCCGCGGCGGCGGAGTCCTTGTGCTGCCAGAACCCGATCAGGAGGTACGACGCCAGGCCGACACCTTCCCAGCCGAGGAACAGCACGAGGTAGTCCGAGGCGAGGACCAGCGTCAGCATCGCCGCGATGAAGATGTTGAGGAACGCGAAGAACCGGCGCCGGCGCTCGTCGTGCGCCATGTAGCCGATCGAGTAGATGTGGATCAGCGTGCCGACGCCCGTGATGAGCAGCACGAACAGTCCGGACAGCTGGTCGAACGTGAAGCCGGCGTCGACGTGGAACGATCCGGCATCGATCCAGGTGAAGACCTTGGTCGACTCCGACCGCTCCTCGACGTCCTTGCCCATCAGCGACACGAACAGCACCACGCCGAAGATGAAGGAGAGGCTCGAGGCCGCGGTCCCGATGAGGTGCCCGAACCGGTCACCTTCCTTGCCCCACACCAGGAGGCCGAGGCCGCTGGCCAGCGGGATGGCAATCAGCAGCCACTGGAGATCGAACATCGTGCTCCCCCTACGACTTCAAGAGGCTCGCCTCGTCGACCGAGGTCGAACGACGCGCGCGATAGATGGACACGATGATCGACAGTCCGACGACGACCTCGGCGGCCGCGACGACCATGACGAAAAACGCCGCCACCTGCCCGTCGAGGTTGCCGTTCTGCCGGGAGAAGCTGACGAACGCGAGGTTGGTGGCGTTGAGCATGAGCTCGATGCACATGAAGACCACGATCGCGTTGCGGCGGACCAGGACGCCCACACAGCCGATCGTGAAGAGGATCAGGGACAGCGTGATGTACTCGTTCACTTCTCGCCTCCCAACGACTCATCGGAGCGCCGTTCGTCATCGAGCTGCTCGACGACCTTGTCGATGTCGTCGTCGAAGCCCTGGCGGACCTGGCCGCGAGCCACCAGGCTCGAGGAGATCGAGGTGTCGAGTGGGGTGCCGTCAGGAAGCAGGGCCGGGGTGTCGACCGCGTTGTGACGGGCGAAGACACCCGGCGTCGGCAGGGGTCCGGGGTGCCGGCCGGACTCGGCGTACTCCCGCATGCGACGGGCGGCGATGTCGGCCTGCGAGTGCCGGGTCGTGAGGCGCTCCTTGTGGGCCAGCACCATGGCGCCCAGCGCCGCGGTGATCAGCAGCGCACTGGTGAACTCGAACGCCAGGACGTACTTGCCGAACAGCAGCTCACTGAGCCCGTATGGATTGCCGTCGCCGTTGGCAGCCTTGAGGCCGACGACCACGCCCGAGACGGTCTGGCCGACCGCGAGCACGACCGTGAAGCCGAAGAGCAGGCCGATGATCGCCGCCGCGAGGCGCTGGCCGCCGATCGTCTCCTTGACCGCGTCGGAGGAGTCGACGCCGACGAGCATCAGGACGAACAGGAACAGCATCATGATGGCGCCGGTGTAGACGATGATCTGCACGGCGAACAGGAACGGTGCGCCCTGTGCGGCGTAGAGCACGGCGAGGCTGATCATCACGACCGCCAGGCAGAGCGCGGCGTGCACGGCCTTGCGGGCGAAGACCAGTCCGAGCGCGGCGATCACCATGATCGGCGCGAGCAACCAGAAGGCGGTCACTTGGCCTCCCCGGGTGCGCCTGCGGGGTTGACGTCCGCCGTCTCGGCGGGATCCACCGGGAAGATCGGCAGCGACTTGCCGCGGTAGTAGTCCTGGTGGTCGTCGCTGATCATCATCTCGTGCGGCGGCTCGACCATGCCGGGCAGCAGCGGCGCCAGCAGGTCGTTCTTCTCGTAGATCAGATCGGCGCGGTTGTTGTCGGCGAGCTCGTACTCGTTGGTCATCGTCAGCGCGCGCGTCGGGCACGCCTCGATGCACAGCCCGCACAGGATGCAGCGCAGGTAGTTGATCTGGTAGACGCGGCCGTAGCGCTCGCCGGGGCTGTAGCGGTCGCCGTCAACGTTGGAGGCGCCCTCGACATAGATCGCGTCGGCGGGGCAGGCCCACGCGCACAGCTCGCAGCCGATGCACTTCTCGAGGCCGTCGGGCCAGCGGTTGAGCTGGTGCCGGCCGTGGAAGCGTGGCGCCGTCGGGACCTTCTCGAACGGGTACTGCTCGGTCACGGTCTTGCGGAACATCGTCCGGAACGTCACGCCGAATCCGGCGATCGGGTCCCAGAGAGTCTCGCGAAGGGGGTTGCTCATCTCGTCACCTCGTCAGGAAGGGCACGGTATCGAGGCGACGAGATGATCGCTGCCTCATGATTCGCTCGCTGGCGCTCGCTCATCGGGCACTCCTGGTCGGTGGCTCGGTGATGGGCGGCACGGGGTATCCGCCGGCGAAGGCGTCGAACTCGGAGTCGTCGTCTGGCGACGGCTCCGGTTCCTTCTTCTCCGGGATCAGGAACGTCAGGATCACGAGCACTCCGGCTGCGACGGCGACCCAGATGAGGGTCTGCTGGCCCAGCATGTCCTCGCTCTTGAGCTTGCGGATGAAAGCGACCGCGACGATCCAGGCCAGCGCGAACGGGATCAGGACCTTCCAGCCGAAGGTCATGAACTGGTCGTAGCGCATGCGCGGAAGCGTGCCGCGGAGCCAGACGAAGATGAAGATGAAGCCCAACGTCTTGCCGAAGAACCACAACAGCGGCCAGTAGCCCTCGTTGGCGCCCTCCCAGATGTGGGAGATGCCGAACGGTGCGCGCCAGCCGCCGAGGAACATCGTCGTGGCCAGCGCCGAGACGGTGACCATGTTGACGTACTCGGCGAGGAAGAACAGTGCGAACTTGAGCGAGGAGTACTCGGTGTGGAAACCACCGACCAGCTCGCCCTCGGCCTCCGGGAGGTCGAACGGGGCGCGGTTGGTCTCGCCGACCATCGAGATCAGGTAGATCACGAACGACGGGAACAGCGGCACGAAGTACCACATGCTGTGCTGCGCCGACACGATCTGCGACGTCGACATCGAGCCGGCGTACATGAACACCGAGACGAGCGAGAGGCCCATCGCGACTTCGTACGAGATCATCTGCGCACTCGAGCGCAGGCCGCCCAGCAGGGCGTAGATCGAGCCGGAGGACCAGCCCGCGAGCACGATGCCGTAGACCCCGATCGACGTCACCGCGAGGATGTAGAGCACCGCGACCGGCAGGTCGGTGAGCTGCAGGATCGTCTCCTGGTCGGTGAACGGGATCGTCACCTCGGGGCCGAACGGGATGACCGCCCACGCGAGGAAGGCCGGGATCGTGGCGAGGATCGGCGCGAGGACGTAGACGAGCTTGTCGGCCGCCTTGACGACGATGTCTTCCTTGAGTGCGAGCTTGACGCCGTCGGCGAGGCTCTGCAGCAGGCCGGCCGGGCCGTGCACGTTGGGGCCGATGCGGTGCTGCATCTTGGCGACGACACGGCGTTCGAACCAGATGTTGAACAGGGTGTAGACCACCAGCACGACGAAGATCAGCACCGACTTGAGCAGGATCACCCAGAACGGCTCGTTGCCGAAGATGTCGTTCATGACGCTCCCCCGCTGATGCTGACGTGGTCCGCGTAGCCGGCGCCCAGGGCCGAGCGCAGGCTGGCACCGGAGTTGGCCGGGGCCCAGACCACACCGTCGGGCAGCTCGGCGACCTCGGTCGGGAAGCTGACGCTGCCGGCGTCGGTCGACAGCGTCGCCATGCCGCCGGGCTCCACGTCGAACGCCTTGAGCGTCGTCTCGCTGGCGCGCAGCACGGCCGGGCGGGCCGTCGCCTTGAACTCCAGCTGGCCGTCCTGGCCGCGGCCGTCATCGATCATGAGGCGCCACGTGTCGAGCACGACCGTCCGCTTACCTACTCCAGGCCCCTGCTCGTAAGTCTTGGACGGGAAAGCGGCGCGCTCGCCATCCCAAGGGCCAAGTTCGCGCATGGCAGACCTGGCCTGGGCAACCGTACGGAAGCCGAGCGGCCGGCCCATCTCTTCGGCGATGCCGGCGAGGATCCGGATGTCGGTCAGCGAGTTGGGCTCGTGGAGCACGGCGTCGAACGTACGGATGCGGCCCTCCCAGTTGACGAAGCTGCCTGGCTTCTCGACGACGGGGGCGACCGGTAGCACGACGTCGGCGACTGCCGTGACCTCGCTCTCTCGGACCTCGAGGCTCACGATGAACTCGACCTTGTCGAGAGCCTTGCGAGCCGTTGCCGGGTCGGGCAGGTCGTCGATCTCGACGCCGCCGATCAGCAGTGCCTGGACCGTGCCGAGCCTGGCGTCCTCGAAGATCTCGGTGGTGTTGCGACCTCGTCGCGCCGGCACCGTGCGTACGCCCCAGGCCGCGGCCAGGTCGGTGCGAGCCTCGACGTCGTCGAGCGGGCGGCCACCGGGCAGCAGGTCCGGCAGGCAGCCGGTCTCGGCTGCGCCGCGCTCGCCGGCCCGTCGCGGGACCCAGGCGATGCGGGCTCCGGCCTTGTCGGCGGCGGCCACGAGGGCGCTGAAGCCGCCGGGCACCGACGCGAGTCGCTCGCCCACGAGGAAGATCGCGTCCTGGTCGAGCTCGAGGGCGTCCAGTGCCGCCGGCTCGTGGCCGGGGACGGTCTGGACGAGCTCGCCGGACATCTTGCGCAGGCCGCGCGTGGCGTGGCTCGCGATCGCGACGACCTTGCTGCCCGCACGTGAGGCCTTGCGGAGCCGCAGGAAGATGCTGCCGTTCTCGTCCTCGGGCTCGAAGCCGACGAGGACGACGGTCGAGGCCTTCTCGAGATCCGCGAACGTGACGTCGAGCGACGTGGTCACGACCCGGGAGGCCAGGAACTGTGCCTCCTCCTCGGAGTGGGCACGCGCGCGGAAGTCGATGTCGTTGGTACGCAGGACGGTGCGCGCGAACTTGCTGTAGGCGAATGCGTCCTCGGTGGTCAGACGACCGCCGGGCAGCACCCCGACCTTGCCGTCGGCCGCGGCGAGGCCCTTGGCCGCGGCGGCCAGGGCAGCGGGCCACGAGACGGGCTCGAGCTCGTCGGTCTCGGGGTTGCGTACGAGCGGCGTCGTGATGCGGTCGCCGACCGTGGCGTAGGTGAACGCGAAGCGGTCCTTGTCGGTGATCCACTCCTCGTTGACCTCGGGATCATCGCCCGCGAGCCGGCGCATGACCCGGCCGCGACGGTGGTCGACGCGGATCGCGGAGCCGCTGGAGTCGTGCTCGGCGACCGACGGAGTCGAGACCAGGTCGAACGGACGGGCGCGGAAGCGGTAGTCGGCGCTCGTCAGGGCGCCGACGGGGCAGATCTGGATCGTGTTGCCGGAGAAGTAGGAGCTGAACGGCTCCTCCTCGTAGATGCCGACCTGCTGCTGAGCGCCGCGCTCGATCAGCGCGATGAACGGATCACCGGCGATCTGCTCGGAGAACCGGGTGCAGCGGGCGCAGAGGACGCAGCGCTCGCGGTCGAGCAGGACCTGCTCGGAGACCTTGATGGGCTTGGGGAACGTCCGCTTGACCTCGGTGAAGCGGGTCTCGCCCTGCCCGTGCGTCATCGCCTGGTTCTGCAGCGGGCACTCGCCGCCCTTGTCGCAGACCGGGCAGTCGAGCGGGTGGTTGATGAGCAGGAACTCCATGTTGCCGCGCTGGGCCTTCTCGGCGACCGGCGACGTGACCTGGGTCTTGACGACCATTCCGGCCGCGACCTCGATCGTGCAGGACGCCTGCGGCTTGGGGAACCCACGACCGTTGCCGGCGTCGGTGATCTCGACGAGGCACTGGCGGCAGGCGCCGACCGGGTCGAGCAGCGGGTGGTCGCAGAAGCGCGGGATCTCGGTGCCGATCAGCTCGGCGGCGCGGATCACGAGGGTGCCCTTGGGGACGCTGACCTCGACGTCGTCGATCGTCAGCGTGACGAGCTCGACCGGGGTCTGGGTGTCGGGTGTGGCCTCGAGAGTCATGACGCCGTCACCTCCTGGGCGAAGAGCGTGGATGCGGCCGGCGGGAACAGCTCGCGCGACGGCGTGTGCATGCCGGACTCGAACTCGCTGCGGAAGTGCTGGATCGCCGAGGTGATCGGGCTGGTGGCGCCGTCGCCGAGGGCGCAGAACGAGCGGCCGAGGATGTTCTCGCAGAGGTCGAGCAGCAGCTCGATGTCGCCGTCCTTGCCCTGGCCCTCGTCGAGGCGCTGCAGGGTCTGGACCAGCCACCACGTGCCTTCGCGGCACGGCGTGCACTTGCCGCACGACTCGTGCTTGTAGAACTCGGTCCAGCGGAGCACGCAGCGTACGACCGAGGTCGTCTGGTCGAAGACCTGGAGCGCCTTGGTGCCCAGCATCGAGCCGGCTGCTCCGACCCCTTCGTAGTCGAGCGGGATGTCGAGGTGCTCGGCCGTGAGGATCGGGGTGGACGAGCCGCCGGGGGTCCAGAACTTCAGCTCGCTGCCGGGCCGCATGCCGCCGCCGAGGTCGAGCAGCTCGCGGAGTGTGATGCCGAGCGGCGCTTCGTACTGGCCCGGGCGGGCGACGTGGCCCGAGAGTGAGTAGAGCGTGTAGCCCTTGGACTTCTCGGTACCCATCGAGCCGAACCAGTCGACGCCGTTCTTGACGATCGACGGCACCGAGGCGATCGACTCGACGTTGTTGACGACGGTAGGCGAGGCGTAGAGGCCCTCAACCGCAGGGAACGGCGGGCGCAGGCGGGGCTGGCCGCGGCGACCCTCGAGCGAGTCGAGGAGCGCGGTCTCCTCGCCGCAGATGTAGGCGCCGGCGCCGGCGTGGATGATGAGCTCGACGTCGACCCCCGAGCCGAGGATGTCGGTGCCGAGGTAGCCGGCCTTCTGGGCCTCACGTGCGGCGGCGCGCAGGCGGCGTACGACGTGGAGGACCTCGCCGCGTACGTAGATGAACGCGGTCTTGGCGCGGATCGCGTGGGCCGCGATGATGACGCCCTCGATCAGCGTGTGCGGCGTTGCCATCATGAGCGGGATGTCCTTGCAGGTGCCCGGCTCGGACTCGTCGGCGTTGACGACGAGGTACTTGGGCTTCGGGTTGTCCTGAGGGATGAAGCTCCACTTCATGCCGGTCGGGAAGCCCGCACCGCCACGACCACGAAGGCCGGAGTCCTTGACCAACGCGATCAGGTCGTCGGGTGCCATCTTGAGCGCGGTCTCGAGCGCGGAATAGCCCCCGGCCTTCTTGTACGCCTTGAGGGTCCATGCGCGATCCGTGCCCCAGTCGGCGCTGAGCACCGGGGTGAGGGTGTCAGTCATCCTTGCCCTCCTTGGCGGTGTCGGCCGGAGATTCCTCGACCTTGGTCTCGGACTCGGCGCGCGACGTGTCGGCGTGCTCGGCGGCCTCGGTCTTGGTCTTCGGCTCGGTCGTCGATTCGGGCTTCTTCTTCGTCTCTTCCACGGTCGGCGCCGACCAGCCGCGTTCGGCGGCGATCTCGAGTCCGGCGAGCGACGGGCCCGCAGCGGCGGGACCCTCGTCGACGAGGCCGTCCTCGAAGCCCGCGAGCACTCGCTCGGCCTCGCGCCACGACGTGATCGTGGCACCGCGCGTCGCCTGCACCGGCTCGCCGGCGCGCAGCTTGTCGACGAGCTCGACCGCGGACTCGGGAGTCTGGTTGTCGAAGAACTCCCAGTTGACCATCATGACCGGCGCGAAGTCGCAGGCAGCGTTGCACTCGATGTGCTCGAGCGTGACCTTGCCGTCCTCGGTCGTCTCGTCGTTGCCGACGTCGAGGTAGCCCTTGAGCCGCTCGAAGATCAAGTCGCCGCCCATCACGGCACACAGGGTGTTGGTGCAGACCCCGACGTGGTGCTCACCCATCGGCCGGCGCTTGTACATCGTGTAGAACGTCGCGACACCCGAGACCTCGGCGGCGCTGATGCCGAGGATGTCGGCGCAGACCTCGATTCCCTCGTTGGTGACATTGCCCTCGGCCGACTGGATCAGGTGCAGCATCGGCAGCAAGGCGCTGCGTGACTGGGGATAGCGGCCGGCGAGCTCGCGCAGCTCACCCAGCGTGGTGTCCGTGAGGCTCATCAGCGGTCCACCCCACCCATGACCGGGTCGATGCTGGCGATCGCGACGATCACGTCGGACAGCATGCCGCCCTCGCTCATGACCGAGGTGCCCTGCAGGTTGACGAACGACGGATCGCGGAAGTGCGCGCGGTAGGGCCGGGTGCCGCCGTCGGAGACGACGTGGCAGCCGATCTCGCCGCGCGGCGCCTCGATGCTCGCGTACGCCTGGCCGGCGGGCACGCGGAAGCCCTCGGTGACGATCTTGAAGTGGTGGATCAGCGCTTCCATCGACTCACCCATGATGTGCTTGATGTGCTCGGCGGAGTTGCCCTGGCCGTCCGCGCCGACGCTCAGCTGCGAGGGCCAGGCGATCTTCTTGTCGGCGACCATGACGGGCTGGCCTTCCATGCCCGCAAGCCGCTCGATGGCCTGCTCGACGATCTTGATGGATTCCCACATCTCGTCGAGGCGCACGCGGAACCGGCCGTACGCGTCGGGCTCGTCGCGGGTCACGACGTCGAAGTCGTACGTGTCGTAGCCCCAGTAGGGCTGCTTCCGGCGCAGGTCCCAGTCGTAACCCGTCGAGCGCAGCACGGGCCCGGTGAGGCCGAGCGCGAGGCAGCCGGCGAGGTCGAGGTGGCCGACACCCTTGAGGCGACCCTTGAAGATCGGGTTGGCGTTGCACAGTGCGGCGTACTCGGGCAGGCGCTTCTTGAGCAGGCGGACCGTGGAGCGGAGCTTCTCGATCGCACCGGCCGGCAGGTCCTGCGCGACGCCGCCGGGGCGGAAGTAGGCGTGGTTCATGCGCAAGCCGGTGATCATCTCGAACAGGTCGAGGATCAGCTCGCGGTCGCGGAACCCGCAGGTCATGACCGTCAGGGCGCCGATCTCCATGCCGCCGGTCGCGAGGCAGACCAGGTGCGAGGAGATCCGGTTGAGCTCGAGCATCAGGACGCGGATCGCCTGGGCCTTCTCGGGCGCTTCGATGCCGAGCAGCTTCTCGACCGCCATGACGTAGGCCGCCTCGTTGGAGAACGGCGCGACGTAGTCCATCCGGGTGCAGAACGTCACGCCCTGCGTCCAGGTGCGGTATTCCATGTTCTTCTCGATGCCGGTGTGCAGATAGCCGATGCCGGCCCTTGCATCGCGCACCGTCTCGCCGTCGATCTCGAGCACGAGGCGCAGCACGCCGTGCGTCGACGGGTGCTGCGGGCCCATGTTGATGACGAGGTGGTCGCCCTCGACCGCCGAGGCGTCGATCGTGTCCCAGTCCTGGCCGGTCACGGTGAAGACCGGGCCCTCGGCCGAGTCGGTCGTGCTGGCGTAGGGATCGCTCACGGTCTGATCGGTGTCGGTCATGAGTAGCTCCTCCGCTGGTCCGGCGGTGCGATGGTGCCGCCCTTGTACTCCACCGGGATGCCACCGAGCGGGTAATCCTTGCGCTGCGGGTGGCCGGGCCAGTCGTCCGGCATCAGGATGCGGGTCAGGGCTGGGTGGCCGTCGAAGATGATCCCGAACATGTCCCAGGTCTCCCGCTCCTGCCAGTCGGCGGTCGGGTAGATGCTGACGACGCTCGGGAGGTGCCGGTCGTCGTCGGGCGTGACGACCTCGAGCCGGATCCGACGGTTGTGGGTCATCGAGAGCAGGTGATAGACGACGTGCAGCTCGCGGCCGGTCTCGTGCGGGAAGTGCACGCCCGAGACGCTGGAGCAGAACTCGAAGCGCAGGACCGGATCGTTGCGCAGGTGCGTGACGGTCTCCAGCAGCTTGTGCCGGCGGATGAAGAACGTGATCTCGCCACGGTCGACGACGACCTTCTCGATCGCCTCATCGAGCTCCGTGATGGTCGCCAGCTGGTCGGCGACGTCGTCGTACCAACCGCCGTAGGGACGCTGGGTCGCTCCAGGCATCATGACCGGCCGGGTCAGGCCGCCGAAGCCGCTGGTGTCGCCGGTGCCGTGAGCGCCGAAGGCGCCCTCTCGGACCTCGACGATCTCGAGCTCGACTGCGTCGCTCTTGACCAGCTCGGCCTGTGTCTCGTGCGAGGCGTCCTGGGTCTCGGTGCCCTTGTCCCGGGCGTCCTTGTTGCCCTTGGCGTCAACCATCAGCGCATGAGTCCCTTCATGGCCGAGGTCGGCGTGGCGAGGAGGGCAACCTTCTCGTCCTGCTTGATCTCGTCGAGACGGTTGGCGCCGAGCTTCTCGTGCTGGATCTGGTCATGCAGCTTGAGGATCGCGTCGATCAGCATCTCGGGGCGGGGCGGGCAGCCGGGGAGGTACATGTCGACCGGCACGACGTGGTCGACGCCCTGCACGATCGCGTAGTTGTTGAACATGCCGCCCGAGCTGGCGCAGACGCCCATCGCGAGGACGTACTTGGGGCCGGCCATCTGGTCGTAGATCTGGCGGACGACGGGGGCCATCTTGTTGCTGACCCGGCCGGCGACGATCATCAGGTCGGCCTGGCGCGGCGAGGGCCGGAAGACCTCCATGCCGAAGCGCGCCGAGTCGAACCGCGGGGCGCCGAACGTCATCATCTCGATCGCGCAGCACGCGAGCCCGAAGGTCGCGGGCCAGAACGAGGCCTTGCGCATGTAGCCGGCGAGTCCCTCGACGGTGGAGAGGAGCACCCCGCTCGGCAGCTTTTCTTCTAGTCCCATTCGAGGCCTCCACGGCGCCAGACGTACGCATAGGCGATGAACACGGTCACCATGAAGATGAACATCTCGATCAGCCCGAACCACCCGAGCGCGTCAAAGGCGACGGCGAACGGGTAGAGGAAGATGATCTCGATGTCGAACACGATGAACAGCATCGCGATGATGAAGTAGCGGATCGAGACCTTGCCGCCGCCCTCGGGCAGCGGACTGGGCTCGATGCCGGACTCGTAGCGGTCCAGCTTGGCCCGGTTGTAGCGCTTGGGCCCGGTCAGCGGGGCGATCGCGACGCTGCCGATGGCAAATGCAGCCGCAATGGCTCCGAGCACGATGATCGGCGTGTAAGCCGTCACGGCACCTCCCAGGCTTCAACCGACAGAGCAAGAGCTGTGTATGTTCGTGCGCTTGTGAATTGCTTCACAACGTGATCACGGTCTCACGATACGCCCGTCCCCCGGTGGTTGTAACTGAGGTCACACTAACCTGCACGTTCAGGCGTCAGCGGTGGGCCGTGGCCAGGCGAATACCGAGCCCCACGAGCACCGTGCCGGTGATGCGGTCGACGACCCGGGTGAACCCGGCGCCGCTGAAGAGGCGCCTCGCCCGACCTGCCAGCACGATGACCGCGGTGAACCAGACCATCGCGATCAGGTCGTGCACGAGCGCGAGGATCAGGCCCATCGCGAGGTGTGAGACGCCCACGGCCATGAACTGCGGGATCGTCGCGAGGTAGAAGACCCCGACCTTGGGATTGAGCAGGTTGGTCATGAGGCCGCGGCGCCACGAGCTCCACCGCGACCGGGGCTCCTCAGACATGGCGACGACGAGTCCGTGCGCCGAGCGGCTGCTCCAGATCATCGAGACGCCGAGCCACACCATGTAGGCAGCGCCGGCGACCTTGAGCACCGTGAACGCCAGCTCCGACGCCGCCAGCACTGCCGATGCACCGACCGCGGCGGCCACGCCCCACGCCAGCGCCCCGGAGCTCACGCCCAACGCCGTGGCGTACGCGTGACCGCGACCTCGGCTGAGCGCCGACCGCAGGACGATGACGGTGTCGAGCCCCGGGATGATCGTGATCAGGATCGCGACGCCGGCGAAGGACAGGATCGCGGTCTGCAGCGTCATGGCCGGAACGAGTGGTGCAATGCGACGATGCCGCCGGAGAGGTTGTGCCAGTCGACCTTGCCCCAGCCGGCCTCGACCATGCGCAGCGCGAGACCCTTCTGGTCCGGCCATTCACGGATCGACTCGGCGAGGTAGACGTACGACTCGGGGTTGGACGAGACCTTGCGGGCGATCGTCGGCAGCGCCCGCATGAGGTAGTTGCTGTAGATCGCGTCGAACGGTCCCCACGTCGGCGTGCTGAACTCGCACACCACGATGCGGCCGCCCGGCTTGGTGACCCGGAGCAGCTCGCGCAGGCCGGAGATCGGGTCGACGATGTTGCGCAGGCCGAATGAGATCGTCACGGCGTCGAACGTCTCGTCTGCGAACGGCAGCAGCATCCCGTCACCTGCGGTGAAGGCCAGGGCGGGTCGCTCACGCTTGCCGACCTCGAGCATGCCGATCGAGAAGTCGCACGGCACGACCGTGGCGCCCGCGTCGGCGAACGGCTGGCTCGACGTGCCGGTGCCGGCGGCGAGGTCGAGGATCGTCTCGCCGGGCTGCGGATCGACCAGCTCGACGACGCGTTTGCGCCAGCGACGGTCCTGCCCGAGCGACAGCACGTCGTTGGTCAGGTCGTACTTCTCGGCGACTCCGTCGAACATCTTCGCGACGTCGTGGGGTTCCTTGTCCAGACCGGCTCGGCTCACCTCTCCACCCTGCCACGGGTAGGCTCATGGACTGTGAGCAACCCTGCTGTCGATGCGGCGACGGCACCACTCCTGGTCCGCTCCTCGCCGCTCGACGACCCCGGTCCCCTGCTCGCGCTGCTCCCCGCGACCGATGCCCTCGCGTGGGTCCACGGGGGTGATGGCCTCGTCGGCTGGGGTCGCGCCGCCGAGTTCTCCACCGCCGGGCCCGAGCGATTCACCGATGCGTCGGAGTGGTGGCGGGAGCTGTCGTCGCACGCCGTCGTACGCGATGACGTCGACGTGCCCGGTTCCGGCCTCGTGGCGTTCGGCTCGTTCACGTTCACCGATGACGCCGAGGGCAGCACGCTCGTGGTCCCCGAGGTCGTCGTCGGTCGCCGTGACGGGATGGCCTGGATCACGGTCATCGGGCTCGGCATCAGCGCCGCACCTGACCTTGCTGCCTCGATGCCGGCAGATCCGGTCGGCACGACGTTCGCCGACGGCCCGGTCGACAGCGTGACGTGGCAGGGCCTGGTCGGCGAGGCAGTGCGGCGGATCGAGCAGGGCGGTCTCGACAAGGTCGTCCTCGCGCGCGACCTGGTCGCCACCCTCGACGAGCCCCTCGACGTACGAGCGCCGCTGACCCGGCTCGCTGCGGACTACCCCAGCTGCTGGACGTTCCATGTCGACGGATTCTTCGGGTCGACGCCAGAGATGCTCGTACGCCTCGAGCGCGGGCTCGTCACGTCGCGGGTGCTCGCCGGCACCATCAGGCGTACCGGGGACGACGCGCACGACCTCGCGCTCGCCGGCTCCCTCGCCCGGTCCAGCAAGGATCTCGAGGAGCACGAGTACGCGGTTCGGTCGGTGGCCGAGGCGCTCGCCCCGCACTGCACGAGCATGAACGTGCCCGAGACACCATTCGTGCTGCACCTGCCCAACGTCATGCACCTGGCGACCGACGTCACCGGCGTCATCCGCGACGACGCCAGCGCTCTCAGCCTGGCCGCGTCGCTGCACCCATCGGCCGCGGTGGGCGGCACCCCGACCGACGCGGCGGTGAGCCTGATCGCTGAGATCGAGCTGCTCGACCGCGGCCGCTACGCGGGGCCGGTCGGCTGGATCGGCGCGTCCGGCGACGGCGAGTGGGGCATCGGCCTGCGGTCGGCGCAGATCGATGGCGACGGGTCGGTCGTACGCCTGTTCGCCGGCTGCGGCATCGTCGCGGACTCGGTGCCGGCCGACGAGCTCGCGGAGTCGAACGCCAAGCTCATACCGGTGCGCGACGCGTTGACGCCCCGGGACTAGCCCTGGAGGGCCCTCGAGGTCGCGTCGTCGGCGGGCAGGAACGCCTCGATGCTGAGCTCGGCGGCGGTCAGGTCCAGCGCCGTGCCGAACGTCGTCACGGTGCTGATGAACGACAGCGGCCCGTCCGGTGAGTCGAGCACCATCGACACCGCGACGCCCCCGTCGTCGACGCCGGGCTGCAGCCCGACCGGATAGTCGAGGAGCTCTTCGTGCAGCGTGCGGAGCAGCTCCGAGCCGCTCGCGGCGCCCTCACGGGCCAATCGGCCGAGCACATGGAATCGCCACTCGGCGAGGTTGAGGATTCGTGGCGCAAGGCCTTCGGGATGCAGGCTGATGCGCAAGGCGTTCGGCGACTCCAGGAGGTGGGGCGCGACGTCCTGGAGGAGTGGAGCGACCCCCGCGTTCGCCATGACCATGTTCCAGCCGCGGTCGACGACCAGGCACGGGTAGGGCTCGTACGCCGTGAGGACCCGGTCGAGGCCTGCGCGGATCGCGGCGAGATCCGGATCGTCGAGCGGGCGCTCGGGGAACGCCGGTGCGAACCCGGCGGCGATGAGCAGCTGGTTCTGCTCCCGCTTCGGCACCTCGAGGGTCGCGGCGAGCTGCAGCACCATGGCCCGGCTCGGACGGGATCGGCCGGTCTCGACGAAGCTCAGGTGGCGGGACGAGATGCCGGCCTCGATCGACAGGTCGAGCTGGCTGTAGTGGCGGCGCTGTCGCCAGTCACGCAGCAGGGCGCCGACGGGCGAGGTCGTGGCGGTCGTCGTCATGTCGCCACTCTTCCGGATCGGCCGGCGCAGGGCCATGACCTCACAGGTAATTGCGACGCCTACCTCGGCTGCCCAGACTCAGCGGCATGAACTCAACCACTGCAGACACCACCACTGCCACCACGGGCCCGGTCTCGCTCAAGACCGCGCTCCTGCTCGATGCCGCCGTGACCGGAGCGAACGGACTCGCGTACCTCGCTGGCGCCGCACTCCTCGACTCACTGCTCGGGCCGTCGCCAATGCATTTCGTCGCCATCGGGGCGTTCCTCATGGTGTGCGCGGTGATCCTCGCGGTCACCGGCACGCGTCAGCCGATCCCTCGGGGCTGGGCGACGTTCGCTGCCGAGGTCAACGTCGCCTGGGCAGTCGGCTCGGTCGCCGCGGTCGTGCTCGGCTGGCTCGACCTCACGACGACCGGCGAGGTCTGGACGATCCTGCAGGCCGGCATCGTCGCGGTCTTCGCGGCGCTGCAGCTCACGGCCCTGCGCCGTACGCGCTGATCTCTCCCCTGAGCGGTGACTTGGCGCTACGCGGTTCCGGTCACCGCTCGACGGGGGTGAGGGTCGGCCAGCGGGGGCTGAGGTTGTCGCCGGACGAGACGCCGGTGAGGCGTCGCTTGACCCACGGCGCAGCGTGGGCCTTGGCCCACTCGAGATGGGCGGCTCGTCGCTCCTTCGCGGTGGGCAGCGGCAGGCGCGGCAGCTCGGGCATCGTCAGGTCATGCTTGACCCCGAGGGCATCCAGCACCGCGATCGCCATGCGCTGGTGACCCAGGCTCGACATGTGCATGCGGTCGACGTCCCACAGCCGATCGTCGCGGTAGTCGCGGAGGCGCCAGAAGTCGACCAGCGTCGCTCCGTGCTTGTCGGCCACCTGCCGGACGAGCTCGTTGTAGATCGCGAACCGTCCGCGCAGCGCCCCGAACACGGGCGAGCCACCCGGGTCGTACGCCGTGAACATCAGCAGGTGCGCCCCGGCATCCACGACCCGGCCGAGCGCCTGGTCGTACGCCGCCACGAGCCGGTCGACGTCGATCCGCGGGCGCAGCACGTCGTTGGCACCGGCGTAGATGCTGACCAGGTCCGGCTTCATCTCGAGCGCAGGGTCGATCTGCTCGGCGAGGATCGGCAGCAGCTGGCGCCCCCGGATCGCGAGGTTGGCGTACGCGAAGTCGTCGCCGGCGAGCACCTCGGCGACACGGTCCGCCCAGCCGCGTACGCCGTTGGGCAGCGACGCGTCGTTGTCGCCGACGCCTTCGGTGAACGAGTCGCCGAGCGCGACGTATCGATGGAATGGCACGGCGTCAGGCTACCGACTCACGCCGGCGTCACTCGTCGAGGAGTCCGCGGCGGCGTGCGATCGCCGCGGCCTCGGTGCGGCCCGAGGCGCCCAGCTTGGCGAGGATGTTGGAGACGTGCACCGACACCGTCTTGGTGCTGATGAACAGCCGGGACGCGATCTCGCCGTTGCTGCGGCCGGCACTGACCTGCTCGAGGACCTCCCGCTCACGCGGCGTCAGCTCGACGTCGGACTTGGCCGGACGGCGCGTGAGCCCGTTGATCTCGGTGAGCAGCGGTCTGGCACCGAGCCGTTCGGCGGTCGCCCGTGCCTCGCCGAGCAGCTGCTTGCCCTCGGCCTCGCTGCCGCTCGTGAGCAGCACCGCCGCCAGCCGGGTCGCCGACCTGGCGGTCTCGTACGGGTCATCGATGCCGATGAACGCCTCACGTGCGCGGCGCCAGAGGTCGGTCAGCTCGTCGACCGAGGGTACGTCGACCCCGCACAACCACCGCAGTCTCGCGTGCTCAGCGTGCACCCGGATCTGCCAGGCCACGCCTTCAGGACCCAGCGGGACCGTCGCCGCCGCAGCACGATCGGCGAAGTCGGCCAGCTCGGCGGCTTGTTCGAGCAGCCCGCCCAGGTCAGCGCGGTCGAGCGAAGGGACGGCCGCGGCGTACTGGCCGATCAGGAGTGCGATCAGCCGGATGCTGCCCGGGAACAGCGGCTCGTCCCAGGCCCGGAACTCCAGCTCGACGAGGTCGTCGAACGCCCGGCGGGCGGCGGCCAGGTCTCCTGCGATGCCATGGAGCTCGATCAGGCCCGAGGTCGCATGCACAGAGGCCGCGATCTCGTGACGCCACAACGAGCGCATCGTGAGGGTGCGCTCGACCTCCTCGACATTGCCCCGGCCGGCATGGACCATGAGGGCGACCGCAGCGAGCGATGCTTCGGGAATCGACGGCGCATCGGGACCGACACCGCGCAACGCGAGGGCTTCGTCCCACCGGCCGCGCATGTAGCAGATGAGGGCGGAGAAGAAGCGCCCGTCGAAGCCGTAGGGACCCCACGCCCAACCCGTCTCGGCAGCGCGAATCATGCCCTGTCGGAACGCGTCCTCGGCCTCGTCCAGCTCACCGGCGTTGTAGTGGACGAACGCGAGCTGGTGCAGCCCACGCAGCTCGCCGAGCACATGACCGTCTGCTCGCGAGACCTCGACGAGCTCGAGGAAGCCGCGCTTGGCCTTCTCGGGGTCGTTGCCGGTGCGGACCATGACCCGTGTCAGCGTGGCCTTGGCGTCGGCGATGACGTCGGCTGCACCGATCTGCTCGGCGATCGCGAGCGCTCGCTCGCCCCACTCGATCGCTTCGTCATGGCGGTTGCGGTTGGACGCCATGCGTGATCGCAGCGCTGCGACCTCGGCGCGCAGCTCGGTGGGCTCGTCGGGCACGATCTTGGTCGCCTCGAGGCTGGCCTGCTCGGCCTCGTTGTCGAGGTTCGCGTAGTAGGCCGTGTCGCCGATCGCGACGAGCAGCCGCCCACGAGCCTCCGCCGGCGCATCTGCCGGCAGCTGGGCCAGGTGGTCGCGGAGCAGCTCGACGGCGCGCAGGAGGCGGCCCGACGTGACGAGCGCCGAGGACGCGTCGATCACGAGCTTGACCAGGTCGAGGTCGTCGGGCGCGAAATCGACCAGGGTCAAGGCCTGCTCGTAGTGCTGGGCAGCCTCGTCATAGCCCGACAACCGCTGGGCCTCCTCGGCTGCTTGGACGTTGGCCAGGAACGCCGTCTCACGCTGCCCCGCGCCGAGGGCATGCAGCGCGATATCCGCGGCTGCGCCTCGGCGACTGCCCGACGTGAGCGCATCGAGGTAAGCCGCGTGGATGCGCCGTCGTTCGCCGGGCAGCAGGTCGTCGCGCACGGCCTCGGCCAGGAGGGCGTGACGGAACCAGTAGGAGTCGTTGCCGACACGGGTCAGGACCTTGTGGTCGATCGCCGAGCGAAGCGCCTCGTCGAGCTCGTCCTCTGCGAGGCCGACGACCCGGGTCAGGACGGAGTAGTCGTACCGGGCATCGGAGCACGCCGCCGTACGGACGAGCCGGCGGGCGTTGTCGTCGAGCCGCTCGAGGCGCATCAGCAGCAGGTCCGCGAGGGTCTCGGGCAGCGCGCCGTCAACGTTGGCGAGGCCGGCGTCGAGCAGCTCCTCGGCGAAGAAGGCGTTGCCGGCTGCACGGCGTACGACCGCGAGCAGGCTCTCGCCGTCGAGCGCGTCGGCGCCGTGGGCCCGGATCAGGTCGACGACATCGGTGTCGTCGAGCGGCTCGAGCTCGATGCGGCGCACGCCCGGGAGCCGGACCCACTCGGACAAGGCCTGGCGCAGCGGGTGGCGTCGGTGGAGATCGTCGGCGCGATAGCTCACGACGACGTGGACCGGGCCATGGAAACCGTGGGACAGCACGAAGCGGATGAGGTGCCGGGTCGAGGCGTCGGCCCAGTGGGCGTCCTCGATCACCAGGAGCAGGGGTTGGTCACCCGCGAGCGAGTCGAGTCCGGCGACGACCGAAGCGAACAGCTCTGCGCGCTCGACACCATCTCCAGGCGCGGGCGAGGGCCAGGGCAGCAGAGGCCCGAGGGCGGGGAAACGCGCAGCCAGCTCGTCGCGCTCGACGTCGCCGAGGGAGGCGAACGCCTCGGAGAACGGCTGATAGGGCGGTGCGCTGTCGCCGAGGTCGAGGCAGTGCCCGGCCAGCACCCGATGGCCGGCGGTGCGCGCGCGGGCACCGAGCTCGCGCAACAGGCGAGTCTTGCCGATGCCGGCGTCGCCGCCGATCAGCACGACGTCGCGAGCATCGGGCCGGGTCACGCCGGCAGCCTCGAGCAGCTGCTCGAGCTCGCGGACACGTCCGATCAGGGGTGTCGCGGGTGTCCGATCGTTGGCCATGTCCTCAATCATGTCGGACTCGGCTGACAACGGGACGACCGTCATACGTGTGCCGTCCGCCCCACCGTCATGCTGACGAGGCGCACGACCAGGCCCCGACGGTGCTGGCGGGCGCGCCGGGGCTCGAAGCCCGTACGGTCGCGCTGGTGGCGCGAGAGCTCGGACAGCGCCATCGCCGCCGCGTGGTGACGGCTGACCTCGAGGGGAACGAACTGCTCTGGAGAAAGGATCATGAGTCCAGAGTCGTCGGGTGAGGTAGACCCCCACATCGGACGAGTTACCTAGATCTGGCGAGCAGGTACCTCAGATTCAGCGCAGGGTCTTCTTGCCTCCGTGCATCACGGTGATGAGCTTGGCGGCCCTGTTGTCGGTCTTGGCATCCCGCGCGAACGACGTCAGCATCATGAGCGGCTTCATGCGCTGGCGGGTGATCGCCTTGGCGTACGTGAACTCCTTGAGCCCGTCGGGACCGTGGATGCGGCCGAAGCCGGACTGCCCGACACCGCCGAACGGCAGGCCCGGGACGGCGGCGAACGCGATGACCGAGTTGACCGACGTCATGCCGGACCGGACACGGCGGGCGATGTCGACGCCGTGCTTCTTGGAGAACACCGCGCCGGCGAGGCCGTACGACGTCGCGTTGGTCAGCTCGATCGCCTCGTCCATGCTCTTGACCGGGTTGATCGCGAGGGTGGGTCCGAAGGTCTCCTCGGTGATCTCGGTGGAGTCCTCGGGCACGTGCGTCAGGATCGTCGGCTGCACGAAGCGCTCACCGACTGCGTCGGCGCCGCCCATGACCACCGTGGCGCCCTTCGCGATCGCGTCGTCGATGTGGCTCTTGATGATGCCGATCTGCGACGGCATCGTGATGGGGCCCAGCTTGGCGCCCGGGTCGTCGCCGGCACGCAGGTCCTTGGCCTGCTCGGTGATCTCGCTGACGAACGCGTCGAAGACCTTCTCGTGGACGTACACGCGCTCGGTGCCGATGCAGGTCTGGCCGGCGTTGGACATGCCGCCCCACAGCGCGGCCTCGGCCGCCTTCGTGATGTCGGCGTCCTCGTCGACGATCAGCGAGTCCTTGCCGCCGGCCTCGATCAGGACCGGCGTGAGGTTCTCGGCGCACGCGGCCATGACCTTCTTGCCGGTGGGACCCGATCCCGTGAACGCCAGCTTGTTGATGTCCGAGGTGCACAGGGCGGCGCCGGTCTCGCCCAGGCCCGTCACGACCTGGAGGACTGGACGACCATGCACGACCTCGGTGAAGGTGTCGGCGAGCCACTGACCGACACCCGGCGTGTACTCGCTGGGCTTGAAGACCACTGGGTTGCCCGCAGCGAGGGCGTACGCGATGGAGCCCATCGGGGTGAAGACCGGATAGTTCCACGGCCCGATGACGCCGACGACGCCGAGCGGGTGGTACTCGACGGATGCGGCCTGGTTGGCCATCAGCAAGCCCGACGCGACCTTCTGCGGACCGAGGACCTTCTTGGCGTGCTTGGCGGCCCACGCGATGTGGTCGATCGCGATGATGATCTCGAGCTGGGCATCGCCGTGCGGCTTGCCGGTCTCGCGGTGTGACAGCTCGGCGAGCTGCGCGATGCGGCGCGTGATGACGCTGCGCCAGGTCAGCAGGTAGTCGCCGCGCTCCTTGAAGCTCAGGCCGCCCCACCACTCGGCCGCCTCACGGGCGCGAGCCACAGCCGCGTCGACCTCGGCCTTGCCCTCGATGGGATGGGTGCCGACGACGTCGCCGTTCGCGGGGTTGAGCGAGTCGAACGTCGGCGTGGTGCCGCTCTCGACGGTGGGTTCGAGCGTTGCGGTCATCGGGACTCCTTGATGAGGTCGGCGGCCTTCTCGCCAACCATGATGGCGGGTGCGTTGGTGTTGCCGCGAGGTACGCGCGGCATGACGGAGGCGTCGGCGACCCGCAGGCCCTCGACGCCGTGGACCTTGAGCTCCGGATCGACGACGCTGCCCTCGATCGTGCCCATCGCGCAGGTCGCGACCGGGTGATAGACGGTCTGGCCGAGCCGGCCGATCGTGGCGATGAAGTCGTCCGTCGTGGGGCTGAGCGTCGCTGGCTCCCACGGCTGGGCGATGTACTTGGCGAGCGGGCCCTGCGTGACGACCTCGAACAGCCGGCGGAAGCCAGCCAGCATCGCGTCCAGGTCGGCGCCGTCGTCGTAGTAGTTCGGCTCGATCTCGGGGTGCCACGTCGGGTCGGCCGAGCGCAGCTTGATGTGGCCCTTGCTCTCGACGCGTACGAGGGTCGAGGCGACCGTCAGCCCACGGCGTACGGGCTCATGCAGGCCGTTGTCGTAGAACCCGGCCGGCAGCATGTGGAACTGCAGGTCGGGTGCCGTCAGGTCGTCGCGGGACGTGAAGAAGGCGCCGGCCTCGGCGACGTTGGAGCTCAGCGGGCCACGCCCGGCCTTCTGCGCCTTGACCACGTTGGCCAGCGTGAGGAACTCGGCGAGGTCCGTCGTGTCCTTGGTGTAGAACAGCGCGCCGGAGATGGGGTGGTCCTGCATGTTCTGGCCCACGCCCGGGAGGTCGACACGTACGTCGATGCCGTGCTCGCGCAGGTGCGCACCGGGGCCGATGCCGGACAGCATCAACATCTGGGGGCTGGCGATCGCGCCGGCGGACAGCACGATCTCGGCCCTGGCCTTCGCCGTGTGGGTGACGCCGCCCCGCCGGTACGTCACGCCGGTCGCGCGCGTGCCCTCGAGCTCGATCCGGGCGACGAACGCCTCGGTCAGCACCGTGAGGTTCGGCCGCTTGTTGGCGGGGTGGATGTAGGCGTCCGCGACCGACCAACGGCGACCCTTCTTGCAGGTCACCTGGTAGAGCCCGGCGCCCTGCTGCTCCGCGCCGTTGAAGTCGTCATTGCGCTTGAGACCAGCCGAGACGGCCGACTCGACGAACGCGTGACTGAGCTCGTGGGTGTAGCGACGGTCCTCGACGTGCAGGGGGCCGTCGGTGCCGTGGAACTCGTCGTGCAGCCGAGTGTTGCCCTCGGCCTTCGTGAAGTAGGGCAGGACGTCGTCATAGCCCCAGCCGGTTGCGCCATACGCGTCGCGCCACTCGTCGTAGTCCTCGCGGTTGCCGCGGATGTAGATCATCGCGTTCATCGACGAACACCCGCCGAGCGCCTTCATGCGCGGCCAGTCGGCTCGCCGACCGCCGAGCTGCTTCTGCGGAGTCGTCTGGTAACCCCAGTCCCACTTGGTCTTGAACAGCGCCGAGAAGCCTGCCGGCAGGTGGATCATGTCGTCGTCATCGTCCGGCCCCGCCTCGAGGAGCAGCACCGAAACGGACGGGTCTTCGCTCAAGCGCGCGGCGACGACGCCGCCCGCACTGCCCGATCCGATGACGATGTAGTCGTAGCTCTCGTCGCCCATGACTCCCTTTCAGCGGCCGTGACGGTGCACACAACCTACTGCGGGTATGTCAATGACACAACCACTGTCAGGGTTGGAGAACCGTCCTGACAGCAGCGCCGATCCGGGCCATCAGGTCACGGCGGCCGGCGCGGTCGACCGGCACCTCGAGGACGCGGATTCCGGTCACGTCCTCCTCGAGCGCGGCGGCGAGATCGGTGGGTTCGACGCGGCGATGGGCGACCCCGTACGCCTGGCAGAGCGCCGCGATGTCGGCGCCCGTCGGTGTGGCATAGACCCGCTCGAACGTCGCGGCATACTCCGGCGCGCCCTGCTCGAGCGTCGAGAAGATGCTGCCGCCGTCGTCGTTGGCGACGACGATCGTGAGGTCAGGTCGGGGCTCGCCAGGACCGATCAGCAGGCCGTTGCTGCCGTGCAGGAACGTGAGGTCGCCGACGTAGGCAATCGAGCGGCTGGACGTACGGGCGAGGGCCGCGCCGATCGCGCTGGAGAGCACGCCGTCGATGCCGGCCAGCCCTCGGTTGGCGATGATGAGCCGACGCTGCCCGACGGTGTAGGGGCGGGCCACCAGGTCCAGGTCGCGGATGGGGCTCGACGAGCCGACGAACAGCAGGCCGTCGGGCGGAACGGCGGCGTTGATCGTGCGGGCGACGTCGTAGGGCGTGGTGCCGTCGAGCAAGTCGTCGATGGCTGCGGTGGCCTTGGCGTCAGCAGCCTTCCAGTCGTCGAGCCAACCCGGATCTCCCGCGCCAGTGTGTTCGACCGCCTGGGCGAATCGGACGTTGTCGCCAGCCGGGGCCGGGAACGTCTTCTGGGTGCCGACGTGCACGATCTCGATGTCGGTGCGGGACAGCAGCTGCGTAACCGGGCGCGAGAGGGTGGCGTGGCCGAAGCTGACGACCCGCTCGATCTGATCGGCGAGCGGCGAGTGGGCCAGCAGCATCCGGTATGCCACGAGGGCCTCGCCGTTGCGCGACCCCGAGCTCGGCTCGGCGAGCAACGGCCAGCCGGCGTCGCGGGCCAGGATGCGGGCGGGCTGCTTCGCATCGTCGCCGGCGACGGCGACCGTGCGCGGACCAGTTTCGAGGATGAGGGCTTGAGGCTCTTGCCACGCGCGACCCAGCGACCCAGTCACGGGGAAGTCCCACTCGATCGGCTCAATCAGTGGCTCGTCCAGCTCGAGGTTGAGGTGCGCTGGGCCGCCGTAGATCTGGTTGACCCGTTCGATGAACGGGATGCCCGGAAAGATCTCGCACTGATCAGTGGTCTGGTTGGCTCCGGTGCCGCGCAGCCGTGAGGGGCGGTCCGCAGTGACCGCGAGCAACTGGACACCGGCGTGCTTGGCCTCGAGCATCGCCGGATGGAGATTGGCGACGGCCGTGCCGGAGGTAGTGATGACCGGCACGAGACGACGGGATGCCTTCGCCAAGCCCAGTGCGAGGAACCCGGCCTCCCGCTCGTCGACACGCACGTGCAGGCGGATCAGCCCTTGCTCGTTGGCCGCGGCGAACGCCAGGGCGAGCGGGCCCGACCGGGAGCCCGGCGCGAGTACGGCGTCGGTGACCTTCCACCCCAAGAGGGTGTTGACGAGCCGGCGGGCAACTCCGACGGCGTGCTGCTTGTCGTCCGTCATGCCAGCACCGCGCGTACGGCCGACAGCCGAGCCTGCCAGCGGGCATCGGTCTCACCATCGGCGGCGACCGCGTCGTACGCCGTGGGTTCGAGCACCTGGCGGCCGACGGGAAGGAATCCGCCCACGGCCCTCAGCGGCTCGGCGACGACATCGCCGGCGAGCAGGGACGTGGTGGCGAGGCCGCAGGCGTACGGCAGCTCGGGCAGTGCACCCGCGAGGGCGAGACCGGCGGCGAGGCCGATCGAGGTCTCGACGGCACTGGACACCACGACCGGCAGTCCGATCTGCTCGGCGATCCGCAGGCACGCGTGGACGCCACCGAGCGGCGCGACCTTGAGCACTGCGATGTCGGCGGCCTCGAGCTCGACGACACGGAACGGATCGTCGGCCCGGCGGATCGACTCGTCGGCGGCTATCGGGACACCGACCTTGCGGCGTACGACGGCGAGGTCCTCGACGGAGGCGCAGGGCTGCTCGACGTACTCCAGGCCGTGTGCGGCGATGTTGAGGGCAGCGATCGCGCTGACCGCCTCGTCGACGGACCAGCCGCCGTTGGCGTCGATGCGGACCTTGCCCTGCGGCCCGATCGCGTCGCGCACGGCCTCGACGCGCTCGACGTCCTCGGCGAGGGACTGGCCACGCTCGGCGACCTTGACCTTGGCAGTGCCGCAGCCGCTGCTGCGGACGATGCTCGCTGCCTGCTCGGGCCCGACCGCCGGGACGGTGCAGTTGACCGCGACCTGCGAGCGTACGGGTGCGGGCCACTCACGCTCGGCCGAGTCGAGGGCCGCGGCGAGCCAGGGCGCGCTCTCACGGGCGTCGTAGTCAAGGAACGGGCTGAACTCGGCCCAGCCCGCGGGCCCCTCGACGAGCATCCCCTCGCGCCGGTCGATGCCGCGGAACCGCGTGGGCATCGCGATGGCGTACGTACGGAACTGCACGAGTGGCAACTTACCGCCCTGTCCGTACTGTCGAGACATGACTCGAGTTGCCATCGTCGGAGGCCACGGCAAGATCGCCCGCCTCCTCATCCCCCTCCTCGTCGACGCCGGGCACCAGCCCGTGGCGCTCGTACGCAACCCCGACTACTCCCCGGAGCTGGAGGCACTCGGCGCCGAGGTCGGCATCCTCGACATCGAGCAGGAGGGCGCCGACGCGTTCGCCGAGGCGTTCACCGGCGCGGATGCCGTGGTGTTCGCTGCCGGCGGCGGGCCGGACGGCAACATCGGGCGTAAGCGGACAGTCGACCTCGGCGGGTCGCTGAAGTCGATCAAGGGGGCTCAGGCCGCCGGCGTCACCCGGTTCGTGCAGATCTCGGCGATCGCCGTCGACCAGCCCGTTGGCGACGACGCTTCGAACGTCTGGAAGGCGTACGTCGAGGCGAAGCGGGATGCCGACATCGCGTTGCGCGAGAGCGACCTCGACTGGACCATCATCCGGCCGGGCGGCCTGACGGACGACGCGCCGACGGGCCTGGTCACGCTGGCCGAGACCGTCGACCGTGCCCAGATCCCGCGTGCGGACGTCGCGGCCGTCATCGTCGCGGTGCTCGACGAGCCGGCCACGATCAACCGCCAGTGGGAGCTCGTCAGCGGCGAAACCCCGATCGACGACGCCATCGCCGGGGCGGTGACCTAACTGATCCCTGGGCGAGCGCAGCGAGCCAGCCGGCCGGTGCGAGCGCCCGCGCGAGCAGCGGAGTGAGCGGCGAGGGACGAGCCGCGCCCGGGTATCACCGCCCAGCGGCGCGGCGCAGCTTCTCACGGTCGAGCTTGCCGCCGGGGAGCAGCGGGAGGGTGTCGAGCAGGACGACCTCCCGGGGCGCCCACGTGCGGGGCAGCCCGACCTCCTCGACGCCGTCGCGCAGCTGGTCGATCCGCAAGCCGTCGAGGCACACGGCGTCGTCGGGCACGAGGTAGGCCACGACCCGTGAACCCCACTCCGGGTCTGGCACGCCGAGCGCCACCGCATCCCGTACGCCGTCGTACATCTTCAGCGCCGCCGTCACCGCCGGGAGCGCAACGTTGACGCCGCCGCTGATCACGACGTCATCGCTGCGGCCGGTGATGTGCAGCCGGCCGTCCTCGTCGATCTCACCGAGGTCCGCCGTCGCGAACCAGCCGTCGTGCAGGACCTGCGCGGTGGCCTCCGGGTCGGCGTAGCCGTCGAACAGCACCGGCCCCGCGAGGTGCACCTGGCCCACGTCGTCGATCCGCACCTGGACGCCGTCGAGCGGCAGCCCGTCGTAGACACAACCTCCGCACGTCTCGCTCATCCCGTACGTCCGCACGACCCGCACTCCGGCCGACCGCAGGGACTCGAGCAGGTCCGGGGGCACGGCCGCGCCGCCGATGAGCAACGCGTCGAGCCCGGCAAGCACGCCGACCTCTCCCGACTCGACGAGCCGGTGGGCCTGCGTCGGCACGAGCGAGGCATAGCGCCGAGGACCGGGGATCGCCGCGATCGCGGCACCCAGCGACGCATGCTCATCGGCGTACACGGGCTCGAGACCCGCGACCGCCGAGCGTACGAGCACCTGGAAGCCGCCCACGCCGGTCACCGGCATGGCCTGCAGCCAGCCTCCGGGGCCGCCCAGGCGGTCAAGGCTTGCCTGCGCCGAAGACAGCACCGCGCGATGCGACAGCACGACGTCCTTGGGCTCCCCGGTGCTGCCGGACGTACGGATGACGATCGGCTCACCGCCGTCGCTGACCCAAGCCTCGACGAGCGCGAACACCTCGCGCGGCGATCCCTCCACCGGCCGCAGACTTGGGCTCATTCCGGCTCACCGGGCTCCGCCGGGGCGTCGAGCGGGCGCTTGACGTACGTCCACGGGAACCACATCGTGCCGATGCGCTCCCAGCCCTTGGCCTCGAGGTCCTTGGCCTTGCGGCTGCCGATCACTGCCCGCTTGTGCTCCCACTGGACGGGTGACTTCTGGACGTCGTGGAACAACGGGCCGTAGCCGGTCGAGTGCCAACCGTGCCGCCCCCACGCATTGAGCACGTCGATCTCGTTGAACGCGGTGAGCCCCACCAACTGACGGTGCTCAGCGGTTCCCGGGATCGGCTCGGGTCGATGGCCGAAGCGTTGCTGCGCCGCCTGGCGCGTCATGCCGAGAGCCGAGCCGATCGCCTCCCAGCTCCATCCGGCCGCGCGCGCCGATGTCACTGCCGACCGCATCAGGCGGCCGGTCTCCTCATGTGCCCGGTGGGTCAGGACCGCCAGGTCCAGGTGTGCCTGCGGCTCGCTGTCGAGTCGGCGCTCGATCGTCGGGTCGAGCCGGGCGATGGCCCGGCCGATCAGGTCGGAGAACTCCGCGTCGTCGATCGTCATGTTGTCAACGCTAACTTGACGACCTCCGACCGTCAACTCGGAGTTGACAGACTGTCAGGTGGCAGACTGGTCGATCGTGACCACCCCTTCGCTCTCCCCCGCCAAGCTCTGGATCGCCGGCGCACGGCCCCGCACGCTTCCGGCTGCGGTCGCGCCGGTGCTGGCCGGCACCGGCGCCGCGGCATACGCCGACGCCTTCGTCTGGTGGAAGGCGTTGCTGGCGCTCGGCGTCTCGCTCTCGCTCCAGATCGGCGTCAACTACGCCAACGACTACTCCGACGGCATCAAGGGCACCGACGACAACCGAGTCGGTCCCCTGCGCCTGGTCGGCTCAGGCCTCGTGCCCGCCCGCTCGGTCAAGCGTGCGGCCCTGCTGTTCCTGGCCCTCGGCGGTGCGTTCGGCTTCGCTCTCGCCGCGACCTCGAGCTGGTGGCTGCTGCTGGTCGGCGTCGCCGCCATCGCAGCGGCGTGGACCTACACCGGCGGACCGTCGCCGTATGGCTATCGCGGGCTCGGCGAGGTCAGCGTCTTTCTGTTCTTCGGCCTGGTGGCGGTGCTCGGCACGGCGTACGTGCAGATCGAGGACGTCACGTGGCTCGCCATCGCCTGCGCGATCGGCGTCGGAGCCCTGGCCTGCGCGATCCTCGTCGCCAACAACCTGCGAGACATCCCGACCGACTCAGTCACCGGCAAGAAGACCCTGGCCGTCGTGCTGGGTGACACCTGGACCCGACGGTTCTATGCCTTCCTGCTGCTGGTCGCGATCGCCTCGCTGGTGTGGGCGGCGGCCTTCACGCTCTGGGCCCTCCTCGGGCTGGCGATGGTCCCGCTCGCCGTGCGCGCCCGCCAGGTCGTGGCCTCCGGGGCGAAGGGCCTGGCGCTCATCCCCGTGCTCCGCGACACCGGCTTGGCCGAGCTCGTGTATGCCGTCGGGCTCGCACTCGGGCTGTTCATCGGGGCCTGACGTGCTGCGCGTCGCCGTCCTCGCCGACACCCACGCTCCGCGCTTCTGGAAGTCCATGCCTCCGGCCGTCGCCGAGCAGCTCGGCGATGTCGACGTGATCCTGCACGCCGGCGATGTCTGCACCCCGGACGTGCTCGAGGAGCTCACCGCATACGCCCCGGTGCATGTCGTCCTCGGCAACAACGACGGGCCGGACGTCGCCGCCTGGGGTGCACCCGAGACGCTGGAGCTCGACCTCGACGGCCTCAAGGTCGCGATGATCCACATCAGCGGCGACAAGGTCGGCCGGGCCGCCCGTATGCGCGGACGGTTCCCGGACGCCGACCTCGTCGTGTTCGGCCACTCCCACATCCCGTGGGACACCGAGCACGACGGCCAGCGGCTCTTCAACCCCGGTTCACCAACGGACAAGCGCCGTCAGCCCCGCGGCACGATGGGGCGGCTCGTGATCGACGACGGCGTCCTGCTGTCGGCCGAGATCGTGCCGGTGAGCTAGACCGCCGGGAGGACCCCGGTCTTGTCGAACTCGGCGAGCGCGGCGGCATACGGCGTGATGTCGAGTCCCTTGGACTCGAGCCACGCGTCGTCGTAGTAGGTGTGGCTGTAACGCTCGCCGCCGTCACACAGCAGCGTCACGACACTGCCGGACTCCCCGCGGGCACGCATCTCGTCGATCAGCTGGAGCGTCGCCCAGATGTTGGTGCCCGTCGAGCCGCCGACCCGATGGCCGAGGATCTTCGAGATCCAGCGCATCGCGGCGATCGAGGCGGCATCCGGGACGCAGACCATGTCGTCGATGACCCCGCCGACGAACGACTTCTCGACCCGCATGCGCCCGATGCCCTCGATGCGGGACGGCTTGTCGGTCGTGACGTCGGACCGATCGGCCGCCCAGCCTCCGTAGAACGCTGAGTTCTCGGGGTCGGCGACCACGACCTTGGTGTCGTGCCGGCGATAGCGGACGAATCGGCCGATCGTCGCGGACGTGCCACCCGTGCCGGCTCCCACCACGATGAGGCTCGGGCACGGGTGAGGCTCCGCGGCGAGCTGCTCGAAGATCGACTCGGCGATGTTGTTGTTGCCGCGCCAGTCCGTCGCCCGCTCGGCATACGTGAACTGGTCCATGTAGTGCCCGCCGCA
Organism: Aeromicrobium sp. P2_G6; assembly: GCF_056403535.1. Classification (NCBI taxonomy): domain Bacteria; kingdom Bacillati; phylum Actinomycetota; class Actinomycetes; order Propionibacteriales; family Nocardioidaceae; genus Aeromicrobium; species Aeromicrobium sp. P2_G6. The sequence continues at coordinate 198,376 of NZ_JBFUFH010000008.1, read as the reverse complement.
CTCGCTCGCGAGCTGTTCGGCGACGTCGTAGATCGTGCCGGGGTCGTCGACGAGGTGGCACTGCCCGCCGTAGAACTCGATCAGGTCGATCTTCTCGGGGCTCGTCGTGGCCGGCATGACCGCGACGAACGGCAGACCGACGAGCCGGGCGAAGTAGGCCTCGCTGACTGCGGTGGACCCGCTCGACGCCTCGATGACTGTCGTCTCGGGCTCGAGCCAGCCGTTGCACAGGGCGTACAGGAACAGCGACCGGGCCAGCCGGTGCTTGAGGCTGCCGGTCGGGTGGATCGACTCGTCCTTGAGGTAGAGGTCGATGCCCGGCACCGGGATCGGCAACACGTGCAGGTGGGTGTCGGCGCTGCGGTTGGCGTCGGCGTCCACCCGGCGGATGGCCTCGGCGATCCAGGCGCGACTCTCAGTCGACGTCTTCGGCATTGCGCGACTCCTCGATGCGTTGCGTCATGCGCGCCGCCCGCTCCTGGACGTTCTGCGCGAGGTTCTCGCGCAGGCCGGCGAGCGCGAAGATCGAGATCACCGAGGAGAGGATGAGGGCGATCAGCAGGACCAGGAGCGACGTGAGGTTGCCCCACTCGACCCAGATCGACGCGATCAGCCAGACCACACCGAACGTCACCCCGAACACAGCAAGTCGGGCGAGGGTGTAGGTCCAGAAAGCCTTCATAGCCGCAGCCTAATCGCTTGCCGAGTCAACGCGGGAGCCGGTTGCACCGCGCCCGGTAACGTTGCTGCATGGGCAAGTTCGTACTCATCGTCATCGGTGTTGCCCTGTTCGTCTACGCGCTGTTCGACCTCGTCGCGACCCCCAGCCACAGCGTTCGATACATCCCCAAGCCGCTGTGGTTCCTGGTGATCCTCGCCCCCGCCGTCGGCCCGCTGCTGTGGCTGCTGGTCGGTCGCGAACGCTCGGCACCCGGCGATGGCCGGGCCAAGCCGCCCCGTCCCCCGAGCCCCGGCCCCAGAGGCCCCGACGACGACCCCGACTACCTCCGAGGTCTCTAGAGGCGCAGTGGCCGCGGGCCCTACTTGGCGTAGGAGTGCATGCCGGACACGAAGAGGTTGATGCCGACGAAGTTGAAGACGAACGTCGCGAAGCCGACCAGTGCGATGATCGCGGCGGCCTTGCCCTTCCAGCCCGCCGTGGCGCGCGCGTGAAGGTAGCCGGCATAGACGACCCAGGTGATGAACGCCCAGACCTCCTTGGGGTCCCAACCCCAGTAGCGGCCCCAGGCGTACTGCGCCCAGATCGGACCGGCGATCAGCGCGGCGAAGGTCCAGATCGGGAAGGCGAAGGCGTGGACGCGATAGGCGACCTGGTCGATCTTGGCCGACGGCGGGATGCGCCACAGGAAGCCGACTCGGTCAGCCTCGGCGGTGGTGCGCTCGGCGCGGGCCTTGACGAGGTAGAGCACCGACGCCGCGGCGCCGACGAGGAACGCCGAGCCGGAGATCATCGCGCCGAGGACGTGGATCACCAGCCAGTACGAGTGCAGGGCGGGCACGAGCGGCCCCGGCGGCACAAAGACCAGCGCCGACAGGCCGAGCACGACGGTGCCGAAGCCCGTGATGATCGGACCGACCCAGTCGATCGCCCACATCCGCACGAGGACGATGTATGCCGTGAGGGCCATGAGCGTCGCGGCGCAGCCGAACTCGTACATGTTGCCCCACGGCACCCGCTCGGCAGACAAGCCACGGGCGATGACTCCGGCGAGCAGCACGATCCAGGCAAGACTCGTGAGCGAGAACCCGATGCCACCGGCGATGTCGCTGCGCTCCGAGGCGGTCCCCTCCTCGGCCGTCGACCCCTCAGTGCCCGGGCCAGCCGCAACCAGCTCGCGCTCCGGAGCGATCTTGCGGGCGAACCCCCACTGCGCGACGTACGCGACGAACGCGAGCGCCAGGATGCCGGTCGCCGACGCGACGGCGTAGTTGGAGAACTGCTCGTACTGCGCAGCCGTCATGTCACTTTCTCCTCTGTCTCTCCCAGCGATTCGCGGAACCGCTCGAGGAAGGCGTTCAGGTCGGCCGGCAGGTCGTCACGGGGGACGCGGTCGAGCACGGCGACGTCCACCACGGTACGTGAACCGTCGCGACGGGCCCTGATCCAGGTCCTGCGCGGCTTGACCGTCAGCGAGGTCACGAGCCCCAGGAGGCCGGCGACGATGCCAATGAGCGGCACCTGCACACCCGGCGAGGCGCTGATCTGGAACCGGGCGAACTGCCTGAGTCCGGCGAACTCGATTGTTCCGCCGTTGGGCAGCTTTTGCGACTGGCCCGGCTGGAGGCTGACGCGATAGCCCTTGTCGCCGTTCATGTATTGCTTCATCTTCGACTTGTCGAGGATGTAGACCGACTGGGGCGTACCGGCGTCGAGGCCGAGGTCGCCGTGCCAGACGAACAGACCGAGCAACGGATTGGCGGCAGCGGGATAGACCGAGATCGACGCGCCATCGGCTCCGCTGGCGGCGGTCGGCAGGAAGAATCCTTGGAACCCGAGCTGCTGCGGCTCGGCATCGGGGACCTTGACCACGCCGTTCGAGGTGTACGACGGGTCGCTCGGCAGGAACGGCACCGCTTCGTTGAACACGACATCGCCGCCGGCGTCGGTGACCTTGAGCACCGGCGCATAGCCCTGTCCGACGAGGAACACCGAGGTTCCGTCGATCTCGAGCGGGTGGTTGACGGTGATGTCGAACGTACGCTCGCCGGCACCGGGCTTCGACGTGTACGCCCCTTGAGCCCGGAACAGCCTCGGGGCCCCGGCCTGCTGGCTGCCGAGCGGCTGGAACTTGGCGGTGAACTTCTCCAGCTTGAGGGAGAACGGCGGCAGCTGGCCTGGCTTGAACAGTGATCCGGAGCCGAACTCGTCGTACTGCGTGAGGGAGTTGGAGAAGCCCTGCCCCTCCGTGACGATCGCCGAGCCGCGATAGCCGAACAGGGTGCCGACCGCGACGCCCACGAGAACCACGACGACGCTGATGTGGAAGACCAGGTTGCCGGCCTCGCGGAGGAAGCCACGCTCCGCACTGAGCTCACCGTCAACGACGTCGATGCGGGCCCGGCCGAGCGCCTGGCGGCCCGCGGCGATGACCTCCTCGACCGACGCCTGCGTCTCGAAGGACGCCGAGGCCGGCAGGCGCGAGAAGTTGCGCGGAGCCTTGGGAGGCCGGGCGCGCATGGCTCTGAGGTAGACGAACGACCTCGGGATGATGCAGCCGATCAGGGACACCATGAGCAGCAGGTAGACCGCGCTGAACCACGGTGACGTGTAGACGCTGAAGAATCCGAGCTTGTCGAGCGTCGGCGCGCTCTTGGGATGGTCGAGGAAGTACGTCTCGACAGCCCGCGCGTCGACGCCACGCTGCGGCACGAGCGATCCCGGGACCGCGGCGATCGCCAGCAGCAGGAGGAGGAAGAGCGCCGTACGCATCGAGGTCAGCTGTCGCCAGAACCACCGGGTGAACTCCCGGCGCCCGAGGGCGGGAACGGCGTTGTCGGTCATGCCGCCGCCTCCAAGAAGAGCCCACGATACGGAGGCAGCGGCATGACTGCAGCCACATGATTCGCGCCCCCTACTCGCAGGGCTCGTGGGGGGACCCCCAGCTGGCGCTCGCTCATACCGGCGCCTCGAATCCGCTGACCCACGTCTGCATCTCACCGACCAGGTCTTCCCACCAGCCGGTCACGAGCATGACGCCCACCGCGATCAGCAGCACGCCGCCGATGATCGAGACGAGGCGCTGGTTGCGCTTGAACCACGACACCGCGCGCATGAACTTGCCGAACCCGAGGGCCGCGAGGACGAACGGGATCCCGAGACCCAGGCAGTACGTGAGGGCGAGGAAAGCACCACGGGCAGCAGAGGCGTCGTCGGCCGAGAACGAGAGGCCCAGCACCGCAGCGAGTGTCGGTCCGATGCACGGGGTCCAGCCGAGGCCGAAGAAGACACCGAGCAGCGGCGCGACCGCGAGCCCCACGGTCGGCACGGCATGCACCCGGGACTCACGCTGCATGAACGGGATGAAGCCGACGAAGACCAGGCCCAAGGCGATCACCAGGATGCCCGTGACGATCGAGAGCTCACGCTGGTACTTCTCCAGCTCGAGGCCCACCGACCCGAACAGCGCCCCGCCCAGGACGAACACCGTGCTGAAGCCGAGGACGAACAGCAATGACCCCGCGAGCAGGCGTCCGCGCCTGGCCGACTCGAGGTCCTGCGCGGCGACGCCCGAGACGTACGACAGGTAGCCCGGCAGCAACGGCAGCACGCACGGGGAGAAAAACGACACGAGCCCGGCGAGCACGGCGATCGGCACCGCAAGGAGCAGGTTGCCTGATGAGACGGTGTCCTGGAACCAGTCCGTCACGGCGTGCTCTTCTGCACGTCGTCGATCACACCGGCGAGCGTCGAGGCGCGCAGCTTGGGGTCCATGATGCGGGCGGCGACCCGGCCCTTGGCGTCGATGACCCACGTCGTGGGGATCGCCTGGGTCGGCAAGGTGTCGACGAACTCGAGCTCGAGGCTGCCACCCTCGTCCGCGAAGCTCGGATAGGCGATGCCCTTCTTGCGGTTGAACGCGATCGCCGACGACGTGTCCGGCGTACGCGTGAGCATGCCGATGAACTGCACATCCTTTTCGGCGTACGACTCGGAGATCTCCTTGAGCACCGGTGCCTCGGCGCGGCATGGGGGGCACCACGGCCCCCATAGGTTGATCACGAGGGTCTTGCCGGCGAAGTCGGTGGTCGACAGCGGCTTGCCGTCGAGACCTTCTCCCTCGAGCTTGGGGGCCGGCTTGCGCTCGGCCACAGGGACGACGGTCACGAGCTCGTTCTTGCTCCCGTCAGCGCCGACGTAGCCGTCGGTCGTACGGTCCCGGCCGCCACCACCGCACGCGGAGACCAGGACCAGCGCCCCGATCGCCATTGCCACTCGGAGTCGTGGGGTGCGGGTCATGCCCCGCCGACGAACTTGTTGCGCAGGGCGTCCGGGATGAGGTCGCCGGCCGGCTCGCTGTAGGTCAGGCCGACGAACGCGTCATCCTCGAACGTCAAGGTCGTGAGGCTCGCGAGCGAGCACTGCCGCTTGCGCGGGTCGTGGGCGAAGCGCGCCTTCTCGTACGACCGCCGGGCTGTCCAGACCGGCAGCTGGTGCGACACGATGACGGCCTCATGACCGCGTGCGGATTCGCGGGCGTCGTCGATCGCGGCGCGCATACGGGCGGCGATCTCCTTGTAGGGCTCGCCCCACGACGGCGTGAGCGGGTTGCGCAGGTGCCACCAGTTCTGCGGGCGCTTCAGCGCCCCGTCGCCGATGCCGAAGGTCTTGCCCTCGAACTTGTTGCCCGCCTCGATGACGCGCTCGTCGATCTCGATGTCGAGCTTGAGGATCTCCGAGAGCGGCCTGGCGGTCTGCTGTGCACGCTCGAGCGGCGAGGCCACGAGGTGCGTGATGTCGTTGCTCTTGAGCGACTCGGCGACCTTGGCGGCCATCTCGTGCCCGAGCTCGGAGAGGTTGTAGCCCGCGATGCGGCCGTAGAGGACGCCCATCGGGTTGTGGACCTCGCCATGCCGCATCAGATGCACGATGGTTCGAGTCGTCATGGTCGTCGTCCTTGTCAGCTGTCGGAAGTCGCTTGGGCAGCAGCGCGCGCTGCAGCCGGCAGCGCCTCGGCAATTCTAGAGAGTGCCTCCGAGCCGTGCGCCGCCGAGACGAACCAGCACTCGTAGGCACTCGGTGGGAGGTAGACGCCGGCGTCGAGCATCGCGTGGAAGAACGGGCGGTAGCGCCACGCCTCCTGCGCCTGCGCGCCGGCGAAGTCCGTCACGGGCTTGTCGACGCCCCAGAAGACGCTGAACATGTTGCCGGCGCTCTGCAGTGCGTACGTGACGCCGGCGGCGTCGAGCGCATCGGCGACGAGTCGCTGCAGCTGCGACGAGGCATCGTCGAGCCGGGCGTACGCCTCGGCGTCCGCGAGCCGCAGGGTCGTGAGGCCTGCGGTGGTCGCGATCGGATTGCCCGACAGCGTGCCCGCCTGATAGACGGGCCCGACCGGTGCGAGCTGCTCCATGACGTCGCGACGGCCCCCGAACGCCGCCGCGGGGAAGCCACCGCCCATGACCTTGCCGAACGTCAGCAGGTCGGGTCGCCATCCTTCCGGCTCACCGTCGACACCCCAGTGCCCGGAGCGGGTGACCCGGAAGCCGGTCATGACCTCGTCGCTGATGAACAGGGCCCCGTTGCGCGCGCACGTCTCGGCGAGGAAGCCGTTGAAGCCCGGCTCCGGCGGTACGACACCCATGTTGCCCGGCGCGGCTTCGGTGATGAGGCAGGCGATCTGGTCGCCGTACGCCTCGAAGGCCGCCTCGACTGCGGCCCGGTCGTTGTAGGGCAGCACGATCGTGTCGGCCGTGACGTGCGCCGGCACGCCGGGTGTCTCCGGCAGGCCCAGCGTCACGACGCCCGATCCGGCCTCGGCCAGGAGTGCGTCGACGTGGCCGTGGTAGCAACCCGCGAACTTGACGATCTTGTCGCGCCCGGTGAACCCGCGAGCAAGCCGGATCGCCGACATCGTCGCCTCGGTGCCCGACGACACCAGGCGCACCGAGTCCGTGGGCGTACGCCCGACGATCTCCTCGGCGAGCAGGACCTCGGGCTCGCTGGGCGTACCGAACGACGTGCCGCGACCGACCGCCTCGGACACGGCGGCCAGGACCTCAGGGTGGGCGTGGCCCAGCAGCATGGGGCCCCAGGAGCCGACGAGGTCGACGTAGCGGCTGCCGTCGACGTCGGTCAGCCAGGCACCAGCCCCGGACCGCATGAAGATCGGAGTGCCGCCGACGGCCCGGAAGGCTCTCACCGGGGAGTTGACGCCGCCAGGCGAGACCGCCCGGGCGCGGTCGAACAGGCCTTGCGAAGCGGGGTTGGAAGTCACGCCATCCATTGTCCTCAATGGCATTTCCGGCCGGTCGGCGGCGTCGACAGACCGTAACCAACAGGCTGTCGACCTCGTTGTGTAGGTCGTCACTGCTTTGCGGCGCGTCGCGCCTGGCAGTAACATCGGTTTACGGTATGCCGCACGTTGTGACGGCAGCATGGAGGGCACAGTCTTATGGGAGCTCGCAAACTCACGCGCTGGCAAAAGGCCAGCGCCCTTGTTCCGATGGCCGTTCTGGTCGGAGCATGGGGCGCCACGCTGGCCCGCGCGGACCTCGCGACGGCGTCGGACAGCTCCGACGCCAACATCCCCAACGTGCCCTCGACCGCGTTCGAGGACCCCGCGAGCGTGCAGCCGACTCCCGAAGGCATCGACCCCAAGGCGGGCCTCGCCGGCACCGTCTCGACGCTCTCCACCAACGGCATTCCTGCGTCTGCGCTCTACGCCTACCACCGCTCCGAGACGCTGCTCGGCAAGGCTGACAAGGCGTGCAAGCTGCCCTGGAACCTGGTTGCCGCGATCGGCCGCGTCGAGTCCAACCACGGCCGCACGGGCGGCAACTCCCTCAACGCCGACGGCCTCGCGACGCCCGGCATCTACGGCGTCGCCCTCGACGGCAACGACGGCCGCGCCAAGATCACCGACACCGACAGCGGCTCGCTCGACAACGACCCGGTCTACGACCGCGCGGTCGGCCCCATGCAGTTCATCCCCGGCACCTGGAAGAACGTTGCGGTCGACTCGGACAACGACGGCAAGAAGAACCCGCAGGACATCGACGACGCGGCCACCTCGGCGGGCGTCTACCTGTGCGCCGGCACCGACGACCTCTCGACGCAGTCGGGCGCGGCTGCCGCGGTCAAGCGCTACAACCACTCCGACTCCTACGTCGACCTCGTCCTGGCCATCTCCGCCAGGTACGCCCAGGGTGATTTCACGCAGTCGCCCAACGGCTACACGACCGGCTCGGTCCTGACCTCGTCGTCGAACGACCAGACCCTGAGCTCGGCGCAGCGCAAGAAGGCCGCGGCTGCCGAGCAGAAGGCCAACGAGTCCGGCTCGGGCGGCAGCACCGGAGGCGGCAGCACGGGCGGTGGCACCGGCGGCACGGGTGGCACTGGCGGCACGGGTGGCACTGGCGGAGGAGGGTCGACCGGCGGCACGACCGGAGGCATCACCGGCCTGGTCGACGGGTTGTCCAGCGATCTGGGCGGCGCCACCGGAGGGACCACGGGTGGCACCACGGGTGGCACCACCGGCGGCACGACTGGCGGCAGCACCGGCGGCTCGGCGACCCTGACCTGGGCCGAGGCCAAGACCCAGTGCATCGCGAGCGGCATCTCCGCCCTCGACCTGGTCGCGCTCACGAGCTGCATCACCTCGCTGCTGAGCTAGCCAAGCGGACATCAGCAGAAGGGGCCCTCCGATGGAGGGCCCCTTCTGCTTGTGTTGCCGCAATAGAGTCGTGGCTGAGCTAATGGGGGTGTGCATCATGGGCGGACCGAAGCCGTTCGAGGTCCACGAGTCGGGGGCGCTGCTGCACGGGACGAAGGCCGACCTGTCCGTCGGCGGCGTCTTGGTGCCCGGGCACCGCTCGAACTACGAGGAGGGACGGACGGCGAACCACGTCTACGTCACGGAGACCTTGGACGCCGCGGCCTGGGGCGCCGAGCTCGCCGAGGGCGAGGGTCGCGGCCGGATCTACATCGTGGAGCCGACGGGATCACTCGAAGACGACCCGAACGTGACGGACAAGAAGTTCCCGGGCAATCCGACCCGGTCCTATCGCACCAAGGACCCCGTCACGATCGTCGGCGAGCTGACGGACTGGGAGGGGCACACCCCCGACCAGCTGCAGGGCATGCGCGACGGCCTTGCCGAGCTGCGACGTCAGGGCCGCGCGGTCATCTACGACTGAAGCCGCTCAGCGGTTGAGGCGGGCGGCGAGCTCCGCGGCCCAGTAGGTGAGCACGATGTCCGCGCCGGCCCGGCGTATCGACAGGATGATCTCGTCGATCGTGCGCTCTCGGTCGATCCAGCCGTTGGCCGCCGCAGCCTCGACCATCGCCATCTCGCCGGAGATGTTGTAGGCCGCGACCGGCACGTTGACCGTCGCGCGGACGTCGGCGATGACATCGAGGTAGGACAGCGCCGGCTTGACCATGACGATGTCGGCGCCCTCCTCGATGTCGAGCAGCACCTCGCGGATCGCGTCACGGGCATTGGCGGGGTCCTGCTGGTACGTCTTGCGGTCGCCCTGCAGCGACGACGCCACGGCCTCGCGGAAGGGGCCGTAGAAGGCTGAGGAGTACTTCGCCGCGTAGGCCAGGATCACGGTGTCGTCATGTCCCGCGTGGTCGAGTGCCTCGCGGATGACACCGACCTGGCCGTCCATCATGCCGCTGGGACCGACGACGTGGGCGCCTGACTCAGCCTGCACGACACCCATCTGGGCGTAGATCTCGAGCGTCGCGTCGTTGTCGACGCGACCCTGGGCGTCGAGCACACCGCAGTGGCCGTGATCGGTGAACTCGTCGAGGCACAGGTCCGACATCACCAGCAGGTCGTCGCCCACCTCGGCGCGAGCGTCGGCGAGTGCGACGTTGAGGATGCCGTCAGGGTCCAGGGCACCGGAGCCCTGGGCGTCCTTGTGCTCGGGCACGCCGAACAGCATGACGCCGCCGAGCCCGAGCGCGGCTGCCTCGGCGTACGCCTTGCGAGCCGTCTCACGCGTGTGCTGCACGACGCCGGGCATGCTGGCGATCGGGTGCGGCTGGCTGAGGCCCTCCGCGATGAACATCGGCAGGATCAGCTGGGAGGGCTGGACGTGCGTCTCCGCCACCAACCGCCTCATCGCCGGCGACTGGCGCAGGCGACGAGGACGATCGGCGGGGAATGGCATGGTTACGCGCCCTCGAAGAAGCAACGGTAAGGGCGCGCAACCATGCTGTCCTGATGGTTCGCTCGCTGGCGCTCGCTCATGCCTCAGGCCTTCCGTCGCGTCGAAGGACGCTTCTGCGAAGGCTTGGTCACCGGCTCGCCCGCGTCGAGGAACGCGAGGCGACGAGCCGCGCCGAACTCGGCGAGCGCGTCAGCCAGCACCTCGACCGACGGGGACTCGGCGAGGACGTCGACCCGCAGGCCGTGCTCCTCGGCGGTCTTGGCGGTCGCCGGGCCGATGCACGCGATGATCGTCGACGTGTGCGGCTTGCCGGCGATGCCCACGAGGTTGCGGACCGTGGACGACGAGGTGAACATGACCGCGTCGAACTTGCCGGTCTTGATCGCCTCGCGTGTCGGCGCTGGCGGCGGGGCCGCCCGGACGGTGCGGTACGCCGTGACGTCGTCGACCTCCCAGCCCAGCTCGACGAGTCCGGCCACGAGGGTCTCGGTCGCGATGTCGGCGCGGGGCAGGAAGACCCGGTTGATCGGGTCGAGCAGGTCGTCGTACGGCGGCCAGTCCTCGAGGAGCCCACGGGCCGACTGCTCACCGCTCGGGATGAGGTCGGCACGGATGCCCCACGTGGCGATGGCCTCGGCGGTCTTGTCGCCGACCGCGGCGATCTTGAGGCCCGAGAACGCGCGGGCGTCGAGCCCGTACTCCTCGAACTTCTCGCGCACGGCCTTGACGGCGTTGACGCTCGTGAACGCGATCCACTCGTAGCGACCCTCGACGAGGCCGCGGACGGCCTTGTCCATCTGCTGCGGGTTGCGCGGCGGCTCGACCGAGATCGTCGGGACCTCTTCAGAGAGGGCACCGAAGCCACGCAGGCGCGCAGCCAGGCTGGCCGACTGCTCCTTGGTGCGGGGCACCAGGACGCGCCAGCCGTAGAGCGGCTTGGTCTCGAACCACGACAGCGCCTCGCGCATCGTGACGACCTGGCCGACGACCGTGATGGCCGGCGCGGTCATGCCGGCAGCCTTGGCGTCGGCGGCGATGTCGGCGAGGGTGGAGACGATCGTGGTCTGCTCGGTCGTCGTGCCCACCCGGGTCATCGCAACGGGCGTCTCGGCGGAGCGTCCGGCGGTGATGAGCCCGGCAGCGACCTCGCCGATGCGAGCGACGGCCGACAGCAGCACCAGGGTCTCCTGGCTGGCGTGCTCGGACCAGTTGATCGAGGCGTCGCCGACACTGACCACGGAGTACTCGCGGTGGGTGCGGTTGGTCAGCGGCACGCCGGCGTAGGCGGGCACGGCCGAGACCGACGAGATGCCCGGCACGATCTCGAAGCCGATGCCGGCCTTGCTGCAGGCCGCGGCCTCCTCGGGCGCCGTCGCGTAGGTGAACGGGTCACCCGCGATCAGGCGTACGACGTGGGAGCCGGTCTTGGCGTACTTGACGACGAGTCGGGCACGCGCGGCGTGCGTCAGGGTCTCGCCGTCCTCGCCGACTCCGCCGTCGACGATCTCGGCACCGTTGGTGACGAGGGCCGCCTGCTCGGGCAGCTCCGTGATGACGATGTCCGCCTGGGCGAGCAGCTCAGCCGCGCGCACCGTCAGCAGGCTGGCATCGCCCGGTCCGGCGCCGACGAAGCTCACGTGGCCGCGGACGGCCTTGTGTGCGTTCGGTCGAGCCGGGGACGGTGCTTCTCGCATCGCAGTGGTGATGGTCACGGTGGTCCTTTTCTCGATCTGCCTGGGGGTTATGAGGCGACAGACACAAGGGTGTCTGCGCCTTCGGCGAGCATCTCGGCAGCGAGACGCTCCCCGACCGCGGCGGCTTCGGATGGCAAGCCGGTCGCGGACAGTCGGATGGTGGGCGAGCCGGAAGTGCTTCCGACCACGGCACGGAGCCAGAGCTCGTCACCGTCGTCGCCCTGGGCGACTTCGGCAAGAGCTCCCACAGGTGCACTGCAACCTGCCTCGAGGGTGGCGAGGAGGCTGCGCTCAGCGGTGACGGCAGCACGGGTGTCGCTGTCGTCGAGACCGCTGAGTAGGTGAATCGTCGCGTCATCATCGGCGCGACATTCGCAGGCAAGTGCTCCCTGCCCGGGGGCGGGAAGCATCTGCAGAGGATCAATGACTTCGGTCGCCTCGTCGGCGCGGCCGAGCCGCAGCAGTCCGGCGCGGGCGAGCAGGACGCCGTCGTACTCGCCCGAGGCGACCTTGGCGATGCGGGTGTCGACATTGCCGCGGACCGGGACGACCTCGACACCGAGGCCCAGCGCGTTGAGCTGTGCCTCGCGGCGCGGCGAGCCGGTGCCGATGCGGGCGCCCTGCGGCAGCTCGCCAAGAGTCATCCCGTCGCGGGCCACGAGCACGTCGCGGGGGTCCTCGCGCTGCGGGATCGCGGCGAGGGCGAGGCGGGGATCGGGGGTCGTCGGCAGGTCCTTGAGCGAGTGCACCGCGATGTCGACATCGCCACGTACGAGCGCTTCGCGCAGGGCAGCGACGAACACACCCTGGCCACCGAACTCGACCAGCGGCTGCGAGCTGCGGTCGCCCTCGGTCGAGATCGTGACGAGCTCGACCTCGACGCCGGTCGCGCGGAGCCGGTCGGCGATCAGGCCCGACTGGGTCATGGCAAGCGCCGAGGCGCGGGTGCCGAGTCGCAGGGCCGTCATGAGGACTCCCCCTTGACCTGCGTCACGGCGTCGACGGTCGACTGGTCGAGTGCGAACAGGTCGGCGAGAGCCTCGGCGTAGGTCAGGTCGGCCCGTCCGTCGATGAGCTGCTGGACGCGCACGGTCGGCGCGTGGATGAGCTTCTCGGCGACGCGGTGCAGGGCCTTGCGGACCGCCGCGAGCTGGTCGTCGGTGAGGTCAGGGAGCCGGGTCTCGATGCGGGCCAGCTCGGCGGCGACGACATCGGTCGCCATCGTGCGCAGCGCGACGACGGTCGGCGTGATGTGTGAGGCGGCCTTGGCGGCGAGGAACGTACGGACCTCGTCCTCGACGATGCCACGCACCAGCTCGATGTCGCCGGCGAGCTCGGAGTTCTCGCCCAGGCGCGCCAGCACGACCAGGTCGATGAGGTCGACGCCCTCGAGATCGCGGACCGCGGTGTCGATGTCACGGGGCAGGGCGAGGTCGATCAGCGCCATGCTGCGGCCCGCGCCGGCCTTGGCGATGCGTTCGCGGTCGAACACGACGCCGGTCGCGCCGGTGCAGCTGATGAGCACGTCCGTCGCGGACAGCTCGACGTCCATGGCCTCCCAGCGGACCGCACTGACGCCGAACGCGGCGACCAGGGCGTACGCACGCTGGAACGTGCGGTTGGCGACCATGATGCGGCTCGGCGCCACTCCGCGACCGACGAGGGTGCGGACGGCGAGGCTGGCCATCGTGCCGGCGCCGGCGACCAGGAAGCGGGTGTCTTCGGCGTCGACGACGTCACCGGCGGCATCGAGCGAAGCGGTGACGATCGACGGAGCGAGTCGGTCGATGCCGGTCTCGGCGTGGCCACGCTTGCCGATGCGCAACGCCTGCTGGAACAGCGCGTTGAGCGCCGAGCCCACGGTCGACTCGGCCTGTGCACTGTGGAGCGCGTCGCGGACCTGGCCGAGGATCTGGCTCTCACCGAGGATCATCGAGTCCATGCCGGCGGCAACACCGAACAGGTGCGCGACGGCGGCCTCGTCGAAGTGGACGTAGACGTGGCGGACGAAGTCGTCACGGTCGAGGCCCGAGTGCTCGGCGAGCAGGCGCGACACCTCTTCGACGGCGCCGTGGAAGCGCTCGGCCTCGACGTAGATCTCGACCCGGTTGCACGTCGAGATGACGACCGACTCGGAGACGAAGGGGGCCTCGAGCACGAGGTGCGAGAGCTTGACCGCCGCGTCGACGTCGAGCGACGCGCGCTCGAGGATGTCGATCGGGGCCGACTTGTGGGACATACCAACAACGAGAACGCTCATGCACCAACCACCTTGTCGTTCCCGGCCTTACGCTGCTCGTGATAGGCGAGGATCTGCAGCTCGATCGACAGGTCGACCTTGCGGACGTCGACGCCGTCGGGGACCTGCACGAGCGCAGGCGCGAAGTTGAGGATGCTGGTGATGCCCGCCGCGACGAGGCGATCGGCGACCTCCTGGGCGGCCGTGCCCGGGGTCGCGATGATGCCGATCGAGATCTCGCGCTCCTTGACGACCGTCGTCAGGTCGTCGAGCGAGGTCACCTTGATGCCGGAGATGACGGCGCCGACGCGCTTGGGGTCGGCATCGACGAGCGCCGCCACGCGAATGCCACGCGTGCTGAAGCCCTGGTAGGCCGACAGAGCGGAGCCGAGGTTGCCGACGCCGACGATGACGACGTCCCAGTCCTGGGTCTGGCCGATCTCGCGGGCGATCTGGTAGCGGAGGTACTCGACGTCGTAGCCGACACCACGGGTGCCGTAGGAGCCGAGGTAGGACAGGTCCTTGCGGAGCTTGGCCGGGTTGACGCCGGCGTTCTCAGCGAGGTCGTTGGAGGAACACGTCGCGACGCCCTGCTCGGTCAGCGCGTTGAGAGCGCGCAGGTAGACCGGCAGACGGGCAACGGTGGCATCAGGGATGCCACGGGCGCTTCCGTCCGCGAGGGGGGTGCGAAGTATGGTCACGGTGCTCCTGCACTGCATTGCCCGGGATTATCCCTGTCGGGACTGGCATGCGATGCGCCCTCAGTTTAAGAGTTTGTGAACGCGTTAACAAAATCGTGAGTCGGAGCGATGGCATATGTCACATGTGCTTGCGCCTCAGGACGTACGCTCGAGCGCCTTTCGCAGGCGTACGGGGTCGACGCGCCAGAAGTCGTGCTGGGCCCCGTCGACGAACGTGACCGGCACCTGTTCGGTGAATCGCGAGGTCAGGTCGTCGTCCGTCGTGATGTCGACCCGGGACCAAGTGGCGCCGGTCTCGGCACAGATCTCGGCGACGAGCGCCTCCGCCACCTCGCACAGGTGGCACCCGGGACGGGAGTAGACGACGACACGGGCATCGCCGGAATGGGCGATCGTCACGATGCGTCGAGGCCGAGCGTCTCGCTGCGGGCGAGGGCACGCAGGCGACCCTTGGCGACCTTGCCGGTCGCCGAGTGCGGCAGGCCCTGCACGACCACGATCCGCTTGGGCTGCTTGAACCGAGCCAGCCGCGTACGGCAGTGCGCCTCGACCGACTCGATGATCGTGGTCTCGTCCGTCTCCGGGTTCTCGGGGACGACGAACGCCACGACGGCCTCGCCGGTCTCCTCGTCGGGCAGGCCGACGACCGCGACCTGCGTGACTCCCGGCACCTCGGCGATCACGTCCTCGACCTCGAACGGGTAGACGTTGAAGCCCGACACGATGACCAGCTCCCGGAGCCGGTCGACCAGCGTGAGGTCACCGTCCCCGTCGAGGAAGCCGACGTCACCCGTGGGATACCAGCCGTCGTCACGCGGGCCGTCCACCCCGTCGGGCCAGTAGCCCGAGAAGAGGTTGTCGCCCTTGACCCAGATCTCCGCAGGATCACCCGCATGCGCGTCGGCACCGTTGGCCTCGACGATCCGGACCTCGATGCCCGGCAGCGGACGGCCAACCGAGCCGGGCTTGGGCGGCGTGCCCGGTTCGCGGGGGGAATCGAACGTCGTGGCGATGACCGGCGCGGTCTCAGTGAGACCGTAGCCCTGCTCGATGTGCTTGCCGGACGACGCGAAGAAGGTCTCGGCGAGCTCGGGGTCGAGGGCCGAGGCCCCGGACAGGATCGTCGTCACGCGAGCGAGCTTGTCCCGCAGGTCGTCGCGTCCGGCCCAGGCTGCCACGACGGGCGGCGCGAGCGGGATGTTGGTGACGCCTTCGGCCACGATCTGGTCCAGCAGCCCGCCGGGGTCGAATCCGTCGACGAGGAGCACGCGGGCCCGCTGGCGTACGGCCTGGCCCAGCACGCAGTTGAGGCCGTAGATGTGGAACATCGGCAGCAGCCCCAGGCATACGTCGTCGGACGTCATCGCCGGCGGGTCGAGCCGGGCGATCTGCTCGATGTTGGCGATCAGCGCTCGATGCGTCAGCATCGCGCCGCGCGGCTTGCCACTTGTGCCGGACGTGTAGAGCACGACGGCCAGGGCCTCGGCATCGACGGGCGCTGCGGGGTCGGTGCCGACCGCGTCGGCCAGGAACGCCTCGAACGCCGTCTCACCTTGTTGAGGCTTCGCGCCGTCAACGATCACACTGACCTGGTGGTCGTCGGTCACGGCCTCGCGGACCTGCGAGATGCCGGCCTCGTCGCACAGCACGACACGAGCCAACGAGTCGGCCAGCATGCGCCCGATCTCCCGGGTCGTCGACCGGGGGTTGATCGGCACCGCGACCATGCCGCCGCGCAGGATGCCAAAGTAGGCGATCGGCAGGTCGATGCGGTTGGCCATGACGACCGCGACGCGCTGGCCGGCCACGAGCCCGCGGGCGGACAGGCCACGCGCGACCGCGTCGGCTGCGTCGTCGAGCTCACGCCAGGTGACCTCACGCCGTTGGGCGCGGTGCTCCACCAACGCGACGCCATCAGGATCGGTGGACGCAGCGTCTCGGAGGTAGTCGCTGACATTGACTGTCACGCCTCCGAGTCAACCACAGGTAGCTGAGGACAGAGGACGTTAGTCTCGGTTACATGCCACGGGACGCTCGACCCGATCAACCACGCAATCTGCGGTCGCGATCAGTGCTGTCCGGCCAGGCCGCAGCGGCGGCGGCCGAGATGGAGAATGCGCTCACGACCCAGCCCGACACGACGGCGGCAGCGTTCTTCGACGTCGACAACACGATCATGCAAGGTGCGTCGATCTTCCACCTCGCTCGCGGCCTGCACCGACGCAAGTTCTTCACGACCAAGGACATCGTCAAGGCCACGTGGCAGCAGCTCTACTTCCGGATCGCGGGCGTCGAGGACCCCGAGCACATCGCCAGGGCCCGTTCGTCGGCGCTCGCGTTCATCGCCGGGCACAAGGTCTCCGAGCTCGAGGAGATCGGCGAGGAGATCTTCGACGAGCACATGGCGCACAAGATCTGGCCGGGCACCCGCGCGATCGCCCAGTGGCACCTCGACCGGGGCCAGCGGGTCTGGCTCATCACCGCCGCGCCGATCGAGATCGCCAACGTCATCGCCCGTCGCCTCGGCCTGACCGGCGCCTTGGGCACTGTCCCGGAGCACATCGACGGCGTCTACACCGGCGAGCTGGTGGGCGAGATGCTGCACGGCGAGGGCAAGGCCACCGCGATCAAGGAGATCGCCGAGCGCGAGGGTCTGGTGCTGGCGGACTGCTACGCGTACTCCGACTCCAGCAACGACCTGCCGATGCTGTCCCTCGTGGGACATCCCTGTGCCGTCAATCCTGACTCCACGCTCCGCGCTCACGCCAGGTCCAACGGCTGGCGCATCCGCGACTACCGCACAGGGCGCAAAGTGGCGCTGGTCAGCGGAAAGGGCGTCATCGCGGCCGCTGCCGCCGGCGGTGCGTGGCGTGTGCTGCGTCACAGAAAAACCGGAAGAAACTGACAGTTACCCCCCTCCGCGTTAGTATTTCGGAGAACAGGGAGGGCCTGTGAGGGACACCACAAGTCGATTGCGCGCTGCGCTGTCACTTGCCTTGGCGACCCCCGACGACCGCTCGCTCCTGATCGCCCTCTCGGTCGCGGACTCCCCGGCGTACGCGCCCTCCACCGGCTCCGGCAGCCCCAGCGACGACAACGATCCCGAGGCCACCCGTCTGCGCGCCTTGGTCGACCTTGCCAAGGAGGGCGACGCCGAGGCGTTCGGACAGCTCTACGACCACTACGTCTCGGGTGTCTTCCGGTTCATCTACTACCGCGTCGGATCCCAGCAGCTCGCGGAGGACCTGACCAGCGAGACGTTCGTCCGCGGGCTCCGGGCGATCCAGCGCTTCAACTGGCAGGGCAAGGACTTCGGGGCGTGGCTGACGACGATCGCCCGCAACCTCGTCGCCGACCATTTCAAGTCCAGCCGGGCGCGACTGGAGATCGTCGCCGAGACGATTCCCGAGGGAAAGGCCACGGTCGCCAGCCCCGAGGACGAGGTCCTGGCACTGATCTCCAACGAGATGCTGTTCGAGGCGGTCAACTCGCTGCCCAACGAACAGCGCGACTGCATCCTCATGCGCTTCATCCAAGGCCTGTCGATCGCCCAGACCGCTGCCGCACTCGGCCGCAGCGAAGGTGCCATCAAGCAGCTCCAGCTGCGTGCCGTCCGGAGCCTGGCCAAGACGATGCCGGAGGACGCGCGATGATTTCCACAGACGTCTTTGTCCTGTCATTTCCCCGTAACCTCAGGGCGCCTGAGGTCGTTGTAGGTCGTGGAACATCCACAGCAGTGAGGAACCCATCATGATCGGCCGTCGCTTCCACGACGACGCCCAGTCCTTCGAGGAGGCTTGGAGCGGCCGCACAGCTGGCGACGAAGAAATCGCCGGGCTGGTGCGCTTCGTCGAAGGTATCTGCGAAGCCGCCGTTGCCGAGCCCTCGCCGATGTTCCGCGAGTCACTCCGCACGATGCTCATGACCGAGGCCGAGACGGCGCTCGTTCCGATGCCTGCCACCACGTCGCGCGCAGCAGCGCCCACACGCCACACCAGTCCCGTCCGTCGTCGCGTTGCCGGCCTCACCGCAGCCATGGTCGCCTCGGCCGGCGTTGTCGGCGTCGTCGCCTCGAGCGCGTCCGCCGTCCCGGGCGACATGCTCTATCCGGTCAAGCGCAGCGTTGAGTCAGTCGAGCTCACCCTCCACCGCGACGAGGCCTCCCGCGGCTCGTTCCAGCTCCGTCAGGCCTCCGAGCGCCTCGCCGAGGCTCGCGAACTGAGCGGCAAGGACGGCTCCGAGAACCTCATCGCCGAGACACTCGAATCCTTCGCGACGCAGGCCGAGTCCGGTTCGAGCGCCCTCTTCGACGACTTCACCGACAGCGGCGAGCAGAAGTCGATCCGCACCGTCAACGACTTCGCGATCGAGGCGACAGCCAACCTCTCGGCGCTGTCTTCCCAGCTGCCACCCGGTGCCAGCGACTCGTTCGACTCGGCGACCGCCACGATCAGCGAGCTGGCGACCCGGGCCTCCTCGCTCTGCAGCGCGTGCACGACCGGGGATCTCCAGAAGCTGGTCTCCTCCGTTGAGGGCCTGTCCGTGACGCCCCAGGGCACCACGAAGTCGGGCGCCAAGGACGACAAGTCGAGCACCAAGTCGGGCACCGACTCCAAGCCCGCTTCGAGCCCGACCACGGCCACGCCGACCGACAAGCCGCTCGTGGCACTCCCGACGCCCGCACCCACCACCAAGACCCCGTCGCTGGCTGATGTCACCGATCCGGTCCTCGGTGCCGTGCTGGGTGACGAGAACCAAGAGGGTCTCATCCCCGGTCTGCTGAACGGGCTGCTCGGAAACCAGTAAGGGCGCGTTGATCTACCCAACTTGGGTGCTCAGCTCACTGGGTTTCGACTAGGTGGCGCCTTCGGCGCGCTTCGGCTCAACCTTGATCGACGTTCGGCCGCTGGCGGCCTCAGCCGATCTAAAAGAACGCGTTGCCTCGGTCGACCAGCAGGCCGTAGAGCGTCTGCTGGATCGTCTCCCGCACCTGGTCGGTCACGTTGAACAGCAGCATCGGATCGTCCGCGGACTCCGGGTCGTACGCGTCGGTGCGGATCGGCTCACCGAACTCGATGATCCACTTGCTGGGCAGCGGGACCATGCCGAGCGGACCCAGCAGCGGGAAGAACGGCGTGATCGGCAGATAGGGCAGCCCGAGCAGGCGGGCCAGCGAGGGCACGTTGCCCACGAGCGGGTAGATCTCCTCGGCGCCGACGATCGACACCGGGACGATCGGCACCTGTGCCCGCATGGCCGACGAGACGAAGCCGCCCCGGCCGAATCGCTGGAGCTTGTAGCGCTCGGCGAACGGCTTGCCGATGCCCTTGAAGCCCTCGGGCCACACACCGGCGAGCTCGCCGGTCGTGAGCAGCCGCTCGGCATCCTCGGTGCAGGCGAGCGTCGCCCCGACCTTGCGGGCGATCTGGCCGACGAACGGGAGCGAGAACACGAGGTCGGCGCCCAGAGGCCGCAGGTTGCGCCCGGAGTACTTCTTGACGGCGTAGCCCGTGATCAGACCGTCGATCGGGACCGTGCCCGAGTGGTTGGCGACCAGCAGCGCCCCGCCGTCGGCCGGGATGTTCTCGATCCCGCGGACCTCGAGGCGGAACCACTTCTCGGCGAGGGGTTCGATCGCGGCCGCCAGGACCTCGGTGATCTGCGGGTCGAAGCCGAACTCGTCGACCTCGTAGTCGCCGCTCATGCGCTTGCGGATCGTCGCGAGAAGCGTGGCGACGCGCGACTCCCAGTCGGAGCCGAGGACTCGCTGCGCGCCCTGGATCAGGGCGACCACGATCTCGTCGATCGGGATGCCGGCCGACAGCGGTGCAGCTCCAGCCGTCCGGGTGCGCTTGGCGGCTTCCTCGGCCGCCGCAGCGGCCGCCTCGGCCGCGTCCTCGTCGGTCACGGCACGCAGCCGCGGCTTCGGTGGCGGTGGTGGGGGTGCCGCGGGCGCCGTCTTCTTGGCCGCAGTCTTCTTGGCCGCAGTCTTCTTGGCGGCCGGCTTGGCAGTCTTGGCGGCACTCTTCTTGGCCGTGGGTTCGGGGACCTGCTTCTTGGCGACTGGCTTCTTGGCAGGAGGCGCACCGGCGAGCGCGCGCGCTGCCGCCGATGGCGAGGTCTGGCGGTTGCCGCGGCCAGCCTTGCCACCCGATCCGATGGTCTTGCGGTCGTCGGTCATGCTCGTCCCCCCACCGCAGACATGAGGCCGGGCCTCACTGACTCGCGGAAGTCGTCGAAGGTGTCCTGGGAGGTGCGGGTCAGCTCGTAGCCGAAGATCTCTCGCAGCGCTGAGGTGTCGACGACGCGGCCGTAGGTCAGGAGGCGGTGCAGATCAGGCGGGATGTCGGATCCTGCTGCCCGCAGCACCCGCCGCGCAGCTGTGGCGAAACCGATCGGCGGCAGCGGGATGATCGGCCGACCGAGCCGACGAGCCGCCTGGCTGAGCAGCACGACGCCGTCGCCGGCGATGTTGAACGTGCCGGGACGGTCCTTGAGGATCGACTGCTCCAGGACCGCGAACGCATCCCTCAGGTCGGCGAACTGCAGCCGGGGATCGAAGCCCATGACCGCCGGGAGCACCGGGCTGGAGAAGTAGGTCGCCAGCGGGGTCTCGATCGACGGGTGCAGGATCTGCGCCGATCGAAGCGTCGTGATGATGACTTCGGGGCGGCGCCGGGCGAACCCACGAACGTACGACTCGACCTCGACGATGTCCTTGGGGAACCCGCTGCGTACGCCGTCGCGGGCGAGCAGCGACTCGGTGAACATCGCCGGGTCGCGCGGCGACGAGCCGTAGACCGCGGTCGAGGAGCCCAGGACGAACTTGGTGACCGTCGACGAGCGCTGGCAGGCAGCCAGGAGCTGCATCGTGCCGATGACGTTGAGCTCCTTGGCGCCACCGGCACGGCCGCGCTTGGGCGGGTTGACGTCGAGATGGACGACGGTGTCGACGTCCTCGACGGCGATGACCTTGCCCACGACCGGAGTGCGGATGTCGGCGCGGACGAACTTCACGCCACCGAGGTCACCTGGCGGCAGCATCGTGTCGATGCCGACGACCTTGCTGATGCCCGCATCCTCGCCAAGGTCCGCGAGTCGGCGCGCGAAGAGCGACGCAAACGAACCCGCAACACCGGTGACGAGGACAGACCGGGCCATGGAGGACTACTTGCCCAGACGACGACGCTGTACTCGCGTGCGCTTGAGCATCTTGCGGTGCTTCTTCTTCGACATCCGCTTGCGACGCTTCTTGATGACTGAACCCACGGGTCACGACTCAATTCTTGTTGGCCACGCGATGTGGCTGGTGCCTGAGATTGGTGGCCATTCCGGAGATCGCCGACGTGCCTTTGGTCCCCGGTACTGGCTGCGAACAGCCTACACGTGAGCATCCGCCGGGATTTTGCCCGACCATGCACGCGCTGGGAGCCGCGAATCGTACGTTGGGCGCCTGGTCAGCCAGCCTGGAAGTAGGACTTGCCGAGGAACTCCTCGACAGCGTGCTCGGGCACGCGGAAGGAGCGCCCCACGCGGACGGCTTCGAGCTCGCCGGAGTGCACGAGACGGTAGACCGTCATCTTCGAGACTCGCATCTGAGCCGCCACTTCCGCGACGGTCAAGAACGTCGGTCCGGATGCCATGTCACCACCTGCTTCCTGAGGGGCACGCGCGCTCTCCGGCTTCCCCACCGGAGAAACAGCGCGCGTGCCTTGGTTGAGACTAGTGCCTCCTGAGGCCTCCGGGACAGTAGTTACCCAAATTCCCTCGCTAGAGCGCATTCTGCCCGGTATTTCAGGGCTCACGGCTGGGGATCGAGGCCGTTCAGGGGGAATGCCGCGGTGCGGGTGGCCTGGATCGAGCGATCCAGCCAGCTGGCGGGGTCGTAGCCCTGTTCCCAGGCGCGATAGCCCACGGCGCGACCGTCTGTCATGCGCAGCGGTCCGGGCGATCCGCGCAGCTCCTCGATGCGCGCACGCCAGCGTTCCGGGGTCAGCGTGGAGGGGTCGAGCGGTGATCCCGCGACGATCGCGAGCAGATGCGCCCAGGCCCGGGGCACGACGTCCATGACGGCGTAGCCGCCACCGCCCGTGGCGACCCACTTGCCGCCGCAGACCTCCTCGGCGAGGTCGCGCAGGGCGAGGTAGGACGCGCGCTGGCCATCGACGCTGAGCATCAGGTTGGTCAGCGGGTCGTCCATGTGGGAGTCGCACCCGTGCTGCGTGACAAGGATGTCGGGCTTGAACTCGCGCACCAGCGCCGGCACCACGGCGTGGAACGCGCGCAGCCACCCGGCGTCCGACGTGCCGGGCGGGAGCGGCATGTTGACCGCGGAGCCTTCGGCGCCCTCCCCACCGGTCTCGGCGGAGTAGCCGGTGCCGGGGAACAGCGTCTGCGGGCCCTCGTGGATCGAGATCGTCAGGACCCGTGGGTCGTTCCAGAACATCTGCTGCACGCCGTCGCCGTGGTGGGCGTCGACGTCGACGTACGCCACGCGTTGCGCACCGTTGTCGAGCAGCCACCGGATCGCTAGCGCGACGTCGTTGTAGATGCAGAAGCCGCTGGCGTTGCCGGGCATCGCGTGGTGCAGTCCCCCGCTGACGTTGACCGCGCGGGGTGCGGCCCCGGTCCAGACCCGGCGGGCCGCCTCGACGCTGGCGCCGGCGATCAGGGCGCTGGCCTCGTGCATGTGGGCGAACACCGGGTTGTCGTCGGTGCCCAGACCGATGCTCGGATCGGTGTCCGTCGGGTGGTCGCTGAGCCTGTGGACGCCTTCGATGTAGCTCGCGGAGTGGATCAGGTTGAGCTCGTCGTCGGTGGCTGGAATCGCCCCGACGACATCAAGCCCGTCGACGATGCCGATCTCGCGGGCGAGTGCCATCGTGAGGTCGATGCGGACCGGCGCCATGGGGTGGGACAGACCGAAGTTGTACTCGGTCAGATGCTGGTCGAAGACGACGCATGCCCGGTCAGTCATGCCGTCACCTCCAAGAAGAGGCAACGATACGGAGGCGACGGCATGAGTGCCTCATGATTCCCTCGCTGGCGCTCGGTCATGCACTAGAGCCTATGCCGGGCCGGAGAGCTCGGCGGATCGGGCGGCGGCAGCCGAGATGCCGGCGATCAACCCGTCCTTGACCCCGTGCTGGTCGAACGTCGTGATGGCGGCGTGCGTCGTGCCGTTGGGCGAGGTGACCCGGCGCCGGAGCTCCTCGGCGGTGTCGTCCGACTCCGAGAGCAGCTTTGCCGCGCCGACGAGCGTCTGGGCGGCGAGCGTACGCGCGGTTTCCTCGTCGAGGCCTGCGTCGACGCCCCCGGCGATCATCGCCTCGGCGAGGTAGAAGACGTAGGCAGGTCCGGAGCCGGAGACCGCCGTGACGGCGTCCTGCTTGGCCTCGTCGACGACCACGACCTTGCCGCCGGACTCCAGCAGGCGTACGACCTCATCGACGCGATCGCTCGAGCACGAGGTGCCGGGCGAGATGCCGAACATGCCCTCACCCACGAGGGCCGGGGTGTTGGGCATCGCGCGGATGACCGCGACCCCGTCAGGGAGGGCGCCCTCGATCGTCCCGATCGTGATGCCGGCGGCGAGGGACACGACCGTGGCGTCAGGACTGACAGAGCCGGCGATCTCGTCGAGCAGCGCCAGCACGTCCTGCGGCTTGACGACCAGCAGGACCACATCGGCGTCGGCGACGGCCTCGGCGTTGCCGGTGACCGTGACCCCGTACGCCTCGCGGAGCTCGGTCGCCCGCTCCTCGCGCTTCTCGGAGATCACGACGTCTGTGGCAGGCTGGCCCGATCGGAGGATCGCCGACAGGAGGGTCTCGCCCATCACGCCGGCGCCGAGAATCGCGATGCGTTGAGTCATACCGGCGAGTGTAGGGCGGGTCTCCCGGGGCGGGTCAGTGGTGGTTGCCGGAGACGGCCAGCCCGACCCCCAGGCCGATCATCGACGTCCCACCGACCGCGCCCATCGCCTCGCCGCGCTTGGGCGAGGCGTTGAACCAGGTGCGGAGCTGGCTCGCGATGACCGCCCACAGGCTGTCGGAGAGCAGGCCGATCACCACGGCGATCAGGCCGAGGAGGAGCATCTGGGCCTGGACGTGGCCGTTGCCGCGATCGATGAACTGGGGCAGCACGGCACCGATGATCATGAACGCCTTGGGGTTGGAGACCCCGACGATGTAGCCCTGGCGGATCACCTTGGGCCAGGTCAGCACCGGGAAGCCGCCGGCTCCCGCGTTCTTGACGCTGAACGCCTTGCGGTGCCGGATCGCCTGGACGCCGAGCCACACGAGGTATGCGGCTCCGGCGAACTTCAGGATCATGAAGACCACGATCGACTCCTCGACGATCACGCCGAGGCCGAACGCGACCAGGATGACGACCGTCAGCAGGCCCAAGGTGTTGCCGACGACGGTCGCGAGGGCGACCGCGCGACCGTAGGCGAGCGCGCGGCCGATCGTGAACACGACGCTGGGCCCGGGAATCGCGATGAGGATGAAGGCCGCAACCCCGAAGGCGAGGAACTGGTCGGCGGTGATCATGCCTGCCATCCTCGCAGAATCTGGCGGGGTCAGACAGAGGCGTGGAGGCGGGTGAACGCCAGGGCCTCGAGCAGGTCGGCCTCGCGTTCGTTCTGGTCCTTGGCCTTGCGGGTGTTGATCTCGACGACGATCTCGCCCTCGTAGTCCGACGCCGCGACGAGCTCGAGGAACTCCCGGCACGGCTGCGAGCCGCGTCCCGGGATCAGGTGCTCGTCCTTGGCGGACCCGGAGCCGTCGGCGATGTGGACGTGGGAGAGCCGGCCGCCGAGCGCCTTGGCCATCTCCACGGGGTCCTCGCCGGCGGTCGAGCTGTGGGAGAGGTCGACCGTCACGTGCGCGTAGTCGTGCTGCAGGGGGTCCCACCCCGGCGCGTACGCCTGGAACTCGCGCTTGCCGGTGCGCCAGGGATACATGTTCTCGACGGCGTACGTGACGCCGTGCCGGTCCTCGAGGGCGGCGATGCCGTCGACGAATCCCCTGGCGTAGTCGCGCTGCCAGCGGAACGGCGGGTGCACGACGATGACCGAGGCGCCGACCTCGTGCGCCATCTCGGCACTGCGGTGCAGCTTGCCCCACGGGTCGTTGCCCCACACCCGCTGCGTGACCAGGAGGCAGGGGGCGTGGATCGAGACGACCGGGATCTCGTGGAAGGCACTCAGCGCCTTGATCGCGGTGATGTCGGCACTGACGTCGTCGATGCCGACCATGACCTCGACCCCGTCGTATCCCAACCGGGCCGCCGACTCGAATCCGCTCGCCGTCGACCCCGGGTAGACCGAGGAGGTCGACAGTGAGACGCGGATGGGACCAGGCACGTGCCCAAGGCTAGTCCGCAGGGTCTACAGGGCGTCGAGATGCTCCAGCAGCACGCCTTCGCGCAGCGCCCAGGGACAGATCTCGAGCTGCGTGAGGTCGAACAGGTCGATCGTCGCCTCGGCCACGATCGCGCCGGCCCTGATCTGGTGGGCGCGATCCGGCGACACACCCTGCAGGCCAGCGACCTCCTCGGCCGACATCGTGGCGAGCTGCTCGACCAGGGGCGAGAGGTCCTCCTTGCGCAGCACGCGGCGTACGTACTGGCCCTCGCTCGCAGGGGCGGCCCCGCAGATGCGGGCCAGCGAGCGGAAGGTCTTGCTGGTGGCGACCGCGCGGTCGAATGCCCCACCGCGCAGCACGGCTCCGGCCTCATCGGCGATCGTCGACCGGACGTGCAGCCGCAGCTCAGCGGGCGTACGCCCGGCGTCGAGCCAGTCACGGGTCAGCCGGCCGGCGCCGAGCGCCATCGACTGGGCGACGTCGGGGTTCTCGTCCCGGCCCGCGGCGATCTCGAGCGACCCGCCGCCGATGTCGAAGACCCCGAGGCGTCCGGCGGACCAGCCGAACCAACGGCGTACGGCCAGGAAGGTCAGCCGGGCCTCGTCCTCACCGCTGAGCACCTGCAGGTCGAGGCCGCTCGCCTCGTTGACCCGGTTGATGACGTCGTCGGCGTTGACCGCATCGCGCACGGCGGAGGTCGCGAACGCGAGGATCGTCGTGCAGCCCTTGTCCTCGGCCTCGGCGCGAGCGTCGACGACGTACTTGACCAGCCGCGAGACGCCCTCCTCTGTCACGGCGTTGTCGGTGTCGAGGTGCTCCGCGAGGCGCAGTGGCTCCTTGTAGCTGTGCGCCGGGACCGGCGGGCCTCCGCGGAACGCGTCGACCACGAGGAGGTGGCCCGTATTGGAGCCGATGTCGAGGACGCCCATGCGCATACGCCCATCCTCTCACTGGCCGGCGCACAGTCCGTGCTGTGCACCCGCGCACTACGATGAAAGCGATGCCAGAAGTCGAGCTCGGATTCCCCCGTACGTACGTGGAGTTCGCCAATCCCGCGGACGCCACCGAGGTCTTTCGCTGCGACCTGACCTGGCTCACCTCGCGGTGGACCTGCATCTTCGGCGCCGGCTGCCCCGGCATCTACGAGACCAGTCCCGAGGCCGGCTGCTGCACCCTCGGAGCGCACTTCGCCGACGATGACGACGCCACGCGGGTCGGCGCGGTCGTGGACAAACTGACCCCGGCGCACTGGGAGCGGCACGACGAGGGCCACCGCAACGGCTGGACCGAGAAGGACGACGAGGGTGAGCTCAAGACGCGCGCGTTCGAGGGCGCCTGCATCTTCCACAACTCACGCGGCTTCGAGGGCGGCTACGGGTGCGCACTGCACGGCTATGCGCTCGAGCAGGGGCTCAAGCCTCATACGACCAAGCCCGATGTGTGCTGGCAGCTCCCGCTGCGGAGACAGTTCCGCGACGTCGACCGCGGCGACGGCACGACATACACCGAGACGCAGATCGGCGAGTACACCCGCGCGGGCTGGGGACCGGGAGGTGCCGACCTCGACTGGTACTGCTCGTCCAACACCGAGGCGCACGTCGGCCTGGAGCCGGTCTACGTGACCAACCGCGATGAGCTGACCGAGCTCATGGGCGAGGCTGGATATGCCGAGCTGGCCCGCTATTGCAGGGAGCATGAGGCCGGTGGCACCAATACACCACACCCGGCCGACCCCCACCGCTGACCCCCTGCACCGGGGTGATCCGCGGTCAGGCAACAATGCCGTATGCACCTCGACCACGTCTCGTTCGCCGTCGGCCCTGACGGCCTCGCCGGTACGACTGCAGAGCTCGGCCGGCTGCTGAATGCCAAGTTCATCGATGGCGGTGCCCACCCCCGGTTCGGCACCCGCAACATGATCCTGCCGCTCAAGAATCGTCAGTACCTCGAGGTCGTCGAAGTACTCGACCACCCCGCCGCCGACAAGGCCGCCTTCGGCCAGGCCGTCCGGGCCCGGCGCGACGCCGGCGGAGGCTGGCTGGGATGGGTCGTCTCGGTCGACGACATCACCGAGGTCGAGCACCGCATGGGTCGGCACGCAGTGCCGGGCAACCGGCGGCGCCCCGACGGCTACAACCTCGAGTGGCGCCAGATCGGCACGAGCGGCATGAAGGCCGACCCGCAGCTGCCATTCGTCATCAAGTGGGAGAAGGACCCGGCCGAGCACCCGTCGCAGATGGCCGACTCCGAGATCTCGCTCACGGCCCTCGAGATCGCCGGCGACCCCCGCCGCCTTGCCGACTACCTCGGTGAGCCGGCCGTCGAGGCGCTCGAGGACATCGAGGTCCGCTGGGTCGCCCCGCACGGCACCCCCGGCATCCTCGCTGCGGAGTTCACGACCCCGGACGGCGTCGTCCGAATCTGAGCAGTCGCTGGCTAGGGCTTGCGGGCTCGAAGCATCAGCGAGACGCCGGGCAGCCCGCCGGTCGGCAGGAAGCGCTCCATGCCCACGATCGCGTGCAGGACCCGGTTGAGTGGAGCAGACACCATCTCGATGTCGCTCCCGGTGTTGGACTCACGACTTCGTTTCCACGCAATCGCAGGTCGCAGGATCACGTTCCATGACCTGACCTTCTCGATCGTGAACCCCGCGTCCTCGAACAGCGTCGTCAGCGATTCGCGCGTGTAGCGACGCAGATGACTCACGGCATCGTCGTGCTCGCTCCAGAGCCGGGGATCTGCCGGCACCGCGATCAACACACGACCACCCGGCTTGAGGACCCGCATCATCTCTTCGGCCACGGCCGCGTCGTCCTTGATGTGCTCGAGCACGTCGTACGACACGGCAAGGTCGAACTGTGCGTCGGGCATGGGCAGCTGCGTGGCGTCGCCGCGTACGACCTTGATCCCTCGGTCCTTGGCCATCTCGGCGCCGGAGGAGTCGTACTCGAGCGCGACGGCCTGCCAGCCGAAGTCCTCGAGCACCCTCGTGTTGCCGCCCGCGGCGGCCCCGATGTCGATGGCGCGGCCGGGGACCATACGCCTCAGCTCGCGAGCGATCAGCGCCCGCCGTTCGCGAAACCACCAGTGGCCTTCTTCGATGACAGCCATCTGCTGGATCTCGATGGAATCCATTGCTCATATTTTAGTGGCGGATGCGGAGTCCGCAATTTCGTCGAGCCAGTCACACGAGCTGCGCCAGCCGGCCGTCCGCGAGCTGTCGCCTGAGGTCCTGGAGGACGAGGCCGACACCCGCCTCGAGGGGCGTCCGCTGCCCGCGGCTCACCTCACGCGACGTCTGCATCCGCAGATCCAGGAAGTACGGGCCGTCCGCCAGTCGGTGAATGACCGGGATCGAGCGTCCGCTGATCCGTTCGACGGTCACCAGCAGCTCGGCGATGCTCGCCGCGCGCCCTGAGCTCACGACGCGGCGAGTCACCCCCGGCTCGTCGGTCCGGGTCATGCGGTGGATGTCCGACACGACGAAGCCGGCGGCATCGTCGACATAGATGTAGTCACGCAGGGTCGGCAGCGGAGCGAAGATCGTCACCGGACGGTTCAACAGTGCCCCGACGGCCAGTTGCGTGATCAGTCCCTGCTGCTTGAACAGGTCCTGCCCGGGTCCGTACGCATTGGACAACCGGCCGATCGACACCGGCAACCGGGTCGACATGGAGTCGACCAGGCCTTCCTGGGCCAGCTTCATGCGCCCGTACGCGTTGAGCGGCCTCGGCGGTGTGGTGACGCCGAACGGAGGATCGGCCGAGCCGGCATACACGCCGCCGGCCGACGAGACCAGATAGAAGCCGCCCCGACCGTGTGGGAGGCGGCCCGGGAGCCGGCCGCAGAACGACTCCAACAGCTCCAGCTCGCCGTCGAGCGCAGCCTGGCTGGTGAGCATGACGCCCGCTCCGGCCGCCCACACGATCCCCCAGTCGTCATCACTGACCCAGTCGGCGAACCGGTCGAGCTCATCACCCAGGACGCCTGCCGCGCGATCGGTGCCCCACGGGACCTTGACCGAGTCGAACGGCCGTAGACCCGGAGCGCGCGCCACGGCCGAGCCGACAAGCCCGCCGGCTCCGACGACCCAGGTCTTGACGGGAGACATGCTCCTAGTCGCTCCGTGCGTCAATCGCGCCGGGGAACGCTGACTTCGGGTCGCTGACGACCAGATAGCTCGTGCGGCCCATGGAGCGGGCAGCGATCATCCCGATGTATTCAGCGATGACCCCGAGGGACAGCAGGATCAGGCCGCCGCCGACGAGTCCGCCGACCATGACGGTCGTCCACCCGGCCACCTCCACGCCTCCCGTCGCCTTCCGCACGACGTAGAAGACACCCAGGGCAAAGCCCAGGAACGCCAACATCACACCGAGGCCCGACACGACCCGCAACGGCTTGGTCCCCGACGACAGCACGAGTCGCCAGAAGTGGGAGGCGAGGCGTCTCGGCGTGTAGGTCGTGGCAGGTCGCCCCTCCGTCCGCATGGGGATGTCCACGCCGGCCACGGTCGGCACGACCCAGGCGAGCGCGACGTCGAGATAGACGCCGGGCCCGATCGAGGCGGCGACGACGCGGCCCAGTCCCCCTGACATGAGCCGGAAGCTGTGGAAGTCGACGCCCACCGCTGCGTTGCCGATGAGCCACTTGAAGATGCGCTTGGCCAGCCGCGACATGGCGTTGCGGACGAACCCGTGCGGGGGCTGGTTGGAGGGCTTGGCGTAGACGAGCTGCGACCGCGTCTCATACGCCCGGTCGAGCATCGACGCGATGAAAGCGGGATCGTGCTGGCCGTCCTCGTCCATCGTGACGACCCAGTCCGAGCCCGTGGCCAGGATGCCGGCGCAGGTCGCCGGATGCTGGCCGAAGTTGCGGGAGAGCCACACCGGACGGATCCACGAGTGCTTCGTCGCGAGCTCGCGAATGATCTCGTCGCTCGCATCCTTGCCGTGGTCCCACGCGAGCACGACGGAGTCGACGACGTACGCCAGACCGCCCTGCGTACGTTGGACGGTGGTCAGGGTCGCGATCTCGTCGATGAGGCTGTTCAGCGTCGCCTCGCCGTTGTAGACGGGGATGACGATCGACACCGAGATCGGCCGATCGGTCTCTACGTGCTCACTCATCGGTGCCACCGTTCTGCTCGCCACGGGCCACGCTGCAGGCTTCGCTCGCCGATTCTGCTGAGCGATCCGGCCTCCAGAGGGTCTGGGTCGTTGCTGGGTACCCCGAGGCCCCCTGCGCAGTCTTCCATTCGCCGGCGACGCGGTGGTCCTCGGACAGGTTGATCCCTGATGCGCGGAGCACGGTCTCCGGAATGGTCCTGGCGCCGGCGGGATCGGTCAGCACCCAGGCGCGCGCCAGATCCCGGCAGTCCGCGTAGGCCAGCGACATGCCGGCCGCCTCCTCGCTGCCCTCGTATCCGCCGATCGTCCAGGCTTGGCCCATCGTCCGGCCATCCAGTGCATAGACCAGGGTCGGCGACGCTCCCGTCAGGTCGATCAGCGGCGTGCCCGGGACGAATCCCGCCTCGTCGGCGACCTTGCGGGCGTCGTCGACGTACGTGGCGAAGTCCGCCGTCAGCTTGAGGCTCGCACCATCGGGCCCGATCTGGGTTGCGATGGTGTTGTCGCGGATCGCGGCGACCTGCCGGTATGGCTTGTCGGCGGCTTGCACCAACAGCGCCGCGGTCAGCACCTGCGTCCCGATCCCGAGCACCGCGAGCGTCGTCACGACCCCGTCGAGCTCGCGGGCGACGCCGAGGAGGACCAGACCCCCGAGGATCCAGAGCAGCGCCGCACTGCCGCTGGCCATCCAGTAGTTGTTGTTCGTGCCCATGACGTACGCGGCCGGCATGAGGAACAGCAGCGCGGCGACCCCGAGCTCTGCGCGAGTGGGTCGACGCCGACCGGTCAGGGCCGTGCTCGCGGCGGCGATCACTGCTGCGAGCGGAATGCTCAGCAACACCAGCTCGCGGAACGCGTCGTCGCCGAACTGCTCTCTCCAGTGACCCTGACCGAGCAGGCCGACGATGGCCGCCGACAGGACCGCGAGCCCGACGAGCCCGAGTCGCGAACGCGGGCGGGCCAGCAGGGCGGCCGCTGCCAACAGCCCGACTGTGACCGCGAACCCGATCGACACGAGGATCAGCCGCACGCCCATGTCGAGCGGATCGATGCGGACGGTCTCGGCGAGGGTGTGTCCACCACCGCCGAGTGCAGCCAGGATGTCCGCTCCGGACTGCACCCGGGTGATGAAGTCGCGGACCGATCCGTCGATCGCGAGTGCCGTCGCGACCAGCAGCCCGGAGGCCACCGCAGCCGATCCGAGGATGAGTCGGGGCTTGCGCACCAACAGTGCGAACAGGACGACCAGCACACCCGCTGCGAGGGCCGTCGTCGGCTTTGCCAGGAAGGCAAGCCAGCCTCCGACGCCGATCAGCGCCATCGCCCACACCGGTGTGCGCTCGCTGGTGACCGACAGCAGCACGCCGATGCCCACGAGGATCAAGGCCTGCAGTGCCAAGCCGTTGTAGCTCGGGGTGAGGATCCACACGGTGCCGAACAGGGCCAGCGAGGCGGACGCGAGGGAAGCCGACAGGCTCACGCGCTGCCAGCGAGGCACCTCGCGCCCAACCAGGACAAGACGGACCACCAGATCGCTCAGCAGCCAGGCCAGGCCAAAGGTCAGGACCACGTTGAGCTGCCGCATCCGGGTGATGTCGGACCCCACCAGCTCGAACATTGGGTGATAGACGAACCCGAACTGTGTGACCGAGGGGGCGTCGAGGTCCGGCGTGGCGATCGACACGAGGTAGTAGCCCTCGTCGGTGAAGTCGATGCCCCGGTCGCTCGCCCACAGCACCAGGGTGAGCATGACGAGGCTGCCCATCGCCGCGATGATCGTCAACACCCGCGGGAGCGTCACCGGCCCGAGACGTGCTGACGGGGCTTTCTGCTGAGGCTCGAGCATCGACAGAAGTCTAGATCGCGACGCCCAGTCGCGACTGATGCCAGTTCGACCCAGCACGTTTCGTCACTGCCTGAGCCATTTCGTCACCTGCTTCGCCTAGCGTGTGGGCATGGCCGCCACCAAGACCGCCCGACCCGCATATGTGTGCGCGGACTGTGGCTGGACCACCAGCAAATGGGTCGGCCGCTGCGGCGAGTGCCAGGCGTGGGGCACCGTCGACGTCGCGGCTCCCGTGCGCACCGGCCGCACCCAGGCCGCTCCCGTCGTCACACCGGCGGTCCCGATCAGCCATGTCACGATCGAGTCGGCGCGTTCGACGACATCGGGCATCGGCGAGCTCGACCGGGTGCTCGGCGGTGGCGTCGTGCCCGGTGCAGTGCTGCTGCTCGCCGGCGAGCCCGGGGTGGGCAAGTCCACGCTGCTGCTCGAGGTCGCTGCTCGCTGGGCCAGGGCCGGCCGCCGCACGCTCTACGTCTCCGGCGAGGAGTCGGCGGCGCAGGTACGCCTTCGCGCCGAGCGCACGGGTGCCGTCGACGACAACCTCTTCCTCGCCGCCGAGACCGATCTCGGCGCCGTCCTGACCCACGTCGACACGGTCAAGCCGGGGCTCCTCATCGTCGACTCGGTCCAGACGATCGGCTCGGCGGATGTCGACGGCGTGCCAGGTGGCGTCACCCAGGTCCGCGAGGTCGCATCGGCGGTCATCCAGCAGGCCAAGCGCGACAACATCGCGACGTTGCTGGTCGGCCACGTCACCAAGGACGGCTCGGTCGCCGGGCCTCGCGTCCTCGAGCACCTCGTCGACGTCGTGCTGCAGTTCGAGGGCGATCGCAGCTCGCGACTCCGTCTGCTGCGAGCGGTCAAGAACCGCTTCGGCCCGGTCGACGAGATCGGCTGCTTCGACTTGGTCGACGACGGCATCGTCGAGGTCCCCGACCCCACGGGGTTGTTCGTCTCCCGCCACGAGCAGCCCGTGCCCGGGACGTGCGTGACCGTCACGATGGAGGGCCGCCGGCCGCTGCTCGCTGAGGTGCAAGCGCTGACCGTCAAGTCGTCGACGCCCTCCCCCAGGCGTACGTCCAGCGGTCTCGACTCGTCGCGAGTCGCGATGATCCTCGCGGTCCTCACCAAGCACTGCAGGATCAACCTGTCCGAGCTCGACGTCTACACCGCGACGGTCGGCGGCGCGCGACTCGTCGAGCCGTCGGTCGACCTGGCGCTCGCTATCGCGACGGTGTCCGCCGAGCGGGAGTTCGCGGTGCCGGCCGACCTCGTGGCGATCGGCGAGGTCGGGCTCGCGGGTGAGGTCCGCAAGGTCAGCAACCTCGCCGCCAGGCTTCGCGAGGCCGAACGGATCGGGTTTCGCCGGGCAGTGGTGCCAGCCGGCTCTGAGGGACTCGACGGGCTCCGATCGTCGATGGCGATCGCTGCCGTCAGCAACATCGAAGCAGCGATGGCCTGTCTCGATGTCACGGCACCCTACTGAGACCGCATACACTGAGGCGACCTGAGTGAGGTGGTGAGGGGCATGGTGTCATCTGCGGAGCGAGCCGCGGCGGCAGCCGAGACTTCCGCGCGCCTGCGTGCCACCCTGGCGACCGTCGCGCCGGGCACCTCGCTGCGTGAGGGCCTCGAACGCATCCTGCGTGGCCGCACCGGCGCCCTGATCGTCGTGGGTCACGACCGCCAGATCGAGGCGATGTCGACCGGCGGCTTCGCCCTCGACGTGCCGTTCACGGCGACCGGCCTGCGTGAGCTCGCCAAGATGGACGGCGCGATCATCCTCGACCGCGACGCGACCCGCATCCTCATGGCCGGCGTCCACCTGATGCCCGACCCGTCGATCGTGACGCAGGAGACCGGCACCCGTCACCGCACCGCCGACCGGGTGGCCCGCCAGACCGGCGCGCCCGTCATCTCCGTCTCGGCGTCGATGCACATCATCGCGCTCTACCTCGAGGACCTGCGTCACGTGCTCGAGGAGACCGGCGCCGTCCTGGGCCGCGCCAACCAGGCCCTGCAGACCCTCGAGCGCTACCGCAACCGGCTCGACGAGGTCTCCGACGCCCTGTCGGCCCTCGAGATCGAGGACCTCGTCACCGTCCGCGACGTCTCTGCCGTCGCCCAGCGACTCGAGATGGTCAGCCGCATCGCCGGCGAGATCGACACGTACGTCCTCGAGCTCGGCTCGGACGGCCGCCTGCTGGCGCTCCAGCTCGAGGAGCTCATCAGCGGGGTCGACGCCGAGCGTGAGCTGATCATCCGCGACTACATGCCCAGCGGCCGCCGCGGCCGTACGACCGAGGCAGTGCTGGCCGAGCTCGCCGCGATCGAGTCGACCGACCTCGTCGACCTGGGCTCGGTCGCCCGCGCCCTGCGCATCGGCACCGAGGAGACCCTCGACAGTCCGCTGGCGCCGCGCGGCTACCGCCTGCTCGCCCGCATCCCGCGGCTGCCGATCACGGTAGTCGAGCGGCTCATCGAGCACTTCGGCTCGCTGCAGAAGCTACTTGCTGCCAGCATCGAGGATCTCCAGACCGTCGAGGGCGTCGGCGACCTGCGCGCCCGTGGCGTTCGCGAGGGCCTCTCGCGGCTTGCCGAGTCCAGCATCCTCGAGCGGTACGTATAACCGTTCAGTCGTCGGCCCGGACCATCGAACTAGCCGGGCCGATCAGTCGTCGGCGGGCTTCGTCGTGTTCTTGGCCGAGGGGGTCGTCTTCGTCGGAGTCGGCGTGGTCTTGGTCGGCTTGGGCTCCGGCTTGCGATCGAGGGTGAAGGTGGTCTTGCCCGGCTCCCCGCCGAGCGTGCCGACCTGCACCGAATAGGTGCCCGGCGTCGCGTAGCCCTCCTTGGTCGAGCACTTGCCGCCCGAACCGCGGCCGGACCAGGTGGCCGTGACGAGGGACGCCCACTGCGGTGAGACCGACACCGGCTGGTCGAGCAGGGCGGTCTTGCAGACCGTGGAGTCCCAGATCGCCGTCTTGTTGGCGCTGATCACGGCGACCATGTCGGCATGCTCGGGCGTGAGCGTGCACGCGGTCTTCTCGGTCGAGCTGACCACGAGACCGATCGTCACAGGGGCCTTGGTGAACTGGCCCGGCACGACCGTCGGCGTCATGCGGATCTTTTCGGGATCACACGGTCGGCTCGCGCTCACCAGCGTGACGTCGATGATGCCGTTGACGGGGGCGGCCACGGTCGGCGCCGGCGTGGTGGCCACCGTGGCCTTCGCGGTCGGCTTGGGATCCGGAGCGTCCTCGCCTCCGACGAACCGCAGAGCCAGCCACACGAGGGCGATCAGTGCCGCGAGGACGAGCAGCCGACGACGCCAGTAGACCTCCGCAGGCAACCGTCGCTGGCTCACAGACCCACGCTATCTGCGCGGCGGGCCCCAACCCGGCTCGACGCGCCCTCGCAGGACGGTCAGGAGAGGACTTTCGCCTCGCATGCGAGGATCGACGCGACATGACGACCCGTACCGATCCGCTGCCCCTCGCAGACCTTGCGCGGATGCACGACGAGCTCCTCGGCTGGTTCGCTCGCGCGGCCCGTGACCTGCCCTGGCGCCGCGATGCGTCACCGTGGGCGGTCATGGTCTCTGAGTTCATGCTGCAGCAGACCCCGGTCTCGCGAGTCCTCCCCGTCTATGAGGCCTGGGTCGAGCGCTGGCCCACCCCGGCAGCGCTCGCCGCTGAGTCGCCGGGTGAGGCCGTACGCGCCTGGGGCCGGCTCGGCTATCCCCGTCGCGCGCTCCGCCTGCACGCCGCCGCCACCGCGATCGTCGACCGCCACGGCGGCGAGGTCCCGGACTCCCTCGACGAGCTGTTGGCGCTGCCCGGCGTCGGCGCGTACACCGCCGCCGCTGTCTCGTCCTTCGCCTTCGGGGGGCGCGAGGCGGTGCTCGACACCAACGTCCGGAGGGTCTTCGCCCGGGTCGTGGGCGGCGAGCAGTTCCCGGCGGCAACCGTCACCAGCGCCGAGCGCGATCTGGCCGGCGCGCTGCTGCCCAAACGGGATGCGCACCGCTGGGCCGCCGCGACGATGGAGCTCGGCGCACTCGTCTGCACCGCCCGGTCGCCGCGCTGCGGCGATTGCCCGGTGGCTGACCTGTGCCGCTGGCGGGCCGCCGGCTATCCGGCGTACGACGGACCGGCTCGACGCGGCCAGGCCTGGCACGGCACGGATCGCCAGTGCCGCGGCCGTCTCATGGCGGTGCTGCGCGAGGCACCCGGTCCGGTGCCGAAGTCGGCTCTCGACCTCGTATGGGCCGATGCGCCGCAACGGGAGCGTGCCCTCGACGGCCTGGTCGCCGATGGCCTCGTCGAGCCGCTCGCCGACGACACGTATGCCCTGCCGAGCTGACGATCAGCCCAGAGCCTTCGCGAGGTCGTCGATGATCTGGCGTGACTCGGCCTCGTCGTCGAGCGGCCGGTCGAGGAGCACGCCGTTGAACGTCGCGTCGATCAGGCCGGCCAACCGCGGTGCGTCAGCAGCCGCCACTCCCGACCGTTGGAGGTGGGCCGCCATCGCTGCCATCCAGACGGCATTCGACTCCCGCATCGACGAGGCATAGGGCTCGCGGCCGAACAGCCCGAGCGCGGCCGCCTCGACGTACATGCGCTGGCACCGCTGCACCTGTCCCTCCGTATAGGTGGTCCAGAGGTCGAGCACGGCCTGGCGCAGCGACGCTGACGGCACCATGTCGTTGATGATCGCCTTCGAGCGCTCGTTGGAGTTCGCGAGCACGGCCGCGACCAGCTCGTCCTTGGAGCCGAAGTGATAGATCAGCATTCGGTCGCTCGTGCCGAGCTCGGCAGCAAGCGGGCGCAGGCTCAGGCCGATCAGCCCGTGAGCCAGGGCATAGTCGGTGGCCGCTTCGGTGAGGTCGTCTCGCTTGTTCATCGACACCAAACGTAGCATGTGCTACAGTCGAGCATGTAGCAAGTGCTACAGGAAGCCAGGAAATCCCATGTACGTCGCCGCAGCCCTGCTGGCCGTCGCGATCACCACCGAGGTGTTCGCCACCGCCGCCCTCCCCCGCGCCCACGGGTTCACCAACCCCGGCTGGACCGCGATCGTCGTCGCCGGCTACGCGGTGTCGATCTGGCTGCTGACCCTGGTGGTCAAGGAGATCCCAGTGTCCGTGACTTACGCGATCTGGGCGGGACTCGGCACCGCGGCGATCGCGGTCGTCGGCGTGGTGTTCCTCGACGAGCCGGTCAACATCGTCAAGGTCGCCGCGATCGCGCTGATCATCGCCGGCGTCGTGCTGCTCAACACCCAGACGTCGCACTGACGCTCCGGCACGACGAAGCCCCCGCAGCCTGGCTGCGGGGGCTTCGTGTCGTACGTGCGGAGGTTACTCGGCTGATGCCTCGACGGCCGGCGGCACATCGGCAGGCATCTCGAGGGCCAGGTCGGCCTTGTTGCGGCCCTCGAACGTGAAGACCGCCTCGGGGCCTTCGCCCTCGACACCGACCAGCACGAGCTGACCGGGCCGAAGCTCACCGTAGAGCAGCTTCTCGGCCATGACGTCCTCGATCTCGCGCTGGACCGTGCGACGCAGCGGACGCGCACCGAGCACCGGATCGAAGCCACGCTTGGACAGCAGGTCCTTGGCCTCCACCGTCAGCTCGATGTTCATGTCCTTCTCGCCGAGACGCAGCTCGAGCGAGTCGATCATCATGTCGACCATCTGCAGGATCTCTTCCTGCGTCAGCGGCGGGAACACGATGATCTCGTCGACTCGGTTGAGGAACTCAGGCCGGAAGTGCTGCTTGAGCTCGATCGAGACGCGCTCCTTCATCTTGTTGTAGGAGCCCGCGGTGTCGCCGGCCTGGCTGAAGCCCAGGTTGACGCCCTTGGAGATCTCACGCGCACCGAGGTTGGTGGTCATGATGACGACCGCGTTCTTGAAGTTGACGACGCGACCCTGACCGTCGGTGAGGTGGCCCTCCTCGAGGATCTGCAACAGCGAGTTGAAGATGTCGGGGTGAGCCTTCTCGATCTCGTCGAACAGGACGACGGAGAACGGCTTGCGACGGACCTTCTCGGTGAGCTGGCCGCCCTCTTCGTAGCCGACGTAGCCGGGAGGCGAGCCGAACAGTCGCGAGACCGTGTGCTTCTCGCTGTATTCGGACATGTCGAGCTGGATGAGGGAGTCCTCGTCGCCGAACAGGAAGTTGGCGAGGGCCTTGGACAGCCACGTCTTGCCGACGCCCGAGGGCCCGGCGAAGATGAACGATCCACCGGGACGCTTGGGATCCTTGAGCCCCGCACGCGTACGGCGGATGGCCCGGGAAAGCGCCTTGATGGCCTCGTCCTGACCGATGACCCGCTTGTGGAGCTCTTCCTCCATGTTGAGCAGGCGGCTCGACTCGGCCTCGCTGAGCTGGCCGACGGGGATGCCGGTGGCCTTGGCGAGGACCTCGGCGATGAGGTTCTCGTCGACGACCGCGACGGTGTCGAGGTCACCCGACTTCCAGGCCTTCTCACGCTCGCCCTTGGCGTTGATGAGCTTCTTCTCCTCGTCGCGCAGGGAGGCGGCAGCCTCGAAGTCCTGCGCGTCGATGGCGCCTTCCTTGCGGCGGCGCACGTCCTGGATCTTGTCGTCGAACTCCTTGAGCTCCGGCGGGGTCGCCATGCGGCGGATGCGCAGGCGGGCGCCGGCCTCGTCGATCAGGTCRATCGCCTTGTCGGGCAGGAACCGGTCGGAGACGTAGCGGTCGCCCATCGTCGCGGCCGCCACGAGCGCGTCGTCGGTGATGGAGACGCGGTGGTGCGCCTCGTAGCGGTCGCGCAGGCCCTTGAGGATCTCGACGGTGTCGAGCACGGACGGCTCGTCGACGAGGATCGGCTGGAAGCGGCGGTTGAGCGCTGCGTCCTTCTCGAAGTGCTTGCGGTATTCGTCCAGCGTCGTGGCACCGATGGTCTGCAGCTCACCACGGGCCAGCATCGGCTTGAGGATGCTGGCGGCGTCGATCGCGCCCTCGGCGGCACCCGCACCCACGAGGGTGTGGATCTCGTCGATGAACAAGATGATGTCGCCGCGGGTGCGGATCTCCTTGAGGACCTTCTTGAGGCGTTCCTCGAAGTCACCGCGGTAGCGCGAGCCGGCGACGAGCGCGCCGAGGTCGAGCGTGTAGATCTGCTTGTCCTTGAGCGTCTCGGGCACGTCGCCGCGGACGATGTCCTGGGCGAGGCTCTCGACGACGGCGGTCTTGCCGACGCCGGGCTCACCGACGAGCACCGGGTTGTTCTTGGTGCGTCGCGACAGCGTCTGCATGACGCGCTCGGCCTCGTCGTCCCGGCCGATGACCGGGTCGAGCTTGCCCTCGCGGGCGGCCTGCGTCAGGTTGCGGCCGAACTGGTCCAGCACGGCGGACGTGCTCGGGGCGGACTCGCTGGGCGCGCCGGCCTGCTCGGCCTCCTTGCCCTGGAAGCCGCTGACGAGCGTGATGACCTGCTGGCGTACGCGGTTGAGGTCGGCGCCCAGCTTGACGAGGACCTGGGCGGCGACGCCCTCGCCCTCGCGGATCAGGCCGAGCAGGATGTGCTCGGTGCCGATGTAGTTGTGGCCGAGCTGCAGTGCTTCGCGCAGGCTGAGCTCGAGGACCTTCTTGGCGCGGGGCGTGAACGGGATGTGCCCGCTCGGAGCCTGCTGACCCTGGCCGATGATGTCCTCGACCTGGCCGCGGACCGCCTCGAGCGAGATGTCGAGGCTCTCCAGAGCCTTGGCCGCAACGCCCTCACCTTCGTGGATGAGGCCGAGGAGGATGTGCTCCGTGCCGATGTAGTTGTGGCTGAGCATGCGTGCCTCTTCTTGGGCAAGCACGACCACGCGACGAGCACGGTCGGTAAATCTTTCGAACATGGCGTCCCCCTCTGCTGGACTATCAGTTCAGTTTAGTCGGGTATGGAAATCTGCACGCATCGATGTCCATATGTGTAACCCAACCTTCACCGGAGACCCGGTGTTCCGGAGTTCGCTGTCGGCAGAAAGGGGCGCCGGGTCCGGGCACGCAGGAACGACAGGCCGTAGGCCCAGGCCCGCTCGAACGC
The DNA here is from genome assembly GCF_056403535.1 of Aeromicrobium sp. P2_G6. NCBI lineage: Bacteria > Bacillati > Actinomycetota > Actinomycetes > Propionibacteriales > Nocardioidaceae > Aeromicrobium > Aeromicrobium sp. P2_G6. The sequence goes on along the minus strand of NZ_JBFUFH010000008.1, from coordinate 157,476 downwards.
GATCCCGATGGCGATGGCCGCGCCGACCGCCAGCAGCGGGTTGATCTCGATGACCGCCGGCACGAACTGGAAGTGGCTCACGTAGATGAACAGCGAGGCGCTGGCCACCATGCCGATCGGCCGTACGAGGCGGTGCGGCACGGGGACGAGCGGGAACCAGGTCAGCACGACGAACCCGGTGAACAGGACAAGCTCTCGCTGCAGGTCCTCGAAGAACCCGAACGTCGACAGTCCGCAGATCACGGTCATGCCGACCCGTGCCGCCACCGACGGGGCGAGCGCGGCCGCCCAGCCGGCCGCGAAGCACCAGGCGATCGCGACCAGGTCGTACTCGTGGTGAAGGTCGTAGTCGGCGTAGATCCCCGTGTAGGCGAGGCGAGAGACCGTCGCGACCGCCAGCACGCCGAGGGCGAACCTGAACGGGGCACGCCGCCGGAGGCGATCAAACAGCGGGATCGCGAGCGCGAGGATCACGATGACCTGGGCCCAGAAGTACGCCTCGAGGAACCAGAGACGCCGCCCTGCTGTCACCTCGAACCCCTGGATGCCCTCGAGCATGAAGATCGAGTCGACGTCGTACGCGCGGAACAGCACGGTCATGGCACTGATCCACAGCAGGCAGGGAGCCATCACCTGCGCGAGGGACCGCCAGCGGGATCGCCAGAGGGTCGCGCGGTCCGCGCGGCCGAGCTGGAACCTCGCGAAGTTGTAGCCGGCGACCGCGAGCAGGACGTGCGCACCACCGGTCACGCTGACGACACCGGCGTGCGACAGCACGATCAGGACAATCGCCGTTGCGCGCAGGACGATGGTCGAGTCGAGGGTCGCCCAGGCCCGGCGCGGGCGGGTGGTCGTGGCGAGCTCGGCGATCGTGAGGTGCTGCCAGCCCGGCGCGGTGTCCACGTCGAGGTCTGCCAGACGTACGGACAGCTCGACGTAGCTGAGCGAGTCACCCGCGAGAGAGGTGAAGCTGTCGGTCGGCTTGGCGTCAGGACGATGCAGGACCAGCTCGAAGGCGTGACGAACCGCCTCCTCGGCCGAACGCCCCCGTGGCCCCGCGCCGGTCTGGTCCATGGGCTCGTTGGCGAGCTGACGCAGCCGGCCGTAGTCGACCTTGCCGCTCGGCGTCATCGGCAGCTCCGGGACGGTCCTCACCTGGATGGCATGGCGCGGGAGCCCGGTTGCCTGGGCGACCGCAGCGAGCAGGTCGTCGCCAGATGTCGCGAAGATGGCGATGCCAGTGTCGATCTCGACGCTGGCGGCATCCGTGCCCAGCTCGGCGAGCTCCTCCTCGAGGTGGTCGAGGTCGATCCTCATGCCGAAGGTCTTGGCGATGCGGTTGCGCCGTCCGACCCAGCGGTAGAACCCGTCGCTGCCGACCCGGGCGAGGTCACCGGTGCGCAGCTCGTCGGGTCCGGCACCCTCCGCGAGGTCCGCAGGGGTCTCGGCGTACCCCATCATCACGCCGTCGCCGGTGAAGACGAGCTCCCCGACCCCAGGCTCCGCCGACTCCGGCACCGGTTCGAGCCGGAAGCGACTGCCCGGGATCGCCTGGCCGATGGCGTCAGGCGCGGACTCCGCGGCCCACGGAGGGAGGTACGCCATCCGGGCCGTCGCCTCGGTCTGGCCGTACATGACGAAGAAGTCGAAGGCGTTCGCGCGCCCGCGAGCCGACCACTCGACGACCTTGGCGGGAGGCAGGTGGCCGCCTGCCTGGGTCACCCGGCGGAGCGAGCCGGGGAGCTGGTCATGGAAGCCGCCGCGATCGATCAGGTCGTACGTGTAGGGCACTCCGGCGAACGAGGTGACCTGTTGCTCGTTGGCCAGCTCCCAGAAGCACGGGTCCGCCACCGAGTAGGCCGTGACGACCAGGCTCGCCCCTGATTCGAGGTGACTGGCGACGACGGAGAAGCCGTACGAGTAGTGGACCGGGAGGCTCGTGATGGCTCGGTCGTCGGCCTCGATCGCCAGATAGTCGATGATCGCCTGGCTGTTGGAACGCAGGTTGCGGTGCGAGAGGCGGACCAGCTTGGTCGAGCCCGTGCTGCCCGACGTCACCAGCAGGAGCGCGAGATCGGGGTGCAGGTGCTCGGGCTCGTCCTCCCGCAGGATGGTCTCGCCGTCGGCGATCAGGACGTCCGGCCCGTACGTCTCGCTGATGCGACCGGCGAGGGCCGCGTCCGGCGGGAGCAGGATGGCGACGTGCCCATGGGCGAGTGCGGCAACCTGCGCGACGATCGTCTCGACCGTGTTGGAGCACGAGATCATGACCAGATGGCGGCCGGGGCCCCAGGCTGCCGCTACGTCCTCGGCGGCGGCGGCCAGCTCGGTGTAGGAGAGGTCGCCGATTGCCGAGCGCAACGCGGGCGCGTCACCGAACTGCCGGAGAGCGCCGAAGAACGTCCGGTCGAGTGGGAGCTCGCCGACCTTCGCTTCTGCCACGGGGAGTCATCCTACTGGTCGTTCTTCACTGGAAGCGCGGAATTCCAGGGTCTCCTGTCGTCGGAACCCGACGTGTTCGGAGGCGGGCCCAACGGCCGTCGGTCAATGCCGCGGCCAGGATGATCAGGGCTGCGCCCGCGACGATCGACCACAGCGCGACGGAGCCCTCCCAGCTGCCGAGCCCCGATCCGGCATCGGCGTAGGGAAAGACCGCCACCGACTCGTCCAGCGGCTTGAGCAGGGCCCAGAACGTGGCCGTCGGCACGGCCGTGAAGGCGATCGTCCGGCCCGGCTCGGGATCGCCGCCGGAGCGGCGCCATGTCGCGTACGCCGCTGCAGCGATCACCGCGGCGACGCCCTGACCGGCGACCGCCCACGGATGACCGAAGAGGCTCTCCCGGGACCACCAGACCGCCCCGACCCACGAGACCAGCAGCAGGACCAGGCCGCTCGAACGTACGGCCGTACGCCAGGCCAGCCGCCGTGGCGCGGTGTCGACCACGGCTGCGGCGGTCTCGTCGAAGCACCAGCCGGCGCCGGCGGCCAGCAGGCCCACCGCGACGCCCTGGAGCGGCCACATGGTCCACGGCCAGCGGTGGACCACTTCCATCAGGACGACGATCAGCACGCTGACGACGCCGAGCCGTGCCCAAGGAAGGGCACGGCCGGCATAGCCGAGCATCGGATCAGGCCTTGCCCGAAGGCAGCGGGTTGACCAGCGTGCTGTCGAACCCGCCAGTCATCGCGAGCACGCACAACACCGTTGCGACGACCGCGACCACGACGATGACATTGCGCAGGTTCCCCCGCGGCGACTCGTGATCCCGGTAGAGCGCGACCAGCAGGCCGATCACGCAGAGAGCCACCAGGTAGGCCGCGTACCAGTACGGCGAGCCGGTGAGCACGACCCACCGATCAGCGTCACCCTCCACCCCCATCGGGCCGTAGAAGTGTGTCCAGGGCCAGATCTCGCGGAACGACCGGGTCGACTCGAAGATGCCCTGCAGCATGATCGTGACCAGGACCATGACCACGACGGCGACCGGAGTGGCTCCGCGCCTGGGGATCCAGCGCGCGATCACGAGGCCCAGCAGCGGACCGCCAACGGCCGCGAGGACGCCTTGGTCGAACATGACCATGTAGACGTACGCATCGCTCACCGGTCCGAACGGAACGGTGTTGGCGTCAGGCGGCGACGAGTTGTAGATCAGGACCGAGCGGACGAACCACAGCAGCGCGAAGGCGAAGGGCACCACGACGGCCGAGGCGAGGGCCAGGGTGCGCGTCCGCTGGTCGATCGCCACGGTCCCGGCGGCCTCTGCCGCGCGGTCCGAGCTCTTGGTGAGCGACGCCATCACGATCAGTCCGAACAGCCCCAGGCCCGCAGCCGGGGCGAGACCGTCGAGCACCGTCGAGCTGGTCTCGTCGACGACGAGGCTGACCAGGGTGGTGAGGGCCAGACCGGCGAGGAAGACCGGGTGGCGTAGGTAGCGGACAATCTCCTTGCGGGCCAGGGTCGAGAGGGGTGGCCCTTCTCGCCGCTCCAGGTTGCGATCCAGGTTGGTCATGGGAGTGCTCCTTCGTTGTCGGTCTGCTGTCCCCGAAGCAGCAGGTATGCGTCCTCGACCGTCGGCTCGACGATCGTTGCGTCCAGTGCGGGCGTGCCGCCCACGGAGCGAATCGCACCGGTGCCGGTGCGCCAGCTGGTGACGGCGGACGGTGACGCCTCGAGAGCGACGTGCACCCGCCCGCGGGCCAGCGCCACGAGCTCGGCGACGGTGCCGTCGAACCTGATCGCTCCGTCGTCGAGGACGATCACCCGGTCGCACAGCGCGGACACGTCCTCGGTCTGATGGGTGGAGAGCAGCACGGTCCCGGCGAGCCCGGAGAGGATGCCCCGAAGCGACGCTCGTTGCTCCGGGTCGAGGCCGGTGGTCGGCTCGTCGAGGATCACCAGGTCGGGAGCCCCCATCAGCGCCTGCGCCACGGCCAGCCTGCGACGCTGGCCGCCGGACAGCTTCGCGATCCGCCGAGTCGCTCGATCGCCGAGCTGCACCAGGTCGAGCACCCGGCGTACCTCACGGTGCCGCGTCGCGGTGACGTTCCACTCCTTCAGCACCGCCACGTAGTCCAGGAAGGCAAAGGCCGTCATGCTCCGCGGGAACGTCACCTCCTGCGGGAGGTAGCCCAGGCAGCGGCGGGCCGCCGTACGTTCTGCCATCGTGCCGGTGATCTCGTGTCCTGCAACGACGATGCGGCCCGTCGTGGGCGGCAGCGCCGAGGCCAGCAGGCGCAGCATCGTCGTCTTGCCCGCGCCGTTCGGGCCGAGGAGCCCGATGACACCGTTCTCGAGTCGCAGGTCGGTGGGCCGCAAGGCGATGGTGCGACCGTACGTCTTCGAGACGCCTTCGAGCGTCGCAGTGCTCATCAGAAACCTCCGTTGGCGCGGCTGGTGGCGGTGCGGACCACGAACATCGAGGCGATGACGAGCGCTGCCACCAGGAAGAAGACCTGCATCTGCGCGGTGTCGACCAGCGCCGGAGCGTCGCGCCCCGCGAACCCGACCACCACGGCCCAGGTCGTGGCGACGACACCTGTCGTCGTCACGGCCTCCCACCACGTGAGCAGCACGAGCATCGTGACCGTGAGGCAGAGCCCCGGGAGCAGCGACGCGAAGGCCAGGTTCTCGAGGCCGGGCACGAGCAGGCCGATCGCGAGGGTCAGCGGAACCGCTGAGGCGAGCGCCGCCGACGTACGCAACAGGGCCAGGCGCAGCTTGCTGTGCGGCGTCGTGGCGAGCAGCTCGCGCAGCCGGTCAGTCGAGTCGTACGACGCGGCGACCGCGAGCACCGGGATCAATGGGGCGAGCAGGATGTAGAACCGGTCTTGGTAGACCGGCAGGAAGCCGGTCAGGATGGCGCACATCACGGAGCTCAGGACCGCCACGACCCATGGCCGGTGCAGACCCGAGGATCCACCGAGCAGCACGGCATCCCGCTCCGCGAGGCCGAGCCGTACGAGCCCGCGGAGCAGGACCGGGTGCTGCGGTCGAGCGGTCTCAGTGGTGATCGCGCTCCACGCGATCTCCAGCGGCGCCGGGTCGACGTACGCGCGTGCGGCCCGGCGGCAGTCGGCGCAACGGTCGACATGCGCCTCGACCGCGCTCTCGGTCGCGTAGTCGAGCGTGTGGCCGGCGTATCGCTGCCACAGCTCAGGTCCGACATGCCACTCGGTGCTGGTCATCAGATCTCCCATCCCTGGATCGGAATCAGCTGCTCGCGCAGTCGTGTCTTGGCGGTCCGCAATCGGCTCTTCACGGTGCCGTGGGGCAGTCCGAGCAGGCGTGCGGCTTCACGCGTCGTCAGGCCGTCGATGACCGTCGCCTTCAACACCGTGCGAAGTTCGGGCGACAGCGAGCGCATCGCCGTACCGACGTCACCGTGCTCGACCGCGATGAGCAGCTCGTCCTCGGCGCTCTGCACCACCGGCGCGGTCGCGGAGATCTGCTCCGCGGTGACCGGGACCGGCACCTTCCTCCCGCGGAAGTGCTGCATCAGCTGGCGGATCGCGATGCCCCAGATCCAGGCGCCGACGTCCCCTTCGCCGCGGAACTTCGACGCTCCTCGCCAGACCGCCACGAACGTGTCCTGGAGCGCCTCGGAGATGAACTCTTCGCTCGAGGTGCGGTGCCGCAGGCGCACCGTGATCCACGCGGCGTGGCGGTCGAACAGCTCCCGCAGGGCCGCCTGATCCTCTTCGCCAACAGCACGGATCAACTCCGCGTCCGTGCTGTCCTGGTGGTTGCTCACATAAGTACTGTGGCTCTCACCCGCTCTGGCGGATCACTTTCCGGTGAGGTTTTTTCCTGCAGTCTCGGGTCACTCTGCCCGCGAGAGCGGGAACAGTATCGCTTCACGGATGCCGATGCCCTGCAGCAGCATGACGAGCCGGTCGACGCCGAGGCCCATGCCACCGGCCGGAGGCATGCCGAACTCCAGGGCGCGCAGGAAGTCCTCGTCGACGTCCATCGCCTCAGGATCGCCAGCGGCGGCGAGCCGGGACTGCTCCTCGAGCCGCTCACGCTGGATGACCGGGTCGTTGAGCTCGGAGTAGGCCGGCGCCAGCTCGACGCCGTTGATGATGAGGTCCCACGCCTCGACGAGTCCCGGCTTCGTGCGGTGCTTCTTGGCGAGCGGGCGTACGGCCTCGGGGTAGTCGCGGACGAACGTCGGCTGGATCAGCGTGTGCTCGACGAGCTTCTCGTAGAGCTCGAGCACGATGTCGCCGGCGACCCAGTGCGGCTGGAGCGCCACATCGTGCTTGGCCGCCAGCGCCGTGAGGTCGTCGGCCGACGTGTCGTTGTCGATCGTCGTGCCGGTCGCCTCCGAGACGAGCTCGTGGATCGTGGCGTGCTTCCACTCGCCCTCGAGGTCGATCTGCGATCCGTCGCGACCCGGCACCACGGTCTTGCCGACCGCCCGCGCGGCATTGACCACGAGGTCGCGGGTGAGCTCGGCCATCGTGTCGTACGAGCCGTAGGCCTCATACGCCTCAAGCATCATGAACTCGGGGTTGTGGGTGTTGTCGACGCCCTCGTTGCGGAACGTCTTGCCGATCTCGTAGACCCGGTCGACGCCGCCGACCAGCGCGCGCTTGAGGTCGAGCTCGATCGCGATGCGCAGCAGCATGTCCTCGTCGAACGCGTTGGTGTGCGTCGAGAACGGCCGGGCTGCGGCACCGCCGTTGGTGTGCTGCAGGACCGGGGTGTCGACCTCGATGAACTCGTGGGCGTCGAGGGTTGCGCGCAGCGACTGCAGGACCTTGGCCTTCACGCGTACGTTGTCCCGCGCCTCGGGCCGCACGATCAGGTCGACGTAGCGCATGCGGCTGCGAGCCTCGTCGGACAGCGGGTTGTGCTCGTTGGGCAGCGGGCGCACGGTCTTGGCGGCGATCTGCCACGAGCTCGCCATGACGGAGAGCTCGCCGCGCTTGCTCGTGATGACCTCGCCGGTGACCGCCAGGTGGTCGCCGATGTCGACCGTCGACTTGAACGCCGCGAGCCGCTCCTCGCCCACGCCGTCGAGCGAGATCATGGCCTGCAGTGGTGTGCCGTCGCCCTCGCGGAGTGCCACGAACACGAGCTTGCCGGTGCCGCGGACGAAGATCACCCGGCCGGCAACCGTGACGACATCGCCGGTCTGCGTGTCAGCGCCGAGGGCCTCGGCGTCGTACGCCTCGACGATCTGCTTGAGCGTGTGGGTGCGGCCGACGACGACGGGATATGGCTCCTCACCGCGGTCGATCAGCTGCTGGCGCTTGTCCAGTCGCACGCGCATCTGCTCGGGGAGGTCGTCCTCGGGGGCAGGGGTGCTGGTCGCGTCGCTCACGAGGGTCGATCCTATCGGTGCCCGTGGTGACCGAAGAATCGGGTTTTGTCCGGCTATAGGCAGACAAAACCAGATTTTCTCGTCAGACCTCGGCTCAGGCGTGGTTCTTCTCGTGGACCAGGCGGAGGCCCGTGAGGGTCAGCCACGGGTCGCGGGTCGTGATGGTCGTGCAGTGGTCGACGACGGCCTCGGGGTAGGACCCGGTGGCGATCACCGTGACATGGTCGGGATCGGCGTCGAGGGACTCGATGATGCGGGTGACGAGGCCGTCGACAAGTCCGGCGAAGCCATAGACGATGCCGGACTGGAGCGCCTCGACGGTGTTCTTGCCGATGACGTCGCGCGGGAGGGCGAGCTCGACGCTGCGCAGCTGCGCGCCGCGGCGAGCCAGTGCCTCGAGGGAGAGCTCGACGCCCGGGGCGATCGCGCCGCCGATGTAGCGGTTGTCGTCATCGACGACGTCGAAGATCGTCGCGGTGCCGTTGAGGTCGACCACGATCGCGGGTCCGCCATAGAGCTCGGCAGCGGCGAGGGCGTTGACGATGCGGTCGGCGCCGACCTCGCGCGGGTTGTCGGTGTGGATCGGCACGCCGGTCTTGACGCCGGGCCCGACGATCGAGACGGGCAGGTCGGCCCAGTAGCGCTCCTGCATCGCCCGGAGCTCGACGAGGATCGCCGGCACGGTGCAGCACAGGGCCACTGCGCTGATGTGCGAGATGCCCTCCTGGTCGACGAGTCCCATGACCAGCATGTGCCACTCGTCGGACGTACGCCGCTCGTCGGACGACACCTGCCAGTGGGCGATCAGCTCGTCGTCGTCGAACGCGCCGATCGTCGTGTGGCTGTTGCTGACGTCCAGGCAGAGCAGCGTCATGTGATCACCGCGATGCCACGAGTGGGTTGTCGAGGATGTCGCCGCGGGTCAGGCCGGAGCCGGGCAACGCTTCAGCGGGATCGCTGCCGGTGCCGATGACCCGGTTGTCGGCGTCGACGAACACGACGCTGGGCTCGAACGTACGCGCCTCGGCGTCCTCCAGCTGCGCGTACGCGATGAGGATCACGAGGTCGCCCGGGTGCACGAGGTGGGCGGCGGCGCCGTTGATGCCGATGACGCCGCTGCCGCGCTCGCCGGCGATCGTGTAGGTCTCGAGGCGGGCCCCGTTGTCGATGTCGACGATGTGGACGAGCTCACCGGGCAGCAGGTTGGCGGCATCGAGGAGGTCCTGGTCGACCGTCACCGAGCCGACGTAGTGCAGGTCGGCCTGGGTCACCGTCGCGCGGTGGATCTTCGACTTCATCATGGTGCGGATCAACGTCAGGCTCCTAGCGTGAGGGCGGTGTTGTCGAGGAGGCGCGGCGTGCCAACCTTGGCGGCGACGAGCAGCCGGGCCTCGGCTCCTGGGTGCGCACGCCCGAGGTCGGGATCGGTCAGCACGAGGTAGTCCGGCGTGATGTCTGCGGAGTCGAGCTCGGTCTGCGCGGCGGCCAGCACGGCGTCCGCCCCGTCCGGACCCGCGGCAACGCCGGCCCGCAGGGCAGCCGAGATGTACGCCGCACGCTGTCGCTCGTCGTCGGAGAGGTAGCGGTTGCGCGAGCTCATCGCGAGCCCGTCGGACTCCCGCACCGTCGGGCAACCCACGATCTCGACACCGAGGGCGAGCTCGCGCGCCATGTGCCGGATCAGGGTGAGCTGTTGGTAGTCCTTCTCACCGAACACCGCGACGTCGGGGCGTACGAGGCCGAACAGCTTGGCCACGACGGTCAGCACTCCGCGGAAGTGGGTGGGCCGGACCGCGCCTTCGAGGACAGCACCGAGCGGGCCGGGATCGACCGTGACGGTGTCGACCAGGCCGGACGGGTACATCGTCTGGACGGCGGGCGCGAACACGACGTCCACGCCCGCCTCGGCGCAGCGCTCGAGGTCGGCGTCGAACGTACGGGGGTAGGCCTCGAAGTCCTCGCCGGGCGCGAACTGCGTCGGGTTGACGAAGATCGACGCCACGAGGGTGTCGCCGAGCGGGCGGGCGTGCTTGAGCAGCTGCAGATGACCGTCGTGCAGCGCGCCCATCGTGGGCACGAACGAGACGGTCGAGTCACCGCGGGCGGCGTCGAGCTCCGCACGCGTACGCGCGATGGTCGGCGTGGCCATGGGTCAGATCCCGGCGGCGATCTCGGCGAGCGTGTCCCAGTCGGCCTCGTCGAGGACCTGGCGGATCGTGCTGGCCTGGACCGGGGCGAGGCGTCCGTCGGACTCGGCACGGCCTGCGGTGGCGCGCGCGAGCTCAAGGTAGGCATCGACGGTCGCGTCGTCGACGTCGGCCGCAGCCAGCGCGTCGACGTGGGCGCGGATCGTGGTGACATCGCCACGTACGACCGGGCCGGTGAGGGCCGCGTCGCCATAGGCGAGCACGTTGTCGAGGGCTGCGGTCAGCAGGGGCCGGAGCACGGCCGCCGGATCGGCTGCGCCGGCGGTGCGGAGCAGGTCCATCGACTGGGCGACCAGCGTGACGAGGTGGTTGGCGCCATGGGCCAGGGCTGCGTGGTAGAGCACGCGGTCGGCCTCGGCGACCCACATCGGGGTGCCGCCGAGAGCGGCGACGAGCTCCTCGGCAAGCGCACGCTCGGCGGGACCGGCGGTGAGTCCGAAGACCGGTGTGCGGTCAAGGTCGACCGGCGTGCCGGTGAAGGTCATGGCGGGGTGGAACGCGATGGGCCGCGCGCCGAGCCGGGTCAGCGAGGCGAGCGCGTCGAGCCCGTGGCGACCACTGGTGTGCAGCACGTACTGGCCACGGCGGACGGCGCCAGAGGCGGCCAGCTCCTCGGCGATCGCGATCAAGTCGTCGTCGGGAACGGCGAGCACGAGGATGTCGCTGGCCGCGGCGAGCTCGACCGGCGAGAGCACGTCGACGCCGGGCAGCAGCGTCGCGATGCGGAGCTGCGAGGCCCGGGACCGGCCGCTCACGCCCACGAGGGGGTAGCCGGCGGCACGGAATCGTGAAGCGAGGACGGCGCCGACTCTTCCGGCTCCGATCACGCCCATGGAGAAACGCTGCATGCGTGGTGCCTTTCGTTCCAGTCCCGCGAGCGGGTACCAGACAAACTGACGTGTTCAGTCTACCGTCGGGGCGCCGTGGCGACAGGGCTACGACCTATGCCATGAGTCACACGCTGAGCGTGGGGCGGTCTCGATACACCTGCTCGTCCCTCGCAGGCACTCGACCAGCGAGTTGTTACGCGAGCATTCGCCGGTCGAGTAGCCGACGAGCTCTGCGAGGAGGCGTATCGAGACCTCGCTACCTGGGCACCTTCGCCGTGGCGGTGCCTTCTCGGTCGCCGTCCCTCAGCGTGAGGGTGATCTGCTTCGGCGCGCGGCGGGCGGCTCCGCGCAGGGTCACGGTCCAGCCGGAGCCGGGGTAGGCGCGCGTGCTGCCCATACGCGAGGTGAACACCGCCGGCTCCCCCGCGTGCTCGACGTCGGCGACGTCACCGTCGGTCTTGACCTCGAGCACCGGCTCCGCAGGGTCGAGGTTGGGGAACCACGCCGCGACATCGAGCACGAGGTCCGCCCCATCGGCGTGCGAGCCACGGACCTGCACCTTGAGCGCCGTCTGCTCGGCGGTCAGTACGTACGCCTCGGCCGGCACCGGGTCGTTCTGCCAGCCCGGCAGGTAGGACGTGAGGCCCGCGGGCTCGACGCCGGACGGGTGCATCTCTGACTGCATGCCCTCCGCGCGTACGTAGCGCCAGATCGCCTCCCGGTCGCCGTTCGCGAGCAGCGCGTAGAGGACGCGGTACTGCGCCGGCACCTCGCGGGCGTACCGATCGGCGGGCGCTGCCTCGACAACGCGCGGGACCCGCTCGACCAGCGCGTCGAGATAGGCGTCGTCGGCCCGCTCGAGCTTGAGGACGGAGTTGGGGATGTTGTAGCGGAGGTACTGCAGCGCGCGCTCCGCCCGTACGTCCGGCAGGGGCGCGAGCACCTCGAGGACGGCATCGATCGCGTCCTGCCGGGCGTGGACCGCGTCTGCGGTGACCTGACCCTGCGAGATCGACGACTCCTGGCGCCGCCACGTGTAGCCCGTGACGCCGGAGATGTCGATGCCGTCGGCGTCTCGGTAGGCCGTGGCAGTGACGATCTGGTCACCGGCGAGCAGCACCGTCGGGAACGTCAGCTGCGTCGCGTCCCAGAACGTACGCCGGAAGATCTTGGCGCACGCCACCGCGTTGACGAGGACGTCGGGGCGCTCGCTCAGGGTCGTGTGCCGGGCCGGGCGGGCGTGCAGGCTGCGGATCCACGGCGCCGGCGGACGGATCGCCGTGCCCTCCTGCCGCTGGTAGGGCATGACGGAGACGTCGGACCCGGTCTCCTCGATCACGTCCATCGCCGCGCGCAGGCCACCGCGCGTCACCGAGTCATCGGCATCGAGGAAGGTCAGGAACTCCCCTGTCGCGACCGCTACGGCCGCCCGCCGGGCCTCACCGACCCCGGCGTTCGCCTGGCTCAGAACGGTCATCCGGCTGTCGGCCGCGGCGTGGCGGCGGGCGACGTCGAGGCTGCCGTCGGTCGAGCCGTCGTCGATGACCACGATCTCGACCCGGCGGTAGTCCTGACGGCGGGCCGAGGTGAGGCACTCGTCGAGGTACGCCTCGCCGTTGAAGACCGGGACGACGATGCTCAGCAGCGGCCGCGAGCGCTGGCGCCAGCGGTCGAGCGGCATCGCCAGGGCCCGTCGCAGACGCCTCCGAAGTCGAGCCACGCGCCGAGCATAGCGACGCCGCTCTAGGTTGATCCCATGACGAGAGGGCTGGTGCGCTGGCGGGAGGCCTGGGAGCGTGCGCTGTACGCCGAGGGTGGCTTCTTCCGCACCTCCAGGCCCGCCGACCACTTCCGCACCAGCGTGCACGTCGGGGCATTCGCCGGCGCCATCGCTGAGCTGGTCCGCCGCACGGAGTCGCCGACCGTCGTCGATGTCGGCGCCGGGAGCGGCGAGCTGCTCGACGCCCTGCGCCTCCTCGTCGGCGATGACGTGGAGCTCATCGGCGTGGAGGTCTCCGACCGCCCCGACACCCTGCACGAGCGGATCGAGTGGCTGCCGGCGTTGCCCGACCGCGTCGAAGGGCTGTTGATCGCGAACGAGTGGCTCGACAACGTGCCGTGCGAGGTCGTTGAGCTCGACGATCAGGGCGTCGTACGTGAGGTGCTCGTCGACAAAGCGACCGGCGGGGAGACGCTCGGCGATGCGTATGACTCGCCGTGGCTGCGTGACTGGTGGCCACTCACCCAGACCGGCGAGCGGGCCGAGGTCGGCGACGCCCGGGATACCGCGTGGGCCGACGCCGTCTCCAGGGTGAAGGGCACCGCGATCGCGATCGACTACGGCCACACCCGCGACGACCGGCCGCCGTTCGGCACCCTGCGGTCGTACGCCGGCGGACGTGAGGTCGACGTGGTTCCCGACGGCAGCCGCGACATCACCGCCCACGTCGCCGTCGACTCGGTGGTCGCAGCCGTCGGCGCGACCCTGCTCCGTCAGCGCGATGCGTTGGCCCGGCTGGGCCTCGCAGGGGCACGACCGCCGCTCGAGCTCGCGCACTCGGATCCCAGTGCGTACATGCGAGGGCTGGCGGCGGCGGGCGAGGCGGGCGAGCTGATGGCCAGCGGCGGGCTCGGTGACTTCTGGTGGCTCGTCACGGACACCCTCGGCCATGGAAGACTGCTCTCATGACACGGCTGTTGGTCCGTTCCGGCAAGGACCCGTTCACCCCCGTCGTCGCCGAGTCGACGTTGACGCAGGACGTGTTCAACAGCAACAGCGGCAACTACCTGTTCCAGCACTCGGTGTGGAAGGCGCTGTCGATCGACGGCGCCGAGCTGGTCTCGAACGGCACGCTTTCGGAGCGGGTCGTCCCGGAGCGCGGCGATGCGGCGCGGGTCAACGAGGAGTTCGACCACTTCGTCATACCGATGGCCAACGCGTTCCGCCCCGACTTCGCGCCCCGCCTCGACCGGCTCAGCGAGCTGCTCAAGGACCTGACGATCCCCGTCACGGTCGTCGGCATCGGCGCCCAGGCGGCACACGGCCAGGGCGTCGAGTCACTCGAACCGATCGCCGACACGGTCAAGCGGTTCGTCGGGCTCGTCCTCGACCGCTCGGCCTCCATCGGCGTACGCGGGGAGTTCACCCGGTCATACCTGCTGGGGCTCGGCTTCCCCGAGGCGTCCGTCGAGGTCATCGGCTGCCCCTCGCTCTACCTGCACGGCCGCGACTTCCGGGTGGACAAGAAGGTCGACTCGATCTCGGTCGACAGCCCGCTCGCGCTCAACCTGACGCCAGAGGTCGCCGGCATCGGCGCGTTCGCCACCGCTCAGGCGGAGCGCCACCCCAACCTCACCTACATCGGCCAGGACGCCCACGACCTGCGGATGCTGCTGTGGGGCACGCCCTTCCCGCACGTCCACGACCCGCTCGTGCCGGTGCACCTCGAGCACCCGCTCTACCAGTCCGACCGCATCCGGCTCTTCCTCGACACCTGGACCTGGTACGACTTCCTCGCGACGCAGGACTTCGCGTACGGCACCCGGTTCCACGGCAACGTCGCGGCGCTCCTCGGACGTACGCCGGCGCTGCTGCTGGCGCACGACTCCCGCACGCTGGAGCTCGCCGAGTACCACCGGATGCCGTACACCCTGATGCCGGAGTTCACCGCCGAGCTCAAGGCCGAGGACCTCTACGAGGCCACCGACATGTCGGAGTTCAACGCCGCGATGCCGGAGGGCTTCGACCGCTACACCGCGTTCCTCGAGCGCAATCGCCTCGACCACATGTGGACCGAGGGCAACGGCGACGGCGGCTTCGACCAGCGCCTCGCCGCCGCGACCTTCCCGCAGCCGGTGCACCCGCTGATCGCCTCGGACGGTCACGAGATCGCGTCCCGACTCAAGTGGCTGCGCGACGGCATGGTCCTCGACATCACGCGTCACCCCCAGGCGTACGAGCAGCCGTTCCCGCACCCGCCATGGAGCGGCGCGGGCAGCCGGCACGCCCGCATCCAGGCGTCGACGGCCGACCAGCTGGCGACCCAGAAGCGGCAGATCGATGAGCTGTATGCCCGGCTGGAGCGGGTGGAGCGGCACTCACCGCGCGGCCTCGTCAAGCGCATCGTGCGACGCGTCCAGCGAACGTTCCGGCGCTCATGACCGAGGTCACCGCGAGCGTCGGCACGGGCTTCGCCACGACCGACATGGTCCTCAACATCGGGCCACAGCACCCGGCGACGCACGGCGTCCTACGCCTGCGCCTGACGCTTGACGGCGAGCGGGTCGTGGCGTGCGAGCCGATCATCGGCTACATGCATCGCGGCGTCGAGAAGCTGTTCGAGGTCCGCGACTACCGGCAGATCATCGTGCTGGCCAACCGGCACGACTGGCTCAGCGCGTTCTCCTCCGAGCTCGGCGTGGTGCTCGCGGTCGAGGACATGCTCGGCATGGAGGTGCCCGAACGGGCGACCTGGATCCGTACGCTGCTGGCCGAGCTCAACCGGGTGCTCAACCACCTGATGTTCCTCGGGTCCTATCCGCTCGAGCTCGGCGCCATCACGCCGATCTTCTACGCGTTCCGCGAGCGGGAGACGATCCAGGAGGTCATGGAGGAGGTCTCCGGCGGACGCATGCACTACATGTTCAACCGGGTCGGCGGCCTCAAGGAGGACATCCCGGCGGGCTGGACCGGGCGCGCCTCGGCGGCGATCTCGACCGTACGCACGAGGCTGCAGGAGCTGGAGGACCTGATCTTCGGCAACGAGATCTTCCGGGCCCGTACGCGCGGCGTCGGCGTGCTCTCCACGGCCCTCGTCGAGGCGTACGGCGTGTCCGGGCCGATCGCGCGAGCCTCGGGACTCGACATGGACCTGCGGCGCGACGAGCCCTACCTGGCGTACGGCGAGCTGCAGGACGTCCTGCGGGTGCCGGTCATGACCGACGGCGACTGCTACTCCCGGTTCGCGGTGCTGCTGGAGCAGACCAAGGTCTCGCTCGACCTCGCCGACGCCTGCCTCGCCCGCCTCGCCGACATCGCTCCGGGGCCGGTCAACGTACGGCTGCCCAAGATCCTCAAGGCGCCGGAGGGCTCGACCTACGTGTGGACCGAGAACCCCCTGGGGCTCAACGGCTACTACCTGGTGTCGCGGGGCGAGAAGACCCCGTGGCGGCTCAAGTTGCGATCGGCGTCGTTCAACAACGTCGCGGTGCTGCCCGAGATCGTCGGCGGCGCGGTCGTCGCCGACCTCGTCGCGATCCTCGGCTCGATGTTCTTCGTCGTCGGCGACATCGACAAATAGGTCGCCCTCAATAGGTGCGGACGGTCTGGCCGGCACGGATCGACTTGCCCCGGAGCGGGCCGCCCAGTACGGCGCTGATCCAGCAGACGTCGAAGATGCCGGCGCTGAGCGGCAGGACGCTCCACGCCATCGCCGCGATCCCCCACCAGTGACCGAGGAACACCAGCCCGAAGGCGAGCCACGCAGCTCCGGCAAGGAGCCGGAACGCGCGGCCGCTCGGGCCGTTGACCCAGCGAGAGAAGCCGGTGGCGTTGAACCGCTGGGCCAGCGACATCAGAGGCCCTCGACGACCGGATAGATGCGGTCGGCGACGAGACCATGCGCCTCACGGTGCACCGCGATCGCCGCATCGGGATCCGGTGCATCGACGAGGCAGAACGCCTTGCCGTTGGCCTCGTCGACCCAGTACTGCAGGTACTGCACGCCGTACGCGTCCTGCGTGGCCAGGTCGGCCTTGTGCGCCTCGGCGACATCTGCAGCGCCGGCGCCTTCGGGAAGCTGTTCGTGAACGTCCATGTAGAGCGGCATTTTCGGTCTCCTTCGAGGGATTTGCTGACACACTCAGTCTCATGACGATCACCCGGTCCGGCCATGACCCAGGCACCGCCGGACCTGACCGATCCGCCGCACTTGCCGCCGCACTGGCGCAGATCCAGCTGTCCGGCGCGATCTTCCTGCGCGGCGAATACACCGAGTCCTGGGCGTACGAGTCGCTGCCGTCGCAGGACGCTGCCGCCGTGCTGGCCCCCGAGGCGGTGCGCATCGTGCTCTTCCACGTCCTCGTCTCGGGCAGCTGCTGGGTCGAGGCCGGCGCGCACAAGGTCTGGGCCCACGAGGGCGACGTCATCGTGCTGCCCTACAACGACCAGCATCGGATGGGCGGGCTCGAGACGGCCGAGCTCGTGCCGATCACGCAGCTCGTCGATCCGCCGCCGTGGACCGCGATGCCGCACATCGTCCACGGTCTTGGTGGGGCGCGCAGCGAAGTCATCTGTGGCTACCTGGCATGCGACGACCGTCTCTTCGACCCGCACATGAGGGTCTTCCCGCCCGTGTTCGTCGTGACTCCGCCGGAGGGACCGGTCCGGTCGTGGGTCAGGGCCAGCAGCGACCTCGTCCTGCAGCAGACGAGCCCGGTGACCGACGACCGCCTCGCGGGTCCCACCGACATACCGCAGCTGCTGCTGCGCGAGGTGCTCAAGCTGCACCTGTCCAACGCACCGGCGACCGACACCGGCTGGCTGGCTGCCCTGCACGACCCCGTCGTCGCGCCCGCGCTTGCCGCGATCCACGGCGACCCGGCGCGCAAGTGGACGCTCGCCGACCTCGCGCGCGAGGCCACGGTCTCGTCCACCGTGCTAGACGAGCGATTCCGCACGGTGCTCGGCCTGGCGCCGATCCGCTACCTGACCGGCTGGCGGATGCACGTCGCCGAGGACCTGCTGCACTCCACGACCTTGCCGGTCACTGCCATCGCGCGTCGGGTCGGGTACGAGTCGGAGGAGGCTTTCAGCCGCGCCTTCAAGCGCGATCACGGGTCGGCGCCCAGCGTCTGGCGCGTCACCCGCTGACGCCTCGGCTCAGACCTGCGTCACCCTCGTGATCTCGGTGCGGGCGACCGAGCGGTCGCGGATCGGCGCGGAGGCAAGCCGGCGCGGGTCGGCCATGAACGCGTCGAGCGCCGCCTCGTCCGGCAGCTCGATGATCTGCACCTCGTACGGACCGTCGCCGCGCTCGACGCTGCGCACCCGCTGCACCAGGCGGGCACCGTGATCGCCGAGCAGGCTGAGCACCTCGTCCTCGTACGTCGCCAGGAGTCCTTCGTTGCCCGGGACCGCCCAGAGCTGCACGCACAGCGTCAGTGACATGTGGTCATCGTAGGGTCGGCACCGGCGGTCAGGGCAACTCGAAAATCATGACCTCCCGGTTGCTGTAGCGCAGGGTCGCCAGGTCCTTGAGCGCCGGCGACACTGCGGTGGCGCGGGAATCGGCGAAGATCCACCGCACCCCACGTCGCTCGAGCGCCGTGATGGTCGCCCGGCTCGGAGCTCGCACCGCATCCAGCGAGAGTGCGACCCGGTCGGGCCACGGCGACCGGCGCCGCTGGTACTGCACCTCGTCGTCTGCCTTGCCGTACGCAGCCAGGTTCGCCTCCGTGTAGGCCCAACTGCCGATGAAGAGCTGCCTTCCGGAGAGACCGGACAGCCAGAACGACGCGTGCCGGCAGTGGGGCCGATAGCGCGCCGGAACGCACAGCACGTTGGTCGCGACGACGTCATCCGGATCTGAGTTCGCGTTGAGCCAGAGGGCGGCCCGCTGCTCGGCGCTGCTGACGTAGCGCGAGCTCGACCGGTCCACGACGGGAAGATCCGCCCGGGAGTAACGCACGGCGGCGCGCAGGTCGATGGCCGCCGAACCGACGCCCACGGCACACACGAAGACCGCCAGCAGGGCGATTGCTGGCACCTGCGCCCGCTTCAGCCGCCACGAGAACACCTTGACCACGACGATCACGACGATCGCGACGACGCCCGCGATGACATACGGCTGAAGCCTGTCCGGCATGGGAGGCGGTGGTTCGACTGGTTCCACGACCTGCACGACGAGGTCGAATACCGGGTCGGGATCTGCGTAGATCGCGGCCATCGCCAGCCCGGTGAGGCCCACCACGGCGATCGCGAGGAACGATCGGCGCGGAGGTTCTGGCAGGAGCCGGACGATCATCGTGACGGTCAGCACCATGCCCAGGGGGATCACGATGCGCCAGAAGTAGTGCTGGCTGTTGCCGGGATGGGCCAGGACCCACAGCCCGCACCAGCCAGAGCCCACGACTCCTGCGCACCACCAGGCGCCTGGATCGTGGCGCATCCTGCCGGTCAGCGGACCGAGGAGACCCAGGAGGCGTGGGAGCTCGGTCAGGACGAACAACGCGAACAGCCCCAGTGCGAGGCTGACCATGCCGTCTGGCCCGTTCTCCAGGCCTGGCTGGATCCAGCCACCCCGCGCCGGCAGGCTCACGTCGATACCGGCAGCCAGGGTGAACGCCGGGTCGAGCGCGAGCGTCTGGAACAGCTGCAACCGGCTGCCGTCAGCGCTCCCGATCAGCGCGATCGCCGCGATCCCGGTCAGGGCGATCGGTATCACGGTGAGCAGGATCGGCACGGTCGGCCGCTGCCGGGTCTGCAGCCACTGCACCACGGTGAGCAGGAGGCCACCGCAGGCGAACACGGGCAGCAGGCTCGGTTTGGTTCCCGCGCTCAGGACGAACAGCGTCAGCAACAAGAGCCAGCTGCCGCGTCGGCCGTGGCCGCTGATGACGTCGAGAACCGGCCCCACGACAGCGAGGACCACGACCATGGCCAGGATCCCCGAAGGACTTGAGTGGACGAAACCGTTGTTGATCGCGGGCAGGCGCGGCTCGCCCAGGAAGATCGCCGCCGGGAGCGCGACCACCATCAGCGCCGCCAGAGGGCCGGCCCACCAGGCGACCGATCGGCGAGGCTCTCCACCCGCCCCCTCGAGGATGCGCTCCGCCGCCGCCGCCACCACCAGCGCCAGGGTGATCACCATGCCGACGAGCCAGAGGTGAAGGCTCACCTCCGCGGCGGGAAGCCCGCTCATCGACCGGGTTGCCGACACGTGGGCGTTGGCGAACCAGTGATAGTGCAACGTGACGCCGGCCGCGGCGGGGTCGTCGATCACCACATTGTGTGAGAGCGCCTGGCTCAGCCCCATCCCGTACCAAGCGTCCTGGAAGATCACCGAGGATGCCTTGGGGGGAAGCGGCCACAGATCGAGGGCGATCGAGTACAGACGAAGGAACCCGACAGCTGTCACCACGATCATCGCGGCGTGCCATCTCCCAGGCGTCCGCAGGCCCGGGTCACGTACCGGGAGCCAATGACGTCGAAGGGATGGCGTGGCGACGAACGCGGCAATCAACCCCGCTGGCCAGAGCCACATCAGCGTGGGTGTGCCGAGGAGCGTGGCCGGCAGCCACGCCAGGAGCAGCAACGCGATGCCGAGCACCGACCCGAAGCCGAGCTCCTGGACCAGGCTGGTGGGCCGGCCCACGGCCCTCCACATCAGGACACCCGGAAGAGTCGTCGACAGGATCCAGGTCGCGAAGTAGGTGAGTGAGGAGGTGACGGGGTCACCGATGGGCTGCAACATCGATGTCACCAGGACCAGCAGCAGGAGCCACCCCAGCCCGGTGGCGACACGGAAGGCCACCCGACCATCGTGTCAGGCCTCACCAGAACCGGCACGGCGGAGAGAGCGCCCGGGCTCGCATAGGGTCGGATCATGGCCGACACCACGCCCCGCACCCCCACGCCGATCGACACCCTCGCCGAGGAGTGGCTCGACACGATGCTCGAGCTCGAACCCGAGCTCCACATCCACCTCGGCCGGCCTGGCCGCGAGTCCGACTACGCCGACCGGTCGCCCGACGGGGCGGCGGCAGCGGTCGAGGCGGCGAAGGCCATGCTGGCGCGCGTACGGACAGCGACGCCGCTTGACGAGGTCGACACCGTCACGCAGGCCGAGCTGATCCGCACGCTGAGCCTCGGCGTGGAGAAGCACGAGGCGGGCTTCTGGCAGCGCGACCTCAATGTGATCGCCTCGCCCGGCCAGGACCTGCGCGACATCTTCGACCTCATGAGCACCGAGACCGAGGACGACTGGGCGCACATCGCCCGCCGGATGCACAACATCCCGGGCGCGATGTCGGGCTACCTCGAATCACTGCGCGCCGGCATAGCGGCGGGCAACGTGCCGGCCATCCGTCAGGTTCACGAGGTCGGCGACCAAGCCCGTAAGCAGGCTCGCGCCGACAGCTTCTTCCTCACGCTCGCCGCCCGTGCCGACGTCCTGGCCTCGCTCAAGGCTGAGCTCCAAGAGGGCGCGCAGGCAGCCACCGAGGCGTACGCCGCGATGGCGGACTTCCTCGACCGCGAGCTCGCACCCCACGCCCCCGAGGCGGACGGAGTGGGCCGCGAGCACTACGCCCTCGCGTCGCGCTACTTCGTCGGCGCCGAGATCGACCTCGACGAGACCTATGAGTGGGGACTCGAGGAGCTGGCCCGCATGGTCGAGGAGCAGGAGAAGATCGCCGACCAGATCCTGCCTGGCGCCACGGTCGCCGAGGCGATCAAGCACCTCGACGGCCATCCGGCGTACAAGCTGCACAGCACGGAAGCTCTCCAGGCGTGGATGCAAGAGACCAGCGATCGGGCCGTCGCCGACCTCGGGCGTACGCACTTCGACATCCCCGAGCGGATGCGCCGCCTCGAGTGCATGATCGCGCCGACGCAGGAGGGCGGCATCTACTACACGCCGCCGAGCGAGGACTTCGAGCGCGCCGGCCGTATGTGGTGGAGCGTGCCCGAGGGCATCACGGAGTTCGACACGTGGCGCGAGCTGACCACGGTCTATCACGAGGGCGTGCCCGGCCATCACCTCCAGTGCGGCCTCGCGGTCCACAACAGCGCCGAGCTCAACGGCTGGCGTCGCATCAACTGGAACTCCGGTCACGGCGAAGGCTGGGCCCTCTACGCCGAGCGGCTCATGTCGGACCTCGGCTACCTCGACGACCCGGCGAACCGCCTCGGGATGCTCGACGGTCAGCGCATGCGCGCCGCACGGGTCGTGATCGACCTCGGCGTGCACCTCGGCAAGCCCAAGCCCGATGGCAGCGGCACGTGGACCGGCGACGATGCGTTCCCGTTCCTGTCGCAACACGTCAACATGAACGAGCCGTTCATCCGCTTCGAGGCCAACCGCTATCTCGGCTGGCCGGGTCAGGCGCCGTCCTACAAGGTCGGCCAGCGGATGTGGGAGCAGCTGCGTGATGAGTGGGTGGCCGCCAACGGCACCGACCTCAAGGAGTTCCACCGTCAGGCTCTTGCGGTGGGCAGCGTCGGCCTCGGCACCCTCCGCAAGACCCTTCTGACCTGACCCCGCTGACGAGTCACTCCGCACGGACCGACGAGTCACTCGCGCAGGTCGGCCCCATGGTCAGTGACTCCTCGTCACGTCGTAGGTGACTCGTCATCCGACGTGGAGTGACTCCTCAGCGCTTGGTGAGTGACTCGTCAGCGTGGGTTAGGCGGGGGTGGGGTCGGGGCGGCCGTTCTTGGTCTTGCCGTTCTTGCCGTCGTCGTCGTCACCGGGCAGTCGGCAGGCCCGCTCCAGCAACAGCGCCGCCGTCAGCAGCAGGAGGCTGGCGATCGCCGCGGCACCACCGCGTACGACTCGCTCCTTGCCGAGTGGCGCGTCCAGCGCGCCGATGTAGGCCAGCGCGAAACCGCCGTAGACACCCGCGACCAGCGATCCCACGACGACGCAGGACTTGGCGATCGCGAGCATCCTGATGCCGTGGTCGGCGGTCATCCGCTCGTGCTTCTTGTGCAGGGTCTGCCAGGTGTTCCAGGCGAGAGTGCCGACGAGGATGGCGGCGAGCAACAGCGTGAGCGGGGCAGCCCAGCCGAGGCGAGGCACACTGCCGTCGAAGCGGACGATCACCGGCGGGATGAGCCGGCCGACGACCAGCCCCGTACCGATCAGCGCGACGACCAGAAGCGCTGATGTGGGGCGAACCCGGTTCATCCGCGAGACGAGATCACAGGATGATCTCGAGGTCCTCGCGCTTGTGGACGCCCTTGGTGTCGATGCCCTCGAGGAGGTCTGCGACGAAACCGCGACCGGGGATCTCGCCCTCCGGGTCGATCTCGAGCCACGGCACCAGGACGAAGCCGCGCTCGTGGGCGCGGGGGTGCGGAAGCTTGAGCGACTCGTCGTCGGCGACGCGGGGCCCCACGACGATCAGGTCGACGTCGAGCGTGCGCGGGGCACCGGGCTCGGAGCGCTCGCGGCCGAACGCGTCCTCGATCGCCAGGGCCCGGTCGAGCAGGGTGTGCACCGTGAGCGTCGTGTCGATCAGCACCACGGCGTTGAGGAACTTGCCGGAGCCCTCGACCGCGTCGACCGGATCCGTCTCGTAGACCGAGGAGATCGCGACGACCGTGACCTCCGGGGTGTCCTCGAGCGCGGAGACCGCGCCCTGGAGCTTGGCGTGCCGCTCGCCCAGGTTGGAGCCGAGGGACAGGACGGCCTGGCGGATGGGACGCATCCCGCCAGTCATCGTGTCGGCGTCCAGGACATACGGTGTGGGCGCTTCGGTCACAGTTTGCTCCGCTCTATCGTGACGGCGACATCTTCGAACGTCACCTCGATGGGCGCCTCCGGCTTGTGCACCGTCACGCTAACCCATTGGACCGACTCTTCGGCCAAGCACAAGTCCACCATACGGAGCGCGAGCGACTCAATGAGGTCGACCGGGTCCCCGACGATGGCATCGTGTATCTGCTGGGCGAGTACGCCGTAGTGGACCGTCTTGGTCAGGTCGTGCTCGCGGGCCGCCGGGCCGAGGTCGAGGCCCAGGCTCACGTCGGCGATGAAGGTCTGGCCGTTCTGCCGCTCCTCGGCGAAGACGCCGTGAAAACCACGTGCCGAGATGCCGCGCAGATCGATGCGGTCAAGACCGTTCGGGATCATGCAGAGTCCTCGTCCTCGATGTGCAGCTCGGCGATCGGGGAGGCATGGCGCGACCAGAACTTCCAGCCCCCGGGTTCCTTGACCAAGATACTGGTGCACACCAGCTTGCCCCCCGAGAAGGCCTCCACGGAGAGGGCTTCGCCCGACAGGATGTTCTCGGTGCAGGTCACGACGGCAGTCGTGGGCTCGGCGTCGCCGCGCGGGAAGGTCGTGACCTCGACGTCAGTGAGGAAGAACTGGATGTAGCCGACATTGGCCATCAACACAGTCCACGACCGCAGCACCTGCGCCGTGCCCCGCAACGGAACCGCGCCGGGGTGTACGCACGACGTGTCGGCGTCGTCGACCCACAGCGAGGCCATCAGGTCGACATCACCGGTCTCGACGGCGTCGTAGAACAGCCGGTGCGACGTGAGGTAGTCGCTCACTCAGCCTCCTGCGCCAGACGAGCCACGACGCGTACGGCATCGGCCGACGCCGCCGGCTCGTGGACGCGGACGCACCACGCCCCCGCGAGGGCGGCCAGCGTCGTGATCGCCGCCGTCGCGTCGTCGCGACCGTCCGTCGGCCGAAGCCGCGCTTGTCCTGAGCCTGTCGAAGGGTCCGCCAACAGCTCGCCGAGGAAGCGCTTGCGCGACGCGGCAACGAGGACCGGGTGGCGCAGCTCCATGAACGCGTCGAGGTGCGCCAGGACGGTCCAGTTCTGCTCCCCCGTCTTGGAGAACCCCAGGCCCGGGTCGAGGATGATGCGTTCCGGGTCGACGCCGGCGTGCACCGCGGCGTTGAGCTGGCCCATCAGCTCGCGGATGATGTCGTCGACCAGGTCGTCGTAGTGCGTGTGGTTCTGCATCACCGCGGAGTGCTCGCGCCAGTGCATCAGGACGATCGACGCATGGGCCTGGGCCGCGAGGCGCATCATCTCCGGGTCCGCACGCCCGCCGGACACGTCGTTGATGAGCACCGCTCCGGCGTCGAGTGCCTGCTGCGCGGTCGAGGCGCGCATCGTGTCGACCGACACCGTGATGCCCTCCGCGACGAGACCCTCGATGACGGGAACGACGCGGCGCAGCTCCTCGGCGCCGTCGATGCGGGTGGCGCCCGGCCGGGTCGACTCGCCGCCGACGTCCACCAGGTCGGCGCCAGCGCTGACGAGGTCGATGCCGTGCTGGATCGCGGCCGGAGCGTCGAGCCACTTGCCACCATCGGAGAACGAGTCAGGCGTGACGTTGACGACGCCCATCACGAGGCAGCGGTCCTCGGGCAGCCCGGGCAGGACAGGCAGCACAGCGAGCTATCGGGCCGTGATGAGGCCCATGGCCTCGGCTCGGGTCGCCGGGTCGCGCAGCTGCCCGCGTACGGCGCTCGTGATGGTCTTGGCCCCACCCTTGCGGACACCGCGCATCGTCATGCACAGGTGCTCGGCCTCGATCACGACGATGACGCCGCGTGGGTCGAGGTGCTCGATGAGCGCGTCGGCGATGTCCGTCGTGAGGCGCTCCTGCACCTGTGGGCGGCGGGCGAAGACGTCGACGACACGGGCGAGCTTTGAGAGCCCCGTGACCCGACCGCCGTCGGTCGGGATGTAGCCGACGTGGGCGACGCCGAAGAACGGCACCAGGTGGTGCTCGCACATCGACCACATCTCGATGTCCTTGACCAGGACGAGCTCGTCGTGACCGACCTCGAACACCGCGGTGAGGACCTCTGCCGGGTTCTGGTCGAGGCCGGCGACCAGCTCCTCGTACGACTTGGCCACCCGCGCCGGGGTGTCCCGCAGACCTTCGCGATCCGGGTCCTCCCCGATGGCGATCAGCAGCTCGCGGACTGCCGCCTCCGCGCGCGGACGGTCAACCGTCATGGCAGCTCGGGGTTGCCGTGGACGTCGCCGGCGGCAGGCGACGGGGCGTCCACGCCGCTGTCGGGACCGACCACGATCGGTGTGCCGTTGTTGCCGCTGTAGGACTGGCCGGGGATCGTCGCGACCGGCGGCCGGGTCGACGGGACGCGGGTCTCGGACCCGGTCCATGCCGGACGGATCTCGCGCCGGCGCAACGGAGCGAAGATCTCGGCAACCTGCTTCTTGTCGAGCGTCTCCTTCTCGAGCAGCTCGGTGACCAGCGCGTCGAGGACGTCGCGGTTCTCGTTGAGGATGTCGAACGCCTCCTGGTGGGCGTAGGAGATCAGCTTGTTGATCTCCTCGTCCACGACGGCCGCGACCGCCTCGGAGTAGTTGCGGGCGTGACCGATGTCGCGGCCCAGGAAGGGCTGCGACTCGTTCTCGCCGAGGCGTACGGCGCCGAGCCGTTCGGTCATGCCGTACTGCGTGACCATGGCGCGGGCCAGACCAGTGGCCTTCTCGATGTCGTTGCCGGCGCCCGTCGTCGGGTTGTGGAACACCAGCTCCTCGGCCGCCCGGCCGCCCATCATGTAGGCCAGCTTGTCGAGCAGCTCGGCACGCGTCTGGGAGTACTTGTCCTCGTCGGGCAGCACCATCGTGTAGCCCAGGGCACGGCCGCGCGGCAGGATCGTGATCTTGTGCACGGGGTCGCTCTGCGGCAGGGCAGCGGCGACGAGCGCGTGTCCGCCCTCGTGATAGGCGGTGATGCGGCGCTCGTCCTCGTTCATCAGGCGGCTGCGCTTCTGCGGGCCGGAGATGACCCGGTCGATCGCCTCGTCGAGCGCGAGGTTGTCGATCGTCTTGGCGTTGTTGCGGGCGGTCAGCAGTGCGGCCTCGTTGAGCACGTTGGCCAGGTCGGCACCGCTGAAGCCGGGCGTACGTCGGCCGATCGCCTCGAGGTCGACACCCGGCGCGATGGGCTTGCCGCGCGAGTGCACCTTGAGGATCTGCGTACGGCCCGCGAGATCGGGCGCCTCGACGCCGATCTGCCGGTCGAAACGGCCCGGGCGCAGCAGCGCTGGATCGAGCACGTCGGGGCGGTTGGTCGCCGCGATCAGGATGACCCCGCCGCGTACGTCGAAGCCGTCCATCTCGACCAGGAGCTGGTTGAGGGTCTGCTCGCGCTCGTCGTGGCCGCCACCCATGCCGGTGCCGCGGTGGCGTCCGACGGCGTCGATCTCGTCGATGAAGACGATCGCCGGAGCGTTCTCCTTGGCCTGCTCGAACAGGTCGCGGACGCGGCTGGCGCCGACACCCACGAACATCTCGACGAAGTCGGAGCCGGAGATCGAGTAGAACGGGACGCCCGCCTCACCCGCGACGGCGCGCGCCAGCAGCGTCTTGCCGGTGCCCGGAGGGCCGTAGAGCAGGACGCCCTTGGGGATCTTGGCGCCGACGGCCTGGAACTTGGCCGGCTCCTGGAGGAACTCCTTGATCTCGCCGAGCTCCTCGATCGCCTCGTTGACGCCCGCGACGTCGGCGAACGTCGTCTTGGGGGTGTCCTTGGTCATCAGCTTGGCCTTGGACTTGGCGAACTGCATGACGCGTCCGCCTCCGCCGGCGGCGTTGTTCATCATGTAGATGATCAGCAGGAAGATCAGGATGATCGGCAGCAGCGTGAACAGCAGCGACAGCAGCGGGTTGGTCTTGGGGACCTTGACGTCGAACGTCTTGAGCTGCTTGTCGGCGTGGGCCTTCTCGGCCTGCTCCACGAGGCGTACGCCCTGGTCGCCGAGGTACTTGGCCTTGACCTTCTTGCCGTCGTCGAGGGTCGCCTGGATCTCCTGGTCACCGTCGACGAACGTGACGTCCTTGACCTTGCCGTCGTCGAGGTAGCTCACCATCGTGGCGGTCTTGACGGACTTGTAGCCGTCGGCGTTCGAGGACACGCTGATGATCGAGATGACGATGATCGTGATCAGGATGATCCAGAGCCAAGGGCCCTTGAAGAGGCGTTTGAAGTTCATGTACGGCGTGGAGCGGGTCCACTCCTCCTGGTGTTCTGGTCGGTAATGAGACGGTACACGGAGCGCCGTCCACCAGTTGAACGAGTATCCGGCCGCTCAACGTTCCCCGCAAGCGTTCGCCCGCAGCGAACCATCCCCTGCGGTTGCTACGAATAGACGTGCGGGGAGAGCGTGCCGATGCATCGCAGGTTGCGGTACTTCTCGTTGTAGTCGAGGCCGTAGCCGACCACGAACGCGTTGGGGATGTCGAAGCCGACGTACTTGACCTCGACGTCCATCTGCTGGGCCTCGGGCTTGCGCAGCAGTGTCGCGATCTCGACCGACGCCGGACCGCGCGAGCGCAGGTTGGTGATGAGCCACGACAACGTCAGGCCGGTGTCGATGATGTCCTCGACGATCAGGACGTGCCGGCCCTGCAGGTCGGTGTCGAGGTCCTTGAGGATGCGGACCACGCCGGACGACTTGGTGCCGGACCCGTAGGACGACACCGCCATCCAGTCCATCTCGACGTGACGGTCGAGGCTGCGGGCCAGATCGGCCATCACCATGACCGCGCCCTTGAGCACGCCGACGAGCAGGATGTCCTTGCCCTCGTAGTCACGCTCGATGTCCGCAGCCATCTCCTTCAACCGGGAGACGATCTGCTCCTCGGTGAACAGGGTTTGATCGAGCTCGAGGTCGCCTTCGACATGAGTCAGGTCCACGGGATCAGCCTCCCACAGGGGTCCGCATGTACGACAGGGAATCCCCCTCCCGTACGCACGCGATGCCGCCAGGCAGCTCGATCCGCCGCTGGCCGTGCCAGTCCGTCACCAGACGGTCGAGCTCGGCAAGGTGCGCGGCGGTCAGTGCGGAGCCTTCGGCGCCGGCCTCGAGGGCCCCTCGCCGCAGGACCCGGGATCGCAGGGCGACAGGCAGCGCCAGCAGTGCCGGCACGTCGAGCGGGGACTCGACGGCGTCGGCGAGATCGTCGAGGCAGTCGTTGTCGGCGCGCACCTGGTCGGCCGTGCGCGCGAGCGCCTCGGCGACGCCGCCACCCAGCACGTCCTCCAGCAGCGGCATGACCTCGCCGCGCAGCCGTGACCGCCGGTAGGCCGGGTCCGTGTTGTGCGGGTCGGTCCACCACTCGAGCTCGTACGTCCGGCAGATGTGCTCGGTCTCGGCCCGTCGCAGCCTCAGGAACGGCCGGCGCAGGACCCCGTCGACGGGAGACATGCCCGCGATCGAGCGCGGCCCCGAGCCGCGACCCAGTCCCAGCAGGACCGTCTCGGCCTGGTCGTCGAGCGTGTGCGCCAGCAGGATCGCCTCGGCGCCGGTGCGCTCGAGCGCTTCGTAGCGTGCCCGCCGGGCCGACGCCTCCGGTCCGCCCGCGGTGCCGACGTCAACCCGCACGACCTCGGTCGCGACACCGAGCCCCGCGAGCTGCTCGGCCGCCCGGTCGGCGACTCCGTCCGAGCCCTCCTGCAGCTGGTGGTCGACGATCACGGCAGTCAGCTCGTACGCCTCACGGTCGGCGATGAACGCCGCGACTGCCGCCAGCGCCAGGGAGTCCGCACCGCCGGAGACACCGACGACGATCCGGGTGCCGGGGCCGAGGTCCGACAGCGCGCTGCGCACGAGGTTGCGAGCGGTTGCGACCGTCGGGTCGAGTGCGCCGCCCATGTCGCCGAGCTCAGCCGTGCACGCGGGCGACCCACGAGGACGGGTCGAGGATCTCGGACTTGGTGGGCAGGTTGGCCGGCTCGGCCCACACCGCGTTGAATCCCGAGAGGCCGACCTTGTCATTGACCTCACGGACGAACTCGGCACCGTCGCGGTACTGACGCATCTTGGCGTCGAGGCCCAGCAACCGGCGCAGCAGACGGTCGAACGTACCGGTGCCCTTGCGCCGCTCGGTGAACTTCCGGCGGATCTCCGCGACGCTCGGGATGACCTCAGGTCCGACGCCGTCCATCACGACGTCGGCGTGGCCCTCGAGCAGCGACATGATGCCGGTCAGGCGATCGACGATCGCGCGCTGGCGGTCGTTCTGGAACAGATCGGCGAGCGATGCGTCGGAGTCTCCGCGGGCGATGCGGATCGCCTCGCCCAGGCCCTCGGTCACGAGCGACGAGAGCGCGGACGCGTCGAGGTCGGTCGCGTCGATGAACTCGTCGAGCAGCGAGCGCATGTGGTCGCGCATCCAGGGGACCGCGGTGAACTGCACGCGGTGGGTCTCCTCGTGCAGGCACACCCAGAGGCGGAAGTCGTGAGGGTCGACGTCGAGCTGCCGCTCGGCCTGGACGATGTTGGGCGCCACGAGCAGGAGCCGCCCGCCCTCGCCGTTGGGGCCATTCCAGAACGGGTCGAACTGGCCCAGGACCTTGCTCGACATGAATGACATCAGCGCACCGAGCTCGGCTCCGCTGATCTTCTCTCCGACGACGCGGCCCATGCCTGACGGCGCCTTGTTGGACGCCGCGAGCTTGGCCATGACGGGGTCCATCATGATCTTGAACGTGTCGAGGTTGGCCTCGATCCAGCGCGGGCGATCCACCACCAGGACCGGTGCCGTTGCGGAGGTTGCGTGCAGGTCGCTGAACTCGCGGACCGGCCCCTCGGACCTGGCGGCACCCTCGCGCAGCTCGGCCACCGCCTCGGCCACCTCGGCGGCCGAGAGGTCCGGACCGGGTTTCGACAGCTTCGTCGCCGTCGAGAGCGCGAGCTTCCAATCGATCATGTGGCTAACTTACGTGGTTGCGCCGCGCCGGACTCGGTGGTTGAGGTGCGGAGGCCGCCCGCGGCCGAAGCCTCGAAACCACATTGGGACAGCGAGGTGGTTTCGAGACGCTCGTTCCGCCCCCTACTCGCTGCGCTCGTGGGGGGACCCCCAATCCTCAACCACCGAATCAACCGCAGCGGCAGCTGGTGATCGCGGCGGCGACCTTGTCGAGCGCGGCCTGCGCCTCCATCGGCGCCATCTTGCTCGTACGATCCGCCATCACCGCGAACACCACGGGGCGACCATCGGCATCGAGTGCGTAGCCCGCGAGTGAGTGGACGCCGGTCAACGTGCCGGTCTTGGCCCGGACCATCCCCAGCGACGATCTCAGCTTGGAGAACCGGCCCACCAGCGTGCCGGTGAACCCGCTGATCGGGAGGTCGGTGATCAGGCCCGACGTTCGCGGCGTCGAGGCCGCGACGTTGACGGTCTGCGCCAGCGTCAGGGGTGCGATGCGGTTGCGGCGCGAGAGCCCGCTCCCGTCACGCAGCACGAGCCCTTGCGTGTCGATGTCGGCAGCGTTGAGGACGTCAACCACGGCCTCGGTGCCGCCGTCGAACGTCGCGGGTTTGTCTGCCGCGATCGCCAGCTGCCGCAGCATGACCTCGGCGGCCTGGTTGTCGCTCACCCGGATGAGGGTCTGGACGATGCGCGCGACCGTCGCACTGCGCATCACTCCCACGACCGCCGCGTCGGCAGGTGCTTCCGCCGGCACCGGCTCTCCCGCGACGCTGATGCCCTGGTCCTTGAGCAGGCCCGCGAACGTGCGCGCCGCACTCGCCGCCGGATCCGTCGCGCGTACGCCGTTCTGTGCGCCCTGATCGGCCCACAGGGCGCTGACCGGCGTGACGATGTTCTGGCTGACGTAGTTCGGCTCCCACCCGGGACTGGAGGCTGGGCCGGTGAACAACGAGGCGTCGAAGCCGAGGCTGACGCTCGTCGTGCCGTCCTTCTTGAGCGCGGCGGCGGTGCGCGCGGCGAGGGTCGTGAGGTCGGCCTGGACGACCGGATCGCTGGTCTTCTTGCGCTTGACGGCCAGATAGGGGTCACCGCCACCGACCAGCACGACCTGGTCGCCCGAGCGGACGACTCGCGTGGCGAACCGGGTCTGGGGATCGATCAGCGAGAGGGCGGCGAAGCTCGTGAGCACCTTGGTCGTCGACGCCGGGACGTACGGGCCGGGGGCCGACGACACCAGCTCGCTGCCGTTGGACGGCGCGACGGCCGAGAACCCCACGTGCGGGCCGAGCACCGAGGCAGCGAGCGCCGGGGTGATGGCCGCCTTGAGCTTGACCGGGTCGATGTCGCCGGGTGACGGGACACCGGGCGCTGACTCCGCAGGCACCGTGTCGGAAGTCAGGGTGCGCGGCGGGATGACATTGGCCGGGCCGCAGTCACCGTCGCAGATCAGGCGATTGAGGTCGCCACGGGACCACAGCGTGATGCTGAGCGCCACGACGACGGCGAGGACCAGCGACGGGATGACGATCGCCCCACGAGGCTTCGCGACCCTGCTTTCCCCGTGAGATGGCACATGCGCCAGACTATAGAGAACCCGTTGCGCCGCCTTCACGGCACGCGCACCCCACATTTCAACCGCCGGAGGCACCAGTGATTTTCGACGTCACCGTGGAGATCCCGAAGGGCAGCCGCAACAAGTACGAGGTCGACCACGCGACGCACCGCATCCGGCTCGACCGCACGCTGTTCACCGCGACCCAGTATCCCGCGGACTACGGTTTCATCGACGACACGCTCGGCCTCGACAGCGATCCGCTCGACGCCCTGGTGCTCCTGTCGGAGCCGACGTTCCCCGGCTGCGTGATCTCGTGCCGCACGATCGGGATGTTCCGCATGACCGACGAGGCCGGCGGAGACGACAAGGTCCTGTGCGTCCCGGCCAAGGATCCCCGCCAGGAGCATCTGCGCGACATCCACCACGTGCCGGAGTTCGACCGGCTCGAGATCGAGCACTTCTTCACGGTCTACAAGGACCTCGAGCCCGGCAAGTCGGTCGAGGGTTCGACGTGGACCGGCCGGGTCGAGGCCGAGGCCGAGATCCAGGCGAGCTACGAGCGCTTCAAGGTCAACGGCGGCTACTGAGCGCTGGCTAGGGTCGGACGCATGACGTCCCGCACCCCAGACGACCTGCGCTCCGCGCTCACCGCCGTACTCCCCTCGGTCCGTGAGGACCTCGAGGCACTCGTCCGGATCCCGTCCGTCAGCGCCGCTCCCGAGCACACCGACGACGTCGAGAGATCGGCTGAGGCGACCCGGGCGCTGTTCGACGCCGAGGGCTTTGACACGCAGATCCTGCGCAGCGGCGGAGCGCCTGCAGTGCTGGCCAGCAAGCCCGGTCCTGACGGGACCCCCACCGTCCTGCTCTACGCCCACCACGACGTGCAGCCCGAGGGCGATCACGGTGCCTGGGACTCGCCGCCATTCGAGCCGACCGAGCGCGACGAGCGGCTGTACGGCCGCGGCGCGGCCGACGACAAGGCCGGCATCGCGATGCACCTCGCGGCGGTGCGAGCCCTCGGCGACCGGTTGCCGGTCGGCGTCAAGGTCTTCGTCGAGGGCGAGGAGGAGATCGGCTCGCCGACCCTCGAGGCGTTCATCGCCGAGCACGGCACGCTGCTCGAAGCCGACGTCATCGTGATCGCCGACTCGGGCAACTGGGACATCGGCGAGCCCGCGCTGACCACGAGTCTGCGCGGTCTCGTACGCGCGACGCTCGAGGTCCGCACGCTGCGCCACGGTGTTCACTCCGGAATGTACGGCGGGGTCGTGCCCGATGCCCTGATGGCTTTGACACGCATCCTCGCCTCGCTGCACGCCGACGACGGCTCGGTCGCGGTCGCCGGACTGGTCGCCACCGATGCGGCCGACGTCGACTACCCGCAGGAGCGCCTCGTCCACGAGTCCGGACTGGCCGACGGCGTGCAGCTGATCGGCACCGGGTCCTTCGTCGAGCGCATGTGGACCAAGCCGTCCGTGACCGTGACCGGGATCGACGCCCCCAGCACCGCCGCCGCCAGCAACACGCTCGTCCCGGTCGCGTCGGCCATGATCACGGTGCGGATCGCTCCTGGCGACGCCGCCGACCGGGCGTTCGAACGCCTTCGCGAGCACGTCATGGCGCACGTTCCGTGGGGAGCTCAGGCCACCCTGACGTACGCCGACGGTGGCGATCCGACCGCGCTCGATGCGACCGGACCGGCATACGATGCCGCGCGCGAGGCCATGACGGCCGCATGGGACGGCGTGGCCCCGATCGACATGGGGGTCGGCGGGTCGATCCCGTTCATCGCGACGTTCGCCGAGGCGTTCCCACAGGCGTCGGTGCTGGTCACTGGCGTCGAGGACCCCGACACCCGGGCGCACGGCACCAACGAAGGCCTGCACCTCGCCGAGTTCGAGCGCGCCTGCCTCACCGAGGTCCTGCTGCTCGCGAAGCTCGGCTCGGCCCGCCAGCAGGCCGGGCCTACTGAAGCGCCGTGATCTCCGCCTGCGTCAGCACCTTGTCGTAGAAGCGGACCTCGTCGATGTTGCCTTGGACGAAATCGACCCCTGCGCCGTTCCACTTCCCCCTGCCGATCGTGGTGGTGCCGGTGGCCTTCCACGCTGACGTGTAGGGCGTCGTGCCCTGCAGCACACCGTTGACGTAGAACCTCATGACCTGGTTGGTCTTGTCGTGCACACCCACCAGGTGGTACCAGGTGTTCACGGCGGCCGTCGGACCGTTCACCGAGACAGCCGCCGACGTGCTGATCGAGTCGGTCGTGCGCTGCGTGAACTTCAGCACGCCGGCGTCCATCTGCAGGTAGAACGGGCTGATGTTGACGCCGTCGATCGCGACAAATGTCCGGAACCCGGTCACGTTCGTCGGGCGCACCCAGGCCGCGACCGAGTAGCTGTCGCTGGTGTCGACGGCCGTGGGGGCCGAGGCCCAGCTGGTCGTCGCACCGCTCAGGTTGAGCGATGACGCGCCGACCTTGCCGGGTGACGTCCACAGGGCACCGCTCTGGAGAGTTGCGGTGTTGCCGTTGCCGGAGGAGTCGACGGCGGAGAACCCGGATCCGGCGTCGAGCCTCCAGATCCCACCGAACGGGGTGTGCGCGACGTCGGTGCTGGAGGCGATGTGCTGGTTGCCGACGTTGTCGCTGACGACGTACTGGTACTTGTAACAGTTGCCGGCCGTCACGGAGTCGCTGACAGGTGACGTTGGGTTGGTGCCGCCCGTGATCGTCGTGAATGAGCCGAAGGTGCCGCACGTGATGCCGGTGAACGGAGCGGACGCCCGTTGCAGCAGTCGGGTGCCCACGCCCGAACCGCTGTCGGTCCCGGTCGTGAAGCTGACGCTGGCGGTCGAGCCGATCGTGCTGCCGTTGACGTAGCTGACCGAGCCGGCCGTCGGGGCGGTGTCGTCGCCGACCATGGTGAACGGCGAGCTCGCCGAGACCGCCCCGGAGTTGCTCGTCGCCGTCACGTTCTTGGTGCCCGGCGCGGCGGGGCTCGCCGTCCAGGAGTAGGTGTTGACGCCGAGTGTGCCGGCGGTCGAGCTCCAGCCCGTACCGAGTGCTGGGTACGCATAGCTCGCGATGCCCGATGACGAGGAGCTCGAGGCGGTCGCGGTGAACGAGGCCGCCGCCGCGGAGCGGTAGTAGACGCTCGTCGACGCGCCGCCACTCCAGTACGCGTTCGTCATCGCCGAGAAGGACAGGGCCGGTGTCGAGGGCGTCCCGGTGTCGACCTTGATGTCCGGGCTCGTGTAGGTCGTCCAGTTCCCGACGGTGTCGGCCACGGAGTACTGGTAGCGATAGCAGGCCTGATCCTCGACCGTGTCGGACTTCGGCGAGACGGGATCGGTCCCGCCGGACACCAGGACGTAGCTGCCGAACGTGCCGCAGGTGCCGCTGGCCAGCGTCGCCGTGGCCCGCTTGAGCAGGTTGCCCGACGTGGCGATGCCGCTGGGGTCGGTGCCCTTCGCCAGAGCCAGGCTGAGCGTCGTGCTCGTCGAGTGGCGCGAGCCGGTGCCGGTCAGGCCGGTGGCATCCACCGAGCCGCCGGTCGGTCCGGTCAGGTCTGGCGCGGAGGCCGACCCGAGCTGGTAGTGAGCCAGGATCGCTGCGGCGTCCAGCGGCGACGTGTAGGTCGCGACCTCGTCCAGCTTTCCGGCGTAGTTCTGGGTTGTGGACGACGCGAGGCGCCCGAAGTAGATCGTGCTCGAGCTGGTCAGCGACGCGGTGCTGCCCGTCGCGGTGCCGGCCAGCGCGCCGTCCACATAGAGATTCAGGGCGCCAGTGCTTTTGACCCGGGTGAACGTCACCAGGTGCCACGCGCCGTTGTTGTAGCCACCCGAGGACGAGACAACGGAGACGTCCGGCGTGCCGACGCCGGCCACGACCTTGCCGTCCGATCGCAGGGACACGCCGAAGTCGTTGGCTGCTCCGGACACCTCAGCGTCGACCATGCCGGCGCCGCTCCACCAGTCCGCACCGGTGCCGCGGCCCTGGGTGGATGAGAACCAGAACTCGATGGTGAAGTCGTCGGAGATCTGCCTGGCGATGGTCGTGTAGTCGTTGGCACCGTCGTAGAGGGCCGCGGTGTTGGTGTCGCTTCCGAGTGCGCCGGTCTGCCCCAGGACGACGCCGCTGTAGTGGTCGCCGGTGTTGGTGCCCTTGCTGTCGGCGGCCCGCGGGGTGACCAGGAAGTTGTCGAGGTGCATGCCGGTCGTGTCCGAGGTCGCCGGAGGTGTGGCCGATCGCGGGTCCCCACTGACGATGCCCGCTTTCCCGGCAGCGGCGAGGGTGCTGTCGGTGGTCGTGACCTTCAGGACACCGTCGGCGTACAGCTTCAGGGTCGTCCCGGTGATCTCGAGCCTGACCCGGTACGACGTGCTGCTCGCCAGTGTCGCCGCCGAGGTGGTTCCCAATGTCGCGGGCGTGACGATCCCATCGTTCTTGATGATCACCCAGGTCCCCGCCCCGCCCGTCGGCGACTTCCGGAATCCGGCCGCGTAGTACCTGGCAGCCGCAGCCAACCCCCCATTGTCCTGGCGGGCCATCACCCCCGCGAAGTCGCCGTTGACCACCGATCTGACGTAGATGTCCGACTCGACGGCGTAGTCGGACGAGGTCGGCGACGTGGCCGAAAGGACCGCGATCCCGCCGAGTGTCCCGGACTTGTACGCCCGGCCGACGGAGCTGATCTGCTCGGTGGCCAGACCACCGGTCGTGGACCAGGTCGAGCCGATCTCGGGGGCATGACTGGTCAGCGCGGTGCCCGAGGTTCCGGTGAACGAGTCGGAGGCAAAGAGGCTCTGGCCGAGCCGCCACTGGCCCTGTGCGTTGGTGTTCACCGCGCCGGCGTAGTCGATCTTGGCGACGTTGGCGCTGGTCGCGATGTCCTGGTTGCCGACGGCGTCGGTCACCACGTAGCGGTACTTGTAGCAAGCACCGGAGGCGACCGTCGTGTCGGCGTAGGGCGACGTCGGGCCGGCCGTGCCGAGGTCGCCGAACGACCCGAACGTGCCGCAGGTGCCACTGGTGAGGGCCGCCGACGCACGCTGGAGCTGCCGCGTCGCGACGCCCGAGCCGGTGTCCGTGCCGGTGGTGAAGGTGACCGTCACCGACCGGCCCGACTGATAGCCGTCGGCGTACGAGATCGTGCCGGCTGCCGGGGCGGTCGAGTCATTGACGAACGACAGCGTGGTGGTTGCGAAGTTTCCGGCGACATCCCGGCCGGTGACGACCTCGGTCGGTGCGCTGGAGGTGCCGGCGGTCCAGCTGAACGAATTGGAGACGTAGGGGCCACCCGACGGAGTGGACACCGTCGACGCGGTGTGGCTCCAGCCCGTCGACGTGCCGCCCAGAGCCGCCGTGGCGCTCGACGCCGGTCCGGACCCGGCGTCGGTCAGCGAGTTGGTGACCCGCAGCGATCCGGCCTCCACTCCGCGGTAGTAGACGGTCGCGCTGTTGAGCGCCGCGTTGCCACCGGGCGCCGAGACGGACAGGACATTGGTCGGCGGGGTCGTGTCGACCGTCACGGAGCTGCTGTCGGCGCTCTCGGCACCGCGCCAGTTGCTCGCCACGAGCGGCGTCACGGTGTATCTCCAGGTGCCGGGGGGAACCGCCGACTCGGTGCAGCTCGTGCCGGCAACCACGCCGTTGCAGGCCGAGAGCATGGTCTGCGCCGTATGCGTGGCCTGGTCGTAGCGGGTGATGCGGTAGCCGGTGACAGCAGAGCCGGTCGCGATCGTGCTCGCAGACCAGGTCACGGTGACAGCGCTGCCGGTCGCAGACACAGTAGGGGTGTTGCCCGCATTGACCGTGGTCGCGGCCGCCGCCCCGCCACCACCTGGGTTGGAGATCGCCGTCCAGTAGCCGTACGCGGCGCCAACCGTGAGGAGGAGCACGAACGTGCTGACGACGAGCTGCCGACGACGCGAGCGCCGAGCCTTGTGGATCATGGCCCGGCCGTCAGGTAGACGGTGAACGTTGCGCCCTGACAGGCATTGGCCGCGGCTGCGCTCATCGTGAGCGCCCCGGTCAGTGTCACCCCCAGCGTGCCGTCAACACCGCCCGTCCGCGCGGGCACGATCCATCCGGCGCCGCCGTTCGACTGGGTCGTGTAGCTCAACGCCGACACGACGCAGGCCGAGTGGCCCGCGTCGACCGCGAAACCGCCGGTGCCCGACGAGGTGTTGAGCTCGAGCGAGCCGATCCGCACGGTGGTGGTGTTGCTGTTGGTCACCGTCACCGCGACCGCTGAGCTCGTGCCCGGATAGAGCGCCCCAACCGGGGTGCCCGGCGTCAGGGTTATCGCCGACAGCGTTCCCGTGCCGCCCGCGCCCGAGCCCGAGCCCGACGCAGTCCAATAGGCGAAGGCCCCACCGCCGAGGAACAGGACCCACACGACCGAGACGACAACCACGGGTGTGACCCGACCGGCCCATCGACGGATGCTCATCCGTGTCGCCTGCCCTGCGCCGAGTAGCGCAGGCGTACCGTCGCGTCCTTGCAGCCGTCCTGATTGACCGCACGGTCGATCAAGCTGATCGTGGGCCGACCCGCGCCAGACCCGCCGATCGATCCGACCGTCGTGCTGTCGTGGGACGGAATCGTCACTGTCGCCTGCGGCGAGAGCTG
Source organism: Aeromicrobium sp. P2_G6 (assembly GCF_056403535.1). Lineage (NCBI taxonomy): Bacteria > Bacillati > Actinomycetota > Actinomycetes > Propionibacteriales > Nocardioidaceae > Aeromicrobium > Aeromicrobium sp. P2_G6. The sequence goes on along the minus strand of NZ_JBFUFH010000008.1, from coordinate 118,978 downwards.
AACCACGGCGAAGTCATCGACCGTGCAAGTCTGCGACAGGTCCGCGACACGGGTCTCCACCGACGACACCGAGACCACCAGATGGCTGGCTGCGAAGTCGAAGTCGTACGGATTCGTGAACCGCAGCACGATCGGCACGTCGATGCCCGGCGCAATCGGCTGCGTGACGTCCCCGGCGACCGTGAACGTTCCGTCGCCGCGGCCTTGCTCGGCGGACGAGGCACCCAGCCCGCCAATCCTGCGGGCATTCGGCGTATCGCACGACCGGAGGGCGAGTACGGCGGCGGCGACCAGGATCGCCAAGGCGACGAGCCACGTCGTGTGTCGCTCTCTGGTCATGCCGGCCTCCTCCCTCAGGGTCATTCGTCCGTCATCGACGGCACGATCGACACGGCGCAGCAGGCGAGAGCTGTGGCCCTCGCCTGCCGTGCCGTGTCAGTGATCGGTCAGTTGACGGTGTAGCCGATCGTCACCGCCGCGCCCTTGCAGGCGTCCTGATTGGTGCCCGGCTTGTCGTTGAAGGCGATCGTCATGGTGCCGCCGGCGCCCCAGGTGCTACCGGTGGTGACCTCCGCGCCAACCGTGACGGGCGAGCCGCTGATGGTGTAGTCGCTTGCGTCGCAGCCGACCTTGTCGGTGCCAGTCACCGCGGCAGCGACGCTGGCGACGTACACCGGGCCGGCGTTGGTGCTGGTGAAGGTGCCGGAAAGAGTCTGCGCAGTGCCCGCGGGACGCAGGTTGCTGACCGTGCTGGTCTGGTTGGCGGTGATCGGCACGGTGGTGCCGGTCGAGGCGGACCCGGTCCCGGATCCACCGGCGGTCCAGTAGGCGTACGCCGCACCGCCGGCGATGATCGCGATGACCAGGCCTGCGGCGATGCTGACCTTCTTGCGGTTGTTCTTGAGCATGACGAAATCTCCCTCGCATAGTGGGGCTGGCCACTCCTAGCCATCCCAAGTAGCCCGGTCGGGCTACTTCTCCCTGCCCCTGCCCTAGACATGCGGGAGAGGTCGTGCCAGACGCTAGCAGCGGACAGCCTCCCTCCTAGATGAATTTCAAACTAATTGCTGGGAGCGACAACAAACCCCCCAGAGTGACTACCCGCCGGAGCTCTTCAGGAGGGCGCGCATCGTGTCGGCGAACACGCCGACGTCGATCGTGCTGTCGAGGGAACGCAGGGTGCCGAGTCCGATGCCGAGGCTCAGCAGCGTCGTCGCCGCCTGGTCCGCGTCGACCGTGTCACCCAGACCTGCCTCTGCCGTCACCTGGCGCACCAGATCGGCGATCGCGGCACGGATCTCGCGGTGCCGCTTGACCAGCTCCTTCGCGACGTAGGGGCTCTGACGCGCGATCGCACCGAACTCGACCTCGAGCGCGGTCCATCGTGGCTGGCCGAGACCCTCACGGGCCCAGGCGGCGAAGGCCTCGATGCGGCCGTCGAGGTCGGTGTCCTGGGAGAACGCTGTGACGACCCCCTCGATCTGCTCCTCGTGGATGCTGTCGAGCACTGCCATGCAGAGCTGTTCCTTGCCGGCGAAGTTGGAGTAGACGGCGCCCTTGGAGAACCCTGCGCGCACGGCAACCTTGTCGAGAGACGTGGCTCCGTAGCCGTCCGACAGGAACATCTCACGCGCGACCTCGATCAGTCGTTCACGCGTCTGGGCCTGCCGTTCAGCCCTGGTGACCTTCGTCATGTCCGACGCCACAACCGCTCCCTCGTCTCTTTGCAACATTCTCAGATACCGATAGTATCTGAAAGGTGATCAAAAAGGACATCGTCATCATCGGCACGGGATTCTCCGGCATGGGCGCGGCCATGAAGCTGCGCGAGTCGGGCCGCGAGGACTTCGTGATCCTCGAGAAGGCACACGACGTCGGCGGCACGTGGCGCGACAACACCTACCCCGGCTGCGAGTGCGACATCCCGAGCCACATGTACTCGTTCTCCTATGAGCTCAACCACGAGTGGAGCAAGAGCTTCTCGGGCCAGGAGGAGATCTGGGCCTACATGCGCAAGGTCGCCGACGAGCAGGGCATCCGCCCCTACATCACGTTCGGCGTCGAGGTCACCGGCGCGTCGTGGGACGAGGACCGCAGCGTCTGGACCGTGCGTACGCGCTCCGGCGAGGACTACGAGGCTCGCGTCGTGATCGCCGGCGTCGGCGGGCTGCACATCCCCAACGTCCCCGAGATCACGGGCGCCGACGCATTCGAGGGACCGCGCTTCCACTCCGCCCAGTGGGACCACTCGGTCGACCTCAAGGGCAAGAAGGTCGTCGTCATCGGCACCGGCGCCAGCGCGATCCAGTTCATCCCGATCATCGCCCAGGAGACCGAGCACCTCACGGTCTTCCAGCGCACGCCGGCCTGGGTGCTGCCCAAGAAGGACAAGCCCACGCCGGAGTGGCGCAAGAAGCTCTTCGCCACGGTCCCGGGCGCCACGCGGGCCTACCGCAACGCGCTCTACTGGGCGCTCGAGGCGCGGGCGATCGGCTTCAACGGGCACATCAACGTGCTCCCGTTCGCCGAGAAGATCGTCAAGCGCTACCTCGAGAAGACCATCCCGGACCCCGAGCTCCGGGCCAAGCTCACCCCGGACTACCGCCTCGGGTGCAAGCGCGTGCTGCAGTCCAACACGTACTACAAGACGTACCTGCGCGACGATGTCGAGCTCAGCACCGACGGGGTCAAGGAGATCGTCGCTGACGGCGTGATCGACGGCAACGGCGTCAAGCACGAGGCCGACATCATCATCTACGGCACCGGCTTCCACGTCATCGACGCATTCGACTACCTCGACATCAAGGGCAAGAACGGCGTCGACCTCGCCACGCAGTTCCGCGAGGAGGGCGTCGAGACGTACATGGGGATGACGATCAACGGGTTCCCCAACCTCTACTTCATGCTCGGCCCCAACACGGCGCTCGGCCACAACTCGGTCGTCTTCATGATCGAGCAGCAGACGAAGTTCATCATCCGCATGCTCGACGAGATGGATCGTCGCGGTGCGATCTCCGCCGAGCCGACCAAGCCCGCGCAGGACGAGTTCAACGAGGAGATCCAGCGCCTCGTCGAGAAGGGCATCTGGACGCAGGGCGGCTGCACGTCGTGGTACCTCGACAGCAAGGGCAAGAACCGCACGATCTGGCCGAAGTTCACGTTCCAGTACTGGTGGGAGACGCGGAAGGTCAACGCGACCGACTTCGAGTGGGAGAAGGCGGCGTAATGGCTGCGCAGGAATACGACATCCCGGCCGGGCCCAGGCTCTCGGCGGGCCGGATGACGTGGAAGTTCCTGCGCGACCGGGCCGGGACCATCCCGGCGTACCACCAGGAGTTCGGCGACACGTTCTCCCTCAAGATCCTGCCGGGCCCTCGTACGCTCGTCGTGTTCAGCGACCCGGCAGACATCAAGGAGATCTTCGCCGCCGACCCGTCCCAGTTCCATGCCGGCAAGGGCAACGAGATCCTCAAGCCGGTCATGGGCGAGCACTCGGTGCTGCTGACCGACGACGCCGAGCACCAGCGAGCTCGCAAGCTCCTCATGCCGGCGTTCACGGGGCCGTCGATGCGGGCGTACCAGCCGCTCGTCGAGGCGATCGCCAAGGTTGAGGTCGACTCGTGGCACGACGGCGACGTCGTCGTGGCGCTCGACCGGATGAATGCGATCACCCTCGACGTGATCCTGCAGGTCGTCTTCGGCGTCACTGACGAGGCGCGGCTCGCGGTGCTGCGACCCAAGGTCAACCGGATGGTCAACATCGACGCCAAGATGCTGCTCGCGTGGTCATACCCTCGGCTGTTCAAGCTCCCGCCGTGGCGCGGCTACTTCAAGAACCAGCAGGAGGTCGACGAGCTCCTGTACGCCGAGATCGCCGAGCGGCGCGAGGCGCACGACCTCCAGGGGCGCGACGACGTGCTGTCCCGGTTGCTGCGCGTTGGCGACGATGGTGAGGCGCCCTTGACCGACGCCGAGATGCGCGACCAGCTCGTCACACTGCTGCTCGCGGGGCACGAGACGACGGCGTCGGCGCTGTCGTGGACGCTGCACGAGCTCGGCCGCGACCCCGAGACCCACGCCCGTGCGCTGGTCGCCGCCGACACGGGCGACGACGCCTACCTGGAGGCCTGCCTCAAGGAGGGCATGCGGCTGCACCCGATCATCGACTTCGTCGCCCGTACGCTTCAGAGCGACCAGGTCGTGGCAGGTCGCCGGCTGCCGCGTGGCACGACCGTCACGCCGTCGATCATGCTGTCGCACAGCCGCGAGGCGAGCTTCGCCGACTCTCACCTGTTCAAGCCCGAGCGGTTCACCGCCGGCAAGATCGCGGCGAACACGTGGATCCCGTTCGGCGGAGGCGTACGCCGCTGCATCGGTGCGGCGTTCTCGCTGATGGAGGGCACCGTGGTGCTGCGCGAGGTGCTGCAGCGCTACGAGGTCACCGCCGACGCCGTCGCCCCCAACAAGCTGCGCAACATCACGAATGTCCCCGGCGACAAGGCCCCCCTGAGGCTGACGGCTCGCTGACGCATCACTCGGTGATCGAGTGGCTCCGAGGAACGAGGAGCCGTATCGAGATCACGTCACGTGGTCTCGATACACCGGCTCGTCCCTCGCCGGCACTCGACCACCGATGACCTCACTTCAGCGAGGGCCGACTTCGAGGATCGTGACGGCGGCTTCGCCGATCTCGTCGCTCTCAGCCAGGTCGATCTGGGCCGTGATCCCCCAGTCGCGGTCGCCGTCAGGATCGTCGAACGTCTGGCGTACGTTCCACGTCGTCGAGCCCTCCTCGACCATGAACAGCTCGGGCCCACGGGCGGCTGGACCGGTGCCGAGGTCGTCGTACTCCTCGCGGTACGCCGCCATCGCCTCCATCCACGCCGCGGCGTCCCAGCCGTCCTCGCCGTCGAGGTCACCGAGAGCGCTCCACCGGCCGAGCGCCGCGAGCTCGACGCGGCGGAACAGCGCATTGCGCACGAGCACGCGAAACGCCCGCGCATTGCCGGTGACGGGTCGCGGCGTCTCGGCCCCGGTCGCCTTCGGGCGTACGTCCTCGGGGTCGACGTCCGGGTTGATGAGCTGCTCCCACTCGTCGAGCAGGCTCGAGTCGGTCTGCCGGACGAGCTCGCCGAGCCACTCCGTGAGGTCGATGAGCTCCTCGTTGCGCAGCTGCTCGGGCACCGTGCGCAGCAGGGTCTTGTAGACGTCGGACAGGTAGCGCAGCACGAGTCCCTCGGACCGGGCGAGCTGATAGTCGCCGATCAGCTCGGAGAACGTCATCGCCCGCTCCCACATCTCGCGCACGACCGACTTGGGCCGCAGCTCGTGGTCGGCGACCCACGGATGGCCCTTGCGGTAGGACTCGTAGGCGACGCCGAGCAGCTCCTCGAGCGGCTTGGGGTGCGTGATCTCCTCGAGCAGCTCCATCCGCTCGTCGTACTCGATGCCGTCCATCTTCATCTCGTTGATGGCCTCGCCGCGGGCGCGGTGGCGCTGCGCGTTGATGATCGGCCGTGGGTCGTCGAGCGTCGCCTCGACCACCGACACCATGTCGAGCGCGTATGCCGGATCGTCGCGATCGAGCAGCTCGAAGGCCGCGACGGCGAACGGCGACAACGGCTGGTTGAGGGCGAAATTGGCCTGCAGGTCGACGGTCAGCCGGAGCGTACGCCCGTCAGCGTCCGGCGGGTCGACCGGCTCGACGACTCCACCGGCGAGCAGGGCGTCGATGATCTCGTCGACCTCGGCGAGGAGGCGGTCCTGCGACTCCTCGGTCTCGTCGCTCTCGCGCAGCAGCCGCTCCAGCGACGCGCGCGCGTCTCCCGGCCGAGAGATGACGTCGAGCACCATCGCGTGGCTGACCCGCATGCGGGAGACGAGCGCCTCGGGCGTACCGGTCGAGAGCTTGGCGAACGTCCCCTCGCCCCACGACACGAAGCCCTCCGGCGCCTTCTTGCGCTGGATCTTGCGCTGCTTCTTGACGTCGTCGCCGGCCTTGCGGACCAGCCGGGCGTTCTCGATGTCGTGCTCGGGCGCTTCCACGATCACGTGGCCGACGGTGTCGAAGCCGGCCCGGCCTGCACGTCCGGCGATCTGCTGGAACTCGCGCACCTGGAGCTGACGCTGGCGGACCCCGTCGTACTTCGACAGCCCGCTGAACAGCACGGTGCGGATCGGGACGTTGATGCCGACGCCGAGGGTGTCGGTGCCGCACACGACCTTGAGCAGCCCGGCCTGGGTCAGCGTCTCGACGAGCCGCCGGTAGCGCGGGAGCATCCCGGCGTGGTGCACGCCGACCCCCATGCGTACGAGCCGCGACAGCGTCTTGCCGAACGCCGAGGAGAACCGGAAGTCGCCGAGATGCTCGGCGATCACGTCGCGCTCCTCACGGGTCGCGACCTTGATGCTGGTGAGCGCCTGGGCCCGTTCGAGCGCCGAGACCTGGGTGAAGTGCACGACGTACACGGGCGTCTGGTGGGTCTCGATCAGCTGCTCGAGCGTCTCCTGGATCGGCGTCGAGACGTACTCCGAGATCAGCGGCACGGGTCGTTCCGACGTCGTGACGAGCGTGGTCTCCCGGCCCGTACGCCTGCTGAGATCGGCCTCGAACCGCGTCGTGTCGCCCAGCGTCGCCGACATCAGCAGGAACTGCGCCTTGGGCAGCTCGATCAGCGGCACCTGCCACGCCCAGCCCCGGTCCGGGTCGGCATAGAAGTGGAACTCGTCCATCACGACGAGGCCGATGTCGGCGTCGGCGCCCTCACGCAGCGCCATGTTGGCGAGGATCTCGGCAGTCGCGGCGATGATCGGCGCGTCGGCGTTGACCGCCGCGTCGCCCGTCACCATCCCGACGTTGTCGGCGCCGAAGATCTCGCAGAGGTCGAAGAACTTCTCGCTGACGAGCGCCTTGATCGGCGCGGTGTAGACACTGCACTCGCCGCGGGCCAGCGCTGCGGCCATCGCGCCGGTCGCCACCAGGCTCTTGCCGGAACCGGTCGGCGTCGCCAGGATCACGTTGGACCCGGCGACGCACTCGAGGATCGCCTCGTCCTGTGCGGGATAGAGGGTCAGCCCCCGGTGGTCGACCCACTGCGTGATGGCGTCGTAGACGACGTCCTCGTCCGTCGTCACGCCTTTCGGCAGCAGATCGATCAGACGCATATGAATCATTGTGTCCCGCACCTCGCAACCGACCTGCGCCGCATCCCGAGACATGCGGGGTCCGACCCGCTATCGTCGGCGCCGTGACGCGATCGGGGGACGTCGAGCTTCAGCTTCGGGTGCTCGGGCCAGTGACGCTCGAGTCCGACGGCGTACCGGTACGACTGTCTGCCCTCGAGCGCAGCCTCCTCGCCCGATCTGCGCTGACCTCGACCGTCGCCGGTCCGAGTCTCGAGGCCTGGCTGTGGGGAGACGACGCGCCACCCTCGGCGCCCAACCGCATCCAGGCGCTGGTGTCAGGCATCCGTCGCAAGTGCGCCGACGCCGGCGCCTCGCCCCTGCTCACGGAGGGCGGCGGCTACCGGCTCTCACCAGGCGTCCGGGTCGATCTGCTGGAGCACCAGGACCACCGCGGCCGCGCACGGAGCCTCGCGGCCAACGGATCCCCGGAGTGCCTCGACGCATTCCGTGACGCGCTGACGTTGTTCGACGACGAGGCGCTTCAGGGCATTGCGACGACGCCGGCCGTCGAGATCGAGCGCGATCTGCTGCAACAGGAACGGCTCGCGCTCTGGGAGGAGCACGCCGAAGCGGCGCTGGCCTTCGGGCGCGCCGACACGGTGCAGGCAGACCTCGCCGCACTCACGGCCCGGCACCCGTTCCGGGAGGTGCTCGTCGCCCACTACATGTTGGCCCTTGCCGCGACCGGGCAGCAGGAGCAGGCACTTCGCGTCTACCGCACGGCGTACGACCGCCTGGACGAGGAGCTCGGCGTCGCTCCGTCGGCGCGACTGCGGGAGGCGCACGCGCAGGTGCTCGACGGCCAACCTCCGGCCTCCGCCGAGGAGCGCGGAATCCTGGCACCGGATCCTGACGGTCCGGCAGCCCCGGCACATGACCTGCCGGTCCCTCGCACCTTGCCTCGACGGACGCCCGGCTTCGTCGGACGCGGGGACGCGCTCGCGACGCTCGAGGACGCTGCCGTCCGCGCGAGAGACGACGCCGTCGTGGTGCACGTGACGGGGCTGACCGGCATGGGCAAGAGCGCGCTCGCGATCGAGGCCGGGCAGCGACTGCGGGACGAGTTCCCGGACGGCACGCTGTACTTCGACGCAGCGAACGACCGTGACACCACCGCGGTGGAGACGGTCCTCGCCTCCTTCCTCCGGCTGCTGGGGGTGCACCCCGTGGCGGTCCCAGACGAGCCGAAGGATCGCGCTTCTCTCTTCCGGTCATTGCTCGACGGCAGACGGGTTCTGATCGTGCTGGACGGGGTCGACGCCGCGCCCGGAGGAACCCTCGACCTCAGCACCCTGGTCCCCGCCGCAGCAGGGTCGATGGCCATCGTCACGTCGCGATACCCGATCGAGGACCTCGCCGCCGACACCCAGCTGCGGGTCGGCCCGCTCTCGCCCGGTGAGTCACTCGACCTGCTCCGCTCTGTCGTGGGTGCCGAGCGGGTCGATTCCGACCCGGCCGGCGCAGCCGAACTCGTACGCATCCTCAGCGGTATGCCGCTCGCCCTGCGTGTCGGAGCCTCCCGCGCGGCCCAACGTCCCGACCTCTCGCTGTCGCGCGTGGCGGCGAGGGTGGCCGAACAGGTGCCTGACCGGGACGGGCTCGGGGCGCTCGCGGCGGGCCTGGCGCTGGTGTGGGAACGACTGCCGGAGGAAGCGCGTCACGCAGCGATCCTCATCTCGCAGCTGCCCACCAGCACGTTCAGCGGGTGGGTGCCGGGCGCCCTGCTCGACGACGAGGATGCGGGCGACCGGGCCATGGACGCCCTCGTGGCCTCGAGCCTCGTCGAGCCCGTGATCAGCACCGGTCGCACCGCCCAGTACCGCATGCACGACGTCGTGGAGCGCCTCGTCGTACCGCGCAACGAGGGCCCGGCCGGTCCCGATGCCCTCGTGCGCGTCGCCGAGCAGCTCCTCGAGCGTGCCGCCATGCCGCACCTGACGCATTCCACCCAGCTCGTGCCGCTGTCAGCGTTGCGAGGAGTCGACGCGCCCTCCCCGCTGGGCCGGGCCACGACTCCGCAGGAGCGACGGTTGAGCCAGGAGTTCTTCGCCACCGAGAACTCGCTGGCCAGGGCGTGTGCGCGCCACCTCGCCCCGCACCGTCCCGATCTCGCCTGGCGGTTGCTCGCGGTGACAGCCGGCGCCCATCACGTCTCGCCGTCCGAGGGTGACTGGGTCGCTGCGGTGGAGGAGGTCCAGCCACACCTCGGGCCCGGCGACGACGGCCGTCTGGGTGCAGCACACCTCGCCTTGTGCCGCGGCTGGCACCTGCAGTCGCGGGCGTCGTCGTCCGCCGAGGCACGAGCGCTCGCCGACCAGGCACGTCGCCAGCTCACGCTTCTCGGTGCCCACAGCGCCGCGGCGGCCTCCGCCATCCTGTGCGCCCTTTCCTGGCTCTCCCTCGGCCGGCGTGCCGAGGCAGAGCAGGACGTGCGCCGGGCCGAGGCATCGCTGGCCCATGTCGACGACCGGGTGCTCGCGGGCTGGGTCGCGATCGTCCGCGGGACGATCCACAACGACTACGACGAGCTGTCGGACGCCACGCGGGAGTTCACCCGCGCACGAGAGGTCCTCTCCGCGACCCCGGCCCGTGCGGCATTCGGGCAGGCGACGCTCGAGCTGTCACGAGCCTGCCGCCGGCGCGGCGCGCTCGGACCGGCGAACGTACTCGTCGACGAGGCACTCGCACTCCTCGACGGCGAGGCGGAGGCTCACATCTACAGCTACGTCCTCGACGCACGTGCGGAAGTCAGCGTCGCCCTGGGGCGCGGCGCGGAGGCGCTGGAGCAGGCCGACCAGGCGTGGCGACGCGCCTCGCAGTCACAGGACTCGTTCCTCACCGCCCGTGCCCGGCGCGCCCGGGCCGGTGGCCTGAGACTGCTCGGCCGCCTCGACGAAGCGGCCGCGGAGCTCCGCACCAGTGTCGAGGAGTTCACCCTGATCGACCGCGCCCTCAGCGTTGCGGCTTCACTGCGAGAGCTGGCCCTGGTCCTGGACCTCCAGGGTCGCCACGCCGAGGCAAACGAGGTCTACCGGCAGGAGCGTGCGGCCCGCGCCTCGGCCCAGCTCGTGACGGCCGACGACCTCGAGGGCGCGCTCCTCGACGACAGTCGTACGGACGGCGCGTCGACCGACTAGGCGCAACGGTGCCCGGTGGAAGACTCCACCGGGCACCCCCCTGCTCGGCGCCGACTCACTCCCGATCGGTGAAGCCCTTGAACGTCTTGCCCGAGATCGACGGTCCGTTGGAGTCCCAGGCGTAGACCTTGCGAGCGACCTCGTCGCCGTTGACGTTGCCCTCGATCGTCACGACCTGGTTGGTGTCGTAGTTGTAGCTGATGACGACGCCGACGTGACCGCCCGTGCTGGTGTCGAGGTTCTGCCAGACCAGCACGTCGCCCGGCTTCGGCTTGATGCCGCCGGCACCGTTGAAGGCGTGGAAGCGGTCGCCGACGCCGGTGCGCCAGGCCTGCGAGGAGGGGTACGCGTCAGGGATGCGCGGGTAGTCCGCCGGGTTCGGCGTGTTCTCGCCACTCCACACCCGTGCGACGAAGTAGCCGCACCACTCCTGGCCGTTGTAGTCGTTGAACTCGACCCGGTTGGCGTTGCTGCCACTGCGCTCGAGGACGTTGCGGTTCTCGGCGTCCAGCACGGTGCTCGTGTAGATCGAGGAGGTCGACGAGGTCTTGAACTTGCGCGGGTTGTTGAGGTTCGCGCGGGCCCGGTCGATCGTCTCCTGACGCAGCGCCGAGATTCCACCTCCGTCCGGTGCGGGGAGGTTGGCCGATGCCGGGGCGGAGAAGGCGGCGGTGCCGCCGACCAGTGCGAGCGAGGCCGCGGCCAGGGCGGTGCGGCGAAGGGAGAGCAACATGTCGTCCTCGTTTCGGTGTGGGAGGCCGAACCGTTCGGCTCGACGACAGCACCGTCGTCCCGGGCGCTGCGAATCTGCTGCGAACTTCCTGTGAGGCCACGCGCAGCGATGTCGCAGCGGCCCCGGCAACGCTCGAGCCACGGCACGGCCACCGGGGCTGGGCCCACGAGAGAGGAAACGCCATGAGCATCCGTCATTCCCGCCTGGCTCGCCTGGGTGCCGCCGTTGTCTGCACCGCCGCGCTGGTCACCGGAGGCGCGACCATCGCCGGATCAGCTGACGCCGCCGACACGTCCCGCCCGTTGATGAAGATCCCGTTCTCCTGTGGCGACACGTGGCGGGGCGCCACGTACTCGACCCACAGCCCGCTCTACGCCATCGACCTCAACCAGGGATCCGGCGACGACGACTGGGGCAAGCCGGTCAAGGCGAGCGCCGCCGGCACGGTCAAGGCCGTGCGCTACTACGCGCCGCAGTACGCCGGCGATCACACGTACGGCCACACGATCGAGATCAGCCACGGCAACGGATGGACGTCGTTCTATGCCCACCTCAAGGGCGGCACCACCACCGTGTCGGTCGGCCAGTCGGTCACCGCGAGCACGACCATCGCTCAGGTCGGCAAGTCCGGCGACCAGCCGACGTCGCACCTGCACTACGAGCAGCGGCTCAGCGGAGACGTCAAGAAGATCGTCTTCGGCGAGAGCCCCGTCGTCTACTACAGCACCGACTACTACACCCGTACGCGCTGCTGATCACTCGAATGACCGCGCCCCCGGACTGCCTCGGCACCGGGGGCGCAGTCGTGTCCCCTGCGCGCGCTAAGCGATCGCTTAGTGGGTGCGCTAGTCTCGCGGACATGAAAGCCGTACAGATCACGACTCTCGACGGTCCCTCGGCGATCGAGCTCGTCGACATCCCGAGCCCTGAACCCACTGATGACCAGGTCCTGATCCGCGTGCACGCGGCGGGCGTCGCGTTCCCCGAGGTCCTCCAGAGTCGCGGCCTCTACCAGCTCAAGCCCGACCTGCCGTTCACGCCGGGCGCCGAGATCGCCGGCGAGGTCATCAGCGCGCCCGACGGCTCGGGGTTCTCCCCCGGCGACCGGGTCGCGGCGCTGTGCCTGCTCGGCGGCTTCGCCGAGGAGGCGGTGGCCCAGCTCGACCTGACGTTCCCGATCCCCGACAGCATCTCGTACGAACAGGGCGCCGCGATCGTCTTCAACTACGGCACCGCCTACTTCGCGCTCGTCGAACGCGGCCGTCTCGCGGAGGGTGAATCGGTGCTGGTCCAGGGCGCCGCCGGCGGTGTCGGCACCGCCGCGATCCAGGTCGCGAAGGCTTTCGGTGCGGGCCGGGTCATCGCGGTCACGTCGACTGCCGAGAAGGGTGGCATCGCCCTCGAGGCAGGCGCCGACGCGTTCGTGCTGCCTGACGGCTTCAAGGACGCCGTCAAGGAGCAGGGCGGGGTCGACATCGTCGTCGACCCGGTGGGCGGCGACCGGTTCACCGACTCGCTCCGCTGCCTCAACGAGGACGGCCGCCTGCTCGTCATCGGGTTCACGGCCGGCGAGATCCCGACCGTCAAGGTCAACCGCCTGCTGCTTAACAACGTCTCCGTCGTCGGTGTCGGCTGGGGCGCGTACGCCTTGTCGCGCCCGGGTCATGTCGCCAAGGAATGGGCGGCCCTGGCGCCGCACCTCGAGAGCGGTGCGCTGCGCCCGGTCGTCGGCCCGACGTTCCCGCTCGCCGAAGCCACGCAGGCGCTCCTCACCCTCGACGAGCGCCGGGCCACCGGCAAGGTCCTGCTTCTGCCCTGAGCCTCGGCACATCTCGCCGAGCAGGACCTCGTGGTCACGAAGTAGCCTCGCAGGGTGTCCGAGTTCACCGGTTTTCCCGTCGAGGCCCTCGACTTCTACGACGACCTCGAGATGGACAACACCAAGACGTACTGGGAAGCCCACAAGCCGACGTACGACACGGCCGTCGCGACGCCGATGAAGGCTCTGGTCGCTGCGCTGGCTGACGAGTTCGGCGACGCCAAGGTGTTCCGGCCCTACCGCGACGTGCGGTTCGCCAAGGACAAGACGCCCTACAAGACCCACCAGGGCGCGTTCGTGCCGAGAGGCCCGGCGACCGGTTATTACGTGCAGGTCGGCGCGCCGGGCGTGCGCGTCGGCGTGGGGTTCTACGAGGCATCGTCGCCCCGGCTGGCCAGCATCCGCGACGCGATCGTCGACAAGCGCCGCGGTGGCGAGCTCGAGGAGATCCTCGCGACGATGCAGGCTGCCGGGTGGGAGCTGGGCGGCGACCGGCTCAAGACCGCGCCGCGCGGCTTCGACGTCGACCACCCCCGCATCGAGCTGCTGCGGCACAAGTCGATGACGCTCGGCAAGAGCTACGGCTTCGAACCGTTCATCCACACGCCCGAGCTGCTCGACCACGTACGCGCGGACTGGCGCGAGGCGACACCGTTCGTCGAGTGGGTGCTGCGCTACGCCAAGGCGTAGTTCTTCGGCCCCGTGAGCACCTCGGTGGTTGAGGTGCGCAGGCCGCCCGCGGCCGGAGCCTCGAAACCACGGTGGTTTCGAGGCTCCGCTTCGCTCCGCACCTCAACCAACGGACTCGTCAGACGTGGACCGCTCTCATGCCGGCTTCGTCGTAGCGGTCTCCCAGGGTCACACCCACGGGGGCCGCGTCGGCGAGAGCGGCCAGGTCCTCGTCGGTGAGCTCGACGTCGACCGCCGCAGCATTCTCCTCGAGGTAGGTCCGACGCTTCGTCCCTGGGATCGCGACGACACCGTCCTGATGCAGGACCCAGGCCAGGGCCAGCTGCCCGGGCGTGACGCCCTTGGCACCAGCCAGCGCCCGCACCTTGTCGACGACCGTCAGGTTGTGCGTCATGGCCGCGTCGCCGAACCGCGGCATGTTGCGGCGCCAGTCGCCCTCCGGCAGGTCCGCCGGAGACGAGATTGCTCCGGTCAGCACGCCACGGCCCAGGGGTGAGTACGCCACGAACTCGATGCCGAGCTCACGCGTCGTGTCGAGGACGCCGTTGACCTCGGGGTCGCGCTCGAACAGCGAGTACTCGGTCTGCAGCGCCGTGATCGGGTGCGTCGCGTGCGCGCGCCGGATCGTCTCGGGCGCCGCCTCGGACAGACCGAGGTAGCGGACCTTGCCCTCGGCGACGAACTCCGCCATCGCGCCGACGGTCTCCTCGATCGGGACGGTCGGGTCGACGCGGTGCAGGTAGTAGAGGTCGATCGTCTCCATGCCGAGGTGCTTGAGCGAGCGTTCGAGCGCCTTGCGGGCGTACGCCGGGCTGCCATCGGCCGGGCCCATCGTGCCGTCGTCCTCGATGTGCGTGGCGAACTTCGTCGCGAGCGCGAACTCGTCACGCCGATGGCCGATCGCCTGCCCGATGAGCCGCTCGTTGAGGAACGGTCCGTAGATCTCGGCGGTGTCGATCATCGTGATGCCGAGGTCGAGCGCCCGGTTGAGTGTCGCGGTCGACTCCACGTCGTCGCGCCCGCCGTAGAACGCCGACATACCCATCGCGCCAAGCCCCTCGACACTGGCCTCGAGCCCTTGGCTCCCCCATGCGGTGGTCTTCATCCGTTCACCATCTCCTTGTAGATCTCGATCTTGCGGTTGATTGCGGCGAGGTGGGTCTGCACCTCGCTGAGCTGCTCCAGCACGTGCTCGCGGTGCGCCTCGAGGATCGCCATCCGCGCGGACTCGCTGCCGTCGACCCGGTAGAGGTCGACGAAGCGGCGGACGTCACGGATCGGCATACCGGTCCGGCGCAGCATGACGAGGGTGCCGAGCCAGCGCACGTCCTCCTCGGTGTAGCGGCGCTGCCCCGACGCAGAGCGCTCGGGGCGGTGAAGGGACAGGCCCTCCTTCTCGTAGTAACGCAGGGTGTCGACGCTCAGCCCGCTCAGCTCGGCGGCGCCGCTGATGGTCAGCCCCTCGGCGGGGACCTCGGTCACAGTCATGACTTCAGCATTCACCCTGGAGCGCACTCCAGGTCAAATGCGACCGAGCCGGGTGCCATCATTGAGGCGTGGCCAACGAGGACCTGGTCCTGCTCCGCAGGGCGCGCGACACGATCGACCGGGAGTACGCCAAGCCGCTCGACGTCGAGGCGCTGGCCCGCGTCGCGCTGATGTCGTCCGGTCACTTCTCGCGGAGCTTCCGCGCGGCGTTCGGCGAGACACCGTACGGCTATCTCATGACCCGGCGCATCGAGCGCGCCATGGCGCTGCTGCGTCGCGGCGACCTGTCGGTCACCGAGGTCTGCTTCGAGGTCGGATGCTCCTCACTCGGGACCTTCAGCACGCGGTTCTCCGAGCTCGTCGGCGAGAGCCCCAGCGCGTACCGGGCCCGCGACCACGGGGACGACGAGGGCATACCTGCGTGCATCGCGAAGGTCCTGACCCGGCCGCTGCGTCAGCGGCCGTTACCCGAAAGTAATTTAGGTCTTCCCAAAGTGTGACGTGCACCACTAGGTTCGGTTCGGGCCCACCGGGTCGGGGGGAGCACGACCGCCTAGGAGGCACCGCATGTCGCTGGTCAGCCGAGCACGTCCACTCGTCGGAGCGTTGAGTCTGGCGTTCGCCGCACTCACCCTCGTACCCGCACCATCCGCCCAGGCGGACGGCCCCGGCAGCGGCACACCGTACGTCGTGTCGGTCGGCGACTCGTACATCTCCGGTGAGGCCGGCCGCTGGGCCGGCTCGTCCAACGACAGCGCCTCGCGGGCCGACGCGCTGGGCGGCACGGCGTACTTCGACAACGCCTCGAACACCGGCGAGCAGATCAACCGGTGCCACCGCAGCAAGAGCGCCGAGATCTACATCGGCGGCGGGGTGCTGGGACTCAACCTGGCCTGCTCCGGAGCCCGCACGGCGACGTCCGACGGCAGCGACTTCAAGCCCGGACTCGACTTCTACGACAACGGGGCCGGCAAGCAGGGGCAGGCCAAGATGCTGCAGCAGTTCGCTGCGACGCACAACGTCAAGATGGTCACGGTGTCGATCGGCGGCAACGACTTCAACTTCGCTAGCGTCGTGCAGTCGTGCGTGACGGACTTCCTCTCGTCGCCGTCGTGGTGGAAGGACTACTGCAAGGACGACAGCAGCGTCGTCGCCAACTTCACGACCAGCAACGTCGCCGCGGTGAAGACCCGGATCGCGACCGCGTACGCCAACGTCCGGACCGCGATGCGCAACGCCGGGTACGCCGACAGCTCGTGGACCCTGCTGGTGCAGAACTACCCGTCACCGGTCCCGAACGGCTCGGGCTTCCGCTACAGCGAGAGCGGCTACACGCGCCAGAACACCGGCGGTTGCGGCTTCTGGAACGCCGACGCCGACTGGGCCAACAGCACCGCGCTGCCCACGATCAACAACACCGTGACCGGGGCGATCAGCCAGGCCGGCATCACGAACGCCAAGACGCTCAACCTCGCGTCGACTTTCAACGGCCGGCGGCTCTGCGAGGGCGGCATCGGCCTGTACGAAGAGGTCGGCCTGGCCAACTGGACGGCCCCGACGGCGGTCGACCGTACGGAGTGGGTCAACCAGATCCGCACGGTGACGACTGCTGGCGACAGCCCGTACTACATCCAGGAATCGCTGCACCCCAACTACTGGGGCCAGCTCGCGACCCGCTCGTGCGTGCGTCAGGCATACAACGGCGGTACGCCCAGGAGTGGCGCCTGCGTGCGCACCGGCACCGGGCTGACGTCAGCGGGCGAACCAAGGATGACGCTGCAGTAGACCCTCGATGGGAGTGACGTTTGGGTCGCGAATCGCCGTGCGACCCCGACGCAAACGTCACTCCCAGCGGGCTCAGGGGCCGATCGGCGCGAGATCGAAGTCGTCGTTCGTCATCCGCATCAGGGCGACACTGACTCCGGCGAACCCGACGGCGAGCACCAGCAGGCCGATTCCCTGACCGACGGTGCCGGGAATGAACGGGTGCGTGGCGCCGCCGATCATCACGGCGAACGCCGCCCAGGCCGGCACTGCCCTGCTCCGCCGCAGGGCGCCGCCGAGCAGGCCCAGCCCGAAGACGATGCCGGCGATGAACATTCCCGAAGCGATCCCAAGAAGCGGGTCGTGCTCCATCGCATCCTGCAGCGCCGCCATCGAGGTGGGGTCCAGATCGTGCTGCACGGTCACGAGCCCCAGGTTGCCTGACGGGAGGAGGGCGATGCCGGTGAAGAAGCCTGACAGCGCGATGAGCGCACCAACCGTGGACAGCCGCGGAGCGCCCCGGCGGGCGACCCAGATGACTCCCATGGTGGCGGGGATGAGCAGGACCACGAACACCGCGTCGAGCCATTTCAGGGTCTCCATCAGTCCGCGGTGCGCCTCGAACCACGTGACGGACTCCTTGAAGGTCACGTCGCCCGCGACGGGCGTCAGCAGGTAGTACACGGCCTTGGCGGGCATCGGCAGCAGCACGATGATCGCGAGCACGATGCGCCAAAAGCCACGTCTGTCGCGAGGTGGCGCCTGAGGTTCGGGAGTGGTGGGAGGTGCGCTTCGGGTCTTCATGATCGACTCCTGACGATGGACCCACGATGGGTTGCCTCGATCGTTGAGCGCGGACCCTTCCCGGGGACAGGGCAGCGCATCCCGGAGGGCTCCCGCGTCTTCGGGAGTCCGTCCCGGCGTCCGGGAGCGACCCGGCCCGCCGGGGTTGCGCTCAGTCGGCGAGACTTGCGGCATGACCAACGGCACAGCCTTCTGGCGCTCGATCGAGGCGGTTCACGACGTCGTCTACTTCGCTCCTGGCACCCGGCAGCGTTACGAGGCGATCGGCCTCAAGGGCTACTGGATGGGCTACATGGCCTCCCGCTCCGCGGCGGTCGGGACACCGGCGCCGGAGCTCGTCGTGGCGCTGTTCCAGGGCTTCGCGCCGCGTATGGTCGCCCGTGCACTGCCGGATGCCTGGTCGATGGCATCGCGCGATGACGTCCTGCGGACCCGGTACGACCTGGCCCGCGAGGCGCTCGCGCCGGCACTCGTCGACCTCGACACCGACCGCCTCGCCAGGGAGCTGTCAGCGATCACGCGAGGCATCGATTTCGCCGGCAAGCCCCTCGCCGCCGCGCACTTCTCGCTGCCGGAGCCGGATGATGCCCCGGGGCGGCTGTGGCATGCCGCGACCGTGATCCGCGAGTATCGCGGCGACTGCCACATCGCGGTGCTGACCTCCGCGGGCCTCGACGGTGCAGCCGCGAACGCCCTGGCCGTCGCCGCGGGTCTCGCTGGTGAGCAGCAGCGCAAGATGCGCGGCTGGACCGAGGACGAATGGGCGGCTGCGATCAGCCGGCTGGCGACGCGCGGCTGGGTCGATGCCGATGGCACGATCACCGAGACCGGGCGTTCGGCCCGTCAGCAGATCGAGGACGCGACGGATCGCGTGTGCGCGGCAGGAATCGATCGCGAGGCCACGGGCCGCATGATCACGATCGAGGCGCCGCTGCTGGCGCTGGCCCAGGCGATCGACGCGACCGGCGCAGTGCCGTACCCCAATCCCACGGGCGTACGTCGGCCCTAGCCTCTAGCGTGGGGCCATGGCCAAGGCATCGTCGCCCGCGGTGGAGATCGAGGTGGACGACAAGGTCGTGCGCGTCACCAACCCTGACCGGGTCTACTTCCCCGACCGCGGCTGGACCAAGCTCGACCTCGTCGACTACTACCTCGCGGTTGGCGACGGCATCGTCAACGCGCTGTACGAGCGGCCCTGCATGTTGCACCGTTTCCCAAAGGGGCTGGCAGGCGAGAAGGTGCATCAGAAGAAGCTCCCGTCGGGCGCGCCGCCGTGGGTCAGGACCGTCAGCGTGCACTTTCCCCGCTTCAACCGCGACGTCCACGAGCTCTGCGTCACCGAGCTCGCCTCGGTGATCTGGGCCGTGCAGATGTCGACCGTCGAGTTCCACCCCTGGAACAGCCGCAAGGCCGACGTCGAGAAGCCCGACGAGTGGCGCATCGACCTCGACCCCGGACCGGAGTGTGACTTCGCGACCGTGCAGCGCGTCGCCCGGGTCGCCGAGGAGGTCCTCGACGAGATCGGGGCGACGGGATTCCCGAAGACCTCAGGCGGCAACGGCCTGCACGTCTACGTCCGCATCAAGCCCGAGCACGGCTTCAAGGACGTACGCCGTGGGGCGCTCGCGTTCGCGCGGGAGGTCGAGCGGCGAGCGCCTGACGACGTCACGACAACCTGGTGGCGCAAGGATCGCGACCCGGCGCAGCTGTTCGTCGACTACAACCAGAACGCCCGCGACCACACGATCGCGGCGGCCTACTCGGTGCGCGGCTTCCCGGACGGGCGGGTCTCGACGCCGATCAGGTGGGACGAGGTCGACGACGTCGATCCACACGACTTCACGATCGAGACCGTGCCGGCCCGGTTCGCCGAGCTCGGTGACCTGCACGAGGGCATCGACCAGGCGGTGTTCGACATCGCGCCACTGCTGGAGTGGGCCGACCGGGACGAGCACGAAGGTGCCGAGCCGCCGGTCGACCCGGAGGACTGAGCCTCAGGCGACCTCGACGTCGAGGATGACGTCGATGTTGCCGCGAGTCGCGTTGGAGTAGGGGCACCACTCGTGCGCCACCGACACGGCCTTCTCGGCGTCCTCCTGGGACACGCCGGCCATCTCGACGCGCAGCGTGACCGCGAGGCCGAACCCGCCCAGACCGTTCGGGCCGATGCCGACCTCAGCGGTGACGGCGGAGTCGACGACGTCGACGCCGTGCTGTGCCTTGCTCGACTTGAGCGCCGAGTGGAAGCACGCCGCATAGCCGGCGGCGAACAGCTGCTCGGGGTTGGTCGCGCCGCCTGCTCCGCCGAGCTCGACCGGGAAGCGGACGTCCGTGTCGAGGAGGCCGTCACTCGAACGTACGTGTCCGTTGCGGGCGTCTCCGGTCGAGGTGGCGACGGCGGTGTAGAGGATCTGCTCGGGCATGCGGGGCTCCTAGGTTTGAGGTAGACTAACTAGTACGTCTACATTGATCAAACCACGATCATGGGACCATGGCAAACCCGAAGGAGTGTGACGATGGCGACCACCGCAGCCCCCGTGCGTGATCGCATCCTCGATGCCGCGACGCGTCGCTACTACGCCGACGGCATCCGGGCCGTCAGCGCCGACCGGCTCATCGCCGAGGCGGGCATCTCGAAGGTCACGTTCTACCGGCACTTCCCCACCAAGGACGACCTGATCACGGCCTATCTCCAGCAACAGGTCGCATGGTCCGAAGGACTCCTGACCCAGAAGCGGGCCGAGCTCGCAGGCGACCCCATGGGTGTGCTGCGCTGGTACGCCGAAGGCATCGGCGCACTGGCCTGCTCGCCGGGCTTCCGCGGCTGCGCGTTCATCAACGCCGCCGCGGAGCTGTCGCAGCCGGACCACCCCGGGCACCGGGTCGTCATGGATCACCGCACGTGGCTCGTCGGCCAGTTCGCCGAGCTGTTGACCGAGCTCGGCGCCGCCGATGTCGACGCCAAGGCTGAGCAGTTCATGATGCTGCGCGACGGGGCGATGGTCGCGGGCTACGTCGGGCGTACGCCTGAGGCCGTCGCCGACACGCTCACTGCCGCCTTCAGCGCGGTCATCAGCAGCTGAGTCAGACCCCTTGCGAGGCCAGCAGCGCCTCGACCGCCGACCGCACAGCCGGCGACCCCGCACCGCGCACGACGCTGTAGGCACTGACACCGTCGAACATCATCGTGAGCTGGATGCCGAGGGCTTCCGGATCCTTGGCGCCGGCGAGACGTGCCTGCTCCTCGAACAACGCGTTGAGCTCGAGCTTGTAGCCGAGGGCGGCGACGCTCGCTGGATGCTCGCGGTCCTTGAGCTCGGTGGCCACGTTGACGAACGGGCAGCCGTGGAACTCCGGCGTGGCCGCCTGCGCGTTGAGCGCGTCGAAGACCGCCAGGATCCGCTCGCGCGGCGGAGCATCGGGAGCGGTGTCGAGCCCGTCCATGACGTGCGAGGCGCGGAGCTTGAGCATCTCGACGAGGACCTCGTCCTTGCTGCCGAAGTGCTGGTACATCGACCGCTTCGAGACCTGGGCGACGTCGCACAACCGATCGACGCCGATGTGGACGCCCTCCGCGTAGAACAGCTCCTCGGCAGCCGCCAGCAGTCGCTCGCGGGGCTTGGGCTTGGTCGTCGTGGTCACGCACCCAGAATAGGCGCCCGGTTGCGGAAAGTAAACTGATCTGTGTACTCTTCCAGAAGTACACCCATCTGTTTACTTCTCTCAAGGACCCACCATGACCTCACTCGCCAACCAGACCGTTCTCGTCACCGGAGCCAACCGCGGCATGGGCAAGGAGTTCGTCCGTCAGCTCCTCGAGCGCGGCGCGAAGAAGGTCTACGCGACCGCTCGCGACGCCTCGACGATCGACACGAGTGATCCGCGTGTCGTCGCGCTCCAGCTCGACGTGACCGACGCCGACTCCGTCGAGGCCGCTGTCGCCGCGACCCCCGACGTGAACGTCCTGATCAACAACGCCGGAATCGTCGCGGGCGGGCCGCTGCTGACCGCTGACCAGACCGCGATCCGCCAGGAGTTCGAGACGAACTACTTCGGGCCGCTGCGCCTGGCCTCGCTGCTCGGCGACCGCATCGCCGAGAACGGCAACGGCGTCGTCCTCAACACCCACTCGGCCCTGTCCTGGGTGTCGTTCGGCGGCACGTACGAGCCGACCAAGGCTGCGCTCTGGAGCGCGACGAACGGCATCCGGCTGGCACTCGCGCCCCGCGGTGTCCAGGTCGTCGGGCTGCACGTCGGCTATGTCGACACCGACATGGTCGCGGAGGTCGACGCGCCGAAGTCCGACCCCGCGGACGTCGTGAAGTCCGCCCTCGACGGCATCGAGGCCGGAGCGTTCGAGGTGCTCGCCGACGACGTGAGCCACCAGGTCAAGGCCGGGCTCGCCGCACCGATCGAGGCGATGTACCCGCAGCTCGCTGCCCAGCCCGCCTGATCAGCTCCGCAGCAGGTAGGCGTCCATGACCCAGCCCGCGTCAGCCTTCGTGGCGGCGCGGGCTGCGTCGACCTCGGCAGCGACATCGGCGACCGAGCCGGCAACGAGTCGCTCGTGCTCGGTGCCGAGGTTGGCACCCCACCAGATGTGCCACTCGTCGAACCCGTCGAGGTCGATCCGGGCGCTGAGCATGACGAGGATGTTGTCGGCACCGGCCTCGACGGCCTCCCGCAGCTTGCGAGCCGTCGTCACCGTGATGGGCTGGCCGATCTCGTGCAACACGATGCGGTGACGGGCCGCGAGCAGCTGCAGGCTGGAAATGCCAGGAATGACGTCCCACTCGGCCTCGACCTTGCCGCGCGCCAGCACCCGCTCGACGATGCGGATGGTGGAGTCGTAGAACGCCGGATCGCCCCACACCAGGAAGCCGACGTCGCCGGGCTGCTCGAGCATGACCTGTTCGTACGCCTCGGCGCGCGCCTCGTGCCAGTCGCTCACGGCGCCCTGGTAGTCGGCAGGGTCAGCCCGGTCGCGATCGGGATCGCGTACGGCCACGACCTGCGCGCCTGACCCGACGTGCCGGGTCAGCAGCGCCTGCCGTGCGGCCAGCAGCGGGTCGTCGGGGCCCTTGTCGGCGACCACGAAGTAGGCCACCGAGTGCATCGCCGCAACCGCCTCGAGCGTCACCTGGTCCGGGTCGCCGGGTCCGATCCCGATGACCCGGATGCGCCTCATCCTCGGTCCTCCAGGTCGCCCTCGATGTCGAGGTAGACCTGCTGCATCTCGGCGAGCACGTCAGGATCCGGGTCGGCCCACAGGTCGCGCTCGGCCGCCTCGTTGAGCCGCTCGATGATGCCGCGCAGCGCCCAGGGGTTCGACTTCTTCATGAACTCCTGGTTGACCTCGTCGAGCACGTACTCCTTGGCGAGGGTCTCGTACATCCAGTCGTGGACGACGCCCGTCGTGGCGTCGAAGCCGTAGAGGTAGTCGACCGTCGCGGCGAGCTCGAACGCGCCCTTGTAGCCGTGCCGCTGCATCGCGCCGATCCACCGCGGGTTGACGACACGGGCGCGGAACACGCGAGTCGTCTCCTCCTGCAGGGTCCGCGTGCGCACGGCGTCGGGTGTCGTCGAGTCGCCGACGTACGCCTTGGGGTCCGTGCCGGTCAGCGCGCGGACGGTCGCGACCATGCCGCCGTGGTACTGGAAGTAGTCGTCGGAGTCGGCGATGTCGTGCTCGCGGGTGTCGATGTTCTTGGCGGCGACCGCGATGCGCTTGTAGTTGGCCCGCATGTCGTCGGCCGCCGGCGCGCCGTCGAGGTCACGGCCATAGGCGAACCCGCCCCACGCGGTGTAGACCTCGGCGAGGTCCTTGTCGTCGCGCCAGTTGCCGGCCTCGATGACCTGCAGGATGCCGGCGCCGTAGGAGCCGGGCTTCGAGCCGAAGATACGGGTCGTGGCCCGGCGCTGGTCGCCGTGGTCGGCGAGGTCGCGCTGCGCGTGCGCGCGTACGTAGTTCTGGTCGTCGGGCTCGTCGAGCTCGGCGACCTGGCGGATCGCGTCGTCGAGGATGCCGATGACGTGCGGGAACGCGTCGCGGAAGAATCCGGAGATTCGTACGGT
This sequence comes from Aeromicrobium sp. P2_G6, assembly GCF_056403535.1. Lineage (NCBI taxonomy): Bacteria > Bacillati > Actinomycetota > Actinomycetes > Propionibacteriales > Nocardioidaceae > Aeromicrobium > Aeromicrobium sp. P2_G6. The sequence continues at coordinate 95,283 of NZ_JBFUFH010000008.1, read as the reverse complement.
CACGTCGATGCGCGGACGCCCCAGCTCGTCGAGCGGGATGACCCGCAGGCCGTTGACCCGCCGCGAGGCGGGATCCCACTCCGGCTCGACGCCGATCAGCGCGAGCACCTCGGCGATGTCGTCGCCGGACGTACGCATCGCCGACGTGCCCCAAACCGAAAGACCCACGGAGCGCGGGTAGTCGCCGGTGTCGGCGAGGTGGCGTTCGATCAGCGAGTCCGCCATGGCGCGACCGGTCTCCCACGCCAGGCGGGACGGGACAGCCTTGGGGTCGACGGTGTAGAAGTTGCGACCAGTCGGCAGGACGTTGACGAGTCCGCGCAGCGGCGAGCCCGATGGACCCGCGGGTATGAAGCCGCCGGCGAGCGCGTGCAGCACATGGTCGAGCTCGTCGGTGGTCTTGGCCAGTCGCGGCACGACCTCAGTGGCGGCGAACTCGAGGACCCGCACGACATCCGCATCTTCACTGAGAGTCTCAGCCATTGAAGGTTCCCATTGTGCATTTTCCATGCCCTGCACCAGGGCGCGGGCCTGCTCCTCGATCTGGTCGATGTCGCCAAGCTGCGAGCCTTCTTTGAGGCCGAGCGCAGCACGGAGTCCGGGGACTGCTCCGGTCTCACCGCCCCAGATCTGGCTCGCACGCAGGATCGACAGCACGAGATTGACCCGCGCCTCGCCCTGGGGCGCATGGCCGAGCACGTGGAGACCGTCGCGGATCTGTGCGTCCTTGATCTCGCAGAGCCACCCGTCGACGTTGAAGATGAAGTCGTCGAAGTCGTCCTCGTCCGGGATGTCGTCGAGGCCCAGGTCGCGGTGCATCTCCGCGGCCCGCATGTGGGTCCAGATCTGCGACCGGATCGCCGGCAGCTTGGCCGGGTCCATCGCGGCGATGTTGGCGTACTCGTCGAGCAGCTGCTCGAGCTTGGCGATGTCGCCGTACGACTCCGCGCGCGCCATCGGCGGGATCAGGTGGTCGACGATCGTGGCATGTGCGCGGCGCTTGGCCTGCGCGCCCTCGCCCGGGTCGTTGACGAGGAAGGGGTAGATCAGCGGCAGGTTGCCGATCGCGGCGTCAGTGCCGCAGGACGCCGACAATGCGGCGTTCTTGCCCGGCAGCCACTCCATCGAGCCGTGTTTGCCGAGGTGGACGACAGCGTGAGCACCGAATGCCTGCTCCACCCACCGATAGGCGGCCAGGTAGTGGTGCGATGGCGCCATGTCGGGATCGTGGTAGATCGCGACGGGGTTCTCGCCGTAGCCGCGAGGCGGCTGGATCATCAGCACGATGTTGCCGGCGCGGATCGTGGCCAGCACGATTTCTTGTGCCCCTCCATCAGACCCAGTGTTGACGAAGAGCTTGCCCGGAGCCGGACCCCACGCCTCGAGCATGGCGTCGCGCAGGTCGGGGTGGAAGCCCTCGAACCACTCGGCGTACTGCGCAGCGGGGATACGGACGTGGCTCTCGGTCAGCTGCACCTGGGTGAGCCACTCCTCGTCCTGGCCACCGGCCGCGATGAGCGCATGGATCAGCGCGTCACCGGCCTCGGTCAGGTCGTCGAGCTCCAGTCCCGGGATCTCGCCTGGCGCACCGAGGTCATAGCCCGCGTCGCGCATCTCGCGCAGCAGGCGGATCGTCGACACCGGGGTGTCGAGGCCGACGGCGTTGCCGACCCGGCTGTGCTTGGTCGGGTACGCCGACAGCATCAGCACGATCTTGCGCTCGGACGGCGCGATGTGGCGCAGCCGCGCGTGGGCGACCGCGATGCCGGCGACCCGGGTGCAGCGCTCGGCGTCCGCGACGTAGCGCGGCAGGCCGTCCTCGTCGATCTCCTTGAACGAGAACGGCGCCGTGATGATGCGGCCGTCGAACTCCGGGATCGCGATCTGGTTGGCCGAGTCGAGCGGCGTGACGCCGTCGTCGGACGCTTCCCAGTCCTCACGGCTCGAGGTCAGGCAGAGACCCTGCAGGATCGGGATGTCGAGGGCCTTCATGCGCTCGACGTCCCATGCCTCGTCGTCACCGCCGGCGCTGACGGTGCCGGGCTTGGTGCCGCCGGCCGCCAGCACCGTGACGATCAGCGCGTCGAGCTTGGCCAGCTCGGTGAACAGCTCATCGGGCGCGGCCCGCAGCGACGAGGAGAAGATCGGCACGCCGTACGCCTCGCCGGTCGCGTCGATCGCGTCGGCGAGCTGGTGCGCGAACGCGCTGTTGCCCGACGCCTCATGCGCCCGGTAGTAGAGGATGCCGATCTTCGGAAGGTCGCCGGTCGGCGCGGGTCGCTCCGCCAGACCGAACTCCGGAAGCACCGCAGGGGGCTCGAAGCCGACACCGGTCAGCAGCACGGTGTCGGACAGGAAGGCGTGCAGCTGCCCGAGGTTGGCCGGGCCACCCTCGGCGAGATAGCGATGCGCCTCTGCTGCGGTGCCGACCGGCACGGTCGAGTGGCTCATCAGCTCGGCGTCCGGGGTCTGCTCGCCGCCGAGCACCACGACCGGCACGCCGGAGGCCAGCACCGCGTCGAGGCCGTCGCGCCACGAGCTCGCGGTGCCGAGGATGCGTACGACGATGAGGTCGGCACCGTCGATCGTGGGCGGCAGCTCAGCGGCGACGTCGAGGCGTGCCGGGTTGGCCAGCACGTAGTCGGCGCCGCTCGCCCGCGCGGACAGCAGGTCGGTGTCGGACGTGGACAGCAGCGCGATGCGCGTCATGTTCCTCCTCGGGGTTCTCGCCCCGTGTGGTGGGTTGCTCCACGCCCAGTGTCTGGCTGGCCTGACGGCGACACAGTGGCGGAACCGCTCCGGAGTTGCACCGGATTCCTGCGACGTGGAAGTGCCGATCAGCCTACCGGCTCGGTCGCTGCGAGATTCTGGTGGACCGAGCAGCCATACTGGCGGACGACCCATCGACGCCAGGAGCAGCCCGTGACACTCGCCAGGACCCACACCGCCGTGATGCAGCTCGGGGGCGCGATCGTCGTCGGCACCGACGGCTCGTGCGTCACCAACCCGGGGCCGACCGGGTGGGCCTACGTCGCGGACGACGGCACCTCGGCCTGCGGCGGGCTGCTGCAGGGCACCAACAACATCGGCGAGCTGCTGGCGGTCGAGAACGCGCTGCGCGACTTCGCCGATCGCCCGCTCGTGATCCAGGCCGACTCGTCCTACACGATCGGCTGCTCGACGACCTGGGCCAGCGGCTGGGCCCGCAACGGCTGGCGCAACTCCAAGAAGGAGATCGTCGCCAACGTCGAGATCGTCCAGGCGATCTACGCGCTGATGCAGGCACGCCGCGACTCCGACGCCCCGGTGTTCTTCCAGAAGGTCAAGGCCCACCTCACGGACCTGACCGTGTGGCCGCTCAACGTCGCCGCCGATGCACTCGCGGGTCAGGCGTCCGCACGGGCGGCGCGCGGAGACGTCTCCGAAGTACGTACGACAGGGCTGCTCAGCGGCACCAACGGCTGATGCCCGGCATGGACGATGCGGCGCTCGACCTCGCTGCCGAGGTCGGCCCGTTCTTCGTCCTCGAGCGGTGGGCGCCCGATGCCGGCTGGCGCCCGCTGCGGGAGCTCGTGGAGAGCCCCGAAGCGCTGGTGGAGCGCGTCGCTGCGGCTCGCGAGATGCTCGCCGAGCGGTCGGGCGTCGCGGTCGACGAGATCGAGGAGCGCGCCACCGCGTCGATCGTCTTCCTCGGCCTGGCTGCCCGGCTCGTGTCACCGGCCTTCGCCTGCGCGGTGCTCGCCGATCGCGTCCCGGACCTGCAGCTCGATGGGTTGTGGTGGAAGCCGACAGTCGGCGGGCCGTGGCCGATGGCGCGCTCCGACGCCGAGGGGTCGGAGGCGGCCGGCGACCTCGCCGACGACCTCGATGACAGGATCCTGCGGCCGATCGTCGCTCCGGTGCTGGATGCCTTCGGGCGTACGTTCTCGCTGTCGCCACAGGTGCTCTGGGGCAATGTCGCCTCGAGCCTCGCCGGTGCGCTGACGATGTTGCGCACGGCGCGTCCCGATCGGGCCGCCGCCGCGACGCAGCTCCTCGAGCAGCTCCTCGAGCACGGCACGCTCGCCGGAACCGGCGACCTCGATCCCGCGGGACCCTCATTCGTACGCCGCTCGTGCTGCCTGTTCTACCGCGTGCCCGGCGCGGGGATCTGCGGCGACTGCGTGCTGGACGAGGCGCCAAAGCCCGCGTGACACCATGACGGGGTGACGAATCGCTCCCATGCCGACCGGTGCCCCGGCGTCCTGCGCCCATGGATCGCGGACGACGGCGCGATCGTGCGGCTGCGGCTCATCGGTGGCGTGCTGCCGACCTCGGCCCTGCGCGACCTGGTCGGCATCGCAGCGGATTTCGCCGACGGCACGATCCTGCTGACGAAGCGGACCAACCTGCAGCTCCGCGGCATCGAGCACTCGGACGGGTGCGTGCCCGCGGTGCTGGTCGACGCGATCGCCGAGACCGGGTTGCTGCCGTCGCCGAGCCATGAGCTGGTGCGCAACATCATGGTGTCGCCCCTCACCGGCCGCCTCGGCGGACGTGCCGACCTCCGGGCGACGGCGCGCGAGCTGGACCACCTGCTGTGCGCCGAGCCGGACTTCGCAGGCCTCGCCGGGCGCTTCCTGTTCGTCCTCGACGACGGTCGCGGCGACATCGCCTCGCGCACCCTCGACCTCGGGCTGATGGCGGTCGATGCCGAGACCGTCCAGCTCCGCATCGGCTCGCACCACTGGGGGCCGCTGATCCCGCTCGACGAGGCACCCGCTGCCCTGCTGTCGTATGCCGAGGCCTTCCTCCGGCTGCGCGGCGAGGGTGACTCCGCCCTGTGGCACATCGACGAGATGCCCGAGGGCGGCGCCGAGCTGCTCGGCACGCATCATGCCCGTGATCTCCGGACCCAGGTCAGCGCGCTGCCCCCGCCGTACGGCATCATCGCGCAGGACGACGGCCGCAGCGCCGACCATCTCGCGGTGCCCGACGGCCTGCTCACCCCCGAGCTCGCAGCCGAGATCCTGGATCGCGCCCGGACCGAAGTGATCGTGACGCCGTGGCGAAGCATCGTCATCCCCGACCTGGAGACGGAATGAATCCCAAGCAGCCCACACGGCACTACGACTACGTCGCCGACGGACCGGCGATCTATGTCGACTCGTTCGCCACGATCCGCGCCGAGGCCGAGCTGTCACACATCCCAGCCGACGCTGAGAAGGTCGCCGTGCGGATGGTCCATGCCTGCGGCCAGGTCGACCTGACCCGTGACCTCGACATCCACCCAGGTCTGGTCTCGGCGGCACGTGAGGCGCTCCAGGCCGGCGCGCCGATCCTGACCGACGCCAACATGGTCGCCTCCGGCGTGACCCGCACGCGACTGCCGAAGGACAACGAGGTGCTGTGCTTCCTGCGTGACGCGCGGGTGCCGGGACTGGCCAGGGCCTGGTCGACGACGCGCTCCGCGGCTGCCGTGTCGCTGTGGGAGGACCGGCTCGAGGGCGCGGTCGTCGCGTTCGGCAATGCCCCGACCGCGCTGTTCCACCTGCTCGAGATGCTGCTCGACGGTGCGCCACGGCCCGCCGCGATCATCGGTACGCCAGTGGGCTTCATCGGCGCCGCTGAGTCCAAGGAAGCCCTCGCCAGCTTCGAGCTCGACATCCCCTACCTGACGGTGCACGGTCGCCGCGGCGGATCGGCGATGGCTGCGTCGGCGCTCAACGCGATCGCCCAGGAGCAGGAGTGACCGGCCGCTTGTACGGGGTGGGGCTGGGCCCGGGCGACCCCGAGCTCATCACCCTCAAGGCGGCCCGGCTCATCGCCGAGGCGGACGTCATCGCGTTCCACGCCGGCGTCGGCAAGCAGTCCAACGCCCGCCGGATCGCCGCCGGGCTCATTCCCGACGGCGTCATCGAGGAGGAGCTGCGCTATCCGGTGACGACCGGCACCACCGAGCACGCCGGCGGGTATGCCGGTGCGATGGCGGAGTTCTACGAGGAGTCCGCCGCCCGGCTCGCCGTGCACCTCGAGGCCGGCCGCACCGTAGTCGTGCTGGCCGAGGGCGACCCTCTGTTCTACGGGTCCTACATGTACATGCACGACCGGCTCGCCGACCGGTTTGAGACCGAGGTCGTCCCGGGAGTGACGTCGTTCGCGGCGGCCACCGCGACGGTCGCGTCCCCGCTCGTACGCCAGACCGACGTCCTGACGATCCTGCCCGGCACACTCGACGAGCCCGAGCTGGCGCGCCGCCTCGCTGACACTGACGGCGCGATCATCATGAAGCTCGGCCGTACGTTCCCCAAAGTCGTCTCGGCGCTGCGCCAGGCCGGCCGGCTCGAGGGTGCGCTCTACGTCGAGCGCGCGTCGATGCCCGAGGAACGCTGGCTACCGGTCGCCGACGTCGACCCGGACACCGTGCCGTACTTCTCCCTCATCGTCGTCCCCGGCGACGCCAAGCCCATGTTGGTCCTCCCCGCTGATCGAGTGCCGCTGGGGGTCCCCCCGCGAGCGCAGCGAGCAGGGGGCGGAACGAGCGGTGTATCGAGATCAAGGGGCACAGCAGCAGAGCTCCTCGTCATCGGCCTCGGGCCCGGCCCCGACCGCTGGATCACCCCCGAGGTCACCGCGGCTCTCGCCGAGGTGCAGCACGTCGTGGGCTACGCGCCGTACGTCAACCGCGTCCCTCAGCGCGAGGGCCTGACCCGCCACGCCTCGGGCAACACCGTCGAGGTCGACCGCGCGCGACTGGCCCTCGACCTGGCGCTCAAGGGCGAACGCGTCGCCGTGGTGTCCGGCGGCGACGCCGGCATCTTTGGCATGGCCGCCGCGGTGTTCGAGGCTGCCGAGGACGAGGCATACGCCGACGTACCGATCCGCGTACTGCCCGGGCTCTCGGCCGTCCAGGTCGTCGCGGCCCGCGCCGGCGCGCCGATCGGCGGCGACTTCGCGGTCATGAGCCTGTCGGACCGGCTCAAGCCGTGGGCGCTGATCGAGAAGCGGCTGCGCGCCGTCGCCGAGGCTGACCTCGTGCTCGCGATCTACAACCCCGCCTCCCGCTCACGGACGACGCAGGTCGCCGATGCCCAGCGGATCCTGCTCGAGCACCGCGCCGGCGACACCGTCGTGGTCGTCGGCCGTGACGTCGGCCGCGACGAGGAGTCGCTGACGGTGACGACCCTGGCGGAGCTCGATCCGGCCACGATCGACATGAAGTGCCTGCTGCTCGTCGGCGCCAGCGGCACCCGCACGACGACCGCCGGCCTGACCTGGACCCCGCGCTTCACTGACTGACCAGCGCTGACAGGATGTCACCATGACAGAGGTGACGCCCGTCGGCCGCGTGTGGCGCATGTCGATGTATGCCTTGTGCGTCGTCATGGTGCTGAGCGGTCCCGGCTTCCTGGCGCTCGGCCTGCTGCTCGATGCCGACGCGTGGGCCTGCGTCCTGATCGCTGTGGTGCTGTCGCTCGTCCTGATCCCCCTCGGCGTGGCGCTCTCGTCGGACGTGCGACGGGCGGCACGCGGCATGCGCCGGCTCCAGGTCGCAGGAGTCGCCGCGACCGCCGAGATCCTCTCCATCACGTCCACGAGCTACGACGACCGCACTCGCGCAGAGCTCAGCCTGTCGATCAGCGCGCCTGGCATCGAGCCGTTCGAGGTCAGCCACACCCGCGACGGGACAGACGACCTCGAGGTGGGCGCCACGCTGGGAGCCGTCGTCGATACTACCGGTCGCTGGTACGCCCTGGTCTGAGGCGGTCCCACCGGAGGCCCCGGCCGTTACGATCGAACGAGGTACCGGGAGCGGAGGTCGTACATGGGCGATCCGACGCGCAACAGCCCTGCCTCGGTCCTGCTGATGTCCTACCTGGAGGACCAGGTCGCGATGCTCCGGCATCACGGGTCCCGCGTCCGCGAGGACGAGGCCGACGCGGTGCACAAGATGCGCATCGCGATCCGTCGCCTACGGGCGGCACTCGCGGCGTACCGAAAGCTCCTCGATCCCGATGTCGTTGCTCACCTGCGTGGAGAGCTGAGGTGGCTGGCTGGCGCGTCGGCGGTGGCGCGTGATGCGCAGGTCACGCGCGAGCGACTCACCGAGCTGCTGGTCGCCGAGCCCGCAGAGCTCATCGCCGGGCCGGTGTCCGAACGGGTCGAAGCCAAGCTCGAGGCCGCTCTCGTCGCCGGACGGCACGAGGCGGTGGCCGCGCTCGACAGCGACCGTCATGCCCGGCTGCTCGAGGCACTCGACGCGCTGCTGGCAGACCCGCCGCTGACGCCACGAGCGTCGAAGCCGGCGAAGAAGGTCCTCCCTCGCCTCGTCGCCAAGTCCGGCAAGCGGCTGGCTCGGGCGGTCGAGGTCGCGGCCGCCGTCGAGACTGCCGATCGCGACGTCGCACTGCACGAGGTCCGCAAGGGCGCCAAGCGGCTGCGCTACTCAGCCGAGGTGGCGACCCCGATCCGACCCAAGCGGGCGGCCAAGCTGGCCCGCGCCGCCCACCAGCTGCAACGGATCCTCGGCGAGCACCACGACAGCGCCGTGGTCCGCGACCTCCTGCTCGAGCTCACCGCCGACGCGCGCCGACGAGGCGAGAACGACCTCGTCTATCTGCATCTGTACGACGTGGAGGCCAACCGGGCACTCGAGTCCGAAGCCCGGTTCCTCCAGGCATGGCAGGACATGCCGAAGCTGTCGTTGTAGCTCAGCGGCGCTTGGCGGAGCGGTCGCGAGCCGGGTCGTAGAGGTACGACTCGCCACCGCGTACGTCCTCGGCGAGCGCCTTGCCGACGAGGATGACCGCCGCTTGGCGCAGCCCCGCGGCCTCGACCTGGTCGGCGATGTCGCCGAGGGTGCCGCGGAGCACGACCTCGGTGGGCTGGCTCGCATTTGCCACCACCGCCACGGGGCAGTCAGCCCCGTACGACTCCGCGAGCTCGGCGGCGAGCGTACGGGCGCGGGTGATCGCGAGGTGCAGGACCAGGGTCGAGCCGGTCGCCGCGAAGGCTGCCAGCGCCTCGCCCGATGGCATCGCCGTCGACCTGGCCTGCGTACGCGTCAGCACGACGGACTGCACGACCTCGGGCACCGTGAGCTCGGCGCCGAGCAGGGCCGCCGCTGCTGCGTATGCCGGCACGCCGGGAGTCACGTCCCACGGCACGCCATGGGCATCGAGCCGCTTGGCCTGCTCGTGCAGGGCTGAGTAGATCGAGGGGTCACCGGAGCACAGGCGTACGACCTCGAGTCCGGCCGCGTGGGCATCGACGATGCGGGCGGTGATCTGGTCGAGGTCGAGGTCCTGCGTGTCGACGAGCTGCGCACCCTCGGGGCAGTGATCGAGCACGGCGTGGTCGATGTAGGTGCCGGCGTAGACGCACACGTCCGCGGCGTTGAGCAGCGCGACGGCGCGCAGCGTGAGCAGGTCGGCCGCGCCCGGACCGGCACCGACGAAGTGGACGGTCATACGTTCTCGCCCTTCGTCACGGCCCACTGCATGATCGCGCGGGCGGGGGTCCATCCGGTGAACGTGCCGATCGGCGCTGCGTGCTCCACGTGGAGGCGGGTCAGCTCCCCGCCGAGCTGCGCGTAGCGGACCGCGAGCACCGCCTCGGTCTCGAGCGTCACACCGTGGACGACCAGGCGACCGCCCGGGCGAAGCGCTGACCAGCACGCGTCTAGCACACCGTCCTCGGTCGCGCCGCCACCGATGAAGATCGCGTGGGGCGCCTCCAGGTCCTCGAGCGCCTCGGGGGCGTGGCCGGTCCGCACCTCGAGGGACGGCACGCCGAGCATCGAGGCGTTGCGGACGATCCGCGCGGATCGGTCTTCGCGGGCCTCGATCGCGATCGCGCGGCAGGTCGGATGGGCGCGCATCCACTCGATCGCCACCGAACCGGCGCCCGCTCCGACGTCCCAGAGCAGCTGGCCCGGCAGCGGAGCGAGGCGGGCCAATGCTGAGGCGCGTACGTCCCGCTTGGTGATCTGTCCGTCGTGGTCGAAAGCGCCCTCGGGCAAGCCGGCGGTGAAGCCGAGCACCGTGGCGCCGGAGCTGACGAGCTCGACCGCGACGACATTGAGGTCAGGTGCGGCTTGATCGCCCCATGAGGCGGCGACGCCGTCCGTACGCGACTCGGTCTCCGAGCCGAGATCCGCCAGCACGGTCATGGGGCTCGCGCCGTATCCGGCCGTGGTGAGCAGTCCGGCGACCTCAGCAGGAGTCGATCCGTCGGACGACAGCACGAGCAGCCGCAGGCCGGGCGCCAGCGACCGGGCGACCAGGTGCGGGTCGCGGCCCACGAGGGTCACGACCTCGGTCGATTCGGCCGACCAGCGCATCCGGGCGCGGGCCAGGGCGACCGAGGAGAGCGCGGGCACGACCTCGACGGCATCCTTGCCGAGCAGGTCGACGAGTGTCGTCGCGATGCCGGAAACGAGCGGGTCACCCGAGGCGAGCGCGACAACGTTCTTGCCATCGTGCTTGTCGAGCAGGGCCGGCAAGCCTTCACGCAGGGGCGACGGCCAGGGCTCGCGGGTTTGGTCAGCGCCCTCGCCTGAGCTTGTCGAAGGCAGCATCGCGAGGTGCCGCTCGCCGCCGAGCACGACGTCAGCGGCTTCGACCAGCTCCTTGGCTCGGGACGTCAGTCCGGTCCAGCCGTCCGCGCCGATCCCGACGACCGTGACCTGTGTGCTCATGCGGGTGACGATATCTGCCACCCAAGGTCTGCCAACCCGGCGACCTATTGACATACGACCACAACCGTTAGTCTTGCCAGCACAGTCTTGAGGTGCCCCTCACGGGGAGAATCGGGAAGCCGGTGCAAATCCGGCACAGGGCCCGCTGCGGTGACCTGGCGTCAAACCCAGGAAGTCCGAAGACCGGCCTCGAGGCTGACTGGCGGACGCAACCGTGCCCGTCATCGATGGCAGATCGAGCGGGAGCCCCATATGCCACAGCACTACCCCTTCAGCGCCGTCGTCGGATCCGACGACATGGCGCTTGCCCTGACCCTCTCGACGATCTCGCCTGCGATCGGCGGCGTGCTCGTGCGCGGCGAGAAGGGCACCGCCAAGTCGACCATGGTCCGCGCGCTCGCCTCCGTGCTGCCGCCGATCGACGTGATCGCCGGCGACAGGTTCTCGACCGACCCGCGCGAGTCGAACCCACTGTCCCCCGACGGCCCGTTCGCCGCCGATGTCGACGTCGAGACCCGGCCTGTACGCCTGGTGGAGCTGCCGGTCGGTGCGACCGAGGACCGCGTGCTGGGCTCGCTGCACCTCGAGAAGGCGCTGTCGGACGGGATCACCGAGTACGAGCCCGGGCTCCTCGCGCGGGCGCACCGCGGCATCCTCTACGTCGACGAGGTCAACCTGCTGCACGACCACCTCGTCGACCTGCTGCTCGACGCCGCCGCGATGGGCCGCTCGACGGTCGAGCGCGACGGTGTCTCGGTCGAGCACGCCGCCCGCTTCGTGCTCGTCGGCACCATGAACCCCGAGGAGGGCGAGCTCCGCCCGCAGCTGCTCGACCGGTTCGGCCTGACGGTCGAGGTCGCGGCACCGCGTGATCCCTCGACGCGCGTCGAGGTCGTACGCCGGCGGCTGGCGTACGAGGCCGATCCTGACGCCTTCGCCGCGAGGTACGCCGAGGACGAGGCCACGCTGACCGATCGCATCCAGTCGGCGCAGAAGCTCGTCGACCAGGTCGACCTCAGCGACTGGGCGCTGCTCAAGATCGCTGAGGTTTGTGCCGCGTTCGAGGTCGACGGCATGCGCGCCGACATCGTCACGGCCCGCGCCGCTGCCGCTCACGCCGCGTGGAACGGGCGTACGAGCGTGCTGCGCGAGGACATCCGCGCTGCGGCCAGGCTGGCCCTGCCGCACCGTCGCCGGCGCAACCCGTTCGACGCTCCCGGCATCGACGAGGACCTGCTCGACCAGATCCTCGGCGACGACGAGCCGCCGCCGGAGCCCGAGGGCGACGGCACCGACGACGCTGAGACCCAGGAGTCCCAGGCCTCCGAGTCAGAGTCACCCTCCGAGCCGGGTTCCGACCCCGCTGAGAGTGACGCTTTTGATGGGACACGCCGGGAGGATCCTCAAGAGCGTCACTCCCAGCGCGAACAGCAGCAGGAGCAGCAGCCGGGTGGGGCCGATGAGGTCACGGTTGCGGCACCGCAGCAGCCCTACCGGCCCCGGCTGTTCACCGTCGGCGGCACCGGCGCAGGTGAGTCCGGCAAGCGTTCACGGGCGATCACCAAGACCGGCCGGCGCATCGGCGCCCAACGGCGTACCGGCCAGGGCGGCTCGATCCACCTCATGGAGACGATCCGCGCCGCGGCGCCGCACCAGCACGCCCGCGGCCGCGTCGACAACCTGCAGTTCCGCGCCGACGACCTGCGACTCGCGGTCAAGGAGGGACACGAGTCCAACCTGATCCTGTTCTGCGTCGACGCCTCCGGCTCGATGGCCGCGCGCAAGCGCATGGAGCAGGTCAAGACCGCGATCCTGTCGCTGCTGATGGACGCCTACCAGCGCCGCGACAAGGTCGGGCTCATCACGTTTCGCCAGGACGGCGCCGAGCTCGCGCTCCCGCCGACCGGCTCGATCGACATCGCCGCGACCCGGCTCGCCGAGCTGCCCGCCGGTGGCCGCACGCCGCTGGCCGAGGCGCTGCTCAAGACCGCCGACGTGCTGCGACTCGAGCGCGTACGCGACCCGCGCCGCCGACCCCTGCTCGTCGTCATCACCGACGGCCGGGCGACGTACGGCGACAACGCCCTCGCCCGCGCGCACCAGGTTGCCAAGCACCTCGGCGCGACCGGACTCGCCAGCCTGGTCATCGACTGCGAGACCGGGAAGTTCCGCATGGGCCTCGCGCACCAGCTGGCCGACCACCTGATGGCCGAGTACGTACCCCTCGGCGAAGTCAGCGCGTCCGCGCTCACCGATGTCGTCCGCTCCGGCCTCCACGAGACGGGAGCCGCCTGATGCCCAAGGGTCAGCCGGTTGCCGTCCCCGACGACGGCCTCACCACCAGGCAGCGCCGAAACCGACCGCTGCTGATGGTCCACACGGGCAACGGCAAGGGCAAGTCGACCGCAGCGTTCGGCCTCGCGATCCGCTCGTGGAACCAGGGGTGGAACGTCGGCGTCTTCCAGTTCGTCAAGTCCGCCAAGTGGCGCATCGGCGAGCAGACTGTGCTCGAACGCCTCGGCCAGCTGCACGAGGAGACCGGCGAGGGCGGACCCGTCGAGTGGCACAAGATGGGCTCCGGCTGGTCGTGGTCGCGCAAGGAGGGCTCCGACGAGGACCATGCCGCCGACGCCGCCGAGGGCTGGGCCGAGGTCAAGCGCCGCATCGCCGCCGAGACGCACGACCTCTATGTGCTCGACGAGTTCACGTATCCCATGAAGTGGGGCTGGGTCGACGTCGACGACGTCGTCGAGACCCTCGCCAACCGGCCCGGCCGGCAGTACGTCGTCATCACCGGCCGCAACGCCGACCCCAAGCTCGTCGAGATCGCCGACCTGGTGACCGAGATGCAGCACGTCAAGCACCCGTTCGACAACGGCCAGAAGGGTCAGCGGGGCATCGAATGGTAGGCCTCCCCCGGCTGATCGTTGCCGCACCCGCCTCGGGCCACGGCAAGACGACCGTCGCCACGGGTTTGATGGCGGCGCTGTCCCGCGGCGGCCACGACGTGTCCGGCCACAAGGTCGGCCCCGACTACATCGACCCCGGCTATCACGCGCTCGCCACCGGCAAGCCCGGCCGCAACCTCGACCCGCACCTCGTCGGCGAGGAACGCCTCGTCCCGCTGCTCCTGCACGGCGCTCGTGGCGCCGACCTCGCGATCATCGAGGGCGTCATGGGCCTGTACGACGGACAGATCGGCGGCGAAGGATTCGCCTCGACCGCTCACGTCGCCACCGTCACGCGTACGCCCGTGGTCCTGGTCGTCGACATCTCGCACGCCTCCCGCTCGATCGCCGCGCTGGTGCAGGGCATGGTCGCGTTCGACCCGTCCGTGCGCATCGTCGGCGTGATCCTCAACAAGGCCGGTTCGCCGCGGCATGCCGGAGAGGTCATCAGCGCGCTCGAGTCGACCGGGCTTCCAGTGCTCGGCGTGCTGCAGCGCGACGACGGCATCGTCGCCCCGTCGCGTCACCTCGGGCTCGTACCAGCCGCCGAGCGTGACGACGCAGCGCACGCCCTGGACCGGCTCGCCGCCCAGATCGCCGAGAAGATCGATCTCGAGCAGCTCCTGGCCCTTGCCCACTCCGCGCCAGACCTGGACGCCGAGCCCTGGGATGCGGCCAACGAGATCAGCGCCCCTTCCGAGGGCCGGCCGGTCGTGGCGATGGCGGGCGGGCGTGCCTTCACGTTCCGCTATGCCGAGACCGAGGAGCTGCTCCGCGCGGCCGGCTGCGACGTGGTGACGTTCGACCCGCTCGCCGACGAAGCGCTGCCAGAAGGCACRGCCGGGCTCTACCTCGGCGGCGGCTTCCCCGAGGTGCACGCCGCCGGGCTGTCCGCCAACGCGCCGCTTCGTGAGGCCCTGCGGGCAGCGGTCGACTCCGGCATGCCGACGTACGCCGAGTGCGCCGGGCTGCTCTACCTCTGCCGCACGGTCGACGACATGCCGATGGTCGGCGCCCTCGATGCCGAGGCGGTCATGACGCCGAGGCTCACCCTCTCGTACCGCACCGCGATCGTCCCCGCCGACCAGCTGACCGGTGTGGCGGGAACCCGGGTCACCGGCCACGAGTTCCACCGGACCACGGTCACCCCGGCCTCAGCCGAGGCTGCCTGGCTGGTCGACGGACAGCCACACGGCTTCGGCTCAGCGACGCTGCACGCCTCGTACCTCCACACCCACTGGGCCGGTCACCCGAAGATGGCGCAGCGCTTCGCCGAAGCCGTGCACGCGTACGTGCCGAGTTCGGTGGTTGAGGAGGCGAGGAACGAGGCGTCTCGAAACCACGGTGGTTTCGAGGCTCCGCTTCGCTCCGCACCTCAACCACCGGATCTCGCGTTCCATGGGGATCGCGAGCTCTCCTCCGACCTCATCGACTTTGCGGTCAACATCCACGACGACGTACGCCCGCAGTGGCTCGACGTGGCGCTGCGCGACAGCCTCGCCGACATCGGTGCCTACCCCAACGCCGAGGCAGCGCAGCACGCCATCGCCAAGCGCCATGGCCGCCGCACCGACGAGGTGCTGCCGACCGCCGGAGCCGCCGAGGCCTTCGGGCTCATCGCCCGGGCTCGCGCCTGGCGCCGGCCCGTCGTGGTGCACCCCCAGTTCACCGAGCCCGACGTCGCCCTGGCCGCTGCCGGCCATCACCCCGAGCACGTCCTCACCGATCCCGCGAACGGTTTCGTCCTCGACCCAGCACAGGTTCCCGAGGACGCCGACCTCGTCATGATCGGCAACCCCACGAACCCCACCAGCGTCCTGCACCCCGAGCAGTCGCTGCGCCGCCTCATGCGACCAGGACGCGTCGTGGTGGTCGACGAGGCGTTCATGGACTCCGTCCCCGACGAGCGTCACTCGCTAGCGGCGATCCCCGACCCGGGACTCCTCGTCGTCCGCAGCCTCACCAAGCTGTGGTCGATCCCCGGCATCCGCGCCGGGTATGTCCTGGGGTCGCCGCAGCTGCTCGCCGAGCTCAAGGCCCACCAGGCGCCGTGGTCGGTCTCCACCGCCGCGATCGCCGCGATGATCGCAACGGCAACGCCCGAAGCGCTCGCCGAAGCCGCGAAGCGTACGAACAAGATCGCGCAGCACCGCCGCGTCCTGACCGACGGCCTGACCGAGCTCGGCATCCATCATGTGCCCGCCGCCGCACCGTACGTGCTCGCCAAGGTCGGCCTCGGCGCCCATGACCGGCTCCGGGCTGCGGGCTATGCGGTTCGGCGCGCCGACACGTTCCCGGGCCTCGACGGCACGTGGGTACGCATTGCGGTGCGCAAGCCCGACACCACTCGCAAGCTGCTGGCCACGTTGCGGATCGAGGGACCATGGACCTGACCCCCGGCACCTCCGCCCTCGTCATCGGCGGCGACGCGCGCGCCGCGGCGCAGGTCGCGATCCTGCTGGCCGCCGACGCCGTCGTCACCGTGGTCGCGCCGACGGCCACGGCCGCGATCGAGGACCTCGCGGACCGCGGGCTGATCACCTGGCACGCACGCGAGGCCGACCTGAGCGACGTCCACCAGGCCGGCATCGTCCTCACCCAGCACGCCGACCGCACCGCACCCGACCAGATCCTCGACACCGGTGTCGTGACCCTGGTCGGCGGCGGCCCCGGCGATCCGGGCCTCGTGACGGTCGCCGGACGCGAGGCGATCGAGAACGCCGACGTCATCGTCACCGACCGGCTCGCCCCGCTCGCGGCTCTGGCGTGGGCCCGGCCCGACGCCGAGATCATCGACGTCGCCAAGATCCCCGGCGGCCGGTCGACGAGCCAGGACGAGATCAACCAGCTGCTCGTCGAGCACGCCAAGTCCGGCAAGAACGTCGTGCGCTTCAAAGGCGGCGACAACTTCGTGTTCGGCCGCGGCAGCGAAGAGCTCCTGGCCTGCCTGCACGCGGGCATCGAGACACGGGTTGTCCCCGGCGTCAGCTCGGCGATCGCCGCCCCGGCACTCGCAGGCATACCCGTCACGCATCGCGGCCTCACGCAGGGCTTCACCGTGATCTCCGGCCACGTGCCGCCCGGACACCCCGACTCGACGCTCGACTACGCCGCCCTCGCCGCCTCCGGCACGACGATCGTGGTGCTGATGGGCGTACGCACGCTCAGCGCGATCTGCGCCGCCCTCGCTGAGGGGGGCCTCGACCCCGAGACGCCTGCCGCAGTCATCGCCGACGGCACGATGCCGAGCCAGCGGGTCGTACGCGCGACGCTCGCCACGATCGACGAGGCGGCCGCCGACCTCGGCGCTCCGGCCGTCGCGGTGATCGGCGACGTTGCCGACATCGAAGGACTCGCATGATCCTCTGGGTGCGCCACGGCCAGTCCACGTGGAACGTCATCGACCGCATGCAGGGGCACGAGCTGAGCCCGCCGCTGACCGAGCTCGGTCGCGCGCAGGCGGCACAGACCGCCGCCCTGCTGGCCGATCGCGGTGTCGTACGCGTCCTCAGCTCACCCGCCGTGCGCGCGAGGCAGACCGCCGACATCATCGCCGAACAGCTCGGGCTCGAGGTCGTCGAGGAGCCGCTGCTGCTGGAGAAGGGTCTCGACGAGGACTACTCGTCGGTGCTGGTCCGCGTGCAGCAGCTGCTGGAGCAGGACCTGCCCCACCACACCGTCGCGGTCAGCCATGGCGACACCATCGGTCTTGCCGTCGGACTGCTCAGTGGCCAGCGGCCTGAGCTTCCGGCGAACGGTTCCATCACGCAAGTCGATCCCGACACTCGACAGGTCGCGGTCGCCATGCCCTAGGATGACTTCACCGAGGTCGAGGAAGCCGGTGGGACTCCGGCGCAGTAGCGCTACTGTGACACCCGCATCAGCGAGTGGAGCCAGACCCAACGCCTCGGAATTTCATCCATTCATGGGACGCAATCATCCCCTCAGGAGAATTCATGTCACAGGCCATCACCGCAACACCCGAGATCGAGATCCCGTCGATCCCTCTTCGCGAGCTCGCCCCCTGGGCGCTGTTCTTCGGTCTCCTCGGAGCCTTCGTCCTGTTCTTCATCAGCGCCGACCAGGGCGCAGTGTCGCTCCCGGCGGGCACGGCCATCCACGAGTGGGTCCACGATGGACGCCACCTGCTCGGATTCCCCTGCCACTGATCTGACCCGACCAAGCCGGACCCGCATTCGCGGTCCGGCTTATTCGGCATACCCGAACGGACCGACATGACCCCCCGCAACTTCCTCGTCCGAGGACTCCTCGCCGGCTTGATCGCCGGCATCCTGACGTTCGCCGTGGCCTACATCGCCGGCGAGCCCTCCATCGACGCCGCCATCAAGGTTGAGTCGGCCGAGTCCGGCCATCACCACGATGAGGCCGGCGCCGCCGAGCACACGCATGAAGAGAACGGCACCGTCGTCTCGCGCCAGAACCAGTCGACGTGGGGCCTCCTCACCGCGACCGTCCCGACCGGCATCGCGCTCGGCGGCATCGTCGCGCTGGCCTCCGCCTTCGCGCTGGGCCGCATCGGCCGCCTGCGCCCGAGCCAGTCGACGGCGCTCGTCGCGGCGCTCGGCTTCATCTCCGTCGCCCTCGTACCGTTCATCAAGTACCCCGCCACCCCGCCGGCCGTCGGCGACGCGGACACGATCGGCGCGCGCACGACGCAGTACTTCGTGATGCTCGCCATCTCCGTCGTCGCGATGATCGCCGTGGTGCTGCTGTTCCGCGCACTGCTCGAACGCCTCGGCGCCTACACGGCGGTGGTGGTCAGCGCGGCGATTTACCTCGCGGTCGTGGTCCTCGCCGGCGAGCTCATGCCGACGGTCAACGAGATCGGCGACTTCCCGGCCGACACGCTCTGGTACTTCCGCCGCGGCTCGCTCATGACCCTGGCCACCCTCTGGGGTGTCATCGGCATCGCGCTGACCGGCCTGATCGGCAAGCTGTACGCCCAGGAGTCCGCAAGCCAGGCCCGCCGCGATCTGGCGGCCAGCCTGTGAGCGCGTACGAAGCGGTCGCCGCCCCGTCCATCGACGTCCGGGCCGCCGCCAACGAGCGCCTCGCCGGACTCGCGACCCCGCCCGGTGCGCTCGGCCGGCTGGGCGACCTCGCCGTCTGGGTCGCCGCGACCCAGGGCTCGGTGCCCCCGGTCCCGATCGACCGCGTGCGCGCGGTGATCTTCGCCGGCGATCACGGCGTGTCCGACCACGGCGTCTCGGCGTTCCCCAAGGCCATCACGCCGGCCATGGTTCGCACGTTCCTGATGGGCAAGGCCGGCGTCTCGGTGCTCGCCGCCCAGCACGGCGTGACCGTGCGGGTGCTCGACCTCGGCGTCGACGACGACCTCGAGGGCGTTGCGCCGGAGGTCACGGCGTTCAAGGTCCGTCGCGGCAGCGGCGCGATCCACCTCGAGGACGCCCTCACGACCGATGAGACGCTGCAGGCCATCGCCGCCGGCGAGGCTGTCGCGGCCGAGGAGATCGCCGCCGGCGCACAGCTCCTGATCAGTGGCGACATGGGCATCGGCAACACGACCCCCGCCGCGGCCCTGATCGCGGCTTCGCTCGGCTTCCCGGCGACCGAGGTCACCGGCCGTGGCACGGGGATCGACGAGCCCGCACTCGTGCACAAGATGGCGGTCGTGCAGCAGGCCCTCGACCGAGCCGGAGAGCGTACGGCCGATCCCGTCGAGACGCTCACCGCGCTGGGCAGCGCCGACCTCGCCGCTGCGGCCGGCTTCATGGCTGCCGCTGCCCGTGCCGGCGTGCCCGTCCTGCTCGACGGCGTCATCTCGGTCGCGTCGGCCGTCATGGCCGATCGGCTGGCACCGGGCGCTGCCGCCTGGTTCGCGGCCGGCCACCGGTCGACCGAGCCGGCCCAGTCGTTGGCCCTCGACAAGCTCGGACTCGAGCCGATCCTCGACGTCGGCATGCGGCTCGGCGAGGGCAGCGGTGCGGTGGCCGCGGTGCCGCTCGTACGCTCGGCGGCCCTGCTGCTCTCCGACGTGGCGTTGCTCGCCGACCTGATGTGAACGACTCCTGGCGACTCGCCGTCGGCACGCTGACCGCCCTGCGGTGGCGGCACCCGACGGCGGTCGACCGGGAGGTCGCCGGGCGGGCCATGCTGCTCGCGCCCTTCGCAGTGGCACCGCTCGGCGTGCTCGTCGGGCTCATCTGCTGGGGCGGGCGCGAGCTCGAGCTTGCCCCGCTCGCGGTCGCGTTGGTCGCCGTCGGCGCACTCGCTCTCGGCAGCCGGGCACTGCACCTCGACGGGCTCTCGGACGTCGCCGACGGCCTCACGGCCTCGTACGACCGTGAGCGCTCGCTCGCGGTGATGAAGGGCGGCACCGCGGGCCCTGCCGGCGCCGCGGCGCTCGTCGTGGTGCTCGGCATTCAGGCCGCGTCACTGTCGGCCGTCCTCGCCGCACCCCGGGGTCCGGTTGTCGCCGGTGTGCTCGTCTGCGCCTCGCGGGCGATCCTGTCGGTGTGCTGCGCCCGCGGAGTCCCGGCGGCACGCGTCGACGGGCTCGCGGTGACGTACGCCGGGACGGTCGTGCGCGCGATGACGGTGCTGACCTGGCTCATCGTCGCGGTGGTCTGTGTCGACGTGGTCGACTGGGCGGGCTGGCCGTGGTGGCGCGGGCTCGTCGTCGCCGGTGCAGGCCTGCTCGTCGGAGCCGTGCTGACATACCGCTGCGTCGCCCGGTTCGGCGGCGTGACCGGCGACGTGTTCGGCGCCGCGATCGAGGTCACCCTGGCGGCGATGCTCGTGGCCGCCTCCTGAAGAATTGGGCGCGTGAAGCTCATCCCCTGTGAGTGGTCGGATCCCGACGCCGAGGCACTCCGTGCGGCCCAACGCGTCGACATCGAGCAGCGCTACGGCACGCCCGACAGCGAACCCGGACCCGCGCCCAGCGCCGACGACATCACGGCGTTCTTCCTGCTGCGAGACGATGATCGGGCCGTCGCGTGCGGCGGCCTGCGAGCGATCGACGAGACGAGCGGCGAGATCAAGCGCATGTTCGTGCCCTTGGAGCACCGGGGTCGCGGACTGTCGCGGATCGTCCTGGCGGGGCTCGAGGAGCACGCCCGCTCGCTGGGCTGGGCCCGGCTGCTGCTGGAGACCGGCGACGCGCAGCCGGAGGCGATCGGCCTGTACGAGTCAGCCGGCTACGAGCGCATCCCCAACTTCGGTCACTACGCCGACAGCGACATCTCCCTCTGCTTCGCCAAAGACCTCTAGACCGCCACCCAGTCACAGGCGCAGGGCGCGGCCGGCGATGACAAGCATGACGTCCTCGCACTCCTCGGCGACCCGCTGGTTGACCGTGCCCAGGATGTCGCGGAAGACGCGGCCCGACAGGCGCTCCGGGACGACGCTCATGCCGACCTCGTTGGTCACCGCGACGACCGTGCCCTCGTGCTCGGCGATCGCGGTCAATGCGTCGTCGAGGCGCTCGAACAGCACCGGCTCCCAGTCCTCGAGCACCGCGTCCCAGCCATCGAGCTCGTCGATGATCGAGGTGACCCACGTGCCGAGGCAGTCGATCAGCACCGCCCCATCGGCCGAACGGACCGCCTCGCCGAGGTCGCTCGTCTCGACCGTCGTCCAGTACGCCGGGCGGCGACTCTGGTGCCGTGCGACCCGCGCCGCCCACTCGGGGTCCGAGACCGGATCGGCCAGCGGCCCGGGCGCGACGTACGTGACCTTGGGCTCCGCCAGCAACAACGACTCCGCGTGGAACGACTTGCCGGAGCGCACACCGCCCGTGATCAGGATCTTCATCGCACCTCGCTACTGTCGACTTCACCTTACCGACCACGACCGCCCCTGAGGAGCCCGATGCGCGCACGTGCCACAGGACTCGCGCTCGGGTACGCCGCGGACCGGCTCTTCGGCGATCCGGCGCGCTTCCACCCCGTCGCCGGCTTCGGCCTCATGGCACGCGATGTCGAGCGACGGGTCTACCGCGACAACCGCAACGCTGGGCTCGCCTACGCCTCCGTGCTGGTTGGTGGCGTCGGCGCCGCCGGACTCCTGGCCGAGCGGATGACTGCTCGCCGACCGGTGATGCGTATGCTCCTCACCGCCGCCACGACGTGGGCCGCGCTCGGCGGCCGCTCACTCTCCAAGGAGGCGTCGTACGTCCGCGCGTGGCTCGATGCCGACAATTTGCCGGCCGCCCGCGAGCAGCTGACGCACCTGGTCGGCCGCGACCCGTCGGAGCTCGATGAGCAGGAGATCTCGCGGGCCGTCGTCGAGTCCGTCGCCGAGAACACGTCTGACGCGGTCGTCGCGCCCCTGCTCGCCGGAGCGGTCGGCGGGGTCGCCGGCATCGCGGCATACCGTGCGGCGAACACGCTCGACGCGATGGTGGGGCACCGCAGCGAGCGCTACCGCAACTTCGGCTGGGCTTCCGCGCGGCTCGACGACGTGCTTAACCTCGTGCCGGCCCGCGCGTCGGCGCTGCTCGCCGCCGCACTCGCACCCACGGTCGGCGGCAGTGGCACCAGCGCGCTCAGCACGTGGACCCGCGACGCGCACCGCCACCCGAGCCCCAACGCGGGGCCGGTCGAGGCGGCATTCGCCGGAGCGCTCGGCGTGCGGCTGGGCGGCACGAACGTCTATGGCGCCCGGGTCGAGCACCGCCCCGTCCTCGGCGACGGGCCGACCGCCCTGCCCACCGACATCGACCGGTCCGTACGCCTCGCGGACGCCGTCGGACTCGGCGCCCTCGCGCTCAGTGTCGGCATCGCACTCAGGCGCCGCCGATGACGACGATCGTCACAGGTGGCACGCGTGGCATCGGAGCGGCCGTCACCCGCGCGCTCGTCGCGGACGGCCACGAGGTCATCGCCTCGTACGTCCGCGACGACGCCAGCGCCGCGGCCCTCGCGGACGAGCTCGACGTGGTGACCCCCGTACGAGCTGACGTCACGACCGCAGAAGGACTCGACACGCTGTTCGCTGCCGCGGAGCGGGTCGGCCCACTGACCGGGCTCGTCAACAACGCGGGGGCGACCCTTCACATCGGACCCTTGGCAGAGACCGATCCAGACGTCATCCGATCCGTCATCGACCTCAACCTCACGTCCGCGGTGCTGTGCGCCCGGCGGGCGGTGCAGGCCATGACCGGCCACGGGGGCACGATCGTCAACATCTCGTCAGGCGCAGCGACGCTCGGCTCGCCCGGCGAGTACGTCCACTATGCCGCAGCCAAGGCCGGCGTCGATGCCCTGACGCTGGGGCTCGGCAAGGAGGTTGCGCCGCTCGGCATCCGGGTCGTCGGGGTGGCGCCGG
Organism: Aeromicrobium sp. P2_G6; assembly: GCF_056403535.1. NCBI lineage: Bacteria > Bacillati > Actinomycetota > Actinomycetes > Propionibacteriales > Nocardioidaceae > Aeromicrobium > Aeromicrobium sp. P2_G6. Next base: position 72,345 of record NZ_JBFUFH010000008.1, on the reverse strand, counting down.
GCATCATCCGCACCGACATCCACGCCGATGCCGGTGACCCTGGCCGCGCTGACCGGGTTGCCGGACGTGTCCCGCTGGGCCGAGCCGGCGAACCTGACGATGTGGCCGGCGCGGTCGCATGGTTGTTCCGGCCCGAGGCCGCCTACGTCACCGCGACGACGATCCGGGTCACTGGCGGGCTGTGACCCAGGCGGCGGCAGCGACAGGGTCGCTGACCAGCTCCACCTCGGCCGGCACGGCTGAACGCCGGACGATCACGACCTGGATGCCACGCTCGTTGGCGACCTGCATCTTGGCCCAGGTGTAGGAGCCGCCGGAGTCCTTCGTGACCAGCACGTCGACGTCGGCCATGACCTCGCGCTCGTCCTCGAGCCCGTAGGGTCCGCGACTCAGCAGCAGCGTCCACGGCTCGGGCAATGGAAAGTCCGGCGGATCGACGACCCTGACGAGCGCCGGCTTGCCGGCCAGCGCATCCACGAACCGGTGGAGCGACTGGCGCCCGACAGTCAGGAACGGCCGGTCGCCCAAGGTCGCGGTCAGGCCGGCAGCCTCGTCGTGGTCGTCGACCCAGTGCCAGTGATCCGCGCCGGGCGCCTCGGACCAGCCCGGCCGCTCGAGCCTCAGCAGCGGTACGCCGTCGGCGTGGCAGGCGGCCAGCGCGTTGGCGCTCATGCCCTCCGCAAACGGGTGCGTCGCGTCGACGACCGCCGAGATCCGCATCTCCATCAGGTACGACCGCAGGCCCGGGACCCCGCCGAACCCGCCGATCTGTACCGCCCCGACCGGGAGCCGGGGGCGGGCGACCCGGCCGGCGAGGGACGAAACGAAACGCACGCCGGCGTCCTGCAGCAGCACCGCCAGCTCGCGGGCCTCGGACGTACCGCCGAGCACGAGGACCGTCATGAGGGGGCTCCCGGCGGCAGCAGCGGAACGGCAGGCGCACCGTCCGTGGCGATCGCGAGCAGCTCGTCGACATCGAGGTGCCGCTCGACCAGGTCACCCAGCAGGTCGAGGCGCCGCTCACGGCTCGCCGCGAAGCTGACCTCCGACGGCTCGTACGCCTGACCGCTCAGCCTGGCCGCCTCGGCGAGGAACGCCTTGCGGAACCCGTCGGACTCCAGGCTGCCGTGCCACATCGTGCCGAACACGTTCGCCGACCGAGCACCGCCGAGGAACGGCTCGTCGTGCCCTTGCGCGATGCGGCCGTGATGGATCTCGTAGCCCGCGACATCGGTGCCGAGTGCCGAGCCGGTCGGCAGCCGCAGGACCTTGTCGGCCTCGAACGTCGTCGTGACGTCGAGCAGACCGAGCCCCTCGACCGACGCGCCGGCCTCGCCCTCGACGCCGTCGGGATCGCTGACGGTGCGCCCCAGCATCTGGAAGCCGCCGCAGATGCCCATCACCGGCAGTCCGGCCGCGGCATGCTGCAGGACCACCTGGTCGAGGCCCCGTGAGCGCAGCCAGGCGAGGTCGGAGATCGTGGCGCGAGTGCCGGGCAGCACGATGACGTCGGCGCCGCTGAGGTCCTGCGGCTTTGCGGCGAACACCACGTCGACACCCGGCTCGAGGCCCAGGGCATCGACGTCGGTGAAGTTGCTGATGCGCGGCATCCGGATCACCGCGACCCGCAGCGCGGCGTCACGGTCGGCCGAACGCCGGCCCTCGAGGTCGAGGGCGTCCTCGGAGTCGAGCCAGACGTCGGGGCTCCACGGCAGCACACCGAAGACCCGGCGCCCGGTCAGCGACTCGAGCCGGTCGAGCCCGGGCCTGAGCAGCGTCTCGTCGCCGCGGAACTTGTTGACCACGAATCCGGCGATGAGCCGCTGGTCCTCGGGCTCGAGCAGCGCCACGGTGCCGTACATCGCGGCGAACACTCCACCGCGGTCGATGTCGCCGACCACGACCGTCGGGATGTCGGCGTGACGCGCAAGTCCCATGTTGACGTAGTCACCGGCGCGCAGGTTGATCTCGGCGGGGCTGCCGGCACCCTCGCTGACCACGATGTCGAAGCGCGAAGCCAGGTCGTCGTATGCCGCGTGGGCCGCCGCGGCCAGGTGCGTACGCCCGCCGATGAACTCGGCCGAGGAGATCTCGCCGGCCGGCCTCCCCATGACGACGACGTGGCTCTTGCGGTCGCCGCCCGGCTTGAGCAGCACGGGGTTCATCGCGGCCTCAGGCACGGCCCCGGCGGCGAGCGCCTGGACCCACTGGGCCCGGCCGATCTCTGCGCCGTCCCCGCAGACCATCGAGTTGTTGGACATGTTCTGCGCCTTGTAGGGCGCGACCTTGAGCCCGCGACGCGCGAACGCGCGGCACAGGCCGGTCGTGACGATGCTCTTGCCGGCGTCCGACGTCGTGCCGGCGACCAGCAGCGAGCCGCTCATGGCGTACGCGCCGCGTTGAGCCACCCGTGCAGCAGCCGGGTGATCCACGGCAGGGCAACGTAGGTCATGAGCGGCGTCATGACCCCGACGATCGCCAGCACCCGCAACGGGAGCCACCAGTCCGCAGCGAAATCCTTGGCGACGTAGTTGGCGGCCAGGCTCAGCGGGTAGAACACGATGAAGATCGCGCACATCTGCTTCCACCGCGGCGGTGCCGGCGCGACAGGCCGCAGGTCCTCGACGTCGACGCTCGAGGGCTCGTCGAACCAACCCTCGATTCCCGTGCGGTGCTCACGCGCTGCCTCGTCGACGAATCCCTGCGCCGAGTCGAGCCACCAGCGGCGCTGCGCCGACAGCTCCCACGCCTCGAGCGAATCCTGCGACGAGAAGCGATAGAGCATGTGCCACTCGGCCGATCCGGGTGACGGTCGCACCCAGCCTGAGCCGAGGTAACCCTCGAACCGTTCGGCCAGCTCGAACCCGGCCCGCAGCCACGCGAGCATCTGGTCCTCCTGCGACGGATCGACCTTTCGGGTGATGGAGACGGTGACGGGTCCGGACATGGCACCAGCCTAGGACCGGGCAGACGGGGGCTTTGAGGCAGAGGCGCCCCCACCGATCAGGGTCGCCAGCGGTGGTTTCGTTTCCAGGTGTCGGTTCCGGGTGGCCGGTATTCGGGGTAGCCGTCGATTGGGCTCATCCTGATGGCCCAGCCGTTGTCGTGGACGGTGCGGTGGTGGAAGGGGCAGATCAGAACCCCGTCGTCGAGTCTGGTCTCGGAGCCGTCGGCCCATCGGGTGCGCCAGTGATGGGCTTCGCACCATTCGGGTGGCCTGTCGCAGCCGGGGAAGGTGCAGCCGCCGTCACGGTTGTCCAGGGCTTGTTTCTGGGCCTTGGTGAAGACCCGTTGCTCGTGTCCGTGATCCAAAGGGAGCGATTTGCCGTTGAAGACCTGCGGGATCATGCCGAGCCGGCAGGCCATCTGCCGGGCCTGCCCGGCGCTGATGCGGGTGCCGGTGGACAACGTGGCCGGCTTGATGCCCCGGAGAAGGGTGTCGTAGTCGAAGCGGACCATCAACGTGGCGCCGAGTCCACCCTTGCCGGGGAGGGTGTCGCCGGGCAGGTGGTTGCAGAGCTCGGCGAACCCCATGCCGAGGCGGTGCCGGTGCTCCAGGTCTTTGTCGTAGTAGGACTCCGCAGCAGGGGTCTGGTCGTGGAGGTGGTCGCGGCGGGGTGCGGAGATGGCCTCGATCGCGGTCTTGAGCATGTCGGCCTGGGCCTCGGGGATCCGGAACCCGCCGCGGCAGGTCCCGTCACCGTCGTTGACCATCCAGAACTCCGAACGCCGCCAGGCGTCCTTCTCCTGCCGTTCCAAGGTCTGGTTCTCGATCTCGTCGACCTCGGGCTCGGGCTTGAACTGGTCCGTGATCCGCCTGGACCGCGACCGCAGGTCCTTCAACGAGTACCGGCCGGCGTCGCCGATCAACGTGTCCTCACAGGCCTGCTTCTGCTCCGCCGTGGTGTCCTCGGGCAGGTCAGCGACCGCGTTGGCGATGATCGCGGCTTGCGCCGACCCGATGTCACCGCGAGCCAGCGCGTCCTCAGTCCGCGACGCGGACTCCAGTGCCTTGCCCATGGACACCAGCTGGTCACCGGACCGGCGGTCACCGCCGAAAGCACCGGCCAGCATCGCACCGGTCGACGACGCCCCGGACGCCTTGGCCAACCCGGACTTATCCAACGCCCTGGTGCCGGCGACCTGTTGGGCCTTGACCCGAGCCTCGACCCGCATCAACCGCTCCACCAGGCCGCGCACCTCGACCGGTTCCAGACCGGACCACCCACCGACAGGCATACGGTCCAGTGCGCTCTCGATCTGCTCGACCGCACACACCAACGGGTGCGGGAGCGAAGCGACGGGAGCAACAGACACAAGAAGCCTTCAGGCCGTACGGGCAGGGAGTCATCATCAACCTTGGGGCCCACTGAAGGGTTCTCACCCGATCCATTTCGTTCCAGATCGGCGCATTGACAACGCTACGGCAAACCGGCGACATTGTCGAACACCTGTTCGAATGCTGAGACGCTGCCAGCCGACCAGCACAAGGTGAGACCCGTGCCGACCACGCCTCACGCGAGTACCTTGTGGGTCATGGCCCTCAGCGACGACGTCCGCATCGCCCTCGACGGCAAATGGCGCCACGTCCGGGAGCAAGCCCGCAAGGAGCTCGCCGACCTCGACCTCGCGTACAACCACGACCTCACCCTCGACGAGGCCCGTGCCCGCGTCCTGGAGCAGATGCACAAGCTCGTCCCGACCGGCATCCCCGCGGCCGGGTTCCGCGTCGAGAGCGGCGGCACGGGCGATCCCGGGATGGCTGTCACGGGCATCGAGATGCTCGCCCAGTTCGACCTCTCACTGATGGTCAAGGCCGGCGTGCAATGGGGGCTGTTCGGCGGAGCGATCGAGAACCTCGGCACCGAAAGGCACCACAAGAAGTACATCCCCGGCCTCATCAACCTCGACATCATCGGCTGCTTCGCGATGACCGAGACCGGCCACGGCAGCGACGTACAGAGCCTCGAGACCACCGCGACGTACGACCTGGCGACCGAGGAGTTCGTCATCAACTCGCCGACGCCGTCGTCGCGCAAGGACTACATCGGCGGTGCCGCCGCGCACGCCCAGGTCGCCGCGGTCTTCGCGCAGCTCATCACCAAGGGCGAGAACCATGGCGTGCACTGCTTCGTCGTGCCGCTGCGTGACGACGAGGGCAACGACCTGCCCGGCATCACGACCTCGGACGACAAGCACAAGGGCGGGCTCGGCGCGGTCGACAACGGTCGCATCGTGTTCGACCACGTGCGCGTCCCCCGCGAGAACCTGCTCAACAAGTACGGCCAGGTCGACCAGGGCGGCACCTACTCCTCGCCCATCGCCAGCGTCAACGCCAGGTTCTTCACGATGCTCGGCACGTTGATCCGCGGTCGGGTCAGCGTCGGCGGCTCGGCGAGCGCGGCGACCGAGGTCGCGCTCAGCATCGCCGGCCGGTACGCCCTCAAGCGTCGCCAGTTCGGCCCCGAACCCGGCAACGAGATCCTGCTGATGGACTACCGCATGCACCAGCGTCGCCTGCTGCCGCTGATCGCCCGGTCGTACGCCTACCGGTTCGCCCAGAACCAGCTCGTCGCCCGCATGGACAAGCTGCAGAGCGAGGACAACCCCGACCCGCTGGCGTTGCGCGAGCTCGAGACCCGCGCCGCCGGGCTCAAGGCTGCGCAGACGTGGCACGCGACCAAGGCGATCCAGGAGGCCCGCGAGGCGTGCGGCGGCGCGGGCTACCTCGCCGAGAACCGGCTCACGACGCTCAAGGGCGACACCGACGTCTTCACCACGTTCGAGGGCGACAACCACGTCCTGTTCCAGCTCGTCGCCAAGGAGCTGCTGACGTCGTACGCCCAGGAGGTCGGCGGCCTCGATCCGGTTGGCCTCGTACGCTTCGCGGCCAGCACGGTCGCCGACGTCGTCAAGGAGCGCACCGCCGCCGCCCAGCTGATCCAGAGGCTCATCGACTCACGTCCCGGCCGCAGCGACGACAACCACGACCTGCTCGACCGCGGCACGCAGCTGAGCCTGTTCGAGGACCGTGAGGAGCACGTCCTCGAGACCGCGGCCCGGCGACTCCGCCGCGCCACGGGCGGCGACAAGGCCGAGGCGTTCGCGGTGTTCAACGCGGCACAGGACCACGTCATCCGCGCCGGGCGGGTCCACATCGAGCGCGTCGTCCTGGAAGCCTTCACCGCCGGCATCGCCCGCTGCGAGAGCGCCGAGGCCGCAGAGCTGCTGCGCGACGTCTGCTCGCTCTACGCGCTGACGTCGATCGAGGAGGACCTGGCCTGGTTCATGGGCCACAACCGGCTCGCCGACACCCGCGCCAAGACCGTGACCTCGCTCGTCAACGAGCTGCTGGACAAGCTGCGCCCGCACACCCTGACGCTGGTCGAGGGATTCGGCGTGCCGGAGGCGACCCTCAACGCCGCGATGCTCCAGGACTAGCCCGAGATCGGCCCGGTTCGGGACTTTTTCCGAGTTTGGTGCATGGGCTCCACGGGTATCGCTCCACGAGCGACGGGGCAAACCCGGCTCCGTCGGGATGGAGAAATGATCATGAATGACCAGGACCCCGCCGGCCTTTCTGACGAGGAGCTCGAGGCACAGGGCGCGACCGCCCTTCCTGACAAGGAAGTCGTCTCGATCCTCGACCTCAACGCGGACATCGATCTCGCGATTGACGCCGCAGCGCCGATCGACCTCGCCGTCGCCGCCAACGCCAACGTCGCAGCCCCGATCGATGCGGCCGCCGGCGCCAACATCCTGTCGGAGGGATCGACGGCCCAGGCGCTCAGCGACCAGGGCGTCATGATCGACCAGGGCATCGACGCCGACGCCACAGCGACCGCGACGCAGGACAGCGGCCTCGACCAGAGCGACGACACGATCGGCACGGACGCCCCGGCCCCCGCCGACGCAACCGCCGCTGCGATCCCGGACGCGGGCAGCATCGGCTCGCTCGACGGCAACCTGCTCGACGTCGACGTCAACGTGGATGCCGATGCCGACATCGCCGCACCCATCAACGGTGCGGTCGCGGCCAACGCCAACGTCGCAGCGCCGATCGATGCCGCAGTCGCTGCCAACATCGGGTCGGTCGACAGCGATGCCGTGGCGGTGGCAGAGCAGGACGCCATCATCAACCAGGACATCACCGGCTCTGCTGAAGCGACGTCCGACCAGTCGTCCGACATCGAGCAGTAGCAGCAGTCCCGATGAGCACCCCTTCACCGGGGGGCGACGCCGCTTCCGCCGCGTCGGTCCCCGGGGTCGTCACGACGGTCACCGCGACCGACGTCCCGTTGCGCGCGGACAACGTCCAGCTCATCGGCCAGATGCCAGGCTCGGGCTACCGGGTCCCGCCGGCCCTGGCGCGCCGAGCAGACGGCCAGGTCGTGCAGCTGACGCCCCTGCTCCACGAGATTCTGGCCGCGTGCGATGGCCGGCGCACGTACAGCCAGATCGCCCACACAGTCACCGCCGAGACCGGCACCCAAGTCTCCGAGGACAACGTACGCACCCTGGTCGAGACCAAGCTCCGTCACACCGGTTTGCTGGCCAACGCGGACGGCACCCAGCCGGAGACGAAGAAGGCGCAGCCGCTGCTGGGTCTCCGGTTCAGATACGCGGTCACCGATCCTGAGCGGACCCGGCGCCTGACCAGTCCGTTCACCTTCCTGTTCCATCCCGCGCTGGTGACTCTCGTCCTCGCGGCGTTCGCCCTGGTGTCGTGGTGGCTCCTGTTCGACAAGGGCCTGGCTTCGGCGACTAGCCAGGCCTTCAACCGGCCGGCGTTGTTCCTGGTGGTCGTGGTGGTCACGGTCCTGTCCGCCGGCTTCCACGAGTTCGGCCACGCTGCCGCCGCCCGCCGTGGCGGCGCCACGCCGGGCGCGATGGGCACCGGGATCTACCTGGTGTGGCCGGCGTTCTACACCGACGTCACGGACTCCTACCGGCTCGGCCGGGGCGGTCGCCTGCGTACCGATCTCGGCGGCCTCTACTTCAACGCCATCGTCGCAATCGCGATCGTCGGCGCCTGGTGGGCCACCAGCTATGACGCGCTGCTGCTCGTCGTCGTCGCGCAGATCCTGCAGATGATCCGCCAGCTCACGCCGCTCGTACGTTTCGACGGCTACCACGTCCTGGCCGACCTCACCGGCGTGCCCGACCTGTTCCACCGCATCAAGCCGACCCTGATCGGCCTCCTGCCGTGGCGCTGGTCATCGCCCGAGGCTACGGTCCTCAAGCCGTGGGCCCGGTCGGTCGTCTCGGTCTGGGTCCTTCTGGTCGTCCCGATCCTGGCGTTCTCCCTGTTCACGCTCGTGATCACGCTGCCCCGCGTGATCGGCACCGCCTGGTCGAGCCTCGGTCGTCAGCAGGACCTGATGTCCGCGGCCTTCGGCGACGGGGATCTCGTCGGAGGCGCAGGTCGCCTCCTGGGCATGCTGGCGCTCACGTTTCCGATCGTCGCCTCGGTGCTGATCCTCGGACGGCTCGTCAAGCAGGTCGGCGGCGGTGCCTGGCGGAGTACGGAGGGCAGGCCCGTGCGGAGGTCGGGCGTCGCCCTGATCGCCGCGGCCCTCGTCGCGGCGCTCGCATTCGCCTGGTGGCCCCGAGGCGACAACTACCGTCCGATCATGCCGTACGAGCGAGGCACGCTCGTCGATGCCGCCAACACACTGCCGATCAATCACGACGCGCCGACGGGCCTGTCCGTCGGGCAGCGGGGCACGCTCGCCACCGCCTGGCCCGACGCCGACGCACGCCCCACGCGTGAGGCACCCCAGCTCGCCCTCGTCCTCGTGCCTCGGGAGCAGCCGGCTTCGGGCCACGCCGAGTCGTGGGTCTTCCCCTTCAACAAGCCGCTCAAGCCCGGCAAGGGTGACAACCAGGCACTGGCCGTCAACACCGAGGACGGCACGATCCAGTACGACATCGCCTTCGCGCTCGTCTGGGTCACCGGTGACTCGCCGGCCCTGCAGAAGAACGAGTCGTACGCGCTCGCGAGCTGCTCGGACTGCGCTGCGGTCTCCATCGCCTTCCAGGTCGTGCTGGTGACGGGCGACAACCACGTCGCGGCACCGCAGAACATCGCCGCGGCGGTCAACTATGACTGCACCAACTGCCTGACCTACGCCTTGGCGACCCAGCTCTTCGTGACGCTGGACGGCCCACTGTCGGAGGACGCGATGCGCGAGATCGCCGCGCTGTGGGAGGAGATCGCGGCTTTCGGGGCCACGATCGAGGACGTGCCGTTGTCGGAGATCCAGGACCGCCTGGAGCAGTTCGAGGAGCGAATCCTGGCGGTCGTGGACGAGGACCAGACGTTGAACCAGGAGGAGCCCGTCACGGATCCGACGCCGACAACCGACGGTTCAGCCACCCCACCCGAGCCCGCCGACTCCGGAGATCCCTCCGCGACAACGCCTTCGCCGGCGACCAGTGCCACGACGAGCGAGCCCGAGCCGGTCGAGACGACCCAGCCGGTTCCGACCCCCGAACCGACCACGTCGGAGCCCGCTCCAGCGGGTTGAGCCGGCCCCCAGACCACGCGAAGCCACCCACGCCGCAACAGGTTCAGCGGCATTGGTGAAAGCACGTCCCAAAGGGCCCCTCCCATGAAACACTTGCTCGACCAACCCACCCCAACACCACACATCGGGAGACCCCTGTGCGTAGAACGACCCTTGCCCGCGGAGGCGCGCTGCTGACCGCAGCAACCCTCGCCATCAGCCTCACCGCCGGTACGGCTTCAGCTGATTCCACCCAGACCGAGAAGGCCGTCGCGGCGTCCGACACTGCCGGCACCCGAACGGGAGCACCCGTGACCGGGGCCGACCTGGGCGAGCCGAAGGCCAAGACCCAACGACTCACAACCCTTGCAGCCGACACGCTTTTCGACATCACGACACTCAGCTTCTCCAATGGTGTGCTCTGGAGCGCCGGCGAGAACAGCGTCGACGGCATCATCGAGGGCAACGGAACCAAGCCGATCGATCACATCGAGTCAAACCTCACGCTCAACGGCTCCCCGCGCGGCACCGTCACTCTCCTCGAGGACGAGATCGGCCAGTTCGTCAACGTGCTCAACACCGTCGGCGCCGGCACGGCCCAGCTCGGCCCGAGCACGGTCTACTACACCGACAGCAGCACGAGCGTCGACTCCACGATGAGCAACACGTTCCTCCTGCGCCGCCTGACCAAGACGACCAACAAGTACGGCCTCGTCGTCACGCGCAGCGGCTCACGCATCACGTTCAAGGCTCAGAACTGGAAGATCTTCAAGCCTGCGACGGGCACATACGTCGCGATGAACACGATCAAGCTCCAGTACAAGGACAGCGCCGGTCGCTGGCAGACCAAGAAGACCATCGAGCTCAACGGCTTCGGCACGGGGTCGTTCTCGACCACGACGAACACCAAGCGTCGTTACCGCGTCTACTACCCGACGACGGACACGATCCTGGGTTCGAGCACCATCCCCACCGGCCTGATCTGATCGATCCGGTCGACAAAGCCCCGTCTCCCGTCGAGGGAGGCGGGGCTTTTCGGTTGCGCCGGGAGCTGAGCTCGCTCGCTCAGGCAAAATCTCCGGCGGACGACCTCAGGCTTCGCAGGAGCTCGTAGGTCTCATCCTGCTGCTTCGCGTCGAGACCCCTCACCGCGAAGTCGATCGACATGATCTGCTCGGTCGCCTTGGCGAGGACGTCCTTCCCCTCAGCCGTCAGCTCCGCGAACGTACGCCGACGGTCCTCGACGTCGGCGACGCGCTTGACCAGGCCTTGCGCCTCGAGCCGGTCCATCGCATTCGTCACTGACGTCGGGTGCACCATGAGCCGCTCGCCGATCTTGCTGAGCGGCAACCGTCCGGTCGAGCTGAACGACAGCAGGACCAGCACCTCGTAGCGTGCGAACGTGATGCCGTACGGCTTCAGGGTCGCATCGAGCTCGGCGATGATCAGCTGCTGGACCCGCATGATCGACGTCGCCAGTCGCATCGACGTGGGGTCGCCGATGCGCTTGCTCCACAGCTCTGAAGCGCGCTCGATCGGGTCGAACGGCAACTTGGGATCGCCTGGCATGGGCACCATCGTAGGGGGAATAGGTCACGTCAACTGGCAATTAGTTGGATGCCCGACTATTTTAAGCCCTAGGAATATTCCCCGCACCACCATGATCGAGGTTTCATGAACAAGCCGGACTTCCACACCCCGTCGCACCCCGTCCGTTTCGTCACCGCTTCGGCGCTGTTCGACGGCCATGACGCCTCGATCAACATCATGCGTCGCATCCTGCAGTCGCAGGGGGCCGAGGTCGTCCATCTCGGCCACAACCGATCAGTCCAGGAAGTCGTCGACGCCGCGATCGACGAGGACGTCCAAGGCGTCGCGGTCAGCTCCTACCAGGGCGGCCACGTCGAGTACTTCGAGTACCTCGTCGAGTCCCTGCGGGAGCGCGGCGCCGGGCACGTCAAGGTCTATGGCGGCGGTGGCGGGGTCATCGTCCCCGAGGAGATCGCCCGGCTCCGCAAGGCCGGCGTCACGATCTTCTCCCCCGAGGACGGGCAGCGGCTCGGCCTTGCCGGCATGATCAACACCATGATCGAGGCGTGCGACCTCGACCTCTGGGACGAGCACCAGTCCGCCGCCGACGCCGTGCTGTCGGGTGAGCGTGGCGCCCTCGCCCGCGCCATCACGGGCGCCGAGCTCGGCAAGCTCGAGCCCGGATTCCTCGACGCGATCCGCGCCGCTTCTGCCTCGTCCGGCACCCCGGTCCTCGGGATCACCGGCACCGGTGGCTCGGGCAAGTCGTCGCTGACGGACGAGATCGCGCGCCGCTTCCGCCTCGACCAGCAGGACAAGTTGCGCATCGGCATCCTCGCGGTCGACCCCACGCGCCGCCGTGGTGGCGGAGCGCTGCTGGGCGACCGCATCCGGATGAACTCGCTCGACGGCGACCGCATCTACTTCCGCTCGCTGGCCACCCGCGGCAGCCACGAGCTGCCCGACTGCCTCCCGGTCGTCATCGACCTGCTCAAGGCCGCGGGCCACGACCTCGTGATCGTCGAGACCCCCGGCATCGGCCAGGGCGACGCCGCGATCGTGCCCTTCGTGGACACGTCGATGTACGTCATGACGCCGGAGTTCGGCGCGGCCTCGCAGCTCGAGAAGATCGACATGCTGGACTTCGCCGACGTCGTCGCGATCAACAAGTTCGAGCGCCGTGGCGCCAAGGACGCGCTGCGTGACGTCGGTCGCCAGCTCGTGCGCAACCGCGAGGCGTTCGGGCAGAAGCCCGAGGACATGCCGGTGTTCGGCACGTCAGCGGCGACGTTCAACGACGATGGCGTGACGGCACTGTTCCAGCACCTCGTCTCGGTCCTCGCGCCCGAGGGGCTTGCGGTCTCGGAGGGCATCCTGCCTCCGGCCGACGTCAAGTTCTCCAGCGGCATCGACCAGGTCGTCCCGCCCGAGCGCACGCGCTATCTCGCCGAGATCACCGAGACCGTACGGGCTTATCACGCGACGACTGACGACCTGGTGGCCAAGGCGCGCCGCCTGCAGCGCCTCGAGGCGGTCGCCTCGGAAGAGCACCTTTCGACAAGCTCAAGGGACGAGTTGGCGGCTCTGCTGACCAACGCAAGGAAGGACCTGCCCCACGAGGTCGCACAGCAGATCGAGGGCTGGCCGGCAGTCGTGGAGACCTACTCCGGCGACGAGCTCGTCGTACGCATCCGCGAGACCGACAACCACACGGCGCTGACCCGCGAGTCCCTGTCGGGCACCAAGGTCCGCCGGGTCAGCCTGCCGAGGCACACCGACCACGGCGACCTCGTGTCGTACTGGCGTCGCGAGAACCTGCCAGGGCACTTCCCGTTCACCGCCGGCGTGTTCCCGTTCAAGCGCGACGGCGAGGACCCGGCCCGTATGTTCGCCGGTGAGGGCGACCCGTTCCGCACCAACCGCCGCTTCAAGCTGCTGTCGGCCGACGGCGAGGCCACCCGGCTGTCGACCGCGTTCGACTCGGTCACGCTCTACGGTCGCGACCCCGACCTCCGCCCCGACATCTACGGCAAGGTCGGCACGTCAGGCGTCTCGGTCGCGACGCTCGACGACATGAAGGCGCTGTACGACGGCTTCGACCTGGTCTCGCCGTCGACCTCGGTGTCGATGACGATCAACGGCCCCGCGCCGACCGTGCTCGCGTTCTTCCTCAACACCGTGATCGAGCAGCAGGCCGACGTGTTCCGCGCCGAGCACAATCGTGAGCCCGACGCCGAGGAGTACGCCGTCCTGCGGTCGTACGCGCTGCAGAACGTCCGCGGCACCGTGCAGGCCGACATCCTCAAGGAGGACCAGGGGCAGAACACCTGCCTGTTCTCCACCGAGTTCAGCCTGCGGATGATGGCCGACATCCAGGAGTGGTTCATCGACAACCAGGTGCGCAACTTCTACTCGGTCAGCATCTCCGGCTATCACATCGCCGAGGCCGGGGCGAACCCCATCAGCCAGCTGGCGTTCACACTCGCCAACGGATTCACGTACGTCGAGGCCTACCTCGCGCGCGGCATGGACATCGACGACTTCGCCCCCAACCTGTCGTTCTTCTTCTCCAACGGCATGGACGTCGAGTACTCCGTGCTGGGCCGGGTCGCCCGCCGCATCTGGGCCATCACGATGCGCGACAAGTACGGCGCCAACGAGCGCTCGCAGAAGCTCAAGTACCACGTGCAGACCTCGGGCCGCTCGCTCCACGCGCAGGAGATGAGCTTCAACGACATCCGCACGACGCTGCAGGCGCTCATCGCGATCTACGACAACGCCAACAGCCTGCACACCAACGCGTACGACGAGGCCGTCACGACCCCGTCGGAGGAGTCCGTACGCCGCGCACTCGCGATCCAGCTCGTCATCAACCGCGAGTGGGGCCTGGCGATGAACGAGAACCCGACCCAGGGTGCGTACATCATCGACGAGCTCACCGACCTGCTCGAGGAGGCCGTGCTCGCCGAGTTCGACCGCATCAACGAGCGCGGCGGCGTGCTGGGCGCGATGGAGACCGGCTACCAGCGTGGCCGCATCCAGGACGAGTCGATGCTCTACGAGCAGCGCAAGCACGACGGCTCGCTGCCGATCGTCGGCGTCAACACGTTCCGCAACCCGCACGCCGACGACCTCGAGCCGCCGACCGTCGAGCTGGCCCGGGCGACCGAGGCCGAGAAGTCCTCACAGCTCGAGCGGGTCCAGACGTTCCACAAGACGCATCGCGACGAGGCTGCCGAGGCCATCGAGCGGCTCAAGCTGGCGGCGATCAATCACGAGAACGTCTTCGCGGTCCTCATGGACGCCGCGCGGGTCTGCTCGCTGCAGCAGGTCACCGAGGCGTTCTTCGAGGTCGGCGGCCAGTACCGCCGCAACGTCTAGGCGAACCTCAGCGGGCGAGGTCGCGGGCGATGACGAGTCGCTGGATCTGGTTGGTGCCCTCGAAGATCTGCATGACCTTGGCCTCGCGCATGAACCGTTCGACGCGGAAGTCACGGGTGTAGCCGGCGCCGCCGAAGACCTGCACGGCGTCGGTGGTGACCTTCATGGCGTTGTCGGTGCACACGAGCTTGGCGATCGAGGCCTGCCGGGAGAACTTCTGCCCGGCGTCCTTGAGCCGCGCTGCGGCCAGGTACGTCGCGCGCGCCGACTCGACCGCTGCGGCCATGTCGGCGAGCACGAAGCCGAGACCCTGGTGGTCGATGATCGCCTTGCCGAACGTCTGGCGCTCCTTGGCGTACGCGACCGCCGCATCGAGCGCCCCCTGCGCCAGCCCGGTCGCGACAGCGGCGATGCCCAGGCGTCCCGAGTCCAGGCCGGCCAACGCGATCGGCAACCCCTGGCCCTCGTCGCCGAGCCGCCGTTCGGCCGGGATGCGTACGTTCTCGAACAGCATCGTCGCCGTCGTCGAACCCATCAGCCCCATCTTCTGCTCAGGGTTGTCGGCGCTCAGCCCAGGCGTGTCGGCCGGCACCAGGAAGCAGGAGATCCCGCGTCCGCCGTCGTCGGAGGTGCGGGCCATGACCTTGTAGAAGTCGGCCTTCCCGCCGTGCGTGGTCCACGCCTTCGCGCCGTTGAGCACGTACGAATCACCGTCACGCACCGCGCGGGTCTTCATCGCCGCCGGGTCAGAGCCCGCATGGGCCTCCGACAGGCAGTAGGCGCCGAGCTGCTCCCCGGACAACATCTCGGGCAGCCATTGCTTGCGCTGCTCATCGGTGCCGGCGGTGAACAGCCCGAAGCACGACAACGCATGCACGCTGACACCCACACCGACCGACGCCGACACCGCCGCGATCTCCTCCAGCACCTGCAGGTAGACCTCGTACGGCTGACCGCCCCCGCCGAACTCCTCCGGATAGGGCAACGACAGCAACCCGGCCCGGCCCAGCGTGCGGAACACCTCGCGCGGGAACTCCCCCGACGCCTCGATCTGCGCGACCTTCGGCGCCAGCTCCTTGGCCACGATGTCGCGCGTCAGAGCGATCAGGTCAGACGACTCCTCGGACGGCATCAGACGAGTGGCAGGCATGGCGCTCCTTGTTCGGGTCGGCGGGCGACTCCAGACTACGGCGATCGCGCCGACGAGCGAACGGCCCCGAGCGGGTCTAGCGTGCAGGCATGGCCAACCCGAAGGAACAGGCGAAGAAGGAGCTCAGCTCGCGTCGCAACGCCGACGGCGAGCATCGTCTGCCGCCGGCGATCGCGGTGATCGTCGCCGGCCTCGCGTACGCCCTGCTGCCGAAGTCGCTGCTGTTCGAGCCGCGATACGTCATCCCGGCCATCGAGCTCGCGCTGCTGGTCGCCCTCATCGCGACCAACCCGCGTCGCATGACGCGTGAGACGCGGTGGTCGCGCATCGCGTCCATCGTCCTCGCCTCCATCGTGATCATCACCAACATGGTCTCGCTCGGGCTGCTGGTCCACTCCCTGACGGACAAGGGCGGGTCAGGGATGCCGCTGCTCCTGGGTGCGATGCAGGTCTGGCTCACCAATGTCATCGGCTTCGCCTTGCTGTTCTGGGAGCTCGACCGGGGCGGTCCGGTCGCCCGGCGGGTCAAGACGCACAAGCAGATGGCAGCGGCGGACTGGCGATTCTCCCAGGACGAGAACCACGACGCGGTCGAGGAGGTCGCCGTGACTGCCAGCAGGAGCTCCGGCTGGATCCCGACCTTCGTCGACTACCTGTACGTCTCCTTGACGAACTCCAGCGCGTTCAGCCCGACCGACACGATGCCGCTCAGCTCGCGTGCCAAGGTGCTGATGGGCATCGAGGCGACAGCCGCACTGCTCACGTCGCTGCTGGTCATCGCCCGCGCCGTGGGATCCCTCGAGGGGTGAGCGCGCAGGAGCGGCAACGTGCTTGATGATCCCGAAATCGGGTAGTCCCCTGTGGATATCGGCCCGTTTCCGCCTGGACGCGAGCCGCTCGAGAAGAGGGAGAGACCGACATGGACGACAGCAACTGGTGGGTATGGGCGCTGATTGCCCTGGCCGTCATCGCGCTGATTGCGATCATCGGGATCACGATGCGGAACCGCGCTCACGCGAAGAAGGTGGAGCGCGATCGGTTCCGCGCAGGCGAGCTCCGCGAGGAGGCCGAGGTGGGCGCCGTCGAGGCGAGCCGCCGCGAGGCCGACGCTGCCGCCGCGCGCGCCGAGGCCGAGCAGGCCCGGGTCGCCGCCGAGCAGCTCGATCGCCAGGCACGGGAACAGGAGCGCGATGCCGGCCAGGTACGCGCTGAAGCCGGGGACCGGCTCGCCAAGGCCGAGGAGATCGACCCGGATGTCGACGACAACCTCACCAACCGAGACGTCGCCAATGACAG
Organism: Aeromicrobium sp. P2_G6; assembly: GCF_056403535.1. Lineage (NCBI taxonomy): Bacteria > Bacillati > Actinomycetota > Actinomycetes > Propionibacteriales > Nocardioidaceae > Aeromicrobium > Aeromicrobium sp. P2_G6. The sequence goes on along the minus strand of NZ_JBFUFH010000008.1, from coordinate 55,479 downwards.
GCGAGGCATCGACGGTGACCGGTCGAACGACTCGTTCGGCGACGATGACCGGAGCACAGGCGAGCGGCTGAGCGACCAACCGCCTGCCGGCGAGCACGTACGCGACACCCGCCGGGACGTGCCGTAGGAACTGCCTAGAGTGACGTCATGACTGTCGCAACGGACGACCTCGGCCACACGGTCGAGGTCGTCCGTCCTGCGCAGCGCATCGTGTCGCTGGTGCCGTCACTCACCGAGACGATCGCAGTGACCCGCCGCGAGGCCCTCGTGGGCGCGACCGACTGGTGCACGCACCCCGCCGACCTCGACGTACCGCGGGTTCGCGGCACCAAGAACCCGGACCGTGCGGCGATCGCTGCGCTCGAGCCGGACCTCGTGCTGGCCAACCGCGAGGAGAACCGCGAGCTCGACGTGCGACGACTGCGTAAGGCCGGCATCGCGGTCTGGGTCACCGTCATCGAGACGGTCGACGAGGCGTTCGCCTCGATCGAGCGGATGTTCACCGAGGCGCTCGGCTGGGAGCTCCCGGACTGGCTCGATGAGGCCCGGGCGGTGTGGGCCGAGCCGGCACCCGACTCCGGGCGACGGGTGGCGATCCCTATCTGGCGCGATCCGTGGATGGTCGTCGGCGGCAGTACGTTCACGGGTGACCTGGCTAACCGACTCGGCCTCGTCAACGCGTTCAGCGACGGCGATGACCGCTATCCGAAGGTCGAGCTCGCAGACATCGACTCCCCCGACGTCGACCTCGTCCTGCTGCCGGACGAGCCGTACGTCTTCACTGCCGACGACGGGCCAGAGGCCTTCGAGCACACGCCGACCCGACTCGTGTCGGGCCGGTCGCTCACCTGGTACGGGCCATCGATGCTGACGGCCCGCGCCGAGCTCGAGTCGATCCTCGACTAGTCCTTCGGGTCTTGCCGGAGCGCGTCGACGCCCTTGGCAGCGCTCGCCACGGCTGCCTTGCGGGCGGCCGCACGCGACACGGCCTTGCGGGGCTCGCGCGCCTCGACCGTGACGGGCTTGAGCGCGACGACCGGCGGGGTCTCGCCGACGATCGCGTTGTGGCTGCCCCAGACGAGGTACTTGGCCGTGAGGTTGATCATCGTGGCGAACCGGTTGCGGTTGCCCAGCAGGGTGACGACGTGGAGCAGGATCCAGATGACCCAGGCCGGGAAGCCGGTGAGCCGGGGCAGGAACTTGATCTCGGCGACTGCGGACGAGCGGCCGATCGTGGCCATCGTGCCCTTGTCCTTGTACTTGAACGGCTTGACGGTCTTGCCCTTGAGCTCGGCCTTGATGAACTTCGCGACGTGCTTGCCGCCCTGGATCGCGGGCTGGGCGAGCTGCGGGAGCGGCTCGTCGGGGCTGACCGAGACGTCGCCGATCGCGAAGACGTCGCTCATGCCCTTGACGCGCAGCTGCTCGTCGGTCTCGATGCGTCCACCGCGGCCCTGCGGCACGGACCAGTCCTGGACCGTCGGGTGGGCCGTGATGCCACTGGCCCAGACGACGATGCTGGCCGGCAGGAACTCCTGCTCGCCGTTGTGCTCGACGAGCACACCGTCCTCGCGGACCTCCTTGACGGCGGTCTCGAGGCGCAGGTCGACATCGCGCTTGTCGAGCGACTTGCGGGCATACTCGCGCAGCTTCGGGTGGAACGGCCCGAGCACGTGCGGCATCATCTCGATCAGCGTGATGTGAATGCGCTTGCGGTCGAGCTCGGGATAGGTGACCGGCATGTCGTTGTTTCGCAGCTCGGCGAACGCGCCGGCGGTCTCGACGCCGGTGGCGCCACCACCCACGACGATGATGCGCAGATCGCGATCCTGGCCGTTGACCGCGGCGTCCTCGAGGGCGGCGAACATCTTGTCGCGCACCGCGAGCGCCTGCGAGCGGCGATAGAGCGGCATCGCGAGCTCAGCAGCACCGGGGATGCCGAAGAAGTTGGCGGTCACGCCCACGGCGATGACCAGGTAGTCGTACTTGACCTCGACGCCGCCGTCGAGCTTGAGCGTCTTGCTCTCGTGGTCCATCGACTCGACGAGGCCCTTGAGGAAGCGGACGTTGCTCTGCTTGGCGCGGATCGCCCGCAGGAACCAGGTAATGTCGCCGGGGTTGAGGCTGGCGGTCGCGACCTGGTAGAGCAGCGGCTGGAACGTGTTGTACGTGTGACGGTCGATCAGCGTCACGTCGACGTCGGCGCGCTTGAGCTTGCGGACGGCAGCGATGCCTCCGAATCCGCCTCCGACGACGACGACGTGAGGGCGTTTCTGACCGGGAACGGTGCTTTCTGGCATGCCCCCCACTCTATCGAGCGGCACCGCAGCGACGCACATCGCGGGCGGGGGCTGTGACCACTCTCATGTCCGGACAAAACATCCGGGTCAGTTGCGACTCCGCCGACGCACGAGGAGCACGGTCGAGACGACGATCGCCACGAGGCACACCGGCAGCATGACCCACGAGAGCGTGGCCAGGTCGTGGATGCTGTCGCGGATCTCTGTCTCGGTGAGGTCCATCCAGTTGCTGTCCGACGTGAGCATCTCCTTGATCAGCTCCTCGCGCGCGAGACCGTAGACCAGGAGGAAGAACCCGCAGCCGACCGCGACGACCGACGCGCCGATCAGGGTGATGATCGACAGGATCTTGACCGCGTCCGTGCCGCCCGGCGGGCGCGGAGGAGCGTACGCCGGAGGCTGTGGCGCCCACTGCTGCGGCGGCGTGGCCTGCTGACCTTGCTGTGCGGGAGCGGGCGGCAGCGGCGGAGGCCAGCCGGTGGACGCGACCGGCGCCGGCTCCTCCCGGCCTGCGAGCACCGCGAACCACCGACGTACGTCGGCGTTCCACAGCTGGAGCACACAGGTGAGCGTCACGACGCTCAACAGGATCGAGACGAACGAGCCCTGCGTCATGCCCAGCAGCGCCAACAGTGGCGCCGTGATCGTCAGCATGATGCGGCTGACGGCCTGGCCCATCGCGGTGTAGACCGCGAACACCAGGACCGACGCCGCAAGGAACACGAGGATCCCGAGGTAGACCCGGTAGACCATCTCCGCGTCGCCGCGGTCGATGCCGTCAGCGACGAGGGGGTCGGTGAACCGCTTGACCTGGTCCTCGCCGCTCGCGGAGTACCAACCGAGCAGCACGACGAGCGCCTGCACGACCTGGAACACGCCGATCACGCCCAGGTAGGCGCACGTCGTCACCAGCCTCGGCGGACGCTCAGAGCGGTGGTCGGTCATCCACCTATCTCATCACGCCGCCGTGGTGAGGAAATGGTGGGCTGGCGTCGCGGCGCAGGTAGACGTCGCTCCCGCACCCATGCTCGCGACTCGACGGGAATGTGCGACGCGCCAACGCGGTCCCAAAGGTCACATGCCTCACGCCGCCTTGACCGTCAGCTCGTCAGCATCCGGCGCCCGGTCGACCACGACGGTGTCACCGTCGCGCACCTCGCCGCTGAGCAGGGACCGCGCGAGGCGGTCGCCGATCGCCTGCTGCACCAGGCGGCGCAGCGGCCGGGCACCGTACGCCGGGTCCCAGCCGGTGAGCGCGAGCCACTCGCGGGCGGCCGGCGTGACGTCCAGGGTGATGCGCCGGACCGCGAGCCGCTTGGCCAGCGCCGACACCTGCAGGTCCACGATGTGCGCGAGCTCGTCGGTGCCGAGCGCGTCGAACGTGACGATCTCGTCGAGCCGGTTGAGGAACTCGGGCTTGAACGACGCCTTCACGACGTCCATGACGGCTGCGCGCTTGGCGCTGTCGTCGAGAGCCGGATCGGCAAGGAACGCCGACCCGAGGTTGGACGTCAGGACCAGGATCACGTTGCGGAAGTCGACCGTACGACCTTGGCCGTCCGTCAGCCGGCCGTCGTCGAGCACCTGCAGGAGGATGTCGAACACCTCCGGGTGCGCCTTCTCGACCTCGTCGAGCAGGACGACGGAGTACGGCCGACGGCGTACCGCCTCGGTGAGCTGACCGCCCTCGTCGTAGCCGACATAGCCCGGAGGCGCACCGACCAGGCGGCTGACCGAGTGCTTCTCGGAGTACTCGCTCATGTCGATGCGGATGATCGCCCGCTCGTCGTCGAACAGGAACTCGGCAAGAGTCTTGGCCAGCTCGGTCTTGCCGACGCCGGTCGGTCCGAGGAACAGGAACGAGCCGGTCGGCCGGTCGGGGTCGGAGATTCCGGCGCGCGATCGCCGTACGGCATCGGACACCGCGGTCACCGCGGTCTTCTGGCCGATGAGTCGCTTGCCGAGCTCCTCCTCCATGCGCAGGAGCTTGCCGGTCTCGCCCTCGAGCAGTCGCCCGGTCGGGATGCCGGTCCACGAGGCCACGACCTCGGCGACATCGTCAGCGCCGACCTCCTCGTGCACCATCGAGTCGCCCTCCTGCGCGGCCTCGGCGGCCTGGGCGTCCTCGAGCTGGCGTTCCATGGCGGGGATCTCGCTGTAGATCAGCCGGCTCGCGGTGTCCATGTCGCCTTCGCGCTGGGCGCGCTCGGCCTGGCTGCGGACCTCGTCGATCCGCTCCTTGATCTCGCCGACCGCGTTCAGGGCCTGCTTCTCGCGCTCCCACCGGGTCTCGAGCGCACGCAGCGCCTCCTGCTTGTCCGCCAGCTCGACACGCAGCTTGGCGAGCCGGTCGCGGCTGCCCTCGTCCTCCTCCTTGTCGAGGTGCAGCTCCTCCATGCGGAGCCGGTCGACGGCACGCCGCAGCTCGTCGATCTCGATGGGGCTCGAGTCGATCTCCATGCGGAGCCGACTGCTGGCCTCGTCGATCAGGTCGATCGCCTTGTCGGGCAGCTGGCGGCCGGCGATGTAGCGGTCGGACAGCGTCGCAGCGGCGACGAGCGCGGCATCGGAGATCGACACCTTGTGGTGCGCCTCGTAGCGCTCCTTGAGTCCGCGCAGGATCGCGATCGTGTCCTCGGGGCTGGGCTCGCCGACGAACACCTGCTGGAACCGGCGCTCCAGGGCCGGGTCCTTCTCGACGCGCTCGCGGTACTCGTCGAGCGTCGTCGCGCCGATCATGCGCAGCTCGCCGCGAGCCAGCATCGGCTTGAGCATGTTGCCGGCGTCCATCGCGCTGTCGCCGCCGGCGCCTGCGCCCACGACCGTGTGCAGCTCGTCGATGAACGTGATGACCTGGCCCTCGGACTCCTTGATCTCGGTCAGGACCGCCTTGAGCCGCTCCTCGAACTCGCCGCGGTACTTCGCACCCGCGACCATCGCGGCCAGGTCGAGCGAGATGAGTCGGCGACCGCGCAGGGACTCGGGCACGTCGCCCGCGACGATTCGCTGCGCGAGGCCYTCGACGACGGCGGTCTTGCCGACGCCGGGCTCGCCGATCAGCACCGGRTTGTTCTTCGTACGCCGCGACAGCACCTGGATCACGCGCCGGATCTCGCTGTCGCGACCGATGACCGGATCGAGCTTGCCGTCACGGGCGATCGCGGTGAGGTCGACGCCGTACTTCTCCAGCGACTGGTAGGTGTCTTCGGCATCGGCGCTGGTGACCCGCGCCGTTCCGCGCACGGCGGCAAAGGCGGCCTGCAGTGACTCGGCGCTCGCGCCGGCGTCCGTCAGCACCTTCTTGGCGGTCGAGTCGACCGTCGCGATGCCGACCATCAGGTGCTCGGTCGACACGAAGTCGTCTCCGAGCTGGTCAGCCAGGTCCTGGGCCCGCTGGAGCACCTCGTGGCTCGAGCGGGAGAGCGCCGGGCTCTGCACACTGGCGCCGCTGGCGGACGGCAGCGACTCCAGCGCGGACTTGAGCCCGACACGTACGGCCTGGGCGTCGACGCCTGCGGCCTGGATCAGGGGTGCGGCGGTGCCGCCGTCCTGCGTGAGGAGGGCGGACAGCAGGTGGGCCGGCTCGACGGCGGGATTGCCCGCGGTGGCGGCAGAAGAGACTGCGCTGCCCAGCGCCTGCTGGCTGCGCGTCGTGAACTTGGCAAGGTCCATGGGTGTACTCCTGGGATGGAACGAGTGTCACTCATCTCAACGCATCTAAAGTTGAGTCCATTCCTATCAACTTTGTCGAATCCGGGACAGGGACCTTGGTCTCGCGATCTGCTCAGCCGTCGCCGTACGGCAGGTCGGTGTCGGGCTGGCTCGACATACGAGGATCGCGAAGCGGCTCGTCGCCGCCCCGGTCACGCAGGCTCGGGACCTCGTCGTCCTCCCCCAGCCCAGGCTCCAGGAACTCCGCGGGCATCTCGGACATGCGACCTCCTCGCGCTACACAGTGTGTCCTGCGTCACACTAGGTCGCCGAGCCGTGGATCGGCAAGGACTGCTAGCGGTCAGTAGCCGGTGAAGTAGTCCGTTTTGACGCCCTTGCACCGCTTCGCGAGCCCGGCACGCACGGCGTTGACCATCGCGGGCGGACCCGAGACGTACGCCCGACGGTCCGCCAGGTCCGGGACCGCCTCGGCGATCAGCTCGGGTGACAGGAACGGCGCCTCGACGTATGTCCAACCCTCGGGCAGGCCACTGGGCCGGGCCGGCCCGACGAGCACGACGCGGACTCCTGCGAGCTCCTCGACGAACGGCACCTCGTCAGGCGACGAGACGCCGTAGACGAGCACTGCGTCGCGCGACGACTCGTGTCGCAGCTGACTGAGGAACGGCGTGATGCCGATGCCGCCGGCGACCAGCAGCAGCGGCTCCGAACGGTCGGCCGGCAGCAGGAAGTCACCGCCGATGCCGGTCGCGTGCACCGTGTCACCGGGCTGCAGGGCAATCAGTGCTTTCTTGAAGCTGGACGCGTTGTCCGGCACCCGCAGCGCGAACGAGACGCGTCCATCGGCCTTCGGCGGCGACGCGATGCTGAACGAACGACGGCTGCCGCGCCCGTCGACACCCGCGTGGGGCACCGTCAGCTCGGCGAACTGGCCGGGCTCGAACGAGACCGGCCGCTTGGCCCGGAACGTCAGCTCGCGGATCTCCGGCGTCAGCTCGCGGGTCTCCTCCAGCACGAACGTCACCCCGTGCCGCCGCGCGAAGGCGAAGGCCAGCAGGTTGCCGACCAGCAGCGACAAGGCCAGGAACTGCCCCGAATCGATTCCCAGGGTCTCGGGTGTGTCCATCAGGACATAACCGAAGATCGGATAGGCCGCGACCACCGAGACCACGACGGCCACGACCCACTGCTGGTGCCGGCGAGGCGGCAGGGTCAGCGGCTCACTCAGCATGAAGCCGGCCAGGAACACGACCGGCGTCGAGTAGAACGTCGCCTCGAGCGCATCGGCCCAGCTCTGCCCCAGATCGTGATAGCCGACGAGGAACATCGCGCCGGCCAGGACGATGAAGATCAGGCCGATGTCGAGGCGACGCGTCCGCCACAGCACGAGGAACGCACCCACGACGATGAACGGGAAGAGCTGCTTGGTGGCGGCGGTCTGCCAGATCGCGTTGATCGGGCTCTCCCGGCCGACGAGGTCCTGCACGACGTACGTGAGGAACGCGCCGGCCGCCGCAGGGTTGAAGATGTGCCGCCCGCGCCACGCCAGGACGTACTTCGACGCATTGCCCAGGACAGCCGCACCGGCGAGCCAGGCCAGGCTCTCGGCGTCCGTCTCGAACAGCGGGACGTAGAGGAAGAACAACAGGAGGGCCGTGATGATCGACGACTCCCCGTGCGGACGGACCCGCCAGATCAGTCCGAAGAGGCGACTGCTCGCGTACGACGCAACGACCAGTACGAGGAGGCTGATCAGGTGGTTCTTCGTCGACAGGCCGTCGAGGACGCCGGTCGCCGAGAAGACCACGTACACCGCGGCCAGGACGAGCAGGACGATCGTGATGAGCCGGTACATCGTGACGCGGCCGAGCTGGCGGTCCAGCAGGTCTCGCGGGTCGAGCTTCATGCCGGCGCCCACTTTCTCTCGCTGACGCTCGTTCATGAGAACACCTCTCCTGGGAAGTCCGGGGACCACTCGACCCGGCCGTCAGCGTGCATACGTACGAAGTCGTGCTCGAAGCGTGACATGAGTCGGGCGGGCTCGGTGAGGAAATGAGCCGTGGCGAGCCCGTCCGCCAGCAGGCACGAGTCCGCCACGACCCAGGTCGCGACGACGTCGCGGGTGGGCCGGCCGGTACGTCCGTCGAGCACGTGGTGCAGACCGTCGCCCCAGGCTCGCCGGTTGGTCGCCGACGCACACAGGGCGATGCCTTCCGGAAGCTCGGCAACCCCGATGGCCCGCGTCGCATCAGCCGGGTGCTCGAGGGCGACGCGCAACGGCTCCTCCTGGCAATGCAGGAGGTCACCACTGGCGTCGATCGTGAATTCGGTGACGCCGTTCTCTGCCAGCACTTCGGCGACCAGGTCCACGAGGTGGCCCTTGCCGGCGGCACCGACGTCGAGCAGCACCGGCTCGTGCGCGACGAGGGTGGGGTACGTCCAGTCGAACGACTCCCAGGCCGGCACCGCGGCAGGCTCGGCGACGGCTCGCAGCGAATAGCCCTGGTCGTAGCCGAGATCGGAGAGCGTACGTCCGACGAGCGGCGTGACGGCACCGTCGGTCACGTCGTGCAGCGCGACATACAGGTCGAGCAGCGCGCGGGCGTCCCCGTCGAAGACCCACGCACCACCCTCGGCAGCGATCCGTGAGACCACGGAGTCAGGCCGGAACCGCGACCACACCGCATCGAAGTCGTCGATGCGGGCGGTCACGGCTGCGGCGGTGTCCGCGGCAAGCGGCTCCGCGGTGTCGATCTGCCACGCGGTGCCGATCGCCTCGAACTGCCAGGCGGCCGGCTCAGGCCTTGGCATCAGCCTTGATGTCGTCGATCGCCGCGTTGAATCCGATGGAGGTCAGCGACGACCCGGCGACCTTGGAGACGTTGAGCTCGTCGAGGCTCTTGCCGACGACCTCGTCGGAGATGCCGCTGGCGAACTTCTGCTGGTACTGCTTCGACGTGGAGTTCTCGGCCATCGGAGTGACCTTGACCTCGGAGATCTTGTTGTCCGCCAGGGTCACCTCGACCTCGACCTTGGACTCCCCGGCCGGGTTGGCGTAGGTCTCTTCCTCCTTGTAGTTGCCGTCCTTGAACGTCCCTGAGCTAGCGGCGGACGAGTCGTCGCTGCTGTCGGACGTTGCCGACGAGCTCGGCTTGTCGGACGACGCATCGTCGCTGCCGCTGCCACATGCGGCGGTCAGCAGCATGACGGACGCGGCGGCCGCGGCGGAAAGCATCTTCTTGTGCGCTGGAAGTTTCATCGGTCGGGCTCCTGGGCTCGAAGGCATGGAATCAGCGTGCAATGTGTAGAACGGGACAGGTTGGCTGAACGTTCAACCGTATGAACGGGGACTTCATGCGCGGAAGTTCCGCCTCGAGGCAGCTGTCGCAGACTCACAGGTTCTCCACAGCGGCCATCGCGGCGTGGAAGCCGCCCATCCCGTGCACGCCGCCTCCCGGAGGCGTCGACGCCGAGCAGATGTAGAGGCCCTTGGCGCCCAGGGAGTACGGGTTGGCCGAGAACCGCGGCCGCATGACGAGCTGCCAGGCATCGTTGGCACCGCCGCCGATGTCACCACCCCGGTAGTTGGCGTTGTGCGCCTCGAGCTGGGCCGGCCCCGTCGTGGTCTTCGCGATGATCCGAGCACGGAAGCCCGGGGCGAAGCGTTCGATCTGGTCGGTGATCGCCTCCGTGGCATCACCCGTGTAGCCGGTGGGCACGTGGGCGTACGACCACACGGGGTGCACGTTGCCGGCCGAGCGCCCCGGGTCGGCGAGGTACTGCTGGCACACCAGCACGAACGGGCGATCGGGCATCCGGCCGGCGTGGACCTCCCGCTCGGCGGCATTGAGCTCCTCGAACGTCCCGGCGAGGTGCAGGGTGCCCGCCTTGTGCGCCCACTCGTTGGTCCACGGGACCCCGCCCTCGACCGCGAAGTCGACCTTGAACACGCCGGGGCCGGAGCGCCAGCGCGTGAGCGGCCGGCGCACGCGCCGGGGCAGCCGGTCACCGGCGATGCGCAGAGCGCTCTGCGGCGAGGTGTCGAAGATGACGATGTCGGCCTCGGGCAGCTCGGTGACCTCGTGGCCCGTCTTGATGCGACCACCGTGCTCGGCGATGTCGGCGGCGAGGGCCCGCGCGATCGCGGCCGAGCCACCCTTGGCCACCGGCCAGCCGTACGCATGACTCGTCAGGCCGAACATCAGGCCGAGGCCGCCGGTCGTCGGCCGGTTGAGTGGATGGATCGCATGTGCGGCGAGGCCGGCGAACAGGCCGCGCGCCTCGTCCGTCTCCCAGCGACGGGCGATCCATGACGCCGGCTGCAGCGCTCGCATGCCGAACTTCGCCATCAGGATCGGATGCTTCGGCAGGTGCACGATCGGCCGGAACAGCTCGCCGATGAGCTCGTCGCTCGAGGCCGCCAGCGGGGCATACAGCTTGCGCCACGCCGCGCCGTCGATGCCGAGGCCTTCGACCGTACGGTCGAGGTCGCGGAACAGCACCCCGGCCCGGCCGCCGTCGAGCGGGTGCACCGCGTCGACCTCGGGCCACAGCCACTCGAGCCCGTGGCGGGCGAGGTCGAGCGACTGGAAGAACGGCGATGCCACCGCGGTCGGATGCGTCGCGGAGCAGATGTCGTGCAGGACACCGGGCACGTTGAGCTCGGCCGAACGCGTGCCCCCGCCGATCTCGTCCTCTGCCTCCAGCACCGTCACGTCGATCCCGGCGCGGGCGAGGACGACAGCAGCTGCCAGCCCGTTGGGCCCCGAGCCAACGACGACAGCGGTGGTCATGCCCTCAACCTAGTCGTCAGGCTGGGCGAGCCTTCATCTCGCCGGGTTTCGTCAGGTGGCGGCTTCGCCGCGATCGGCTCAACCTGCCCGGCACGCTCGGCCGCGAGCGGCCTCGGTGCCGGACAAAATGTGAGCCGCGCCACAAGTCTGACACCGCGGCCACTGGCACGCGTAAACTCGTCGCACACCTGAACTCAGTTCAGGTGTGACCCACCCCACACGATTGCCGTTCGCATCGCAAGACGCCCCCAAGACGGTTGGTGCGCGTCCTTAGCCTTGCCTAAGACATGGTGACAAACCTTCCCAGGAGTTGTGTATGAGCAGGCAATTGCGTGTCGCCGTGATCGGCGCCGGACCAGCGGGCATCTACGCGGCGGACATCCTCACCAAGTCCGAGGTCGACGTCACGATCGACATCCTCGACCGCGATCCCACACCCTTCGGCCTGATCCGCTACGGCGTCGCACCTGACCATCCGCGCATCAAGGAGATCGTCAAGGCGCTCAAGCGCGTCCTGTCCAACGACGACATCCGGTTCTTCGGCAACGTCAACTACGGTGCCGACCTCAAGCTCGACCACCTCCAGCAGTTCTACGACGCCGTCATCTTCGCCACCGGCGCCCGCGCCGACCGCGACCTCGACATCCCCGGCATCGAGCTCAAGGGCTCGTTCGGCGCCGCTGACTTCGTCTCCTGGTACGACGGACACCCCGACGCCCCACGCGACTGGCCGTTCGACCCCCGAGCCGAGACGGTCGCGGTCCTCGGCGTCGGCAACGTCGGCCTCGACGTGGCCCGCATGCTCGCCAAGACCGCAGACGAGCAGCTCGTCACGGAGATCCCGGAGAACGTCTACGCCGGGCTCAAGGCCAACGCCGCCAAGGACATCCACGTGTTCGCCCGCCGCGGCCCCGCGCAGGTCAAGTTCACCCCGATGGAGCTGCGTGAGCTCTCGCACTCCCCCAGCATCGACGTCATCATCCACCCCGAGGGCTTCGAGCTGGACGAGGGATCGATGGACGCGATCCGCGCCTCCAAGTCGGTCAAGCTCGTCGTCGACGTGCTGCAGAACTACCTGGCCAAGGAGCCGACCGGCGCCCCGCACCGCATCCACATCCACTTCTGCCAGAACCCCGTCGAGGTTCTGGGCGAGGACGGCCAGGTCGTCGGCCTGCGCACCGAGGTGACCGAGCTCGACGGCACCGGCAACGTCCGTGGCACGGGCGAGTTCGTCGACTGGCCCGTGCAGGCGGTCTACCGGGCGGTCGGCTACCGCTCGGAGAACCTTGCCGGCATCCCGTTCGACGACACCCAGGCGATCGTGCCCAACGACGGTGGCCGGGTCATCGACATCGAAGGTGACCCGCTGCCCGGCGCGTACGTCACCGGGTGGATCAAGCGCGGACCCGTCGGCCTCATCGGCCACACCAAGTCCGACGCCGCCCAGACCATCGAGCTCCTGCTCGCGGACGTCGACCGACTGGTCGCCCCGCCGGAGCCTGAGCGCGAGGCCGTCGACCGCTACCTGGCGGGCCGCGGCATCGAGTTCACGACGTGGGAGGGCTGGGAGCAGCTCGACGAGCATGAGCTCGCGCTCGGCGAGGCCGCCGGGCGTACCCGCATCAAGGTCGTGCCCCGCGACGAGATGGTGCAGATCTCGCGCAGCTAGGACGTGCGGCGGCCGTGCAGGTTGCACATGAGCTCGTGCATCGCCTCATCGGCGGGCGCGGCGAGTGGCAACGGTGCCTGGTCCGTACGCGCGCGCAGTCCGTCGAGCAGCAGCGCCAGGTAACGACGCCAGAGGTCCGGCTGCTCGGGCGTCGTCATGGAGCTCAGCAGCATGATGTGCATACCGATGTCCGTGGACCCCACATCTGACCGGAGTGCGCCGGTGGCCTGAGCCCGCGCGATGAGGTCGTCGATCATCGGGCCCAACCGCTCGCGGCCGACTGCAACGTGATCACCCTCGGACATGGTCTGGACCATGACCTCCTTGAGGCCACGGTCCGTGACCTGCCGCTCGAGGAGTCGCTCGAGGAACATCGTCAACCCGGCCCACGGATCCTGTTGGCTCACGGCCTCCTGGGCGATGGCCACCATCTCCTCGATCCGCGACTCGAACAGCGCCTGGACGAGCTCCGCGCGCTCGGGGAACCGGCGGTAGACCGTGCCGACGCCGATGCCGGCGCGGCGAGCGATCTCGTCATAGCCAGCGTCAAGGCCCTGCTCGGCGAACACCTCGGCAGCCGTCGCCAGGATCAGCTCGCGGTTGCGCACGGCGTCGCGGCGCAGCGGCCTTTCCTGGGTTGCCGGTTCCGTCGTCATACCTCCATCATAGCGAATCGGAAAACGAATTCCGCTTTTCGCGGTGGACCGGCGGCACCGGAATCGCGTCACGATCCGCTCGGGGCACCGTCTCATCCATACGACCGCACGATGGTCGGTGCAGATCTCGGGGCTGGAACCGGCTCTACTTTGCACACAGACCCCGGACCCACTGGCTTCCAGTTGGCCGGGGTCTTGTGATGTTCACCTAATTCTCACCAGAACTCCTGCGCCGGACGTGATCCGTGAACCACACTCGTACTGGGAGGGTAGATCGTGGGAGAACGATGCCTTGGGTGCCATGCGGTACTTCATCCTGACCACACCGGGCCAGCCCGACGAGGTGGCTCGGTGGCAGCGGCGTAGCTCCGCGTCATACTTCGAGCCCGAGTCGCAGAAATGGATCCCGGATCCGCTGCTCGCGGTCGAGATCTTCGCGGGCGACGACTGGCGGCCGATTGACGTCGCCGACCTGCCGCCCGGACTACCCGATGTCGAGCCCGCCAGGCCGCAATCGACGGCCAAGGAGCGATCAGGGGGCCGCCGGCGGCGGAGGTGATCTCGACCCGGGTCTGGCGGACGGTCTGGTCCCCGAAAGGATGATGACCATGAACCCCGAGATGCCCGCCGACCTGCTCGAGCACGCCCTCGCCGCGAAGGGCTTCATGCCGGAGGACGAAGGCGCCTTCCTGCACAGCATGGCTCGCGAGCGGCTCCCCCACGGACCTGCTTTGGAGATCGGGACCTACTGCGGCAAGTCCGCGATCTATCTCGGCGCCGCAGCGCGCGAGGTCGGCGGCACCGTGCTGACCGTCGACCACCACCGCGGCTCCGAGGAGAACCAGGCCGGCTGGGAGCACCACGACGCATCGCTCGTCGACGACGAGCTTGGCCTCATGGACACCCTCCCGGTCTTCCGGAAGACCGTCGCGCGGGCCGGCCTCGAGGACCACGTCAACGCCGTGATCGGCCGTTCGACCACGGTGGCGTCGTGGTGGCGCACGCCGGTCAGCCTGCTGTTCATCGACGGCGGCCACGCCGAGGTGCACGCGCAGAACGACTATTCCGGCTTCGCCCACTGGCTCATGACCGGCGGCACCCTGGTGATCCACGACGTCTTCGAACGACCTGAGGACGGGGGGCAGGCACCATTCCACGTCTGGCAGCGCGCGGTCGACTCCGGCTGCTTCGAGCCGCTCGCGACGGTCGGCTCGATGCGGGCCCTGGCGCGCGGCCGGGGAGACGCCGGCGAGCCAGTCGGCTGACGGGCAGCCGCACTCGGGCTTGAGCTGGGCGCCGTCCGGACCCCGCGGGCGCTGGTCAGGAGCGGTTCAATCCGGCCTCGCGCGCCGCGACCACGGCCTGGGCCCGGTCACGCAGGTCGAGCTTGGCGAACACGTGCCGTACGTGCGTCTTCACCGTCGCCATGCTGATCACGAGCTCGCTGGCGATCTCGGCGTTGGACCAGCCCTCGCCGATCAACGCCAGGATCTCGCGCTCCCGCTGACTGAGGTCGGCAAGACCCGGCAGCTGTCGCAGCTCAGCGGGCGGATGCTCGGAGAAGTGCGCCATCAGCCGCGCAAGGACGGCCGGAGCGACGACCGGCTGGCCAGCCGCCGCCCGTCGCACGGCGTCGACCAGCCCCTCTGCGGTCACGTCCTTGAGCAGGAAACCGACTGCGCCCGCCCCGATCGCGTCGGCGACATGCTGGTCGGCATCGAACGTGGTCAAGGCGATCACGGTTCCCGTGCCTGCTGCCGTGATACGTCGAGTCGCCTCAACGCCATCCATCCCGGGCATGCGCAGGTCCATCAGGACGACGTCCGGCCGCAGTTCGAGGGCCGCTGCGACAGCGGCTGCACCGTCCGCGGCCTCGGCAACCACCTCGATGTCCCCGAGCTCAAGGATCAGCCGCAGCCCATGGCGGACCAGGTCCTGGTCGTCGACGAGCAGCACGCGCGTCATGGGCTGCTCCTGACGGGAATGACGACCTGCACGTCGAACCGGCCACCGGAATGAGCCGCCTCGAACGTCCCACCCAGCAGCTCGGCTCGGTGCCGCATGCCGGTCAGCCCTCGCCCGGCGCGCGGCTTCCGGTCGCGGCTCCCGGTGCCGTTGACCGAGCGCACCCTGACCTCGCCCGGCTGCCAGTCCACCGAGAGGCTGACGGGCTCACCGGGTGCGTGCCGGCCTGCGTTGGTGAGGCACTCGCGCACGATCCGGCCCACCGCGAGCGCGACCGGTGCCCCGTCGGGGGACGGCGTGCCGGTGATGTCCAGGGTGTTGACGATCCCGGCCTCGCGGGCCCGGTCCGCAATCGCGCTCAAGCTCTCCGAGCTCGGTGGTCCCTGCATGTCAGGAGCGAGGACGCCGAGCACCGCGCGGATCTCGGTCAGGGTCCGGTGCGCGGTCTCGCGGATGGCCTCCACTGATGCGGCAGCCCGTTCGGGCGTGACCCGCAACGCCGCTGCTGCGGCCTCGGCCTGGATGGCGATCAGGGTGACCTCATGACCGACGACATCGTGCAGCTCCTGCGCGATCCTCGCGCGCTCCGCGCCGACCGCGGCGGCCTCCGCGCGAGATCGTTCCTCGGCCAGCTCCTGGCTGAGCGACACGAGCGCCTGGTTCTGTCGCTGCTGATGACGCACCAACCGGCCGGCGACCGTGGGGGCGATGACGACGAGTCCGGCCCCGATCGCCGCGACCGGAGCCTCCGGGCCGAGGAGCGTGCCGATGACCGCCATCCCTGACGCCGCCAGGGCGACGAGCCCCACAGCGCGCCCCGGTTCGCCCTTGTTGCCGAGGGCGAAGAACTGCAGGATCACGGCGACGAACCCGACCAGGGGGTAGCCGTCGAGCGGGATCAGCCAGAAGGCCGCCGATGCGAGCGCCGCTTCGACCGGGTACGTCCGGCGCCAGGCGAGGGGGAGCATCGACCCCACGACGTACACCACACTCACCGGCGCGGACGACGCGATCGGCACGACAAACAGCTGCGCGAGCCCGCTCAGCACGAAGCCCGCGGCGAGCGCCGCATCCAGGCGATTCGTCCGCAGCCGGTCGAGAAGTTCCACGCGCCGAGACTAAGTCAGCCGTCCTGCTTTGCGCATCAGCCCAGGGGCTGACTCGCCGGGCGCTCCGGGATGACCCACAAACCAGCCCGCCGGTCGATGTGCCACGTCCCGTCGGATTCGTACGTTCTGGTTGGGCTCGTCCGAGCCTCCTCATCACAGAACGGATGACATGACATGACCAGCTCCTTCAACGAAGTCACCCCGCGTGCGGCCGAGGGCTCCTTGACGCGACTCAGTGCCCGCTTCGGCATCGCCTTCACTGCGTGCCAGGTCGGCGTGATGATCCTGATGGCGATCTTCGTCCTGCCCAACGGTGGCTCACCGGCCGATCCGGCCCTCGAGCGCGGCCACAACGTCCTCGACGCCGAAACGGCCTACCGTCTCGGCAACTACGCCTTCATGATCTCCGGGATGTTGCTGCTCGGCTTCCTCGGCGCTGTCCACGTCCGCCTCAGGCGCATCGACGCCAGTGGTGTGCTGTCCACCGTCGCAATCGCGGCCGGCACCCTCCTCGCCGTCGTCTGGCCGTTCGCCGGCGTCCTGCATGATGTCGCTCTCGACACCGCGGCGGACGGCACAGACGTGCGCATCCTGGCCGGCTGGGACGCGGTCGCGCCGTACTCGCTCGCCTTCTCGGTGCTGCCGCGGCTGTTCTTCATCGGCGCCTTGGTGCTGGGCCTCCGGATGGCAGGAACGGCGCCGCGGCTGCAGCGGGTCGGCCTGGTGCTGCTCCCGGTCAGCCTGATCGGAAGCGCGACGCTGATCGCAGGCGCGCTCTTCCCGCTCCTGGCTCTGAGCACCCTCGGGTACGAGCTGTGGGTCGGCGCGGTCGCCTGGCACTGGCTGCGCTCCGAGCGCTGATACCCGGCTGAGGCTCCCACCCAGATCGCGGTGGGGGCCTCGGCTGGTCCTAGCGCGCGGCCGGAACGCCGGCGAGCCAGTCGGATGACGGGCAGCCGCACTCGAGCATGATCTCGTCGAAGTCCACCCCGATGCCGTGGCCGGTCATGACACCGGCGCCCAGGGTCGTCTCGGTGAGGACATCCCACGCGAGGATCATCGCGGCAGCGGTGTAGGTCGTGTGCTCCACCGGCCAGTTGACGTTCTCGGGGAAGACGAAGCCGGTCCAGTAGGCACCCCGCTCGGTGCGCAGGTGCTGCATGTCCGCGAAGAGCGTCGCGGCGCGCTCGTCCCCGACGGCCTTCAGGGCCATCGCGAGCTCGCACGTCTCGGCGCCGGTGACCCACGGGTTGGTGCTGACGCAGCGGATCCCGAGCCCGTCGACGACGAACGTGTCCCACTCCGAGGCCAGCATCGCCTCGGCAGCCGGTCCGCGCACGGCACCGCCGAGGACCGGGTAGTACCAGTCCATCGAGAATGTCGACTTGTCGAGGAACTGGTCGCGGTGCTCCCGGAGGGCGTGCCCGAGGCGACCGCCGGCGAGCTCCCACTCCGGCTGCGGCTCCCCCACCAGCTCAGCGAGCGCGACACCGCAACGCAGCGCCTGGTAGATGCTCGAGCTGCCCGCCAGCAGGGCCTCGCGGTTGATCGTCGCCGGTCCGTCGGCGTCCCACTCGCGCGACCAGGCAATCCCGCCGAACGGGAGCTGCAGGTCGACGACCAGGTCCAGTGCGCGTCGTACGACCGGCCACATGCGCTGGAGGAAGCTGCGATCCTGGCGGATGACCCAGTGGTGCAGCACTCCGACGGCGATGTAGGCAGCCATGTTGGTCTCGGTGCTGGCGTCCTCAACGCGACCACCGACGATCTTCATGGGCCAGGAACCGTCGGGGCGCTGGGTGCGGGCGCACCAGTCGTACGCCGCGGCGGCAGCGTCCAGCTGACCACCCACCACGAGCGCCATCGCGCCCTCGACGTGGTTCCACGCGTCGGTGTGCTCACCGATCGTCCAGGGGATGGCGCCGTCCGGCTCCTGCATCGCGGCGATGCTCGCCGCCGTCTCAGCGATCTGGTCCGGCGTCAGCATGCTCTGCGTCATGAAGCGGTGCCGTCTCCAGCCGGCACCATCGGCTTGCGCAGGTACAGCACCATGCTCTTGCCGATCAACGGGTTCAGCGCCTTCTCCGCCAGGCGTGTGACCGTGCTGTAGCCGCGCGTCTTCATGATGTCCCAGACCAGCACCTGGTGGTACGCCTTCACGAGGGGATGGTCGTCGTTCTTGACGCCGACAGCGCACTTGAGCCACCAGTACGGCGAGTGCAGCCCGTGCGCGTAGTCGATGCCCTCGAAGGTCATGCCGGCGTTCTCGAGCTTGCCGATCAGCTCCTTGTCGGAGTAGATGCGGATGTGTCCTCCCGGCGTGTTGTGGTAGTCCTCCGAGAGCTTCCAGCAGATCACTTCGGGCAACCAGCGGGGCACCGTCACGGCCATCGTGCCGCCCGGGCGCAGGACGCGTACGAGCTCGGTGATCGCCTGGATGTCGGCCGGGATGTGCTCGAGCACCTCGGACGCAACCACCCGGTCGAACTCACCGTCGCCGAAGGGAAGCGCCAGGGCATCGCCCTCCTTGATGTCCGCGGAGGCACCCTCGGGGACTTCACCGGCCTCCTTCATCGCGCCGAACAGCTCGAGGACGCCGGCCAGCTCGTCGGCGTCCTGGTCGAACGCGATGACGTCGGCACCACGGCGGTACATCTCGAATGCGTGCCGTCCGGCACCACAGCCCATGTCGATGACCCGGTCGCCGGGCCGCAGCCCCAACCGGTCGAAATCAACCGTCAGCATGGTTCTTCCCCTTCTGTCCCAGCTCTGTCTGGTGCGCCGCCCTGGCGGCGATGACCTCTTCGTACGCGGCGGCCGTGGCGTTCGCCACCGCCCGCCAGCTGAACTTCTCCAACACCCGTGCGCGGCCGGCCCGGCCCATGGCCTCGCGACGCGCAGGGTCGTCGAGGAGCACCTCGATCGCGGCTTCGAGCTCACCGACGTCGCCCGGCGTCACCAGCGTGGCGCAGGCGCCGTCGTCGCCGACGACCTCGGGGATCGCGCCGGCCCGGCTGACGACCAGCGGCGTCGCGCAGGCCATCAGCTCGGCAGTCGGGAGGGAGAACCCTTCGTACAGCGACGGGACGCAGGCGACCTCGGCCGAACCCATGACGTCGACGAGCTCAGCGTCAGTGATCCCGTTGACGAACGTCACGTGCTCGACGATGCCCAGCTCGTCGATGAGCCGCTCGGTCCGTCCGCCCGGCTTGAGCGACGTGACGAGGAGCAGCTCGACGTCGCGCTCGGTGCGCAGCTTCGCGAACGCCTCGAGCAGTGTCGCGATGCCCTTCATCGGGGCGTCCGCACTGGCCATGGCCACGATGCGGCCGGGAACTCGCGGTGCGGTCGGCGGGACGAAGACGTCGTCGACACCGAGCGTGATGACCTCGAGCCGCGACTGATCGACGCCGAAGTCGGTCACGATGTCGCGCCGGCTCGACTCCGAGACCGTGAGGATCTTGGTGAGCTGCCGGGCGACCTTCTTCTGCATCCCCAGGAAGCCGTACCAGCGACGGAGGCTGAGCTTCTTGCGAAGCGTCGGGGCATTCGCGATGTCGATGCGACGGTCGAACGTGATCGGATGATGGATCGTGGTGATCAGCGGGAAGCCCAGCTCGGCGATGTCGAGCATGCCGGAGCCGAGCGTCTGGTTGTCGTGGACGATGTCGAAGTCACCGATGCGGTCCTTCATCAGCCGAGCCACCCGCTTGCTGAAGGTCCTGGGCTCGGGGAACCCCGCCGTCCACATCGTGAGGACCTCCTCGACGTCGATGAGGTCGCGGAACTCCTTGGGCCTGGGCGTGCGGAACGGATCGGGCTCGCGGTAGAGGTCCAGCGACGGGACCTTCGTCAGGGCGACGCCTTCGTCCAGCTCGGGATAGGGCTGCCCTGAGAACACCTCGACGGTGTGCCCGAGGGCGACCAGCTCGCGACTGAGGTGGCGTACGTAGACGCCCTGACCGCCGCAGTGCGGCTTGCTGCGGTAGGACAACAGTGCGATGCGCAAGGGCCGCCTCCGGTTGACTGGCTGGAACTGATTCCTATCATCCTTTGGCAAGGTAACTCGGTGTGACAGTGGGGTATCGGTCATCTCACGAGGCGGCACCCTGGCCGCTGTTGCCGGGGTAGAAGGAGTGGGTCGCGGTCACTCCTCCATCGACCGCGAACTCACCCCCGGTCGTGTAACCGCTCTCGTCGCTCGCCAGGTAGACATACAGCGGTGCGACGTCCTCAGGTGTCCCCACACGCTCCAGCGGTACGCGGGTCGCTCCCCACTGCATCGCCGCCTCGCCGCCGACCTCGCGGGTCATCCCGGTGTCGATCATGCCCGGGTGCACCGAGTTGACCCGGACGCCGTACGCACCGAGCTCGACCGCGGCCGCCTTGGTCATGCCGCGGATGGCGAACTTCGTCCCGGTGTACGCCGTCAGGGCTGCCATGCCGGCGAGTCCCTCGACCGAGGAGCAGTTGATGATCGATCCCTGCCGGTTCTGCTTCATCGCCGGGGCGACGGCCCGCATGCCGAGGAAGCAGCCGCGCATGTTGACGCTGATCAGCAGGTCGAGATCGTCCAGCGGCATGGTGTCGACCTCGCCGAACCGGAGCACCCCGGCGTTGTTGACGAGGACGTTGACCGGCGCGCCGTAGCGTTCCTCGGCCTCCGTCACCAGCCTGTCCCAGGAGCTCGGGTCGCTCACGTCGTGGTGGCTGAAGTACGCCACGTCGCCCAGCTCCTCCGCCAGGGCGGCGCCAGCGTCGTCAGCGACGTCGGCGATGACGACTCTCGCGCCCTCGGCCACGAAGGCACGGGCGATGGCCGCGCCCTGACCTTGGGCGGCGCCGGTGATGATGGCGTGCTTGTCCTTGAGACGGGACATCGTTCTCCTTGAGCAGGTGGCGGGTGGGTGAGCTAGAGCGAGAGGACCGAGTCGGCCGCGAACGAGATGTCGGGGTCGCGGTCGGCGAAGAAGCCGCCGACCGTCCGGTCCAGCTCGTCGGTCGACCAGACCTCGTTTCCGGTGTCGAACCGGCGCTCGACGACCGGGGCGGCCATGAGCGCCACCATCCCGCCGTAGACGACGAAGACCTGACCGCTGATGCGGCTGGCCGCCGGCGACGCGAGATAGGCGACCAAGGGCGCGACGTGGTCCGGGCTGTAGGGGTCGATCGCGCTGCCGGACTCGTCGGGGCCGAACACCTCGGCCGTCATCGCCGTGCGGGCGCGCGGGCAGATGGCGTTCGCCCGCACGCCGATGCGCGACAGCCCTCGCGCCGTCGAAAGCGTCAGCGCGGTGATGCCGGCCTTGGCAGCGGCGTAGTTGGCCTGGCCGGGCGAGCCGGTGAGGAATGCCTCGGACGCCGTGTTGATCACGCTGGCGTCGACCGTCCCGCCGGTCTCCTTGGCCACCTCTCGCCAGTGGGCCGCAGCGTTCCTCGACAGCAGGAAGTGGCCGCGCAGGTGGATGCGTACGACGAGGTCGAACTCCTCGTCGGACATGTTGAACAGCATCCGGTCGCGGGTGACACCGGCGTTGTTGACCACGATGTCGAGGGAGCCGAACGACTCGAGAGCGGTCTGCATGATCAGGTCCGCGGTCGACCTCTCGCCCACGTCACCCGCGGCGACAACCACCTCGGCGCCCAGCGCCTTGATCTCTGCGGCGGTCTCGTCAGCAGCCCCGGGCAGGTCGTTGAGCACGACCCGCGCGCCGGCAGCTGCGACCGCGAGCGCCTCGGCACGCCCGAGGCCCGCACCCGCCCCCGTCACGACGGCAACCCGCCCGTCGAGGGACGTATCCGTCATGCCTGGTCCACGATCCGCAGGGCCGACTTGGGACACGAGGCGACGGCCTGCTCCACGCGCGAGCGGTTCTCGTCGGTGACCGTCGGGTCCTCGATCTGCAGCTCGTCGTCGTCATCCACGAAGAAGACGTCTGGTGCGAATGCCTCGCACAGGGCGTTCGACTCACACACGTCGAAATCGACCTCAACCCTCGCCATCAGCGATCTGCCTCCTCGCTTGGAAAACCTAGAACTAGAACGTGTTCTATTCTAGCCCAGCGACGTCAGTTTGGATATGGCCCAGTCGCCGTCGCCCCTGGTCAGGTTGATGACCAGGCTGTTGCGGCTCATCTGCTGGTTCGCGGTCTTGCCGGTGCCGGCGGTCGTCGTCTGGTTGAGGAACACCAGCACCTTGGCCTTGTGCTCGGTCGCGTTGATGATCGCCGAGGACACGGCAACGGCCTGGAGCACGATCTTGTTCTTGGTCGTGTTGGCCCGGACCTGCGCCATCGTGGCGTCGTACTGCTTGCGGAACGCGGGCGTCATCCGGGCGCGCGCGATCTCCATGTCGTTCGCGAGGGTCTTGTAGTCGTACGACAGCGTGCGCTGAGCCAGGTCCGCCGCCGAGATGAGCACCTCGGTGCGGGCGTCCTCACCGACGAGTGCGCCATTCGGGGCGACCGCCGATGATCCCTGCTCGGCACGCCACCAGGCCACCCCGACGCCGGCTCCGGCGAGCAGGACCAGGACGGCGAGCACCAGCGTGAGACGTCGCACCACGAACGCCCGGGCGTCCTGGAGGCTCGGCACCGCCCAGCTCCGTGCCGCGCGCGGCTCCTCGACCGCAGCGGTGGGCTCGGACTCGCTGTCGGGCAGGACCTCGGTCAGGACTGCAGACTGCGCCACGGACTGTCTCACCGGCTTCGCCGCGGGCTCGGGGCGGACCTCGGGCTCGATCACCGGGGTCACGTCCGACTGGCAGAACCGGCAACGGATCGCGGACGCCTTGATGGTCTCTGCGCAGTAAGGGCA
This sequence comes from Aeromicrobium sp. P2_G6, assembly GCF_056403535.1. Classification (NCBI taxonomy): domain Bacteria; kingdom Bacillati; phylum Actinomycetota; class Actinomycetes; order Propionibacteriales; family Nocardioidaceae; genus Aeromicrobium; species Aeromicrobium sp. P2_G6. Next base: position 32,499 of record NZ_JBFUFH010000008.1, on the reverse strand, counting down.
GATGCGTTCGTCGCGCTTCAGCTTCGGCATGTCAGCCCACGAACTCGAGTTGGGAGACCAGCCAGCGGCTGTCCTGCTTGACCATGGTCAGCTTGATCCGCCAGGACCGGTCCTCGACCTCGCCCTTGGTGCCCTTGTTCTGGACCTTGCTGCCGGCCGAGACGAAGACCGTGGCCGAACGCGACTCGACCTCGCTCAGCCCGACCTCGTCGACATGTCCCTTGGAGATCGACTCCTGGCTGATAGCGGTCTCCTTCAACGACTTCAAGGACGCCTTGTACTGCTTCGCGAACGCGCCGGTCGCCCCCGAGATCACCCGGTCGGTCAGCTCATCCATGCGCTTGTGGTCCACCGCCAGGAATGCCATGGTCTCCTCACGCGCGGCCCGCCTGATGTCGGTGTACTGCTGGGCCAGCTCCTCGGACGGCGTGCTGCCGGGCGCCGCCTCGCCGCCACGTACGGCGAAGACTGCCAGCCAGCTGCACAGCGCCACGAGGATCACGGCGAGCACAGCACGGGTCGCGGCCGTACGGTTCACTCGTCGCCCCCGCCCTGGCTCTTCCAGTCGATCGGGTGCGGCGCGTACTTCATGCCGCGCATGTTGACCGGCGCTCCCGACTTGCACTCGGCGTTGTAGTACGGCACAAAGCTCTCCCTCGAGGTGGGCTGCCACTGTCCGGGCGGGAGGTAGCCCTCGGTGCACGCCGGCGGATCCTGGTTCATGTTGAGGTGGACACGACCGAACTTCTGGTCGCCGGGCGTGAGCGCTGAGGGGCCGGCCGAGATCAGCCGCGGGAAGGTCACCAGGAGCTGTTCGAGCGCGGGCAGACGGGCATCGAGGACCTCCGTCACGTTGACGGCGTGGAGGAGCAGGGGCGGCAGCGTCTTGCGCAGGCTGCTCATCAGGCTGGTCACCTCATCGGCCGCGGGACCGGCGCGGTCCAGGATGCGCCGCACATTGGCGTCCGAGTCGGCAAGCGTGCCGGTCACGTCCGCGAGGTCGTTGGCGAATGCGCGGATGTTGGTGGAGTTGTCCTGCTGGGTCCGCAGCACCGTCTTGGCGTTGTTCAGCAGATCGACGGTCGCGGACTCGTTGGCCGCGGCAGCTTCGACGAACGCCTGCATGCTGTCGACCATAGAGCGGAGTGGGGTCGCGTTGTCGCGGAACATCGTGCCGAGTTCGCCGACCACGGTGTTGAGCTCACCGGCGTCCAGGCTCGAGACGAACCGGCTCAGGTCCTGCAGCAGCACGTCCTCGCCGAGGGGCAGGCTCTCCTGCGTGCCGCGCACGGTGTCACCGTTGCGCAGCACCCGGCCATTCTTGGAGCCCGGCTCGAAGGAGATGTACTGCTCGCCGACGACGCTGAGGTTGTGCACATACACCGGTGCATCCGCCGGTACGCGGGTGCCTTCGTCGAGTGCAACGTCGACCTTCAGACCATCGCCCTTGACGTCCATCGCCGACACCTTGCCGATCCTGACGCCGCGATAGGTGACCTCGCTCCCCTTGTACAGGCCGCCCGACTGGGGCAGGAGCACGTGCACCGTGTAACCGCGCCCGAGGGCCTGGTCGACGAAGCCGAGGTAGGAGGCTCCGATGTAGAGGATGCCCAGCGAGCTCAGGATCGCGAACGCGATCAACCGGACCTTGATGCCACGCCTCATGACGACCCTCCCCCGAGCAGTCCGCCGATCAGCTCGACCAGGCCGCTGTCAGATCCGCCGCCACCCGCGTCGGGTTCCGGAGTCGAGCCTGAGCCGCCTGACGAGCCCTCCGAGTCCGGCGAGGTCGCGGAGTCAGCACCACCCTGTTGCGCACGGGAGAGCGCAGCCGCCACCTCGTCGACATCCGCGTCGCTGCACAACGGCAGCGTGCTGAGCACCGAGCAGAGCTGGTCAACCGCGTCACCGGCCGGCGAACAGATCGGAGCGGCCGGAGTGGCGCGGCACAGCGTGACGACGTCGTCGAGCGTCGTCGGCAGCAGGCCGCCCTCGCTCACCGGAGTCAGCTTGATCTGCATGCTGAAGATGACGTTGGCGAAGTCGCCCTTGATGGCATCGGCCGCATCCATCGGGAAGGGGTAGCTGGCTGCGGCGACCAGACCCGGCACGAGCGAGTCCCCGGTGTCGGAGAGCTTGCGGAGCACGGGCTCGAGATGGCGCAGCTCGGCGATGAGGTCGTCCTTGGTCTCGTTGATGACGCGGGTCCCGACGCTGCCGAGCCGGTCCAGCTCGGAGAGCATCTTGACCAGCTCGGTGTGCTGGTCGCGCAGCACCGTGATCGCGGGCCCGGCGGCATCCAGCGCGGCGCCGATCGTGTCCTTCTCCGTGACGAGGGTCTTGCTCAGCCCGTTGATCGACTCCATGGCCTGGACGATGTCGCCCTTCTGCGAGTTGAGCGTCTTGACGAGCGTGTTGACCTGGCCGAGGACGTTGCGGATCTTGCCGGTGCGGCCGTCCATCATCTCGTTCAGCTCGTGGGTGATGCTCTGGATCTGCCCGACACCGCCGCCCGTCAGCACGAGCGACAAGGCGCCGAGGACCTCCTCGACCTCGGGATTGCGGCCCGTGCGATCCATCGGGATGACGTCGTTGGGGCCGAGGCGTCCGGTGCTCGCGGGCGTCACGTCCGAGCCCGCAGCGGGCGCCGACAGCTCCACGAACTTCTCGCCGAGCAGGCTCGTCTGCCGGATCTGCGCCTCCGCGTTGGCGGGGAGCACGACGTCCTTGCGGACCAGCATCGTGACCCGCGCGTGCCAGCCGACCCTGGTGACCGACTCGACCTGGCCCACGGCGACATCCCCCACCTTGACCGACGAGCGCGGGACCAGGTTGAGAGCGTCGGCGAAGTCGGCACTGACCTCGAATCCGTTGTCGTGGTTGACCTTGTTGCCGGGCAGCGGCACGTCGTAGATGCCGCTGAAGCCGCAACCGCTCAGCAGGAGCGCCACGGCGAGACCGAGGATCATACGGAGCCGGAGGGAGGTCATGACGCACCCCCGAGGAGCTCGAGGAGAGCGGGTAGTCCGCTCTGCGTGCCGGACGGCGACGGCGTCGAGTCCTCCGTCGGGGCGGCCGGCGTCGTGGTCTCCGCGGTCGAGCCCGTCGGGCTGGCTGCCGCCGCGCCTGAGGTCGCCGGAAGCAGTGGCTGGAGGAGGTTGGTCAGCATCGAGCACACCGCCTCCGGCGTTCCGATGTTGACCAGGGTCTGGCACAGGAACTGGTCAGGACGGAACTGGATGCCGGGCGCGATCTGCACCCTGGAGCCGAACGTGCCCGTGCCGGACTCGAACGACAGCGCGAGGTTGCTCATCGCCAGCGAGCCCTTCTGGACGACCAGGCCGAGGGCATCCTTCTGGTTGTCCACTCGTTCGAGCAGGCTGCTCAACAGCTCGAGGTCCTTGCCGAGGGTCGCCCGGTTCTCGTGCACGAATCCCTTCACGGTGCCGAGCACGCGGGCCAGAGAGGCGACCACATCGCGGAGCTCGTCGCGCTCACCCGCGAACTGCTCGGACACCGACGCCAGGTCCGCCATGAACGCCTGCACGGTCGTGTCGTTGGCCGCCAACGTGTCGGTGATCCCCGCGAGGGCGCGGACGTTCTCGAACAGCGGCCCGCGGTTGTCCGCGAACACCTCCGCCGCGTGTGACAGGTTGCGGATCGTCTTGGAGCCCAAGGCGCCGTTGCCGTCGAGAGCCTTCGCGCCGGCCGTGAGCAGGTTGTCGAGCGCTCCGCTGGTCGAGCCGGCCTTCGGGCCGAGGGTCACGGCCAGGTCGTCCAGCGACTTGAACATGCGATCGAGCTCGATCGGTGTCTGCGTGCGGGCGAGCGGGATGTCGCCGTGGTCGGCCATCGCCGGCCCCTTGGAGTACGCGGGGAACACCTGGACGTAGCGGTCCGCCACCAGGGTCGGTGTCACGACCGCGGCCTTGGCGTCGGCCGGCAGCTTGTACGCCTTGTCGTACGTCATCTCGACGCGGACGCTGTTGCCCTCGGGCACGACCGCGGTGACCTCGCCGACTCGCACACCCATGACCCTCAGGTGGGTTCCCGGATAGACCGCGACCGCACGGTCGAAGTGCGCCGTGACCGTCCGCGACCCGTCCCGCGGAAACACCAGGAACGTGAGCAGGAGCAACGTGAAGGGGATTGCCGCCGCGATCAGCTGGGTTCGTCTGCTCCAGGCCGTCATCCGCCACCCCCGGGTTTGGAGGGCGTGAACTCACCGAGGAACACACCGGTCATGTTGGGGACGTACGCGTCGAACCACGGTCCGCTGCCGACGATGTTGCCCAGGATGCTGACGTACGGCCCGTAGTTGTGGATCAGCGTCTCGATCTGGTTCTCCCGCGCGTGCAGGAAGGTCAGCACGTCCTCGAGCTTGTCCAGGGTCGGCCGAAGCTGCTTGCGGTTGTCCTTGACGACGCCCTCGAGCTCGGTCGCGAGCTGGTTGGCGTTGACGAGCAGCTCGTGGATCGTCTGCTTGCGTTGCTGCAGCTCCTGGAAGATCAGGTTGGCCTGTTTCATCAGCGTCACGAGATCGCCCTTGCGCTCGTCGAGCAGCTGCGTGACGTTGCTCGAACGCTGCAACAGCTTCTCGATCTCCTCGTCGCGCGACGCGATCGTCGTGGAGAGGCGCGACAGGCCGGTGAAGCTCGTCTGCACCTCGGGCGCGGCCGAGTCGATGACCTCGGCCAGCGAGTCCAGCGCCTTGGTGAGGTTCTTCTTGTCCGTCTCCTCGGTCTGCGTGGTCAGCTCGCCGAGGGTGCCGACGATGTCGAACGTGACGTCGGTGCGCGACAGCGGGATCGTGGCGCCGGCAGCCATCGTGCCGCTGCCCTCCGGCTTGATGTTGAGGAACTTCTCGCCCAGCAGGCTCTTGACCTCGACGCTCGCTCGCGTCGAGCGGCCCAGGGTCGCGCCCGAGACGTCGAAGTCGGCGACGACCTTCTGGGGCCCGATCTTGAGCTTGTTGACCCGGCCGACGCGCACGCCGGCGACCTGGACCTCACTCCCCGTGCGGAGACCGCTCGCATCGGACAGCTCCGCGTGATAGGTCGTGCCGCGCAGCCACGGCAGCTTCTGCAGGTTGAACGACCCCACCATCACGAGCAGCAGCAGTGCCAGCGAGATGATGCCCATCTGCAGGATCTGGGAGTCACTTCGACGTGCCATCACTGACACCTCTTTGCGTGGCTGTACATCGTGAAGTCGGACATCTGCTTCTGCACATCGGCCGGCAGCGTGTCCATCAGGACGCTCGGCAGCACGACGCCGCCATGGAACTCACAGAGGTAGTAGTTGTACCAAGAGCCGTAGACGCCGATGCGGGTCTGCTTGGCCAGCATCGTCGGCAGCAGGTCGAGGGTCTTGTCGAGGTATGCCTTGTTCTCCGGCTTGGCGAGGATCGTGAACAGCCTGCGCAGCTGCGCGACGTCCTGCTTCAGCAACGGCCGGCCCTCGGTGAGCAGGTCGGCGACCGACTTGGTGACCGCCGAGATGTTGGTCAGCGACGAACCGATGACCTCGCGATCCTTGGCCAGGTCGCCGAACCACGAGCGCATGCTGGTGATCAGCTCGTCGAGCTGCTGGTGGTGGTCATCGACGGTCGTCATCAGCGAGCTCAGGTTGGTGATCACCTCGCCGATCAGCTGGTCGCGATCGGCCAACGTGTTCGTCAGCGACGCCGTGTTGGCGAGCAGCTCCTGGACCGTGCCGCCCTCGCCCTGGAGCACCTGGATGAGGTTGAGCGAGAGCTTGTTGACGTCCTCGGGACGCAGCGCGGCGAACAGCGGCTGGAAGCCCTGGAACAGCGCCGTCAGGTTGAGCGCCGGCGTGGTGCGGTCCAGCGGGAGGGTGTCCCCGGAATGCAGTCGCGGCGCGCGATCCGTGCCCTCGGACAGCGACATGTAGCGATCGCCGATCAGGTTGAGGAACCGGATGCTCGCGCGCGAGTCCCGGGTCAACGGCACGCCGTCCTTGACCTTGAACGTCACCATGGCCTGGTCGCGGTTGTAGATCTTGACGTCCTTGACCTTGCCGACGATGACGCCCGCGATCCGTACGTCGTCTCCCGACGTCAGTTCCGAAGCGTTGCTGAACACCGCTTTGTACTCGGTCTGGGAGCCGAGGCCGAAGCCGCCCATGATGATGACGAGCATCCCCGTCACGACGAGCGAGACCACGGTGAAGATGCTGAGCTTGATCGCGGCAGCGGCGAACGCAGTGTCCCGGCGGTTCATCCGATGCCACCGTCCGGGTCGTCCTTGTCGGACCCGTCCTTCAGCGGCTGGAACGGCGCCGGCTTGCTGTAGTTGTCCGGGAGTCCGAGGCACCACGGTCCATGCCCGACCTCGCCGTACGCCGGGGCGTCCGCAGCCGTGTAGGCCGAGCGCTGAGGTGCGCCGAGCTCGAGGGTCTGGTGGATGATGCCGTCGTTGAAGACGTTCTTGGCGTTGGGGATCTGCCGGTCGAGCCCGACGATGACGCACGGCAGCTCGGGCGCATACGTGTCGAGCAGGGCCAACAGGGGCCGGCCCGAGCGCGTCTGGGCGATCAGCTGCTTCTCGTTCTCCTTGAGGGTGACCCGCGTGGTGCTCGCCAGCCCGGTGAGGCTGACGAGTGCCCGATTGAGGTCGTCCTGCTTGTCGGTGAGGGTCCGCGCGGTCACCGTGGCGTTGCGCAACAGCCGGATGAGGTCGGGCGCGGCGAGTTCGTACGTCCTGGAGACCTGCGAGAGCAGCTGCAGGTCCGACCGCAGGGTCGGCAGCTCGACATTCATCCGGCCGAGATAACCCTCGAGCGTCTCGAAGGTGTCGCCGATCTGGTCGCCCTTGCCCTGCAGGGCGTGTGAGATTGCGTAGAGCGTCGAGTTCAGGTCAGCGGGGCGTATGGAGCGCAGCAGCGGGAAGAGGTTGGCCAGGATGCGCTGCAGCTCGACGTTCGTCGTCACGCGCTTGGCCGGGATGACCGAGCCGTCGCGCAGCGGCGCATCCTCGGTGCCGCTCTTGGGCGGCACCAGCTCGAGGTAGTTCCGGCCGAACAGCGTGGTCGGCAGGATCTGCACGCTGACGTTGCCCGGGATGCTGCGCGCTGCGTCGGGGCTCAGGGCCAGCGTGATCTCGGCCTCCTTGCCGTTGCTCCCGATCTCCTTCACGTGGCCGACCAGGGCGCCATGCAGGCGTACATCTCCGAACCGCGAGAGCTGCAGGCCTGCGCGGTCGGCCATCACCGTGACGTTGGTGCTCGACGTGAACTTCTTGTCGTAGATCGCGATCGCCAAGGCGATGAGGAGGGAGATCGAGACGAGGTTGACGATCCCGGCGAGCCACAGGCGCTGATGCTCCCGCGGTGTGTCGTGGACGAGGTTGACCAGCATCGGCTACCCCGTGATCCGCACGGTCGTGGTCGATCCCCAGATCGCGAAGCTCAGGAAGAAGTTGGCCACGACCACCGTCACGATGGACGAGCGGATCGCGCGGCCGACGGCCAGCCCGACGCCCGCAGGTCCGCCGGAGGCGGTGTAGCCGTAGTAGCAGTGGATCAGGATGATCGCGACGGCCAGGAAGATCATCTTCCCGAACGACCACAGGATGTCGACCGGTGGCAGGAACTGGCGGAAGTAGTGGTCGTACGTGCCGACGGACTCCCCGTAGATCATCGTGGTGATGAGCCGCGGGGAGAGGTAGGACGCCAGCAGAGCCACGCAGTAGAGCGGGATGACCGCGACGAAGCCGGCGATCATGCGGGTCGTCACCAGGAACGGGATCGAGGGCACGCCCATGACCTCGAGGGCGTCGATCTCCTCCGAGATCCGCATCGCGCCAAGACGTGCGGTGTAGCCGCAACCGACCGTGGCCGCGAGTGCGATGGAGGAGACCAGCGGGGCCACCTCACGCGTGTTGAAGTAGGCCGAGATGAACGCCGTGAACTTCGCGACGCCGATCTGGCTCAGCGACGCGTAGCCCTGCAGGCCGACCTCGGTGCCGGCGAAGAACGCGAGGAAGGCGATCACGCCGACGGTGCCGGCGATCACCGAGAGCGCCCCGACTCCGAAGACGACTTCCGTGAGGGTCTTGGCAACCTCCCTGCGATAGCTGCGCAACACGTGCGGCACCGACGCGAGCGCCTTGCCGTAGAACAACAGCTGGTCGCCCATCGTCTCCAGGCGGATGCGTCCGGACTTGACGGCTGAGCCTCCGAGCTCGGTGAGGACGCTCATCAGAGGCCTGCCTGGGGGACGAACTGGAAGTAGAGCGCCGTGATGATCGAGTTCAGCATAAAGAGCAACATGAACGAGAGGATCACCGACTCGTTGACGGCCCGGCCGACGCCGGCGGGACCGCCGCCGGCGCTGAGGCCCTTGTAGGACCCCACGATCGCGGCGAGGAACCCGAACGTCGCGGCCTTGATCATCGAGACGTAGATGTCGGGCAGCGTGGCGAGCGCGGTGAACGAGGCGAGGAACGCTCCGGCGGAGCCGCCCTGCACGATCACCGTGAAGTAGTAGCCACCGGCGATGCCGGCCGTGATGACGATGCCGTTCATCAGCATCGCCACGGCGACCGTCGCCAGGGCCCGAGGCACGACCAGGCGCGCGATCGGGTCGATGCCCAGGGTCTCCATCGCGTCGATCTCCTCGCGCATCTTGCGCGCGCCGAGGTCGGAGCAGATCGCCGACCCGGCCGCACCCGCGATGATCAGGGCCGCGGCGATCGGCGCCGCCTCCCTGACCGTGGCGAGGACGGCGGTGGCACCGGCGAACGACTCGGCGCCGAGCTGACCGGTGAGGTTGCCGACCTGGAGCGCGATGACCGCGCCGAACGGGATTGACACGAGGATCGTCGGCATCAGGGTGACGCTCGCGACGAACCAGGCCTGCTCGACGAACTCGCGGCTCTGGAAGCGGGTCGTGAACGTCAGCTTGGCGACGTCCCAGGACATGGCGGCGACCTGGCCGGGGCCACGGACAACCGATGCAAGGCTCACGCCCATGTCTCCTCCTGTGGTCCGTCGACCCGGGTGTGACGAGACCCAGAACGTAGAGCGCTGGTGGGGGGCGCTGTCGGCGTGACTACTGATGAGTAACGACCGGATGTGATGCCGGTTACGTTTTTTGCCGTCATCTCGGCCGCATGGCGCCCGGCACGCCGGCCGAAGAACGACGCCTCGCCGAGCTGCGTTCCCGATGCGTATCCCTTGCCGTCCACCGCGATGTTGGAGGCGCAGGCGCCCGCTGCATACAGGCCGGCGACGGCAGAGCGATCGTCCTGCAGCACCCGGCCGTCGGGATCGACCCGCAGGCCACCGCACGTGAATCCGGAGTAGAAGGCCTGTCCCGGCGTCAGGTCGTACGCGCCGTAGGGCGGCTGGTCGAGCGGCGCGACGTAGGGCGCGGCCTTGTGGAACGCGGGGTCGTGACCGTCACGCGCTGCCGCGTTGTAGTCGTCGAGGGTCCTGGCCAACGAGCCCTCCGGCACACCGAGCCCGACTTCCATCTCCGCGACGGTCTCCCACCCGTCGACGAGGGGCTGCAGGCCGTACGCAGGCTCGGCCATGTGCACCGAGTCGAGGATCAGCCACGCCTTCTGCTCAGGCTGGTCGAACACGAACGCCGAGGTCCGCGAGTGGTAGGAGTCCTCGGCGACGAACCGCTCACCCCGGTTGTTGACGCAGATCCCCTTGACCAGGTCGCCGGGAGGATAGAACGGGGCGGTCAGGAACGCGCCCTCCATGTGCTCGGTGGCGCCGCCGACCGATTCACCCAGACGGATGCCGAGGCCGTCGTCGTACGTGTTGCCGAGCGCCATGCCACGTGCCAACAGTGCCTCGAGCGGCGGGGCGAACGCGTGGACCATCTCGGGGTTCATCACGAAGCCACCGGCCGCGATGACGACGGCATCAGCCCGCACGGCGCCGGTCTCGGCGAAGCGCTTCCAGGCTGCGCCGACGACTCTGCCGCCGTCCGTCACCAGTGCCGTGGCCCCGGTCTCGTAGCGGACCTCGACGCCCAGCTCGTCCAGCCTCTTCAGGGCGAGGTCGAGCACGAGTGCGCCGCCTCCGGAGTCGCCAACCACCGGGGGCTGGTGCCCACGCGGTGCCGGGACGGAGAGCTCATGGAACGGCCACACTTTCTCGTTGCCGGTGAACATCACGCCCTCGGTGCCCGGCGCCATGACGGACTTGCCCGGGAAGTACGTCCGCTCGAACTCGAAGCCCAGTGACTCCAGCCAGTGGAAGTGCTCGACGCTGCCCTCGCTGTAGAGGCGGATCTTCTCGGGATCGCATTCGGGCGAGACTGCCTGGAGGTACTTCGCCATCTCGGCCGGCGTGTCCTCGTAGCCGCTGACCTCCTGACAAGGGGTGCCGCCGCCGAGATAGAAGTGGCCGCCAGCCATCGCGCTGGTGCACGACAGCCGGCCGCCGCGGTCAAGCACGAGCACCCGAGCGCCGGCCTGCGCCGCTTCGATCGCGGCTGCGGTCCCGGCCATGCCGGCACCGATGACCAGCACGTCGACCTCGTCCGACCACGACGCCACAGCGTCAGCCGCCACGTCGGCGGGAATCTCCACGCTCGTCACGAGTACGTCACCTTGACCTTCTCCGACGCCGGCTCACTCTGGCAGCCGAGACGGATGCCGTCGGCCAGGTCCTCGTCATCGAGCACGTCATTGGCGCGCATCGTCACGTCACCCTCCAGCAGGCGCACGGCGCACGCGGAGCACTCACCCTCCCGGCAGGAGTACGGAGCCTTGACCCCCTTGCTCTCGAGATGCTCGAGGAGGGTCGTGCCGGGTCCCCAGTCGGTGTACTCGTAGTCCACACCGTCGAGCTCGACCTGCAGGTGCACCTGCCCGACCGGCGATGGTGCCTCGTCGTCGTCACCGGCACCCGGCTCACGCTCCGCAGCGGTCTCGAACGGATTGCCGCCCAGGGACACGAACTTCTCCTGGTGGCGGCGATCCCGCGGGAACTCGAGCTCCTTGAGCGCTGCCACGGTCGCCGCCATGAACGGCGCCGGCCCGCACACGAAGGCGTCCCACTCGACGTACTGCGAGGCGAAGGCGCGCAGCTGGGCCTGGCTGGGCAGGCCCTGCACCGACTCGAGCCAGTGCACGACCTGCAGGCGATCGGGGTGCTCGGCGGCGAGCTCGGCGAGCGCCTGGTGGAAGATCACCGAGCGCTCGTCGCGATTGGCGTAGAACAGCACGATGCGTCCGGTCCCGCGGGCCAGGGAGGTGCGGATGATCGACATCACCGGGGTGATGCCGCTGCCGCCGGCGAACAGCAGCAGGTCGGCGTCGAGGTCCTTGGGCGTGAAGATCCCGCTCGGCGGGAGCACCCGCAGCCGATCGCCCGGCCGGAGCTCGCTGCAGATCCAGCCGGAGGCGTAGCCGTCGGGCGTACGTTTCACGGTGATCGTCAGCGGGCCCTCCTCGTCAACGGGCGTCGACGAGAGTGAGTAGCTGCGCGCCACGAGTCCCGTGCGGTCGCTGGGCACGGCGACGGTGAGGAACTGCCCCGGCGTATAGCTGAAGCGATCACGGTGCTCGCCCGGGTCGAGAACGACCGAGCGGGCATCGCCGGTCTCCTCGATGACGTCGAGCACCTCGAGCTCGAAGGAGTTCTCACTCATGATCGTGGTGGCCCTGGTCGAGGCCGGCCGGGTCGACCCCGGTGCCGACCGTGACCATGCCCTCGCTCACGGCGTACTCGATCGACGCCGCCAGCTGCGGGCAGCCCGAGTGGACGGGGCGACCGTCCTCACGCTGGTCCAGATCGGAGAAGACGGCACAGGTCTCCACGGCCTCGCGGGTCCACTGGATCGAGGTGTGGTGCTCGATGTTCTTGCGCACCATGACCCGGGCCTGGCACTGCCGACAGGTCACGTCCGACAGGCTGCTCCGGGTGTAGAGCTCCCGATCGTCCAGGGTCTCCCGGAGCGTGGGGACGATGTACGCCATCAGGCGTCAGCCGTCTCGACGGCGCTGTCGTTCGCAGCGGCGCGGTCCTCGGCCTCCTTGCGCGCGAGGTTCTCTGCGACCTCGGCCCGCCAGTTCTCGTTGGCCTTGGTGGTGTCGACCTCGAACTCGAACCGTTCGACCATCTCGGTCTCGATGTCGGCCTTGTCGACGTAGAACTGCTCGTACCAGCGACGCAGCTGGTAGACCGGCCCGTCCTCCTCGCAGAGCAGCGGGTTCTGCACGGGCGCCTTGTTCTGCCAGATAGCGACGTCCTGCAGGAAGCCCACCGAGAAGCTCTCGACATACTTCTTGCCGATGTAGTCGGCGGTGGCATCGTCAACGCCCTCGGGCTTCTCGACGCACAACCCGAACTGCAGGTTGAACGAGTTGGGACCCGTCGGGATGTGGCAGTTGATCAAGATGACCTTGGTCAGGAAGCCCTTGTAGTCGGTGTCGAGCCAGTTGATCATGTAGGACGGCCCGAAGTAGGTGGCCTCCGACTTGAGGACGAGGTCTTCGTCGCCGTAGCCCTCGGCCTTCATGTCCGGGCGGCCCGTGGACTCCATGAACTGCGTGGCCTTGTCGCCCTCGAACACGTTGCGGAAGTTCGTCGGGAACGCGAAGTGGATGTAGAAGAAGTGCGCCATGTCGACGACGTTGTCGATGATCTCGCGGCAGTGGGCGTTGTCGACCTCGATGACGTCCCAGGTCCAGTCGGTGTACTTGTCCGTGCCCACGCCCTCGAGGACCGGCGGCAGTGCGTCGTGGTCGGCCGGGCTTCCCTCGGGGTCGTGCCAGATCATCAGCTGGCCGTTGCGGACCACGCTCTCGTAGCGCTGGGTACGCGCCCGCAGTGGCACCCGCTTGGCATACGGAATCGCCTTGCACTTGCCGTCGCCGCCCCAACGCCAGTCGTGGAACGGGCAGGCGATCTCGTCGCCCTTGACGGTGCCCTGCGTCAGGTCACCGCCCATGTGCCGGCAGTAGCCGTCCAGGACGTGCAGCTCCCCCTGCGAGTCACTCCAGACGACGAGCTTGCCGCCGAAGGCCGGCACCGCATGCGGCTTGCCGTCGGCGAAGTCACGCTCGAGGCCCAGACAGTGCCAGCCCCGGGCGAATCGCTCCGGAACAGAGCCAGTGTCGAGCACGCGGGTCTCAGTCACGATTGCCTCCGATTGCGGTCCCCAGTGGACCAAAACGAGAACACGTTATAGTTTTACCACATGTACGTCGCCCTGACACCGGCCCAGCTCCGCCTTCGTGATGAGCTCAAAGGCTACTTTTCCGAGCTCGTCACGCCTGAGCGTCGCGCGGCTCTCGCCGCGTCGTCCGGGGAGTTCGGGGACGTCACCGTCTACAAGGACGTCATCCGGCAGCTCGGCACCGACGGCTGGCTCGGCATGGGCTGGCCGGAGGAATGGGGCGGGCAGAACCGCTCGATGGTCGACGAGCTGATCTTCACCAATGTCGCGGCCGTGGCGGGTGTGCCGATCCCCTACCTGACGCTCAACACCGTCGGCCCGACGATCATGCGCTACGGCACCCAGGAGCAGAAGGAGTACTTCCTCCCCCGCATCGTGCGCGGGGAGCTGCACTTCTCGATCGGCTACTCGGAGCCGGGCTCGGGCACGGACCTGGCGTCTCTGCGTACGCGCGCCGAGCTCGACGAGTCCACCGGGGAGTGGGTCGTCAACGGGCAGAAGATGTGGACCTCGCTGATCCAGTACGCCGACTGGATCTGGATGGCATGCCGCACCGATCCTGACCTGCCCCGCCACAAGGGGCTGTCCATGATCCTCGTCCCGGCCGACGCGGAGGGCTTCTCCTACACCCCCGTCCACACCATCGCCGGCGTCGGCACGAGCGCGACCTACTACGACAACGTGCGGGTGCCGGCCGACAACCTCATCGGCGAACGCGGTGGCGGCTGGGCCCTGATCACGAACCAGCTCAACCGCGAGCGCGTGGCTCTCACCTCGTCGGCGCCCCTGGTCCACTCGATCGAGCTCGTCACCGACTGGGCGCGGCAGACCAAGGACGCCAACGGCATACGCGTCATCGATCAGCAGTGGGTGCAGGTCCTCCTCGGCCGGGCGCAGGCTCGCACCGAGGCTCTGACCCTGATGGGCTGGAAGCTCGCCACCGAGATCGACACCCTCTCCCCGGCGGACGCCTCCGCCATCAAGGTCTACGGCTCAGAGCTGGCGATCGAGGTCTACCGCGCCCTCATGGAGGTCGTCGGACCCGCAGCCGGCATCGCCGCCGACTCGTCCGGGGCCGTGCTCGCCGGCCGGCTCGAGCGCTACTTCCGCTCCTCCTTGGTCATGACCTTCGGCGGCGGCACCAACGAGATCCAGCGGGACATCATCGGCTACGTCGGGCTCGGCCTTCCGGCCGCGCAGCGCTGAATCCCAGAACTGCTAGGAGCGCACGCATGGACTTCACCTTCTCCCCCGAAGCCGACGACGCCGCTGCCCTCGCGGCGACGATCCTCGCCGACCACACCACGCCATCACGGCTGGCCGAGGTCGAGGCCGCCGGCAACCGGTTCGATCCGGTCCTGTGGCGCGCCCTCGGCGACGCCGGCCTGCTCACGCTCACCACCCCCGAGGCGTACGACGGCGCGGGGCTCGGCTTCGTCGAGCTGTGCCGCGTCCTCGTCGAGGTCGGCCGCACGGTCGCCCCGGTGCCGCTCGCCACGGACGCCGTCGCGCGTACGTTCCTCGGCGAGCATGGCACCGACGACCTGCGATGGCTCGGATTCGGCTCTGACGTGTTGAGCTGCGCGATCACCGAGGAGCACGAGCACGCTCCGACCGTGCCGACATCCACCGCGGCGCAGGACGGCGATGAGTACGTCCTGACCGGCTCGAAGTACCTCGTTCCTGCCGCTACCGTCGCGACTGCATTCCTGGTACCCGCGTCCACGCCGACCGGGACCGCCGTCTTCCTGGTCGACTCCGGCGCCGCCGGCCTGCACATACACGAACAGCACCTGAGCGACGGCGATGTCGCGGGCCTGCTCGAGCTCGACGGTGTCCGCGTGTCCGCCGACAGGGTCGTCGGTGCCGCCGACGGCGAGGCAGCCCAGCGGCTGGTTGACCTCCTCACCGTCGCGACGTGTGCCGTGCAGCTGGGGGTCACGGAGGGTGCCGTCGCGCTGACGGCGGAGTACGCCAAGACACGGGAGCAGTTCGACCGGCCGGTCGGAACGTTCCAGGCGGTGTCACAGCGACTCGCGGACGGCTACATCGACACCCGCTTCCAGGCGCTCACGGTGTGGCAGGCGGCCTGGCGGCTGGCCGAGCGACTGCCCGCCGCCGAAGCCATCGCCACGGCCAAGCTCTGGGCGGCGGACGCCGGCCACCGGATCGCGCACACGACGGTGCACATCCACGGCGGCGTGGGAGTCGACCTCGACGGCGTGGCCCACCGCTACTTCACCGCTGCCACGCGGTACGAGTTCCAGCACGGCGGCGCGACCGAGCAGGCGTTGCGCCTCGGCCGGCTCCTCGCCGCCGAACCGGCGTGACCGTACGGGACCTCCTTCTGGCGCGAGCCGAGCAGGACACCCCAGCACTGCTGACCCACGAACGTACGTGGACCTGGCGCGAGCTCGTCGCCGACGCATCGGCCCGGGCGGGTGCCGTCGAGCGCCTGCTTGACCGGCAGCGTCCTCCGCACGTCGGCCTGTTGATGGACAACACCGCCGAGATGCTCCTCGGCCTGGCCGCCGCCGGGTTGGGCGGGCACGTCGCGGTAGGCGTCAACAGCACCCGTCGCGGCGAGGCGCTGCTGGCCGACCTGCACCGCGCCGACGTCCAGGTGCTCCTGACCGACTCGATGCAACGCCATCTGCTCGACGGGCTCGACCTGTCCGGCATCCAGCTCATCGACACGGACGAGTGGGACGTGCAGCCCGCTGAGGCCCCTGACGCATCACCGACCGATGACTCGCTGTTCATGCTGATCTTCACGTCGGGCACGAGCGGGCGGCCCAAGGCGGTGCGCATCACCCACGAGAAGGTCACCTATCCCGGTCAGTACCTCACCGAACGCCTCGGCCTCACCTCCGACGACGTGCACTACGTCGCGATGCCGCTGTTCCACTCGAATGCGGTCATGGCGGGCTGGGCACCTGCTCTCGTCACCGGCGCTGCGGTGGCGCTCCGCGCGCGGTTCTCTGCCTCGGAGTTCCTCGCGGACGTACGCCGGTTCGGTGCGACCTACGCGTCGTATGTCGGCAAGCCCCTGACGTACGTGCTGGCCACGCCCGAGCGAGCCGACGACGCCGACAACCCCTTGCGCCTCGTCTTCGGCAACGAGGCAGGCGATCGCGACATCCGAGCGTTCGCGCAACGATTCGGCTGCCGCGTCATCGACGGGTTCGGCTCGACGGAGAACGCCGTCACGGTCAGCAAGCTCCCGGACACGCCGCCGGGCGCGCTCGGCTGGCCGGCTGACGGGGTGGCCGTGTACGACCCCGCGACCGGCCGGGAGTGCCCGCGCGCGGAGCTCGACGAGAACGGCCGGGTCGTCAATCTCGATGAATGCGTCGGCGAGCTGGTCAACACGACCGGTGCCGGGCAGTTCGCCGGCTACTACAACGATGAGGAAGCGACCGCCGAGCGGATGCTCGGAGGCATGTACTGGTCCGGCGACCTCGCCTACCGCGACACCGAGGGCTGGGTCTGGTTCGCGGGGCGTACTGCTGCGTGGCTTCGGGTCGACGGCGAGAACCTCGCCTGCGCACCGATCGAGCAGATTCTGCTCCGCCATCCCGCGATCGACCAGGCCGCCGTCTACGCCGTGCCGGACGAACGTGCCGGCGATCAGGTCGCAGCGGCGCTTGTCCTGCGGGGCGAGCTCGGCCCCGATGAGCTGGAGCTGTTCCTCGACGAGCAAACCGACCTGTCGCCGAAGGCGCGACCGCGCTTCGTCAGGGTGCTCGACGACCTGCCGCGTACGGCGACGCACAAGGTCATCCACCGCGAGCTCACCGCGGCCGGCACCACCGACGTCACCTGGATCCGCGAAGAGCGTGGCACCCGTTATGGCTAGGCGGCACTGCGTACCAACGGGGTCTTGAGGGTAGTCATCTCGACGACCTTGAGAGGAGCCGGGAATGCCGCCCACGACGATCGCCGGCCGCTATGCGGTTGAACGCGCAGTCGGCCGTGGCGGCATGGGCACGGTCTGGCTGTGCCGCGACGAATTGCTGGGTCGTCACGTGGCGATCAAGGAGGTCGGCAGCATGCCGGGCGAATCGACGTCGGACCTGGCTCGGGCGCTGCGCGAGGCTCGCAACTCCGCCGCACTGAACCATCGCAATGTGGTCGCCATCTACGACGCCGTCGAGGACGGCGATCGCAACTGGCTCGTCATGGAGTACGTCCCCTCACGCAATCTCGCCGAGATCGTCGCCGAGGAGGGCCCGCTACCGCCCGAGCGACTGGTCTGGATCGGCGCTCAGGCTGCCGACGGGCTAGCAGCCGCCCATCAGCGCGGGACCATCCACCGCGACGTCAAGCCCGGCAACATCCTCGTCACCGAAGACGACCTCGTGAAGATCAGTGACTTCGGGATCGCCCGGACCCACGGTGACCCGCGGCTCACCCGGTCTGGCGTGGTGACCGGTACGCCTGCCTACTTCGCGCCGGAGCTCGCCAAGGGCCAGGATCCCACCGTCGCCGCTGACGTGTGGGGCCTGGGAGCCACGCTCTACGCCGTGGTGGAGGGCCGACTGCCCTACCCCGACCAGCCCAACGCGATCGCGCTGCTGTCCCGCATCGCCACCGAACCCCCCGCTCCGCTGGAGAAGGCGGGATTCCTGACCGAACCCATCACCCGGATGATGGACCCGGATCCCAGCACCCGGTGGACGATGCCTGACGCGGCGCACGCCTTGCATCGCCTGCACGAGCAGTGGGGCATCCCATCGACCGGACCGACCACGGTGTCGTTCACGCTCCCCGTTGCGGAGCCGAGCGAGACGACGACCGAGATCGACACGCCGGTTGTGCCACTGAGGCCGACGGAGCGGCCTCCCGAGCCGGTGCCCCTTGCGTCGGCCACCGCGCCAGCCCCGGGCTCGCCGTCGCCTCCGACGGCGGACCCGGCACCAGATGACCCGGGGCAGCGGCCCGGTCGCCGGCGGCGGACGGCGCTTGCCACCGCAGCGCTGCTCCTCGTCACCGCCGGTGTCCTCGGTGCCTACCTGCTCAACCAGAAAGACGGCAACCCTTCGGCACGTGAAGCCCCCACGAGTTCTCAGACGTCGGAGCCGAGGGGTTCCCCCGAACCTTCGGACGACAACGGCAGCGGCAAGGGCAAGACCACCTCAACCGACCAGCCCGGGCCCACCGACTCTTCGGGCTCATCGGGTTCTTCGGGCTCCTCGGGTTCCTCGGGTTCCTCGGGTTCCTCGGGTTCTTCGGGCAGCACGGCCTCCGACCCGGGCCAGTTCGTGAAGGACTACTACTCCCACCTGCCGAGTGACACCGAGACCGCCTGGGCCCTCCTGTCCCCCGGCATGCAGGCCCGGGTCGGGAGCTATGGCAACTACGTCGGCTTCTGGCGCACGATCCAACAGGTGCGCGTCGACGGGTCCACACCGATCGGCGACGGGCTCGTCGACGTACGACTGACCTACACGACGAGCCGCGGTGTCGAGTCCGAGACGAGACGGCTCAGCCTGCAGAAGACGGGCAACGGCTTCCTGATCGCCGGTGACCAGATCGTGTAGCTTCCGCTCGCCCGGTCACAGCGGGCGGCATGTATGTACGCCTGGAACCCCAGCAAATCTTGAGAGTCTTTCTCATTTCGCCCCTACAGGGCTCACTCGACGTTTATCGTTCAGATTGAGATACCCAAGGGGAGGGTGACGCTCATGTTGAATCCGTTCACGCGCCAGGGAGTAGGCCGAACGGTCACCGCGGTCGTTGCCGCGGTGACGATCACCGCGGGAATGCTGGTCGCGTCCAGCTCGCTGAGCTCAGCAGCCGCGGCAGACCCGGTTGCCACCACGACGACCTTGAAGCTCAACGCCGACGGCACCGGAACGGTCGAGGTCACCGCCGAGAACGGTGTCATTCCGACGAACTACGTGGACCTGTGGATCGACTCGACCTACCAGAAGCCCTACACCCTGACGAACGGCAAGGCGGCCGTCGACCTGGGAACGCAGCCTCTCGGTGAGCACCAGATCTACGTCCGCTACCGCGAGAACAGCACGACCAAGGCCAGCGACGCTCTCACATACTGGACCGCACCAGGGACCGTCCAGTCGCCCACCACGACGACGCTGAAGCTCAACGCCGACGGAACCGGAACCGTGCAGGTCACTGCCGAGAACGGCGTCACACCGACCAACTACGTCGACCTGTGGATCGACTCCGTCTGGCAGAAGGCCTACGCCCTGACCAACGGCAAAGCCGACATCGACCTCGGGACGCAGCCTCACGGTGAGCACCAGATCTACGTCCGCTACCGCGAGAACAGCACCACCAAGACCAGCGATGCCCTCACCACCTGGACCGCGCCCGGCACCGTCCAGTCGCCCACGACCACCACGCTGAAGCTCAACGCCGACGGCACCGGAACCGTCCAGGTCACCGCCGAGAACGGCGTCACACCCACCAACTACGTCGATCTCTGGATCGACTCCAACTGGCAAAAGGCCTACGCCCTCACCAACGGCAAAGCCGACGTCAACCTGGGCACCCAGTCCCACGGCGACCACCAGATCTACGTCCGCTACCGCGAGAACAGCACCACCAAGACCAGCGATGCCCTCGTCACCTGGACCGCACCCGGCACCGTCCAGTCGCCCACGACCACCACGCTGAAGCTCAACGCCGACGGCACCGGCACGGTCGAGGTCACCGCTGAGAACGGCGTCACACCAACCAACTACGTCGACCTGTGGATCGACTTCAACTGGCAGAGGGCCTATGCCCTCACCGACGGCAAGGCCACGATCGACCTGGGCACCCAGGCCCCGGGCGACCACATCATCTACGTCCGCTACCGGGACAACAGCACCACCAAGGCCAGCGACGCGATCACGTACTGGACCGCCCCGGGCACCGTCCAGTCGCCAACCACGACGACCCTGAAGCTCAACGCCGACGGCACCGGAACCGTCCAGGTCACCGCCGAGAACGGCGTCACTCCGACCAACTACGTGGATCTCTGGATCGACTCCGTCTGGCAGAAGGCCTACGCCCTGACCAACGGCAAAGCCGACATCGACCTCGGGACGCAACCTCACGGCGACCACCAGATCTACGTCCGCTACCGCGAGAACAGCACCACCAAGGCCAGCGACGCGGTCACCTACTGGACCGCCCCGGGGACCGTCCAGTCGCCCACCACGACGACGCTGAAGCTCAACGCCGACGGCACCGGAACCGTCCAAGTCACCGCCGAGAACGGCGTCACACCCACCAACTACGTCGATCTCTGGATCGACTCCGTCTGGCAGAAGGCCTACGCCCTCACAGGCGGCAAGGCCGACGTCGACCTCGGCACCCAATCCCACGGCGACCACCAGATCTACGTCCGCTACCGCGAGAACAGCACCACCAAATCCAGTGACGCACTCGTCACCTGGACCGCGCCCGGCACCGTCCAGTCGCCAACGACCACCACACTGAAGCTCAACGCCGACGGCACCGGAACCGTCCAGGTCACCGCCGAGAACGGCGTAACGCCAACCAACTACGTCGACCTCTGGATCGACTCCAACTGGCAGAAGGCCTACGCCCTCACCAACGGCAAGGCCGACGTCAACCTGGGCACCCTGCCGGGAGGCGAGTACCAGATCTACGTGCGCTACCGCGAGAACAGCACGACCAAGAGCAGTGAGGACATCACCACCTTCACGGTCGCAACCGCTGAACAGGTGCCGACCACGACCACCCTGACAGTTCTCCCTGAGGGAACTGGAACGATCCAGGTCACCGCCCCGAACAAGGTCCCGACCAACCTCGTCGACCTGTGGGTCGACGGCCAGTACAAGGGCGCCTACACCCTGACCGGCGGCAAAGCCACCTTCGATCTGGGGTCCCGGCCCGGGGGCGATCTCCCGGTGCGGGCTCGCTACCGGCCGAGCGCCACCGATCAGGCGAGTGAGGCGACCGTGGTGTGGTCCGTCGACACCGCTCCCAAACCCGACCCCACAGCGTGCGGAGCGTCGGTCCTGAAGGCCAACGGCCAGCCCTGGACGTGCACCTTCGCCGACGACTTCAATGGCACGACGCTGGATCGCACCAAGTGGACTCCCCAGGAGATCTTCGGCACCGGCGGCAACGAGCTGGCCTGCTACGTCGACTCGCCCGAGAACATCTCGGTCGCGAACGGCGCTCTCAACCTCAACCTGATCAAGGGCGAGCCCAAGCCGTGTGCCGCTCACAACGGCGCCGTCACCTCGTACACGTCGGGCATGGTGTCGACCTTCCACAAGTGGTCACAGAAGTACGGACGCTTCGAGGCCCGGATCAAGAACACGGCTTCCACGACCTCCGGCCTCCACGAGGCGTTCTGGCTGTGGCCCGACACCCGTTATCCCGAAGGTCAGGGCGGCTGGCCGGCGAACGGTGAGATCGACATCGCGGAGACCTATTCGAACAACCCCGACCTGATCGTGCCGTTCCTGCACACCATCCTCGATCTGCTCGGCTCGATTCTCACCGGGACGACCCAGAACACGACGTACGACTGTCGGGCCACCCGCGGCGTGTGGAACACGTACACGCTGGAATGGAGCCCGGAACGACTCGAGATCTTCGTCAATGGGCACACCTGCCTGGTCAACACGTCGGGCGACCCGGCGTTCAACAAGCGCTACATCATGGCCTTCACGCAGGCACTCGGCTCACAGGGCAACGAGGCGACCGTCGACACGACGTTGCCGGCAACCATGTCGATCGACTACGTGCACGCCTGGTCCTGACGGCGACGGCCCCTTGCGAGCTTGCGAGCGGGGGGAGCGAGGAACGAGCGACCGAAGGGGCGTACGACGACAGGCTCGGCCGAGCACTCGACCTCACCACCCTTCGCTCGCAGAGCTCGCTCCCAGTCGGCCGCGGGCGGCCTCCTTAGGGAACGGGAACACCGGCCCCTAGCGAGCTTGCGAGCGGGAGGGAGCGAGGGACGAGCGACCGAAGGGGCGTACGACGAGAGGCTCGGGCGAGCACTCGACCTCACCACGCTTCGGGGCCTCGTCCCTCGTCCCCTCCCGGCCTCCTCCGCCGGCCTAGCGAGCGGGAGGGGACGGTCAGAGGCTCGAGAGGCGCTTGACGGTTTCCTCGTACTCGTTGATCAGGTCGGCCATGACCTCGGCGACCGGGCGCACCTCGTTCATCGAGCCCACGATCTGACCCACCGGCATCGAGATCACGTCGGGGTTGCCCGCGGAGTTCATCCGGCTGTGCGCGTCGGCCACGAGCAGGTTCTGCAGCGGCATCGGCAGGGGTGAGGGCGCCTCCTCGGTGTCCCACGCCTGCGTCCACTTGGTCTTGAGCAACCGCGCGGGCTTGCCGGTGTAGATGCGCGTACGCACGGTGTCGGCGCTGGACGCTCGCAGGAACGCCTCGGTCATACCGGCGTTGGTGTTGAGGTTCTGGTACTCCTCGGTGGTCAGCCACACCGAGCCGGTCCAGACGCCTTGCGCGCCGAGGGCGAGGGATGCCGCCACCTGACGGCCGCGGCCGATGCCACCGGCGCCGAGCACGGCGACGTCGGGGCCGACCGCGTCCACGATCTCCGGGGTCAGGACCATGCTGGCGATCTCGCCGGTATGGCCGCCGGCCTCATAGCCCTGGGCGATGATGATGTCGACGCCGTTCGCCACGTGCGACAGTGCGTGCTTCGCCGCTCCTGCCAGCGCTGCCACCTGGACGCCGGCCTCGTGCGCCTGGTCGATGATGTCCTTGGGCGGCGAGCCGAGGGCGTTCGCGATCAGGACCGGGCGGTGCTTCCCGCTCAGTGCTACGTCGACGTGCGAACGGGCGACGGAGTGCAACCAGCCCAGCACACCGGCCCGGCCTTCGCCCTCGGGCAGCGGCGGCACGCCGAGCTGCTGCAGGGTCCGCTCGACGAAGCTGATGTGCTCCTCCGGGATCATCGCCTGCAGGTCGACGGCCTTGCCCTCGGTCGGCACCTTCATCGGCATCACGACGTCGACGCCGTACGGCTTGCCGTCCGTGTTGTCGTCGAGCCAGTCGAGCGTGCGATCGAGCTCGTCGGCCTCGTTGAACCGGACACAGCCCAGCACGCCCAGGCCGCCGGCCCGGGAGACCGCGGCGGCAACGTGCTCGGACGGGGTGAACGCGAAGATCGGGTACTCGATCCCAAACCGCTCGCAGAGCTCAGTGCGCATCAGCGACTGCCCCCTCAACGGCGCCGCGGTGAGCGGCCTCGGCGATGTCCTTGGCGGCCGGGTAGTTGGCCTTCCCCGTCGCGGTGCGCGGGATCTCCTCGACGTACGCGACGGAGCGCGGCAGCTTGTACCCCGAGATCAGCCGGCGCAGGTGCGTCTGCAGGTCCTCCAGGCTTGGCGGCTCGTCGGACCGCGACTGGATCACCGCGGACACGTGGTGTCCCCACTTCTCGTCCGGGAGCCCGACGACGAGTGCGTCATAGACGTCGGGGTGGCTCTTGAGCGCCATCTCGACCTCTTCGGGGTACACCTTCTCGCCGCCGGTGTTGATGCAGTTGGAGCCGCGACCGAGGAGCGTCACCTTGGTGTCGGCCTCGATGCGGGCGTAGTCACCCGGCACCGAGTAACGCTTGCCATCGACCTCGAGGAACGTACGCGCTGACTTCTCGGGGTCGCGGTAGTAGCCGATCGGCACGCTGCCGGAGCGAGCCAGCCGGCCGATGGCGCCGATGTTGGCGGGATCGATCGGCTGGTTGTGGTCGTCCAGCACGACGGTCTCCGCGCCGAGCGCGACGACGGGGCCCTGCCCCTGGATGTTGTCGCTGTCCTGCAGCCCGGTGCCGGAGAACCCGGTCTCCGACGAGCCGATCGAGTCCGTGAAGAACGCGTTGGGGAACGCCTTCATCCAGACCTCCTTGACCGGACGGCTGAAGATGGCGGCGCTGCTGGCGATGGCCACGAGCGAGCTGCCGTCGAAGTTCCCGGCTTCGTACGCCTCGATCAGCGGGCGCGCCATCGCGTCGCCCGTCATGAAGATCAGCTGGACCTTTTCGCGGTCGATGATCCGCCAGGTCTCCTCGGCGTTGAACGTCGGCTCGAGGATCGTGAGGTGCCCGGCGAACAGGTGCATCAGCATCGCGGCCTGGGCGCCGCCGTGCATCAGCGGGCTGAGCGGGAACGTCACCATCGGGTCGGTCGTCTTGGCGTTCTCCGACTGCGTGAACTCCTCGATCCGGTCGCCGGTCATGAAGTCGATGCCGCCGCCGAGGACGCGCCAGAAGTCCTCGTGGCGCCACATGACGCCCTTGGGGAAGCCGGTCGTGCCGCCGGTGTAGACGATGTAGAGGTCGTCGCCGCTGCGCTCGCCGAAGTCCCGCTCGGCGCTCTGACCGGCGAACGCGTCCTCCCAGGTGATGCCGCCGTACGGTGAGACGTCGGCCTGGTGGTCGGGGTCGGTCGGGTCGGGCATCGCCACGATCGTGGTGAGCGTGGGGTGCTGCCGTGCGGTGGCGGCGACCAGATCGGCGTACGGACGCTCGTGCAGGAGCGCGACCATGTCGGAGTTCTCGATGAGGTAGCTGAGCTCGGCCTCGACGTAGCGGTAGTTGACGTTGATCGCGACCGCGCGGATCTTGAAGATCGCCAGTAGCGAGACGACGTGCTCGATGCTGTTCTTGGCGTAGATCCCGACGTGGTCGCCCGCGCCGATGCCGCGCGAGGCAAGGAAGTGCGCGAGCTGGTTCGACTGTGATTCCAGCTCGGCATACGTCAGCTTGCGCGGCCCGACCTGGAGGATCGGACGGTCGGGTACGGCGTCAACGGCGTGCTCGAACAAGTCGGCGATGTTCAGTGGCATGAGCCCAAGACTAGAACACGTTCTCGTTTTTGACTACGCTCTTGATATGCCTGCACACGAACCCCACTGCCTCGTCGAGCTCCAAGGCAACACCTTGGTCGTCACGATGAACCGTCCCGACGCTCGCAACGCGCTGTCCGCCGAGATGTTGTCGATCATGAGCGATGCCTGGGACCGGACCAACTCCGACCCCGACGTCAAGGTCGTGATCCTGACGGGTGCGGGTGGATACTTCTGCGCCGGCGCCGACCTCAAGTCGATGTCGTCCTCGGCGCCGTCGGACAAGTTCGAGTCCGGCGAGTTCGATCCGACGATCATCAAGCCGCTGCTCAAGGGCTTCCGGCTGACCAAGCCGCTCATCGCCGCCGTCGAGGGTCCGGCGATCGCCGGTGGCACCGAGATCCTGCAGGCCACCGACATCCGGGTCGCCGGCGAGTCGGCGCGGTTCGGCGTCTCCGAGCCGAAGTGGGGGCTCTATCCCTTGGGCGGCTCGGCTGTACGCCTGCCGCGCCAGCTCCCGTACACGGTCGCGGCCGATCTGCTCCTCACGGGACGGCACATCAAGGCGCCGGAGGCCAAGGAGATCGGGCTGATCGGGCACGTCGTCCCCGACGGTGAAGCGCTGACGAAGGCCCACGAGATCGCCGACATGATCGCCGCCAACGGACCGCTCGCGGTGCAGGCCGTGCTCAAGACGATCCGCGACTCCGAGGGCAAGCACGAGGACGACTGCTGGAAGGCCGATGCCGAGGTGGGCGCCGCGGTCTTCGCGTCCGAGGACGCGAAGGAAGGCCCCCGCGCCTTCGCCGAAAAGCGGAAGCCAGAGTTCCAGGGCAAATAGGGCCAGCGGCCATCCTCGCCGGTCGAGTAGCCCGCGAGCTCTGCGAGCCGTGGGGGTCCCCCCACGAGCTCTGCGATTAGGGGGCGTATCGAAACCACGTACGCCGACGGGCTCGCTCGAGCCATTGACCTCACGGGGTCTCGATACGGCTCGGCCGCGGGCGGCCTCCCCACTCGACCGACGAGATGGCTCAGCCGACGTTGCGGTCGCCGGTCCAGAACTGGGCTCGGAGCGCCTTCTTGTCGGGCTTGCCCAGCGCCGTCAACGGCAGGGAGTCCGCGACGATGATCTCCTTGGGCGACTGGACCGAGCCCTTACGGTCCTTGACCGACGCCTGGATCTCCGACTTCAGCTGCGCGAGCGATCGCCCGTCACGCTTGGCGTCCTCGCGGAGCACGACGACCGCAGTGACGGCCTCGCCGAACTTCTCGTGCGGGGTGCCGATCACGCCGACCTGAGCGACCGCGGGGTGCTCGGCTATGACGTCCTCGACCTCTCGCGGGAAGACGTTGAACCCACCACTGACGATCATGTCCTTGACCCGGTCGACGATGAACCAGAAGCCGTCCTCGTCCTCACGAGCGATGTCGCCGGTGTGCAGCCAGCCGTCGTGGAACGCCTCTGCAGTCTCGGCCGGCTTGTTGAGGTAGCCGCCCGCAAGCACCGGACCGGCGACACAGATCTCGCCCGGCTGCCCCTGCTCGACCGGCTCGCCGTCCTCGCCGAGCAGCGCCGTGCGCAGGAACGCGCTCGGACGTCCGCAGCTGGCGAGGCGTTCGGGCGTGTGGTCGGCCTTCGCGAGGTAGGAGATGACCATCGGGCACTCCGACTGGCCGAAGAACTGCGCGAAGATCTTGCCGAAGCGGTCGATCGCCTCCGCCAACCGTGTCGGGTTGCTCGGCGCTGCGCCGTAGTAGACGGTCTCCAGGCTCGACAGGTCGCGGGTGTGCGAGTCCGGATGATCCATGAGCGCGTAGAGCATGCTCGGGACGAGCATCGTCGCGGTGATCCGCTCCTTCTCGATGGTCTCCAGCACCTTGGCCGGGTCGAATCCGGGCAGCACCACGAGTCGGCCACCCTTGGCCACCGTCGGCGCGAAGAACGCCGCGCCGGCGTGGGACAGCGGCGTGCAGATCAGGAACGTCGGCGTCTCGGGCCACTCCCACTCAGCCAGCTGCACCTGGGTCATCGCGGCGATGCTCGCGGCGGTGCCGATGACACCCTTGGGCGTACCGGTGGTGCCGCCCGTGTACGTGATGCCGACGACGTGGTCCGGCGCGAGCTCCTTCGCGACGAGCGGTTGGTCGTCGTACGTCGCCGCCTTCGCGGCCAGGTCGTCGATCGTGATGACGGTCTTGAGGGAGGGGACCTTGTCCCGCAGCGCCTCGGCCCGCTCCAGGAACATCGGCACGTTGTCGACGATCAGTGCGCTGGCACCTGCGTCGTCGAGCACGTACGCGTGGTCGTCGAGCGAGCCCAGCGGGTGCAACGCCGTACGCCGGTAGCCCTGCGTCTGTCCGGCGCCGATCAGGAACAGCACCTCCGGCCGGTTGGTGGCCAGCAGGCCCACCGCCGCACCGGTACCGGCACCCAGGTCCTCGAGGGCGCGGACGTAGCGGCTCATCTGGTCGGCCATCTCCTGGCCCGTGATGCTGCGGTCGCCGAGCTGGAGCACGGGCGCATTTCGGTGGCGCTTGAGCGAGTCGAGGAGCATCTCCCCCGAGTGCGGTCCGCGATGGATGTCGGGATCGAGTGTCATCTAGCGTGCTCCCTTGCCCGGGCCCTTGACCCGTGGATCGTCCTTGAAGTTGATCGCGTCGCGCTCCGATGCGCCGACGGTGTTGATCGTGATGCCGCCGTCGACGTCGAGGATCGTGCCGGTGACGTACGACGAGGCGTCCGAGGCGAGGAACAGGGCCGCGTCGGCGATGTCGGCATGCGTACCCCAGCGGCGTAGCGGGGTCGACGCCGTGATCGTCTCCTTGATCCCCGGCATCGTCGCGATGACGTTGTCCATGCCCCAGGTGTCCTCGATCGGGCCGGGGCTGATGCCGTTGACGCGTACGCCCGCGGGTCCCCACTCGATCGCGAGGCACTTGGTCAGCATGTTGACGGCCGCCTTGGACGCGCAGACATGGCTCTGGAACGCGAGCGGCTTGACGGCTTCCGGTGCCGTGATGGCGATCAACGACGCCCCCGGCGTCCGCAGGTGCTCGAAGCTCGCGCGATAGAGGTTGAACGTGCCCATGAGGTCGATGTCGACGACGGACTGGAACGCCGACGACGACATGCCCAGTGCGGGCGCGTAGAAGTTGCCGGCCTGTCCGGCGACGACGATGTCGATTCCGCCGAACGTCTCGGCGGTCTCCTTCATCGTCTCGGCGACGCGGTCGTAGTCGCGGGCGTCGGCCGGCAGCCCCAGCGCCTCGCCGCCCTCCTCGCGGATCTCCTTGGCGGCCGAGGCGCAGCGCTCCTCATCACGGCTCATGACGACGACCTTGGCGCCCTGTGCCGCATACCGCTTGGCGATCGCGAGGTTGAACCCGCGCGTCCCGCCGGCGACGTAGGCGACCTTGCCCTCGAGGATGTTCTCGCCGAACACGGTCATGCTGACTCCCCCTTCGTGAACGATGCCATCGCACGTTCGGGCTCCCAGTACGCCTTCATCGATGCCACGCGGCCGTCGTCGTTGACGGCGTAGACCATGACCAGGTCGGTCGTGCTGTAGCTGCCGTCGGCGAACGTCGTCTTGATCCGGCCGATGTTGGCGCAGGTGTTGCCCTCGGGGTTCGCGAACGAGTCGTTGATCTCGAAGTCGAAGTGGTCTACGGGCGCGATCGCGGCATTCCAGAACGCGCGTATGCCGTCGTGGCCGCGGTGCCCCTTGCCCTCGGCGTCGAACATCGACGGCCCGACGGGGTCCTCGATCACGGCGTCCTCGGCGTAGACCGTGAGCCACTCGTCGAGGTCGCCCTTGGCGACGGCGGAGTACGAGCGCTGCGAGGCGGCGCGGGCTGGGTGCGGGTCGTTGGGTGCATTCCAGGTGATGGCATCGGACGAGATCATGTCGCGATTGTAGAACACGTTCTACTTTTGAGGTAGATGGCGGATCTGCCTACTTGCCGCCAAAACTAGAACATGTTTCACTTTGGGGCATGACGGAGCTAGGGACGCTGCACGCCCCCATGAAGGTCGAGTTCGACTACACCCGGTCGCTCGGCCCCACGCTGTCGGAGTTCATGACCGGCCTCAAACGTCGCCGGATCCTCGGCGGAGTGCTCTCCGACGGGACCGTCGCCGTGCCGCCGCCGGAGTACGACTCCCAGACGTACGATCCGATCACCGAGCTCGTGCCGGTCGCCGCCGAAGGAGTCGTGCAGAGCTGGGTGTGGGTGCCCGAACCCGTGCCGGGTCAGCCCCTCGACCGGCCGTTCGCCTTCGCCCAGATTGTCCTCGACGGCGCGGACAGGCCGCTCCTGCACGCGGTCGCCGTCGAGGCGCCAGACCAGATCCAGACCGGCATGCGCGTACGAGCGATGTGGGCCGAGGAGACCGTCGGCGCCATTACGGACATCCGATGGTTCGAGCCGCTCGACGACTCACCCGCGGCGACCCCCGGTTCCGACGACAGTGAAGCGGTGAGCGGGATCGTCTCGCCGGTGCACCTCGAGTACGACTTCGCCGCCTCGCCCGAGGAGTCGGCGTTCTTCCGCGGCCTCGCCGAGGGCCGGATCCTGGGCCAGCGGTGCCCGGTGTGCGAGAAGGTCTACGTGCCACCGCGCGGCGCCTGCCCGGTCGACGGCGTCCCCACCACGACCGTCGTCGAGGTGCCCGATACCGGCATCGTCACGACGTTCTGCATCGTCAACGTGCCGTTCCTCGGACAGAAGATCACGCCGCCGTACGTCTCGGCCTACATGCTGCTCGACGGCGCTGACATTGCGTTCCTGCACCTCCTGCTCGGCGTCGACCCCGCCGACGTACGCATGGGGATGCGGGTCAAGGCGGTCTGGAAGCCCCGCGACGAGTGGGGCACGACGATCGAGAACATCAGCCACTTCGAGCCGACCGGGGAACCGGACGCCGACTTCGAGACCTACAAGGTGCACCTGTGATGAGGGACGTTGCGATCGTTGGGTTCGCCCAGCGCCAGATGAAGGAGTTCGACGGCTCCCCCACGTGCGTGGAGCTGCTCGTCCCGATCTTCGCGGAGCTGTTCGAGCAGACCGGCTGGACCAAGTCCGACATCGAGTTCTGGTGCTCGGGGTCCAGCGACTACCTCGCCGGGCGGTCGTTCTCGTTCGTCTCGGCTGTCGACGCGATCGGCGCGCTGCCGCCGGTCATGGAGTCGCACGTCGAGATGGACGCGGCCTGGGCGCTCTACGAGGCCTGGGTCAAGATCCAGACCGGCCTGGTCGACACCGCGCTCGTCTACGGGTTCGGCAAGTCCAGTGCGGGTCAGCTGCGCCGCATCCTCTCCCTGCAGATGGATCCGTACACCGTCACCCCGCTGTGGGCCGATGCCGTTTCGGTGGCCGGCCTGCAGGCTCGGGCCGGCCTCGAGAAGGGCGCTTGGGACGAGGAGCAGATGGCAGGAGTCGTCGCCCGGTCGATGAGCGACGCCGCCGGCAACGAGAACGCCATCCGTTCGAGGGCCACCTCGGTCGAGGATGTCCTGGCCCAGCCGATGTACGCCGATCCGCTGCGCCGGTGGGACTGTGCCCCCGTCTCGGACGGCGCCGCGGCGATCGTCATCTCGGCAGCCGACACCCCGGCGTTCGACCGGCTCCCCGGCCCGGCGGCCTGGATCACCGGCATCGAGCACCGCATCGAGTCCGGAGCCCTCAACAGCCGCAACCTCACGATCTCCGCCAGCACGGCATCCGCCGGATCCGCCGCTGGCGTCGACGGGGTCGACCTGGCCGAGCTGCACGCGCCGTTCTCCCACCAGGAGCTGATCCTCGGCTCGGCGCTCGGCCTCGGCGACGACGTACGGATCAACCCGTCGGGCGGGGCGCTCACCGCCAACCCGATGTTCACCGCCGGCCTCAACCGGATCGGCGAGGCGGCGCGTCAGGTGTGGTCGGGTGCGTCCCAGCGCGCCCTCGCCCACGCGACCTCAGGGCCGGCCCTGCAACAGAATCTCGTACTCACGATGGAGGCTCGCGCATGAGCACATTGGCTGCTGTGGTCGGTGTCGGCCAGACCCACCACCGGGCCAAGCGCGGTGACGTGTCGATCGCCGGCCTCCTGCGTGAGGCGGTCGACCGCGCGCTGGCCGACGCCGAGCTGACGTTCGCCGACATCGACGCGATCGTCGTCGGCAAGGCGCCAGACCTGTTCGAGGGCGTGATGATGCCGGAGCTCTATCTCGCCGAGGCGCTCGGCGCAGCCGGCAAGCCGCTGCTGCGCGTGCACACGGCCGGCTCCGTCGGCGGCTCGACCGCGATCGTCGCCGCATCACTCGTCGAGGCGGGGATCCACGAACGGGTCCTCACCGTCGCCTTCGAGAAGCAGTCGGAGTCCAACGCGATGTGGGCTTTGTCGATCGCCGTGCCGTTCATCATGCCGGTGCACGCGGGCGCCGGTGGCTACTTCGCGCCCCACGTCCGGTCGTACATCCGGCGCTCGGGCGCACCCACCCACATCGGCGCGATCGTCGCCGCGAAGGACCGGCAGAACGCGCTGAAGAACCCGTTCGCCCACCTGCAGAACCCCGACACGACGGTCGACTCCGTGCTGGCGTCGCAGATGCTGTGGGACCCGATCCGGTACGACGAGACGTGCCCGTCGTCCGACGGTGCGTGCGCCCTCGTGATCGCGTCGGAGGACGCCGTCGAACGGTCCGGCATCAAGAACCCCGCCTGGATCCACGGCACCCAGATGCGCAGCGAGCCGACCACCGCCGCCGAGCGTGACCAGGTCAACCCGCACGCCGGCCGCGAGGCAGCGGCTGCGCTGTGGAAGCAGGCCGGCATCTCGTCGCCGATCGACGAGATCGACTGCGCCGAGATCTACGTGCCGTTCTCCTGGTTCGAGCCGATGTGGCTCGAGAACCTCGGCTTCGCCGAGCCCGGCGACGGCTGGAAGCTCACGGAGGCCGGCGAAACGGCGCTCGGTGGCCGCATCCCGGTCAACATGAGCGGCGGCGTGCTGTCCTCGAACCCGATCGGTGCCAGCGGCATGCTGCGCTTCGGCGAGGC
Organism: Aeromicrobium sp. P2_G6; assembly: GCF_056403535.1. Taxonomy (NCBI): domain Bacteria; kingdom Bacillati; phylum Actinomycetota; class Actinomycetes; order Propionibacteriales; family Nocardioidaceae; genus Aeromicrobium; species Aeromicrobium sp. P2_G6. The sequence continues at coordinate 473 of NZ_JBFUFH010000008.1, read as the reverse complement.
CGCGCTGCAGGTCATGGGCGAGGCCGGCGAGCACCAGGTCGACGGCGCCCGCAAGGCTCTCGGTCACGCGTACGGCGGCGGCTCGCAGTTCTTCGCGATGTGGGTCGTAGGAGCCGACAAGCCAAACCACTAGGAGAATCTCGCCGGTCGAGTGGGGAGGCCGCCCGCGGCCGAGCCGTATCGAGACCTCGTGAGATCGATGGCTCGAGCGAGCCCCTAGGCGTACGTGGTCTCGATACGCACCTCGTTCCTCGGCCCTGCTTGACCGCCGACTACCCCGGTCGAGTGGAGGCCCAGTCGCCGGTCGAGTGGGGAGGCCGCCCGCGGCCGAGCCGTATCGAGACCTCGGGAGGTCGACGGCTCGAGCGAGCCCTAGGCGTACGTGGTCTCGATACGCTCCCTCGTTCCTCGGCCCTGCTTGACCGCCGACTACCCCGGTCGAGTGGAGGCCCAGTCGCCGGTCGAGTGGGGAG
>NZ_JBFUFH010000007.1:0-256646 GCF_056403535.1 Aeromicrobium sp. P2_G6 | reverse complement strand
CCACTACTGCCCACAGACCAACCCGGCCACCTCCGCCAATAGGGTGCTGGTCCTCAGTTGGGTTCTTCGGGATCCTTGGGTTCGTCCTTCGGGTATGCCTTCCTACGCAGCAGGAGCGGCAGAAGCAGGACCGCTATGCCCGCGTAGAACACCGGCTCGTAGCCGGTGAAGATGTAGATCACTGCAAGCGCGGCGGCGACGACCCAGCGCAGGATGTCGAGCTGTCGCGCCGAGGGTTTCTGCATCAGAGCGCCACGCCGAGCAAGGCGTCGACGGCCGTGCGGACGGTGCGTCCGGCCTGCGGGTCAGCAGCTGAGTCGTCGGCGGCCCACGCGTCGATCGCGGCCAGAGCTGCGGGCGCGTCGAGATCGTTCGCCATGGCAGCACGTATGGCTTCGACCACGGCGGTGCCCGAGGGTGCGAGAGTCCGGCTCACGGCGTCGCGCCACGCAGCGAGTCGCTGCTCTGCTGCGGTGATCTCGTCGTCGAACCATTCCCAGTCGCTGCGATAGTGGTGCGCCAGCAACGCCAACCGGATCGCCATCGGGTCGCGGCCGTCGGCCCGCAGCTTGGAGACCAGCACGAGGTTGCCCTTGGACTTGGACATCTTCTCGCCCTCGAAGCCGACCATGCCGGCGTGGACGTAGGCCTGGGCGAACGCCTCATGCGTGACGACAGTCGCCTCGGAGGCCGACATCTCGTGATGCGGGAACACCAGGTCGGAGCCGCCGCCCTGCACGTCGAACGCCTCGCCAAGGTGCTTGAGGGCGATCGCGGCGCACTCGACGTGCCAGCCGGGACGCCCCTTGCCGAGCGAGGTCTCCCAGGCCGGCTCGTTGGGCCGCTCGGCCTGCCACAGCAGGCAGTCCAAGGGGTGCTTCTTGCCCGGCCGGTCGGGGTCTCCCCCGCGCTCAGGGAAGATCTTCAGCATGTCGGCCTCATCGAGACCGGAGACCGCACCGAACGCCGGGTCAGCGTGCACGTCGAAGTAGAGGTCGTCGTCGACCCGGTAGACCGAGCCGGCCTCGTCGAGTCGGCCGATGAGGTCGACGACCAGGTCGATCGTCTCGACAGCCCCGACGTAGTTGGCCGGGGGAATGATCCGCAGGGCGGTCATGTCCTCGCGGAACAGGTCGATCTCGCGGGCCGCGAGGTCTGCCCAGTCGACTCCCGTCGCGATGGCGCGCTCGATCAGCGGGTCGTCGACGTCGGTGACGTTCTGCGTGTAGTCGACGTCGAGCCCGTGATCCAGCCAGGCGCGCTGCAGCAGGTCGAACGCGAGGTAGGTCGCGGCATGCCCCATGTGCGTCGCGTCGTAGGGCGTGATGCCGCAGACGTAGAGCCGTGCCGAGCCTGATGGGTCGCTCGGGCGTACCTCGCCCGACGCCGTGTCGTGGACGCGTACGGCCGGCCCCTCACCGAGTCCGAGGTCGCCGAGGGTCGGGACGTCCGGGCGTGACCAGCTGCGCATGAGGCGAGCGTATCGGCTCAGCGGTTGCGGCCTGTCGACGGCGTCCGTGTGGTTCACGAGGGCAGAATGACCACGTGATCATCGACTGCGCGGTCTATCGCGACGGCGTCCGCGAGGACACCCACAGTGACAAGGGTTCACTCGATGCCGCACTGGCCGGGCTGGGCCAGGACGACTTCCTGTGGATCGGCATCGGCAATCCGACCTCCGATGAGATGCACCGGGTGGCCGCAGCCCTCCAGCTCCATCCGCTTGCGGTCGAGGACGCCCTGGAAGCCCATCAACGACCCAAGGTGGAGCAGTACGAGGACCACCTGTTCATGTCGATCCGCACTGTGACCTACAGCGACGACGACATCACGACCCACGAGGTCAACATCTTCCTCGGCAAGAACTTCCTGCTGACGGTGCGCCACGGCGGGCCGACGCTCAAGGAGGCCCGGCGCTCGGCGGAGAAGATGATCGAGCCGCTGTCGCACGGACCGACCGCAGCTCTCTACGCCGTGGTCGACAACATCGTCGACCACTACGAGGCGGTCGCGGCCGAGCTCGAGGTCGACGTGCAGGAGGTCGAGACCTCGGTGTTCTCGCCCGAGCGGTCCAACGACTCGACCCGCATCTACCGACTCAAGCGCGAGACGCTGGAGTTCCGCCGCGCCGTGCTGCCGCTCAAGGAGCCGATCACGCGGTTCGCGCTCGGCACGATGCCGGAGGACTCCCGGCCGTACTTCCGCGACATCGGCGACCACCTCGCGCGGGCGGCGGAGGCGATCGACTCGATCGACCACCTCCTGGACAACGCCTTGCAGGCCCACCTGGCGCAGCTGAGCGTCCAGCAGAACGAGGACATGCGCAAGCTCACCGCGGGCGCCACGATCTTCGCGGTGCCGACCGCGATCGCCGGCATCTACGGCATGAACTTCAAGTTGACGTCTTTCCAGCAGTGGAGCGGTGGCTTTTGGGTCACCACCGGCGTCACGCTGGTAATCGTCGGCTTCATTTGGCGAGCGTTCAAGAAGTCGGGCTGGCTCTAGGCCCAGCCGAATCAAAGTTGGCAAACGTTCCTTTCGACACGCAAGGACCGGGTCTTGAGCGTGTCGAAAGGAATCAGCTGACTGTGACGGTCGAGCTCATGACGCCGGTCGCGACCAGGACGAGGACCAGCACGCCGAGGGCGACGCGGTAGACAACGAACGGCGTGTACGACTTGCGGCTCACGTATTCCAGCAGCCAGTGGATCACCGCGAGGCCGACGACGAACGACACGATCGTCGCCACGATGGTGGGACCGGGCCCGTACTCGTTGGCCTGTCCTGGGATGTCCTTGAGGTTGAAGATTCCGGCACCAAGGACGGCCGGAATCGCCAGGAGGAAGGCGTAGCGGGTCGCAGCGCGCCGTTCGTACCCCAGCAGCAGGCCCATGCTGATCGTTCCGCCGGAGCGGGACACGCCGGGGAACAGCGCGCACGCTTGCGCGACACCGAACAGCACCGCGTCGCGGGTGGTGAGCTTCTCGATCGGCCGGTTCTTGAGGCCCCATCGCTCCGCGAAGCCGAGGATCAGCCCGAACACGATCAGCGCCACGCCGATCAGCGCGACGCGACGGAACTCGTGCTTGATCGAGTCCTGGAAGAGCAGGCCGAGGAACACGATCGGCACCGAGCCGATGATGACGGACCAGCCCATTCGCCACTCGAGCTCCTCGCGAGCACTGGCGTTGAACAGGCCGCGGATCCAGCCGGTCGCGATCGTGACGATGTCGCGCCAGAAGTAGATCACCACCGCCAGCTCCGTGCCGATCTGGATCACCGCCGTGAACGCGGCGCCCGGATCGTCCCACCCGAAGAACTTGGGGAAGATCGCGAGATGCGCGCTGCTGGAGATGGGAAGGAACTCGGTCAGGCCCTGAAGGAGACCCAGGACCACGGCACGAAGGAAATCCACCGTGCGAGCCTACCGGGGAGGCTTCACTCGGCCGACTAGCCTTGCGGCATGCAGTATCGCCGCGTTGGTGGATCGGGGCTGGAGGTCTCACGGCTCGGGCTCGGCACCATGACGTGGGGCACGGCCGTCGACGCCTACGACGCCGAGGAGCAGCTGTCGACGTTCCTCGATGCGGGCGGCACCCTGGTCGACACAGCACCCATCTACGGCGACGGTGCCTGTGAGGAGCTGCTCGGCACGCTGATCAACAAGGCTGACGTGCGCGGCCGCATCGTGCTCGCCGGCAAGGCCGGGTTGATCAAGCGGGGCGACCGCATCGACCGGGACAGCTCACGGCGTACGCTCCTCGACCAGCTCGACCTCTCACTGCGGCAGCTCGGCACCGATCACCTCGACCTGTGGCAGATCCACGCCTGGGATGCCGAAACGCCGATCGAGGAGACCCTCAGCACCCTGGAGCACGCCGTACGCACCGGGCGAACGCGTTATGTCGGCATCTCCAACTACGGCGGCTGGCAGACCTCCCTCGCGCACACCTGGCTCGCGGGACGGGCCGATGCCGTCCCGCTGATCAGCACGCAGGTCGAGTACTCACTCGTGAGGCGCGAGGCCGAGGACGAGGTCATTCCCGCCGCCCAGCACCTGGGGATGGGTGTCCTGGCCTGGTCCCCGCTGGGCCGCGGCGTGCTGACCGGCAAGTACCGCGGCGGCGTCCCCTCCGACTCACGTGCCGCGGACCCGGCATGGGAGGCGTTCGTCTCGAAGTACCTCACGCCACAGAAGTCGGCTGTCGTCGAAGCCCTCGCGCGAGCATCCGAGGGCTTGGACGTGACAATCGCTCACGTCGCGCTGGCCTGGTTGCTGGCCCGGCCCGCGGTTGCTTCCGCTGTCGTCGGGGCACGTACGACAGCACAGCTCCAGGAGAACCTGGCGTCGGAGGATCTCGAGCTCCCACCCGAGATCATCCAAGCCCTCGACGACGTATCGGAGAACGCACGGTGAGAGGTGAATCGATGATCGAGTACGAGTTCTGGAACCTCACGATCGACCGCACCAAGTCGCGTACGGCCGTGTGCCGCATGCTGACCGACGCGGCTGAGTACCAGGGGTGGGAGCTCGAGCGATTGCGCAAGGATGGCACGGGCCATCGCACCGTCGTCCTGCGTCGCAAGATCATCCGCATGCGCAGCACGCTGTAGGGCTTCGACGGCCCGAGTGGTCAGATCAGGTTCAGGAACTCGTCGAAGACCTTCGAGCCGAATTCCAGCGCGTCGACCGGCACGCGCTCGTCGACGCCGTGGAACAGCGCCGTGAAGTCGAGGTCTGCAGGCAATCGCAGCGGTGTGAAGCCGTACGACGTGATGCCCAGCTTGTGCCATGCCTTGGCGTCGGTGCCTCCGGACATCAGGAATGGCGCGATGTGGGCATCGGGATCCTGGCTGTGCAGCGCGACCGTCATGGCGTCGACCAGATCGCCCTCGAAGGCGTACTCGAGCGCTGCGTCGGTGATGTAGGGCTCGACCTGGACGTTGTCGCCGACGAGGCGCTGCACGGTCGGCACGAACGAGACGGCGTGCCCCGGCAGGTAGCGACCATCGACATACGCAATCGCCTCACCCGGCACGACGTTGTGCTTGTAGCCGGCCTCGAGCATCGTCGCGTTGGTGGTGTTGCGCATGCCTGCACCGATCATGCGTACGGCCGGACCGAACTGCTCGAGCAGCTCGTCGGCCGAGCCCTCCGTGCCGGAGAGCTCGCGCACCTTGCTCAGCAGGAGCTCCATCGACGGGCCCGGTTCGGCCGGCCACTGGTGCTCGCCCAGCGCGACGAGCGCCTCCGCGAGATGAATAACGGCGTTGTCGTCGTTGCGCATGGACCCGTGACCGGCGGTGCCGCGCGCCCGCAGGCGCATCCAGGCGATGCCCTTCTCGCCGGACTCGATGAGGTAGAGCCGCTTGCCGCCGACCTCTGTCGAGAAGCCGCCGACCTCGCCGATCGCCTCGGTGCAGCCTTCGAACAGGTCAGGGTGGTGCTCCACGAGCCAGTGGGCGCCGAGCAGACCGCCGGCTTCCTCATCGGCGGTGAACACGAGGGTGATCGGCCGATCCGGGATGTCGCCGGCACGCTGCCGGGCGCGTACGACCGACAGCAGCATCGCGTCGAAGTCCTTCATGTCGACCGCGCCGCGGCCGAACAGGTAGCCGTCGACGACCTCGGCGGCGAACGGGTCAACCTGCCAGTCGTTCGCCTGCGCGGGCACGACGTCGAGATGCCCGTGGATCAGGAGTCCCGGCCGGGGCGAGTTCTGGTTGCCCCAGCGAGCGACAAGGCTGGCACGGCCCGACTCGGACTCGAAGATCTGCGACTCGATGCCGACCTCGGCCAGCGACGCCGCGACGTACTCGGCAGCCTTGCGCTCCCCCGGTCCGGAGTCGTCACCGTAGTTGGAGGTGTCGATCCTGATCAGGTCGCGGCAGATGTCGAGAGCTTCGGATTCCGGCGAGTACCCCATACCGTGATCCTACGCAGGACGCATCGGAATCGGAGATCAGCCATGAGCGCACTCGTCATGTCCGTGACCATCTCGCTGGACGGGTATGCGACCGGCCCCGACGTCAGCATGGAGAACGCGATGGGCGTCGGCGGCGAGGCGTTGCACGAGTGGCTGTTCGAGGGCGACGAGACCGACAAGGCCGCCGGCGAGAGCATGTCCGCCGGCGTCGGGGCCTGCATCGTGGGGCGGGTCATGCATGACCTCGGGATCCCCCATTGGGGCGATGTGCCGTTGCCGATGCCGACCGTGGTGCTGACCCACGAGAAGCTGCCGAACCGGCCGATGACCTCAGCCAGCTTCACGTACGTCTCGGGCATCAAGCCCGCTCTCGCCCGGGCCCGTGAGCTCGCGGGTGAGCAGGACGTGCTGCTGATGGGTGGCCCCGGAGTCATACGCCAATACCTGTCGTTGGGCCTCGTCGACGAGATCCGCCTCAGCATCGCCCACCTGCTGCTCGGCGGAGGGCTGCGACTGTTCGAGGGAATCGGCAATCCTCCCCCACGGTTCGAGGCGGTGTCGTCGAAGTCGTCGTCGCTCGCGACGCACCTCGTCCTGCGTACGGTCCGCTAGGCGAGCAGCCCGTCGATCACTCTCGAGAAGACACGTGTGCTCACCGCGCGTGTGAGGGGGTCGAACGCGCGCGGCAGCCCGCGTACGTGGAGGTCTTCGCGCCACGTCACGCGGCTGCCGACGGGCATCGGGTCGACGGTCAGCTCGGCCCATCCGGTCACGACACGTCCGCGCTTCTCGAGCCGGCAGAAGGTCGGTTCGTGCCACTCCACGATCTCCATCGGGTCGTCGAAGGCGAGTCGCCCGATGCCGGTGCGGGCGATGAATCCATCGTCAGTCCTGGTGACCCGGGTCAGCGGCACGTGACGGGCGTGCTGCTCCCAGTCGGTGAGCCGTTGCCACGACTCCTCAGGTGGGAGGCGCACCTCACGAACGATCTCGAAGAGGGCCACGGCATCATCGTAGGCATGCGCACCATGCCGTTCACCTCGATCGATGACGTCAAGGCCAAGCTCGCCGGCGCGGGCTATCTCGCCTCCGACGCCATCGCGACCACCGTCTTCCTCGCCAGCGAGCTGGGCAAGCCGCTGCTCGTCGAGGGCCCCGCGGGCGTCGGGAAGACGGCTCTGTCGAGTGCGGTGGCCGAGGCGTGCGACGCCGACCTGGTACGCCTGCAGTGCTACGAAGGCGTCGACGAGGCCCGGGCGATCTACGAGTGGAACCACGCCAAGCAGCTGCTGCGGATCACTGCCGGCAAGGACGAGACGTGGGACGAGGCGCGCAACGACATCTTCAGCGAGGAGTTCCTGCTCGCCCGTCCCCTGCTGACGGCGATCCGCAACGAGGGACCGACGGTCCTGCTGATCGACGAGACCGACAAGGCGGACGTCGAGATCGAGGGACTGCTGCTGGAGGTGCTCGGCGACTTCCAGATCACGGTGCCCGAGCTCGGCACGATCTCCGCCACGAGCCGGCCGTTTGTGGTGCTCACGTCCAACGCGACCCGAGAGCTCTCGGAGGCGCTGCGTCGTCGTTGCCTGTTCCTGCACGTCGACTTCCCCGACGCCGAGCTCGAGCAGCAGATCGTACGTCTGAAGGTCCCGGAGCTGGATGCCACGCTCGGCGACTCGCTCGTCCGGGTCATCAACGCCTTGCGGGCGATGCCGCTGCGCAAGGCGCCGTCGGTCTCCGAGACGATCGACTGGGCCCGCACGCTCGTCGCCCTCGGTGCCGACATCCTCGACGACCAGGTGGTCAGGGAGAGCCTCGGTGTGATCCTCAAGCATCAGGACGACCTCGAGAAGGCCACCTCCCGCCTCGACCTCGACGAGGTGCTGGGGGCGTCATGACCCAGCCAGCTGCTCAGGACGTCGCCGGACGGCTCGTGGAGTTCGTCGGTGCGCTGCGCAGCAAGGGCATACCGGCCGGGACGAGCGAGACCGTCGACGCCGCGGCGGTCGTCGAGGTGCTCGGCATGAGCGACCGGTCACAGCTGCGGGAAGGACTGGCCTCGGCTCTCGTGCGCCGCGGTGGGCAGCGCGACGTCTTCGACATGACGTTCGACATCTTCTTCCCCGCCGGCGTGGGCGTGCCACAAGCTGCCCGCGAGACGGACGAGGAGTTCGACCTCGACGACCTGCGCGACCTGCTTGCCATGGCGCTCGCCGAGGGTGACCTGCGTGCCCTGGAGCAGGTGGCGGAGATCGCCGTCGACCTGCTCGGCGCGGTCGGTGCCGAGGGCACACCCACGGGCGGCTGGTCGGCCTATCAGACCCTCGAGCGGCTGCGGCCCCAGACCCTGCTCGTGCAGGCCCTCGGTCAACGCGGCCAAGGCGGCGGAGGCCAAGGACAAGGGCAGGGCGGAGGCCAGGGTCAGGGTGGCGGCTTCACCGAGCGCCTCGAGCGGGACGAGGTGCGGCAGGCCATCGATCGCTTCCGTGCTCTCGTGGCGAGCGAAGCGCGACGACGCACCGCGGAGCTGCGCGGCCGCGACGTCGTGACCAGGCACGCCGTCCGCACCGGCAGTGACCGGATCGACTTCCTTAGTGCCAACAAGCAGCAGCTCGAGGAGCTCGGGCGCATCGTCAGGCCCCTGTCGCGCAAGCTGGCGACCCGACTGGCGGCGCGGCGCCGCAAGGCAACCCGCGGCCGGATCGACATCCGCCGGACGCTGCGCCGCTCGATGTCGACCGGCGGCGTGCCGATTCGCCCCGTGTACGCCAAGCCGCACCCGTCCCGGCCCGAGCTCGTCCTGCTGTGCGACGTGTCCGGATCGGTGTCGGGGTTCTCGAGCTTCACGATGCACCTCGTGCAGGCGCTCAGCGGGCAGTTCAGCAAGGTGAGGGTCTTCGCGTTCGTCAACGCGATGGCCGAGGTCACCGACATCGTCAAGGACGGCGGCGACGACCTGGCCGGCCGCATCGCCCGCGAGGCCCGGATCACCAAGTGGCACACCAGCAGTGACTACGGCGAGGCGTTCGCCGACTTCCACGCCGAGCACATGACGGCGATCGGGCCGCGCACCGCGGTGCTGATCCTGGGTGACGCGCGCAACAACAACCAGGACGCCAACCTGGGCGCGCTCCACGAGATCAATCAGCGCGCCAGGCGTACGTTCTGGCTCAACCCGGAGCACTCGATGCGGTGGGGCCTCGGCGACTCGATCGCGCCGACCTACGCCGAGGTGGTCGAGATGCACGAGTGCTGCAACGTCGACCAGCTGACGAAGTTCATCACCCGGCTGCTGCCGGTGTGAGCGTCAGCGCGGCGCCATCCGGATGGCACCGTCGAGCCGGATCGTCTCGCCGTTGAGCATCGGGTTGGCCACGATGTGGGCGGCGAGTGCGCCATACTCCGCCGGATCGCCAAGCCGGCTCGGGTGCGGGACCTGCTTGCCCAGCGACGCCCTGGCGTCCTCCGGCAATGAGGCCAGCAGCGGGGTGTCGAACAGGCCCGGGGCGATCGTCATGACCCGGATGCCCAGCGATGCCAGGTCGCGGGCGATCGGGAGCGTCATCCCGACGACGCCGCCCTTCGACGCCGCGTAGGCCGCCTGCCCGATCTGGCCGTCGAACGCGGCGATCGATGCGGTGTTGATGATGACCCCGCGCTCCTCGCCGAGCGGCTCAAGCGTGGCGATGCGCGCAGCGGCAAGACGCAGGACGTTGAACGAGCCGATCAGGTTGATCTCGATGATCCGCTGGAACTTGTCGAGCGGGTACGGGCCCTGCTTGCCGACCGTCTTGATCGCGTCACCGGTGCCGGCGCAGTTGACGACGACCCGGAGATCGCCGAGCGACGCAGCCACGTCGAGGGCCTCCGTGACCGCTGCTTCATCACGCACGTCTGCGGCCGCAAAGCGCACGGACTCTCCCAGCCGCGACGCGACCTCCGCACCGGGCGAGCCCGGGAGGTCGAGGATGACGACCTTGGCACCGGCAGCCAGCAGAGCCTCGACGGTGGCCAGGCCGAGGCCGGAGGCGCCTCCGGTGACGAGGGCTACGGAGTTCTTCACGTCCATGAACGGGTCCTGTTCTTCGATTCTTGCGAGGCTTGTCTGAAGTCCGCCCCTACGATCGCACAGGCGTCCGTAAGATCATCTCGTGATCCGCCCGACAACCCTTCAGCTCCGATGAGCTGGGCGACCTGGGACCAAGCGGCCATCGCATCTGCGGTGAGCCTCGTCGCCTGGTTGGTGCTGCGCGCGGTGCCGCGCAGCCGGGTGCGCAACGCGCTGTTGCCGGCATTCAGCGAGTTCGCCCTGATCTCAGCGCTGTACGCGGTCTGGCGCCTGGCCCGCGAGCTGCCCTTCACACACGAGGAGGGTGCACTCGCCCGCGGCCGCGCGATCGACGACTTCCAGCAGTTCCTGCACCTGCCGACCGAGATCTCGATGCAGCACCTCGTGGTGCACCAGGACTGGCTCGCGGCACTGACGAACGACTACTACGCGACACTGCACGTGCCGGCGCTGCTGGTGTTCCTGGTGTGGCTGTTCATCCGCCACCGCGACCAGTATCCGCACTGGCGAAACGGCCTGGCCGGTCTCACGGCGTTCTGCCTCGTGATCCGATTCATCCGCGTCGCCCCGCCGCGTTTCGTGCAGGAGCTGGGCTTCGTGGACCTGTCGGACAAGCACGGGTTCGACGTCTACGGCGATGTCGGCACCGGGATCTCCGACCAGTTCGCCGCCATGCCGTCGATCCACGTCGGGTGGGCGGCGGTCGTCGCGCTCGGCGTGTTCTCGGTGACCACGAGCCGGTGGCGCTGGGTTGTCCTCATGCACCTGCCGATCACGATCTTCGTCGTCGCAGCGACGGGGCATCACTGGTGGCTGGACGGCATCGTGGCGATCGTGCTGCTCTGGGTCTCGCTCGCCGTCGACTCGTACGTTCGCGCGCGCCTGGCCCGGCGCAAGGAGCTCGTCCCCGCGCCGGCCATCTGAACCCCAGGCGCGTTCAGGTGGGCATGCCGGCTTCGGCCGGCACATCCTCCTTCTTGGCGTTCATGAGGAATGCCGCCACTGCCAAGGACACGACCAGCATCATCGCGCCCCAGAAGAACGCGACGTGGTAGCCGTGGACGAACGCGTGGCCCGTCGCGGTCTGCGGCGACTCGCCGACGTGGTCCCCGAGGTAGGCCGTGACCGCTCCGGCATACAGCGTGTTGAGCAGGGCGGTGCCGAGTGAACCGCCGACCTGCTGAGACGTGTTGAGCAGGGCGCTGGCGACGCCGGCGTCGTGCGTGCCCACCCCGACCAGCGCGGTGCTGGAAGCAGTGATGAAGACGCCCGCCATGCCGATGCTCATCAGCAGGAGGGAAGGCAGGACGTAGCCCCAGTAGGACGTGTCCTCGGTGAGCTGGGTCAACATCAGCATGCCGACGATCGTCAGCGCGAGACCCGGAACCATGATCGGCATCGGACCGATTCGTGGCAGCAGGTTTGACACGAAGCCGGCCGCGCCGATGACGCCCAGGCTGAACGGCAGGAAGGCGAACCCGGACTCGAGTGGCGTGTAGCCCATCGTGATCTGGAAGTAGAACGTCATGAACAAGAACATGGCGAACAGGCCGGATCCCACGAACAGGAACACGAGGTAGGAGCCGCCACGATTGCGGTCGAGTACGACCCACAACGGAAGCAACGGCGTGCTGGTCCGTTTCTCCCACACGACGAACGCCACCAGGAGCACCACCGCGATCGACAGGAACGTGAGGGTCGACGGATCGGTCCAGCCCTGCACCTCGGTGCTCTTGCCCGGGTCCTTGAGCTTGGCGGCCTCCGTGAACCCATAGACGAGGGACACGAGTCCGACGGTGACGAGCACGGCGCCGGGGATGTCGTACTTGGTGTTGCCCTTCGCCTTGCTCTCGTGGACCACGCGAGCCGCGCCGAGTGCGGCTGCCAGGGCGATCGGGACGTTGACACCGAGGCACCAGCGCCACGAGGCGTACTCGGTCAGCACGCCGCCGAGGATCAGGCCGATCGCCGCACCGCCACCGGAGATCGCGCCGAAGACCCCGAACGCGGTCGCGCGCTCCTTGGGCAGCGTGAACGTCACCGAGATCAGCGAGAGAGCAGCCGGCGCCAGCAGTGCCGCGAAGGCGCCCTGCAGACCCCTGGCCGCATAGAGCAGCCCGGCGGTCGAGGCGAGGCCACCCAGTGCCGAGGCACCTGCGAACCCGATCAGGCCGATGATGAACGTCCGCTTGCGCCCGGTGTAGTCCGCGATGCGGCCACCGAGCAGCAGCAGACCACCGAACGCCAGCGTGTAGGCCGTGACGACCCACTGCCGGTCGGCGTCACTGATGTTGAGGTCCTTCTGGGCAGACGGCAGGGCGATGTTGACGATCGAGGCATCCAGGATGATCATCAGCTGAGCCACGGCGATCACGCCGAGCGCGAGCCACCGTCGCGGATCGGGTGCCTCGGACGGTGAACCGGAGCCAGTCATGGGGTTGCTGTCGGTCATGGGTCCTCCTGCAGACGAACGGTGAATTGTCGGTCATATGGCGGAACACGAACGAGCCTATGCCCGCCCGCCGACAGATTTCGATGGTTCGACCGGACCAATTCGGACAGGCCATCGCGCCGCATCGGCCGTGCTGTCTTACCGTGGGCCCATGAGTGACTTCGTGATCTGTCAGACCTGCGCCGTGGAGCACACCGACAGGATCGAGGTGTGCGCCATCTGCGCCGATGAGCGCCAGTGGGTGCCGGCCGAGGGTCAGCTGTGGACCACGCTCGACGAGCTTGTCGCGGACGGACACCACGCCCAGATCGCTGACCTCGAGCCCGATCTCTACGCGATCACGGCGACGCCTCCCGTGGGCATCGGTCAGCAGTCGAAGCTGCTCTGCACGCCCGCGGGCAACCTGCTGTGGGACCCCGTCGGCTTCGTCGACGCCGAGGTCGCGGCACGCGTCCTGGAGCTCGGAGACGTCCGCGCGATCGTCGCGAGCCACCCGCACATGTACGGCGTCCAGGTCGAGTGGAGCCGCCTGCTCGGTGGGCCGCCGGTCCTGGTCGCTGAGGCCGACCGCGAGTGGGTCGCGCGCCCGGATCCGGTGATCGAGACGTGGTCCGACGACCTCGAGGTCCTACCGGGAGTGACACTCAGCCAGCCCGGCGGCCACTTCCCGGGCAGCGCCGTCGCGCACTGGCAGGCCGGCGCCGACGGCCGTGGAGTCCTGCTCACCGGCGACACGATCTTCGCGAACCCGGATCGTACGTCCGTGAGCTTCATGCGCAGCTATCCCAACCGGCTCCCGCTCTCCGGTGCCGTCGTGCAGCGCGTGGCCGCCCACGTCGACCGGTTCGACTACGACCGGCTCTACGGCAACTTCGACAACGCCATCGACTCGGACGCCAAGGCGATCGTGCACCGCTCGGCTGAGCGGCATGCCGCCTGGGTCAACGGCGACTTCGACCACCTGACCTGACTCACACCATCGCGATCGTCGCGGCGATCTCGTCGACGAGCTCCCGTGCGAGGTAGCCCGTGCGACCCATCCGGGTGACGAGGCGCTGACCGGCCATCGCGTGGACGTACGTCCCCCAGCACGCGGCCTGCGCCGGCGAGGCTCCGCGCGCCAGCAGGCCGGCCATGATGCCCGCGAGCACATCGCCACTGCCGGACGTACCGAGCCCGACATCTGCGTTCTCGTCGCGCCACGCTCCCCCGCCGGGCTCTCCGACGTGGCCGTAGAGGGACACCACGGCGCCGAATCGCTCGGCCACGGCTGCCGCCTCAGCGTCGAGGTCATCTCCGGGCTCCCGTCCGAGCAACCGGCCGGCCTCGCCGATGTTGGGAGTCAGCACGGTACGGCTGGCGTGGTCTCCGAGGAGGTCAGGATTCGCGCCGAGGGCGCCCAGTGCGTACGCGTCGACGACGAGTCGGGCGTCGCCAGCCATGGCGTCAACGACGTGACGGAGCAGTGTCGCGGTCTGCTCCGCGTCGTCGAGACCCGGGCCGATCGCGACCACGTCAGCGTGACTGGCGAGCTCGAGGACGTGCTCAGGCTCGTCGGCGTCGACCGATCCGCTCTCGGTCGACGGCAGACCCACGACCTTGGCCTCGGGAACGGCGATGCTGAGGGCCTGGGCATTGTCGTCCGTCGTGGCAAGCTGCAGCCGTCCGGCACCAGCGCGCAGTGCAGCCGTGCCGGCCAGCAGGACCGCACCCGGGGTGAAGCGGGAGCCGCCGACGACCAGCACGGTCCCCCGATCGTCCTTGTCACCTTCTGGCTGCGGCAGGGGCCAGTCGCGCAGCAGCTGCGGGGTGATGACGTGTGGGTCAGATGGCCGGGGCATCGACGCCCTCCTCGGCCGTCGGATGCGCTTGGTCGTCCTGGCGGAGGTGCTCGACGTCGTTGAACAGCTCCGGTGCCCATCCCTCGTCGCTCCACCGCCAGCTGCTGATCGAGCAGTTCGCGATCGGCGACTCCTTGGCGCTCGTCATGAGCTCCTCCTCGTCGAGCCCCTCCAGGACGTACCGGAACAGCGAGACGACGGCGTCGTGGGCGAAGAACAGCACGCGTTGCTCAGGATGGTCCTGAGCGACGTCCCGCAGCAGGCTTCGTATGCGCAGCAGCACGTCCGCCCACGACTCACCGCCAGGCGGGCGGTAGTAGAACTTGCCGAGCCGCTGACGGCGTTCGGACTCCTCGGGGAACTTCGACCGGATGCCGTGGACCGTGTGCAGGTCCAGGATGCCGAGCTCACGGTCACGCAGCCGCTCGTCGCGCACCGTCGGGATGTCGAACCCCTTGAGGGCGATCTCCGCCGTCTGCCGCGCGCGTACGTACGGCGAGACGATCACGACGTCCGGCCGTTGCTCGTCGGGCAGGTCGTCGAGCCAGCCGGCCACAGCCTCGGCCTGCTTCTGCCCGGTGTCGGAGAGGGGTACGTCGGCGTCACGCTCGGCGATGTCGATCAGGTCCGAGCCCTTCTCCTCCGCCGTCGACGCAGCAACGTTGCCGACGCTCTCGCCGTGCCTGATGATGCCGATCCATTCCAGCTGGTGCATGGACTGGCTCTACCCGTTGCCTCGGCGGGCAATCGGAGGAGTCATGGACGCAGGTCGTCCTTCGTCACGTGCGTCGTCACGTCAGGGCCGGTGCTGTAGACAACCGGGTCCTCGTCGACCGGTGCCGCGCCCTCGTCCAGCGTCGCAGCCGGCTTCTTCGGAGTGGCGGACTTCGGCGTCGTGCTCTTCTTGGCCGCGGCCCGTTTGGCTGCCGCCTTCTTGGCCGGCATCGTGTTGGTCGTGGCTCGCTTGGTCGTCGTGGTCGGCGAGGGTGGCTGATGGACCGGCTCAGTGCTGACCTTGGGTGACTCGTCCACCGGGTGGGCGTCCTGGTCGCCCGGCAAGATCCTTCGTGCCACGGCGACGGCACCGTGCAGGCCTCCGCGTGCGACGCCGCCGACGACGTGCTGCGCGATGGACACGGGCTTGAGCAGGATCTTGGTGATCACGGGTGGTGCTCCGTTCGGTCGTTGAGAGATTCCTCCCGCTCGTACCCACCCTGCGGACCCTCACACGGACTCCGCGGTCGAGCGCTGTTTGCGTTCGACCGCGGAGGTCCTTGGTGCTCATGCGCCGCTATGGGGTGACGTCGCGGCGGTTGAACAGGACGAACGCGAAGCCCGTCAGGGCTGCCGTGATCGTCACCAGCGAGATCGCCGCGGGACCGGCGCCGATCGTGGCGCCTTCCAGCCGCAGGAGCGGTGTCAGCAGCCCGTACGGCAGGTAGGCGGCCGCGCCACCGATGAACATGCCGATGAGCTTCTCGGCGACGAACATGCCGACGATGACCATGACGGCCGCAGGCTGGCTCCGGAAGATGACCCCGCAGCTCACCCCGATGAGGCTGAATGCCACGGTGGCCAGGAGCACCGACGCCGTGATGGACGCCGACAAGCCCATGCTGAGGTCCTTGTCGGCCAGCATCGGCGCGGCGATTCCCGCGGCAAGGCCGAGCGACACGGCGCCGAGGACGAGCCCCAGCACGCCGTGCGTCGTCATCGTGACGAGCAGGAGCCGGCCGCGACGTGGTGCGGCAAGGAGCCGCTGGCTCAGCGTGCCGTAGCGGTACTCCCCTGCGACCCGCGTGGCGGCGAACAGCGCCAGCACGACGGCGACCAGGATGCCGACCGAGGCCGTGACCGGCTCACGGAGCTCGGCGGGAGAGTCGAACCCGCCGGTGCCGGCATCTGCCATCGAGCCGTACGTGATGAGCCCGACGAGGCTCAGCAGCACGGCGACCACGATGTGGTGCGACCGGAGCGTACGAAGGCGGATGAGCTCCGCCCGGAGCAGGGTGATCATGAGCGTGTCTCTCTGTTGTCGGCGTGGCTGGCGGCGTCGGCGGTCAGGTCGAGGAACGTGTCCTCGAGGCTGGCGCGCACGGCGCCGATCTCGTAGATGACGATGTTGCGGTCGAACGCGAGCCGGCCGATGGCATCGGCGCGGACACCGGTCACCGCGAGGGCACCGGCCTCCTCCGTCACGTGAGCGCCTTCGGCGAGCAGGTACGACTTCATGGCCGCTTGGTCAGAGGACCTGACGTGGACCCGCTCCCCTGCCGTGCGTTCCATCAGGACGTCGAGCGGTTCGTCGGCGACGATCCGTCCGTGGTCGATGACGACGACGTGGTCGACGGTCTGCGCGACCTCCGCCAGCACGTGGCTGGACAGCAGGATCGTGCGGCCCTCGGCGGCGAGACCACGCAGGAAGTCACGCAGCCAACGGATGCCCTGGGGATCCAGGCCGTTCGCCGGTTCGTCGAGCACGAGGATCTCCGGCTCGCTGATCAGCGCGGTGGCGAGCCCGAGCCGCTGGTGCATGCCCAGCGAGAACGTGCCCACACGCCGATTGGCGGCGCTGGTCAGCTCGACCAGCTCGAGGACCTCGTCGACCCGGCTCCGAGGCATACGCGCCTCGGCCGCGACGACGCGCAGATGGTTCCGCGCGGTCCTCGAGGGATGTGCCGACGACTCCAACATGGCTCCTACGTGTCGCAACGGATTCTCCAGGTCGCGGTAGCGGCTCCCGGCGATCCGTACGGTGCCCGAGGTGGGTTCGACGAGCCCGAGCAACGCCCGCAGGGTCGTGGTCTTGCCGGACCCGTTGGGGCCCAGGAAGCCCGTGATCGTGCCGGTGGCGACCGTGAAGCTCAGGTGGTCCACCGCGCGTACGTCCGCATAGTCCTTGCTGAAGTCAGTGACCTCGATGACGGTGTTCATCGGGCGCTTCCTTCGGTGGCGCGGCGGCCGGTGACGCGGAGTCCGACGAGCACTCCTGCACCCACGAGGACGAAGAGCGCGCCGACGACGATGAGGCCGGCGGTGACCTCGCCGAGGACGGGCACGGTGGCGCCCACATCGGCGTCGACGTCGACACCTGCGGTGCCGTCGGCGTTCATGACGACGACGGTCCAGCGGCCCGGCCGGTCGTCGAGCGACCAGTCAATGCTCTGGGTCCCGGTGCCGGTGGCCTGCTCGACCCAGATGTCGCTGTCGGCAGGGTTGGCGGCGGGGGCCCCGCCGGCGTGGTGCTCGTACGTCGTCTCGGGATCGTCGATGTCGGTGACCGTGGAGTGCTGAACGTCCGCGAGGTACGCCTCGGCGTCGGCCGCACGGGCCACGCCGACGAAGACGGGGTTGGAGCCGTCGCTGGTGACGCGAATGCGCGCCCGGCCGAGGACCCAGTCCTCGTCGACCCCGCCGAGCTCGAGGCTCTCGCTCGCAACGGCATAGCCGTCTGCCTTGAGGGGCGCCGTGTCACTGGTCAGGTAGCCGTCGTCACGCCATGAGTTGTCCGCGGCGACCAGCGCTCCGCCGCCGGCGAGCGCGGTGGCGCCGCCCAGCAGCGAAGCGATGGCCACGACGAGCAGGGCGATGCGCCCTGCAGACCTGGCATGGGGTGGGCCTGGTTGGGGGTTGGTGGGGGTGTCGGTGGTGGTCGACATCGGGTTCTCCTGGTGTTGGTTCCCGGTCGGTCGACCGGCGTACCTCCAGCACACTCGATTCGCCGTCTCGCGCCCATCGGGCTGGGCGCAGACCTGGGAGGCGTTGGCCGCGCAGCTGATGCGGCCGTGCCCCGGGGCTGGCACACCCTGTCGAGGAGGGCACCCTCCGCCCTCGCGGCTGAGCCTCGGGTCGGCCACCTAGGATCGATCGCGTGATGATCCGCCAGCGACTCGCCCGATTCATCGTTCGCCGTGCCGGCTACCGGATGGTCGGCGAGGTGCCGGACACCGGGATCCTCGTCGGAGCCCCGCACACGTCCAACTGGGACTTCGTGACGATGTTGCTCGTGATGTGGCACGACGGCGCGCATCCGCGGGTCCTGGTCAAGAAGCAGTTGTTCCGCGGTCCGCTCGGGTGGCTGTTGCGCCGCTTCGGCGGTGTCCCCCTCGACCGGGACAACGCGGCGGGTGTCGTCAACGAGCTCGTGGAGGAAGCGCGCAACGGTGAGCCGTTCCGCCTGATCCTCGCGGCGGAGGGCACACGTACGAAGGGTGACTACTGGAAGTCGGGGTTCCTACGGATCGCCCGCGACACGGGCTTGCCCATCACGCTGGCGTTCTTCGACCCGCCGACCAAGACGATGGGGTTCGGGCCGACCTTCCACCCGTCGGACGACGTCAAGGCCGACATGGACCTGGTCCGCGCATTCTTCGCCGACAAGCACGGCATCAAGCCCAAGAACGCGACCGAGCCCCGGCTCCGCGACGAGTCGGGTCCTCTGGCCTGACCTCAGGAGCCTAGACCGGCGGCAAGCGCCTCCGGGACGTACCCGTGGCGTATGCGCTGCGGGTGGTCACCGACCGGGAGGTAGGCGATCTCCTGCTTGGTGGTGGTGTCGAGCACTGCCACCGAGTCCGCCTCGCTCAAGGAGATCCAGCACGTGTCGCCCCGGCCCTCCGTCGTCCAGTAGGGCTTGGCGTACGAGTGGCCCGTCGTCGCGGTGTCGAAGATGACGTGGTTGCCGGTCGCCCTGTCGACGAGGGCGGCGTAGTCGTCCATCGTCCCGGCGGCACACAGGGTCGTGCCAGCGGCGTTGATCGACAGGCCGTGGTGCGCCGAGTCGTTGACGTACTGCTCCCTGGGCATGTCCGGGACGCGGTTGGGAAGCGGGATGACCCGCTTGATCGCGCCGACGCGCGGCTCGGCGATGCCGCCGGCGGTGTAGCCGACCTTGCCGTCGATGTCGGGTGCCTGCGTGTCGAACTCGACGAGGCCGTGGAAGTACGAGACCTGGAAGTAGATGAACCGCTCACCGGGCGCGACCGCCATCGGCCTGACCGCCGAGCTCATACCGGGATGTCCCGCCTCGGCGAGCTCCTTGCCGATGTCCCAGCGCTGGGTCACGGCGAAGCTGGCGTTGTCGACGATCTGGAACCAGCGATCGCTCTTGACGGCGTCGTGCACCGCGCTGAGGTCAAGCGGCCCGAGGGTCGGATAGTCGACCGGGAGGTAGACCCGGCCGATCGACGCGTGGAAGATCTTCGAGCCGTCCTTGCTGTACGTGTTCTCGTGCGGCGTCTCCCCCGACACGAACGTCCGCATCCGCTGGCCGATCGTCACGGTCTTGCCGCCGACGACCTCGTCGACCATCGAGTACTCGATGACCTGACGGTTGGTCGAGTCGGACACGACCAGGCGTCGGCCGTCCGGGGACAGTCCCATGTGGTCCGTGCGGTAGCCGTCCATCTGCTCCTCGTGGACGATGCTGTTCGGATCGTCGGCCACTGCCTTGGCGATGTCGATCCACACGACGTCGGCGAAGCTGGGCCTGGACACTGCGAGGTACTTGCCGTCGTTCGTCGTGAACATGTCATCGACGTACTGGTCGTGCCCTTCGCCCGGGCCGACCTGCACGACCAGGTAGAACGCGAGCCTGACCGGGTTCAGCTGGATGTCCTGGAGCTCCTGCGCCTTGTCGGGGATCAGGTTGATGCCCGACTTGAGCATCTGGTGCGTGTCGGCATCGATGATCGAGGCGGTGCCCTGCCAGTTGTTGCCGACGAACATCACGTCACGCAGGCGGGGCGCCGCGCCGGCTTGCGGAGTGGCGGCTGTCGCAGACGGGACAGCCAACAGCGTTGCGGCGGCCACCAGGACACCGATGCCGGTCGACAGGACTCGCTTCATGGATGCTCCTTGCACAGGGGCCCCGCAGGCAGGCGGGATTGCAGGAGGTTCAACGACTCCGGGTGACAAGCGTCACGAGGTCTGCTGCTGCTCCAGAGCATCGGTGAGCAGGCCGACGAGGGCTTCGAGCTGCATGTCCGCCGAGGCAGAGACCTCTTCGTCCGAGCCGTCGAGCGCCCTGGCGGCGAGTCCGGCCTTGCTGTCGAGGAGCTCGACGATCCGGGTGTCGATCGTCTGAGACGCGATGATGCGCCACGCCGTCACGGGCTCGTCCTGGCCGATCCGGTGAACGCGGTCGATCGCCTGGGTCTGCTCGGCATCCGTCCACGACAGCTCGGCCAGCACCATGTTGGAGGCGACCTGGAGGTTGATGCCGACACCGGCGGCCGACAGCGAGCAGACGACGACAGCGACGTCCGGGTCGTCGACGAATGCGTCGATGTTGCGCTGGCGCACCTTGGGCGTCTGGTTGCCGCGGATCGACGAGTAGCGGATGCCCCGGCGCTCGAAGGTCTCTTCAGCCAGGTCCATCACGTCGACGTGCTTGGCGAAGAAGACGACCTTGCCGACGTTGCGCGCGAGCTGCGCGGTGTAGTCGGCGGCCAGTCCCGCCTTCGCCTGGCCGATGCGGCGCATCATCGTGAAGACGTTCTCGTCGGTCTTGGACGAGCTCTCGTCACGCTCCCAGCCGGCCACCCGGCGTACGAGCTCGTGGTCGATGCCCTCCACCGTGATGCCGGAAGTACGGTTCGCGAGCGCGCTCTCGTAGCGCGCGAGGAGCCGCTGAGCGAGCACGCGTTCGGCCTCCCGGATCGACCGGCCGGCCTCGTCGTCCAGCTCGACCGGGAGATCCGCAATGCGGCGAGCCGGGATGTCGGCGGCGACGTCGACCTTGCGGCGACGCACGATGCCCATGTCGATGACCCGTGATCGCGCCGCGGCGTAGAAGCCTGGATCGATCGGCGTCAAGCCGGTCTCCTCGAGCGCTCCCATGAGCTCCGTGCGCGGCTTCTTGTCGTCGATCCAGCCGAGGAACTGCCAGATCGCCCGGAAGTCGTCGATGTCGTTGATCAGGGGCGTGCCGGTCAGCGCCATCATCAAGGGGCGGACGGTGCGTGACCGGATGCGCTCGGACAGCTGCAGGACGTGCTGCGATCGCTGAGAGGCCTTGTTCTTGATGAAGTGGGCCTCGTCGAGGACCATGCCACGGAAGCCCAGGTCACCCAGCCAGCCGACGTGACGGTCGAGCACCTCGTAGTTGACGATCACGATGTCGGCGAAGCCATCGATCGTGTGGCCGTCGCCGTGGATGACGGTCGACGGACGGTTGGGCGTCCAGAGGTCGGCCTCGCGGGCCCAGTTGGTCTTGACGACGTTAGGCACGACGACGAGCAACGGGTAGGCGTTGGCGGCCTGCGCGGCCAGCAGTGCCTGCGCCGTCTTGCCCAGTCCGGGCTCGTCGGCCAGCAGGAACGTACGGTGGCCGTCCTCAGCTGCCGCGATGACCTGCGCCTGGTGGCGCATCAGCTCGAGGCCGACCGGGACCTTGGTGTCTGACGGCTCGGGAAGGTCCATGCACGCCTTGGAACCGCCGGCAGCCCGCTCGAACGCAGAGAACAGGGGTCCGAGGAGCTCCCAGGTCGAGAGTCGCTGGGTCTGCGGCTTGGCTGACTGGGCGGCCTGAAAGTCGGGGGTCAGGAATGGGTTGGCGAGCTGGCGGGCGACGACCGACTGCGGCACGACCCGGCGCTCGACCGGCGCCGCGACCGGCTCGTCCTCGGTGGCGATCTCAGCCTCGGGTGTGTCCTCGACCCCGGCGGCCCGCAACATGTCGTGCTTGAGCACGATCGCCGCGTCCGACACCTCGGCGTCCTCGGCAAGCAGCGAGAGGAGCGACGTGTCACGGGCAGCGGTCTGGGCGAGGATCGTGCCGATGCCGTCGAGCCGCTTGAGCTTCTCGGCGCGCTGCGCATCGGTCAGCGAGGCGTCGCCCTTGGCGCGGGTGCGCTCCTCACGGGCCAGGAGTGCGACGACCTGGAACTTGGTGCGTGTCGACGGCGAGACCCGGCCACGCTGGGCGCCGGCCTCGACCTCGCGGACGGCGCGGGCGAGCACCGACATGATCCCGTCATTGCCGCCGCGGGGTCGCCGCTGGGGTGCAGAGCGGGTCGTGCCCGACTGCCGCTGGCCTCTTCTGGCCAAGGTTCCTCCTCCGAAAGCCCGGCACGATGGCCGTGGCGGTGCTGCAACGCCGGATCCGGTGTCAGTCCGGACGACGCCGACGAGCCCTGCCGGGTCAAGGCCGATGACCCGCCCCGACGGAACTCGCTACAACCGATCGACAGCAGCGACCGGGGTGGTGCAACGCCCGCCTCGTGGAGAGATCCGGCCTTGAGCCGGTGCCACGGAACCGATCGTCGAGCGACGTACTCGTTCGACGAGCAGCGGTGCGGGGTTTGTTACGCGTCCCACTTTACCCGCATCGCGCCCGGACCGGCAGGCGACGCACCAGTTACCGCATGTTGGACGGTCGAAATCGCTGGTTTTGCAGCGCCGTATGATGTCGGCGGAGGGATTTGGTGATATCGGCGCCGGTCCGTTCGGAAAGGATCCATGCGCCTGAGAGACATCCTGCACTCCCGTGTTGCCATCGCCCTCGGTGTGGCCGTCGCCATCGCCGTCCCCGCCTTCACACTCCCCCGACTGCCCCATGTGACCTTGTGGCCGGTCCTGCTCGGCCTGATTCCGTGGATCGTCGGCAAGTACGTGCTGTGCCCCCTTCGCTGGCACGCGCTCACCGAGTCCAACCTCGCCCGCTGGTGGCACATCCGTGCGTACGCCGAGTCGGAGCTGCTCGGACTGTTCACCCCCGGACACGTCGGTGCGGACCTGTGGCGGCTGCGCCGCCTCACCCGAGCGGGCCTCCACGGCTCCGACGCCCTGACCAGCGTTGGCCTGGACAGATTGGTGGGTGCCATCGGACTCGCCGCGTTCGTGGGATTCGCCGGTGCTGCCCTCCCGATGCGCATGCTGCTGGTCGCCTTCGGGGTCGCGCTGCTCGCGATCATCGCGGCGCTCGTCCTTCGCCGGGTGCGTCCGGATCTCATGCCGCGGCGTCCCATGCCGCGCCCAGGGGTGTTGGCCCACGCGTTGGTCCTGTCAGCGGGCTACCAGCTGTCGATCGCGGCCCTCCTGCTGGGTTCGGTCGCCGCGACCGGCTACGAGGTGTCCCCCTTGTCACTGCTCGGCGCATTCGGCGCCAGCCAGCTCGCCGGCGCCGTGCCTGGTCCCAACGGTGCCAGCCCGCGGGACGCGGCACTCGTCGTTGCGCTCGCAGCGCTGGGCGTCCCCTGGGTGGCGGCGGTCGCCGCGGTGACGGTCAAGGCCGTCGTGGCCTGGCTTCCCGCGCTGGCGTTGGGTGGCGTCAGCCTGATCCTGACGCGGTGGGCCACGCGGCGCGCGGTCGTGCCGGCGACCTCAGTTGGGATCGCCTGATCCCCAACGTGATCGGCGCATCCTTGCGACACTGAATGCATGGTGGAGACAAGGTGAAGACCGTGTTGTCCGCCGCCTGAGCGACCGGCCCTGTTGAGGACCGGCGCCACGATGCTCAAGCCGCGCGACCTGGCAGGACCCCGAGCGGACACGCTCTGGGCCCTGGGACAAGCCGGTCTGGTGCTGCTGATGGTCTGCGTCTACTTCGGAGTCCGCGGCTTGACCGTCGGCTCGACCGAAGATGCCATCGACCACGCTCACGACATCACGACGTTCGAGGAGCACCTCCATCTCGATGTCGAAGAAGCCCTCCAAGCGCCTGCGAGCCGCTCCGACACGATCGTGACGATCGCCAACTGGATCTACATCTGGGGACACTGGCCGATCATCATCGTCACGATGATCTGGCTTTTGAGGAGGCACACCGACATCTTCCGTCGACTGCGCGACGGGATGATGCTGTCAGGGGCCATCGGCATGGTCGTCTACGCGACCTACCCGGTGGCGCCGCCCCGACTGGCGAGCCTCGGCCTGGTCGACACGGTGAGCGAGAACTCCCGGGCGTACCGCGTGCTCCAACCGCCCGCATTCGTCAACCAGTACGCCGCGATGCCCAGCCTCCACGCCGGCTGGGACCTGCTGGTCGGCATCTCGGTCGTGACGGCCGCCTCGACCGTCGCGCTACGGGCTGTCGGTTACGCCTTGCCGACCCTGATGGCCGTGGCGGTGGTCCTGACCGCCAATCACTACGTGGTCGACGTCATCGCCGGCGTCGTTCTCGTACTCCTCGCCCACGTCGGCGCGCTCGCACTGGAGCGACGTCGTCACCGACGCCGATCACAGCGCATCCAGGTCCTGGCGTCGCAACCCGGAGGGACTGAGTGACGGTCCTCGCGATCGCTCATCGAGCCGGCAACTCCCTGGCCGGACTCCACGCCGCCAACGAGCTCGGCGTGGACGTCATCGAGTGCGATGTGCACGAACATCGCGGCCGGCTCGAGGTCCGGCACCTGAAGTCGGCTGGTCCGCTGCCGTTCCTGTGGGACAGGTGGGAGCTCGCATCGGCATCGGCACCGCGGCTCGGGCTCACCGAGCTGCTGACTGCCGACCGGCGCGGAGCCACCTTCATGCTGGATCTCAAGGGCCGCAGCCCGTCGGTGGGGCGCGCGGTGGCGAGCCTCCTGCATGAGCTCGGCCACGACCATGCCGTACTGGCCTGTGGTCGCCAATGGCGCTCTGTCGACGCTCTGTCCCGGCTGCCGTACGTACGCCGGGTGCTCTCGGCGCGCAACCGGGGCGAGCTCGCCCGGCTGCGGCAGAGACTGGCTGCGCATGGTCCCGTGCACGGCGTATCGGTCCATCGCTCCCTTCTGGATCCGGCGATCGTCGCGGAGCTGCACCGTCACGTCGAGGTGGTCATGACCTGGCCCGTCAACGACCTCCCCACGCTGGACCGACTGCTCGGCATCGGCGTGACCGGGATCATCAGTGACGAGAACGAGGTCCTGACCGAGCTCATCCGGCGTCGATGAGCAGGCGTCCTGGGTCGACCACCGCAACGCGTTCCGGCAGGGTGAGGACATGAGCTGGGTGCTGCACGTCGACATGGACGAGTTCATCGCCGCCGTGGAGATACTGCGTCGTCCCGAGCTCGCGGACCTGCCCGTCGTGGTCGGCGGTCGCGGCGACCCGAGCGAGCGCGGAGTCGTCTCGACCGCCTCCTACGCGGCGCGCCAGTTCGGCGTCGGCTCCGGCATGCCGCTGCGGGTCGCGAAGCGAAAGTGCCCGGACGCGGTGTTCCTGCCGGTCGACGCGCCGGCGTACGAAGCGGCTTCGGCGACCGTCATGGCGACGCTGCGATCGCTGAGCTGGGGTGGGGTCCCCGTTCTGGTGCAGGTGCTGGGTTGGGACGAGGCGTTTGTCGGACCGGGACCCGGCCATGGCGAGCTCGGTGACCCCGAGGACATGGCGACGCTCGTCATGACGTCTGTCCTCACAGCGACCGGTCTCCACTGCTCGGTCGGCATCGGCGACAACACCTTGCGCGCCAAGAACGCCACGACCTTTGGCAAGCCGCGCGGGACATACACGCTCACGGCCGCAAACTGGCTCGAGGTGATGGGTGACCGTCCGACCGCGGCGCTGTGGGGCATCGGCAGCAAGACGGCCGCCAAGCTCGCAGCCTTGGGGATCGAGACGGTCGCGCAGCTCGTTGCGAGTGATCCTGCGGTGCTGGTCAACGCACTCGGGCCGACGATGGGTCCGTACTACCGCGGGCTGGCGACGGGCGCCTCGGCCCGGCCCGTCGACCCGGAGCCGTACGTTCCACGGGCGCACGGGCGCGAGACGACCTTCCAGGAGGACCTCGACGACTGGGAGGCCATCGCCCAGGAGGTGCGCGACCTGACTGTGCGGGTGCTCGCAGACATCGATTCGGAAGGCCGACCCGCGGTGCGAGTCGGCCTCAAGATCCGCTTCGCGCCGTTCATCACGGTCACCCGCAGCCGCACCCTTCCCGCCCCGACGAACGATCCCCGGGAGCTGAGCGACGCCGCGGTCTCGCTGCTTGATCGGCTGGAGCCGCAGCAGCGAGCCCGCCCCGTCCGGCTGCTTGGCGTTCGGCTCGAGATGACACCGCCGGGGAAGAGCTAGCGAACGACGTCGAAGACCTGCTTCTGGATCCCGTTGGAGTACGCCTCGCACTCGACGAGCTCCAGCTTGGTCTTGTCCTTGTCTGCCTCACTGAACAGCCGCTTGCCGGCGCCGAGGAGCACCGGGAAGACCAGCAGGTTGTAGCGGTCGACCAGTCCGGCGTCGGCGAGGCTCTTGCCGAGCGTGGCACTGCCCGGGACTGTGATCGGCCCGCCCTCGGTCTCCTTGAGCGCGGCCACGTCGTCGACCGAGCGAAGGATCGTCGCGGGCCACCGGGAATCGTCCTGCTCGAGGGTCGTCGACACGACATAGCGAGGCATCGCGTTGTAGCCCGCGAACTCCTCCATCGTGGGCCAGACGGGCGCGAATGCCTCGTACGACGTGCGACCCATCAGCAGGGCCGAGGTCTCCTCCTGCTCGCGGCCCTTGAGCTCGTACGCCGCCGGGTCGAACTCGATGTCCTTGAAGGTCCAGCCGGAGTTGCGGTATCCGGGTTCTCCGCCGGGGGCCTCCATGACGCCGTCGACGGACACGAACGCGCTGACGATGAGGGTACGCATGATGCTGATCTCCTTTGAGGTGTGTGAGGAACTCTTTCACCATCTCCACGAACGGGTGCGGGCCGATACGACATCCCTTGCTGAAGTTGTTCGGGACTTCAGTCCCACCCGGACGTGACCAGGGCATCTGACCGAGTTCGCGTCTCTAGGGAAGACTGCACAGGTTGTACCCGATCCTCAAGGAAGGACGTCGCGTGACTCGCATCTCCTGTCCCGTGCTGAGCACCAAGGTCACCAGCGCCGAGACGGCTGCCGCCCTGATTCGCCACGGGGATCACGTCGGCTTCAGCGGATTCACCGGAGCCGGCTATCCCAAGGCGATCCCGGGTGCCCTCGCGCGACAGATGGAGCAGGCGCACGATCGCGGCGACGAGTTTCGCATCGGCCTGTGGACCGGGGCGTCGACGGCCCCCGACGCAGACGGCGCGCTCGCCGAGGTGAATGGCATCTCCTCGCGCCTGCCCTACAACTCCGATCCGACCTTGCGACGGCTCATCAACTCAGGGGATGTCGAGTACATCGACGAGCACCTCAGTCACTCGGCGCAGCACATGTGGTTCGGCTTCTACGGCAACCTCGACGTCGCCGTCGTCGAGGTGACCGCGATCCTGCCCGGAGGTGTGCTCGTTCCGAGCACCTCCGTCGGCAACAACAAGACCTGGCTCGACCGGGCGGATCGGGTGATCCTCGAGGTCAATCACTGGCAGCCGCGCGAGCTCGAGGGATTCCACGACATCTACGAAGGCACCGCTCTCCCCCCACACCGCAACCCGATCCAGCTGACCGAGCCGATGCAGCGCATCGGCGAGCCGTACCTGCACGTCGACCCGCAGAAGGTCGTGGCGGTGGTCGAGACGAACCACGCCGATCGCAACTCGCCGTTCACGCTGCCGGACGAGACGTCAGAGGCGATCGCCGGCCACGTGTTGGACTTCCTGCGCCACGAGGTCGCGGCGGGCCGGATGCCGCCGTCGCTGCTGCCGCTGCAGTCCGGGGTCGGCAACGTCGCGAATGCCGTACTGGCCGGTCTCGACGGCAGCGAGTTCACCGACCTCGTGGCGTTCACCGAGGTGATCCAGGACGGCATGCTGGACCTGCTGGACAGCGGCACCCTCCGGGCCGCATCGGCGACCTCGTTCGGGCTCTCGGAGCCCGGCGCCAAGCGGTTCATGTCGAACATCGAGGCGTACAAAGGCCGGATCCTCCTGCGCAGCGAGGAGATCTCCAACCATCCCGAGCTCGTCCGCCGGCTGGGTGTCATCGCCATGAACGGGATGCTCGAGGCCGACATCTACGGCAACGTCAACTCGACTCATGTCATGGGCAGCTCGATCATGAACGGCATCGGGGGCAGCGGTGACTTCGCCCGCAACGCGTACCTCAGCTTCTTCCTCTCCCCTTCCACGGCCAAGGGCGGCGCGATCTCGACGATCGTCCCGATGGTGAGCCACGTCGACCACACCGAGCACGATGTGCACGTCGTGGTGACTGAGCATGGTCTCGCCGACCTGCGCGGCAAGTCGCCCCGGGAGCGTGCGAAGCACGTCATTGCCAATTGCGCACACCCGCTGTTCAGGGACGCCCTCTCGAGCTACACCGAACGGGCCTGGCAGGCGCACCCCACAGGACGCCACACTCCGCACCTGCTCGGCGAGGCGCTGAGCTGGCACGAGAGATATCTGGAGACCGGCCACATGTGACGCCCGAGCGCACAAGGATCCGGCGCCGACTCATGAGAGTCGGCGCCGGACTGGTGGCCACGGTGCGCGGGTTCAGCGGAGAGCGGCGTACTTGCGTACGATCGGCAGCTTCTCCCAGATGGCTCCGAGGCCGAATGTCCGACCCGCGCTCATGAGCGCCACGATGGCGAGCAGGAGAGCGTAGATCAGGTGGTCGTCGAGGAAGAGGTTGTTCTCCGGGGGAAGGACCGCCGTCCACATGAGGACGAGCAGCAGCCCACCGGCTGCGGCAGCGGCGCGAATCGCGACTCCGGCGATCAGGGCGACACCGATGCCGAGCAGGCCGAGCATGAACATCCAGTCGGCCCAGGCCTGTCCCGCCATCCCCTGGTAGAAGTCCGAGAACGGTCCCTTGGTGGCGTGCCCGAGGAATCCACTCGTCGGGCTGCCGCCGTTGATCCAGGCATCAGCCGACGCCGTCTCGTGCCCGAGTCCGAAGGTCTTGTCGAGGAACGGCCACAAGAAGGTCCATCCCATGGCCAGGCGGGTGACGCCGAGCACGTACGACAGCAGGCTGGTCCGTTCGGCCGAGACAGTTGCGGAAGCTGTGTTGCGGGCTCCCAGGATGGCGGTCATCGTGACTCCTTCAAGGTTGTTGTTCGTTGCCCTCAGCCTCGCCGTGGCGCCCGCCGCAGGTCAGAGCACTCGGTCCGGACTCGATGGGCCCTTGGTCCGTACGGTCCCCCGCTCGGGGACCAAGGTCCCGGTCGTCGATGCCCCCGGCCCGTGGCGCGTCAGCCGCGACCGCGGGAGACTCGGAGGACGAGACAAGGATGGGAAGTCCCATGACGACACCGGATGACCGCACGCAGGGTTCCATCGTCGAGCTGCCTGAGAAGGAGTGCCTCGCACTCCTGGAGACCACGACCGTGGGCCGCATCGCGTTCGTCGACAACGATGGCCAGCAGCTCGTCCCGGTCAACTTCGCGCTGATCGACGGGGCGATCTACTTCAGGACGCTGCCAGACGGGTTCTTGTCGAGCCTCGCGAGGGGCCACGATGACGTGGCGTTCGGCGTCGATCATCAGGACGTCTTCCGCGACGGCTGGAACGTCACGGTTCGTGGAGCCGCACGTGGAGTCGAGGATCGGGCCACCATCAACATGGTGCTGTCCCATCATCGGCTCAAGCCGTGGGCCGGCGGCGTACGCCCGCTGGTCATCAAGATCACTCCGAGCTCGATCGACGGGCGGCGCGTCTCCGGGAAGTGAGCTAGTACTGGACTCCCTCGAACGACTGCGAGACCTTGGTTCCCGCTCGTCCGGCCAGCATCAGGTCGATCTCCTCGAGCGACCCGATGACGGCCGTTCCCGAGGTCTCCTTGGCGAACTGCACAGCGGCCTGAACCTTCGGGCGCATCGATCCCGGAGGAAACCCGTCGGGATCCAGTGCATCGGGATGCGCTTGTACGATCTGCTGCTCGTCAGGTCCGCGCCAGTCGACGAACACGCCGTGGACGTCGGTCGCGATGATCAACAGGTCGGCGCTGAGATCGCGGGCCAGGACCGCACTGGCGAGATCCTTGTCGACGACAGCCTCGATCCCCGCCAGGACGTCGCCCGTGCCGTCCTCGCTGTCACGATCACGTCGCACCGTTGGTACACCGCCCCCGCCGGCGCAGATGACGACCGCGCCCTTCTCCAGCAGCCATTGAATGGGTCGCAGCTCGAGTATCTGGAGCGGCTGCGGCGACGCGACGACCCTGCGCATGCGCGTGCCGTCACGCTTCATGACCCAGCCGTGCTGCTCGGTGGCGATCGCCGCAGCCGACTCGGAATAGCCGGGCCCGACGAACTTCGTCGGATCCGCGAACGCCGGATCCGACGGGTCAACCTCAGTGCGCGTCACCAAGGTCGTGACGACCCGTGCGTTGGCCAGCCGGTTCCCCAGCTCTTGTTCGACGAGATAGCCGATCATTCCCTCGGTCGACGCCCCGAGGACGTCGAACGGATACTCGCTGACCTGGTCGTAGGCGGCGGCCTGCAGGGCCAGCAGGCCGATCTGAGGGCCGTTGCCGTGCGAGACCACGAGCTCGTGTTCTGCCGCGATGCGTGCGAGCGGTTCACATGCCGCGGCGATCGACGCTCGCTGGTTGTCGATGGTCATCTGCTGGTCGCGGCGCAAGATGGCGTTCCCGCCCAGTGCGACGACGACACGCATCAGCTTTCCGACGGCACGACGGAAAGCTGCTGGGCGATGTGGTGAGCCCAGTCGTCGACCTGGTCCCAGTCGCGGTGGTCGCCGGGGATGGCGTGGACGGCTTTGACAGCGGTGCGTTCCAGCCAGGAGAGCCGGGAGGTGTCGAGACGGCCTCCGAAGACCTTGTGCTCGATGGCTTGTCCAGTCGCGACCATCGCATCGGCCGAGATGACCTGTGCGTTCTCGCTCTCGACATCAGAGATGGGGCCGGTGCTGAACAGCCACAAGTCGAACAGTGGCGCGTCCTTGAGATAGGCCAGGGCGTGGGCCGCCGCGCGCATCCAGTGGCTGTAGTAGATCGCGCTGCCCAGGACGACGGCGTCGGCGCCGTCGAGCGCGCGCAGGTCGGAGAGGTCAGGACGGATGACCGTCCAGCCGAGCGGAAGGTCAGCTTGCAACGTCGTCGCGAGTCGGTCGGCGATCTCGCAGGTCCCACCGTGCCGGCTGGACGCAGCGACGACGAGCGTGCGCCCGGTGGCGACGGCGCTCATGTCAGACTCCCCGATATTCCGCTGGGACGACTGCCACCGGGCAGTGCGCGTACCTGACGACCTCGGCCGCCAGTGGTCGCGCCAGCGCGAAGGGCAAGCCGCGCCGGCGTGGGCGCCCGACCACGACAAGCTGCGAGCGTTCGGTCGCTCGGAGGCAGGCGTCGTCGGCCTCGTCGATCGGGAAGCTCAACAGCACGCGGACGTCGGGATATCGGTCCGACCAGCCCGCGAGCACCTCACCGATGTTCGCGCGAATCGCCTCGGAGTCCTGAACGGCCGTGCCAGGCGGGATGGCGTGCAACACGTGGAGCAGATCGCCCCGTGCGTCCGCCTGCTCGAACGCGAACTGAAGCGGTCCCCGCGCGGGCGTGTCGCCGTCGAGCGCAATCACCACGCCACCGTCCAGCGTCATGGGGTACGAGCGTTCCGGGACCACGACGACCGGGCACACCGCGTGAAGCGCGATGTGCGACGCAATGGCGCCGCCGAGGAGCCGGTCGGGCCACGAGATGTTGTCAGCGCCGATCACGACGACGCTCGCCGCCTGCGCCGCGCCCTCCAGCGCCCCGATCGGGGCATCGGACGTGAGGTCGTACGTCACCGGAACCGGTGTGACTTCCTGATCGATGAAGTGCCGCGCGTCGTCGAGCACCTTCTGCCCGGCATCCAGCAGTGCCGCGACGATCTCCGGGCCAGCCTGAGCGACAACGCTCTGGGCCGGGAGGCCGGCCGAGTGAACGACCCGCAGACCCGTGCCCTCCCGGTGTGCCTCGCGGAGGGCGAAACGGAGGGCGGTCGGTTGCTTGTCGCCGATGCCGACGACGACGGGCTGGCCGGTGAATTCCATGCTTCCTCCTGGACTGTTCTCTGCTTCCCAGCATTCGCCGCGGACGCTCGAGAGGACACGGGCTGCCGTCCTGATCCCGGGGGACCTAGGTCCTGCTGGGGCCGATCGGCACTCCCGGACCGCCCAGCGGCGTAGCCTGAGCCGGGACGACCATCCGAGGGAGCCGCACGACGATGGAAGAATCCGAATCTGCAGGACCCAAGCTCGAGTTCGAGTCCGCACTGACGCACTTCGTCGAGCGCGCGCAAGAGATGATGACGTCCCAGGCCCGGATGCGTGACCTGATTCGCATCAACAACGAGCTGACGAGCAATCTGGACCTCCCCAACGTGCTGCGTCGGATCGTCGAGATCGGCAAGGAGCTGCTCAACGCCCGATACGCGGCGATGGGGGTCATCGGTGACGAGCGCCGCCTCGAGCAGTTCATCCACGTCGGTATGGACCCGGAGGTGTACGAGCAGATCGACCACCTGCCAGAAGGCAAGGGACTGCTCGGGGCACTGATCGACGATCCTCGGCCCGTCCGTCTGGAGACCATCGCATCGGACGCCAGGTCAAGCGGTTTCCCCTCGAATCACCCGCCCATGCGGAGCTTCCTCGGCGTCCCCATCCGGGTCCGGGACGAGGTCTACGGCAATCTCTACCTGACCGACAGCCTCAACGGCGCATTCTCGCCCGATGACGAGGAGCTCGCGGAGGCACTCGCGGCGACTGCGGGCATCGCCATCGAGAACGCCCGACTCTTCGACGACTCGGCCTATCGTGCCCGCTGGTCCTCGGCCTTGGCGGAGACTGCTCGCCGACTCATGCAGGACGACGAGGACAACCAGCTCGGGAGCATCGTGAAGGAGGTGCATGACCTGGCGGGCGCCGACCTGGTCAGCATCGGGCTGATCTCCGACTCCGGCGATGAAATCGTCGTCGAGCGAGCATCGGGTCTGGGAGGGGAAGAGCTGACATCGCGCTCGTTCCCACTCGCCAACACCTTCGCCGGCAGGGTGATTGCCCAGGGCGACCCGGTTCTCGTCCACGAGCACGAGGGGCTCGAGCCGGACGGTCTCGGATACCCCGCCCTGCTCGGCCCGTCGATGGTGATCCCCT
This sequence comes from Aeromicrobium sp. P2_G6, assembly GCF_056403535.1. NCBI lineage: Bacteria > Bacillati > Actinomycetota > Actinomycetes > Propionibacteriales > Nocardioidaceae > Aeromicrobium > Aeromicrobium sp. P2_G6. The sequence goes on along the minus strand of NZ_JBFUFH010000007.1, from coordinate 223,423 downwards.
TCGGGCATGCCGACCGGCCGGCGGGTGTCCTGATCGTCAGCCGCACCAAGGAGCGGCTGCCCTTCAGCCAGAAAGACCTCGACCTGGGCGTTTCGTTCGCGAGCCACATCGGAGTCGCGGTCGACCGGGCGGAGTCGCAACGCGCGCGGCGACGGGTTGCCCTGCTCGAGGACCGCAGCCGAATCGCGCGAGACCTTCACGATCACGTGATCCAGCGGCTGTTCGCGACCGGTCTGAGCCTGCAAGGGACCGCGGCGGTGCTGGAAGGCGAGGCAGCCGAGCGGATCACCGCTCAGGTCCAGGAGATCGACGGCGCCATCGCGCAGATCAGGCAGAGCATCTTCGCGATGCGGCGAGATCCCGAGTCGACGACCGTGAGCGTACGTGCCCGCATCCTCGAGATCGTCGACCGGGTCAGCGACCAGATGGAGAGCAAGCCCCGCGTGGTGTTCTCCGGTCCGGTCGACCTGATGGCGTCAGGCAGCATGACGGACGACGTTGCCGCGGTGGTCACGGAGGCGCTCGCCAACGCCGTACGTCACGCTCACGCCACGAAGGTGGAGATCAGCGTGACCGCGGCATCGGGCGAGGTCAGCATCGAGGTCACGGACAACGGTGTGGGTCCTGGCGACTCCCCCAAGCTGAGCGGCCTCGACAATCTCCGCCACCGGGCGGAGTCGCAAGGCGGCACGTTCGCGATCCATCAGGCGCCGGGCGGCGGGACCCGCCTGGCTTGGTCGGTGCCGACCTGAGTCGGCACATGTTCAGTGGTCGAGCAGTCGGGTGGCGAACACGGCTGCCTGCGTCCGGCTCTCGAGGCCGAGCTTGGACAGCACGTTCGACATGTAGTTCTTGATGGTCTTCTCCGCGAGGAAGAGCCGCTCGCCGATCTGCCGGTTGGTCAGTCCCTCGGCCACGAGCTCGAGGATGCGTCGCTCCTGCGGGGTGAGGCTCTTGAGCTCGTCGGGCTCGTTCGGGGCACCCTCGCGCAACCGTTCCATGACCTTCGCGGTGACACTCGGGTCGAGCAGCGACCCTCCGCCGGCGACGTGTCGCACCGCGTTCACCAGGTCCTGCCCGTTGACCTGCTTGAGCACATAACCGGCCGCCCCCGCCATGATCGCGGAGAAGAGCGCTTCGTCGTCGTCGTACGACGTCAGGATGATGGCCTTCGTCTCCGGCCGGCTTGACCGCACCTGACGGCATACGTCGATCCCGCTGCCGTCCGGAAGTCGCGCGTCGAGCACCGCGACATCCGGCATCAGCGCGGGGATGCGGGAGATGGCCGCAGCCGCAGTGCCTGCCTCGCCCACGACCTCGATGTCGCCGCCGCTCTCGAGCAGGTGCTTGAGCCCCGCACGTACGACTTCGTGGTCGTCGAGCAGGAAGACGCGAATGGTCATGGAGCTCCTTCGGAGGATGGGCGCAGTGTCAGTATCAAGCGCGGCGCGAGAGGTGTCGAGGACCGAAGGTCCCGGGTCGTGCGGCAACTGGCGGGCCCAACGTCCCGCTGGCAAGGGAAGCTCGACCCTCGTCCGGCCGCGGCTCCAGACGGGACGCTGGAGGCTCAACGACGTACCCACCAGGAGAGAACCATGCTTGCATTGCCGATCGTTGTCGGGATCGACGGCGGACCCGCCTCCACGGCGGCGCTCCAGGTCGCCATGAGGGAAGCCGAGCTCCGCCAGACCGAGGTCCTCGCGATCATCTGTTGGCCTGCTGATGGGCGACGTGACGACTCCGGCCCGTTGCCGTGTGACAGCCATGAGCGCGCAACAGAGATCCTGGAGCACGTCGTCGCAGAAGCAACTCGCCGGGACCCGCACCATCCACCCATCGTTCGCGAGGTCAGCCAGAGCTTCGCCGGGCCCACGCTCGTCGCTGCCGCCCGGAACGCAGAGGTCCTGGTACTCGGATCGACCGATCGGGGCCCGGGCACGCGCCACAGCACGCATCACACGGTGGAACATTGCCTGCGCTATTCGGCTGCTCCGGTGCTGGTCGTGCCGTGGACGCTGGCGGCGCTTGACGAGCGCGACATCGAGATGGATCTGCGGCAGGCGTCGGCTGCCCGATGACCGTGGTGCACGACAGGAGGTCAGAACGCCAGGAAGCCCTCCTGACGAGGACGTGGCTGCTTGCCGGCGTGGCGTCGGTGCTCGCCCTGGTCGGCAACGTCATCGCCCTGGCCGACTGGCGCGCGATCTACGGAGACGAGACGACTGTGATGGTCGATTCCGCGCTCGCGCAGGATCTCGTGACAGCTGCCGTCGTCGTGCCATTCGTCGCGGGGACTGCGCTACTGGTGCTGCGGGGCAGCGTCCGCGCTCACCTCGTCGGTTTGGGTGCGCTGGCGTTCCTGGCCTACAACTACGCGATCTACTGCTTCTCGATCACCTTCGGACCGCTGTTCCTCGTGTGGACCACCGTGCTCGGCCTCAGCATCTACGCCTTGGTGACCGGTGTGCGGGCGGCGGGACACGTCGACCTCTCAGTGGTGCGGCCATCGAGACTGGCCGTGGTGGTGCTGGCCGGCGTGGCCGTGCTGTTTGCGCTCCTGTGGCTCAGTGAGATCATTCCTGACCTGATGAACGGCCGTGAATCCACGAGCGCCTCAGACTGGAACGTGCCGACCAACCCGGTCCACGTCCTCGACCTCGGTCTGTTCCTGCCCGCAGCCTTCATGGTCGGAGTCCGGCTGAGCAAGAACGCGCGCGATGCATTGATCCTCGCGCCCGGCATGTTGGTCTGGTTCGTGCTGACCGGCTTGCCGATCCTGCTCACCCCGGTTGTCGCGTCCGTACGGTTGACAGAGGCCGCGTGGGGCGCGGTGGGGCCGGTTGCCGGGATCAGCGTCGCCGCACTCGTGGCACTTCGTCATCTGATCACTCCCGACTCAGCGGCCTGAGCGCTCCCATCCGCGGCGCGTGGAGTGTGAGCCCAGCTCCTGGTCGTCCCTGCTGCGATAGACGATGTAGGGCCGGGTGAGGTAGCCCAGGGGTGCGCTGAACACGTGCACCAACCGGGTGAACGGCCACAGCGCGAACAGGGCCATGGCGATCAGGCCGTGCAGCTGGAAGCCCAACGGCGCCTCGCTCATCAGGTCGGGGTGCACCTGGAACCGGAAGATGCCGCGGAACCAGACCGAGACTCCTTCGCGGTAGTTGTAGTCGCCGGCGACGTTCATGACGGTGTTGAGCAGGCCGAGCACGATGACGCTGGCCAGGAAGACGTACATGACTTTGTCCATGCGGGTCGTGGCCGAGAACACCGGCCCTGTCGTGCGGCGACGGTAGATCAGGATCACCATGCCGATGACGGTGGCCGCTCCCGCGAGGGCGCCGACTGACAACGCCATGAAGTGGTACATCCCCTCGGAGATCCCGACGGCGTCCGTCCAGCTCTCCGGGATGCCCAGACCGATGACATGACCGAAGAAGACGCCGATGATCCCGAAGTGGAACAGCGGGCTGCCCAGGCGCAGAAGCCGGTTCTCGTAGAGCTGCGACGAGCGCGTGGTCCAACCGAACTTGTCGTAGCGATAACGCCAGGCGTGGCCGACGACGAAGATCGTCAGGCAGATGTAGGGAAAGATGACCCACAGGAATTGGTCCATCAGCGGGCTCCTGGGAATGTCGGCATGGGCAACAGCGTGCGGTCGGGTTCTGGCGCAGCGCCGGGGCTGAACTCCGGTGTGGCAAACGGGGCAAGCCCGACCTCTTCCTCGGGCGGACCTTCGGCGGCGAGGCGGCGAACAGCATCGCGTTCCTCACCGCGCAACGGCGGAAGGGTCGCACACACCGCATCGATGACCGCGAACCACGGCGATGCCATGTCGCGCAACGAAAGCCGCAGCAGCTCGAGCCCGGCGCGGTGGTCGAGCATGAGCCCCCGGCCCAGGAGCTGGTCGATCGTGGCGGCGTACTCCAGGACGACGCAGAGATGGTCCGGGAGCTCGGCGTCATCCAGGATGAACCCCGACGCCAGGTACGTCTGCTTGAAGCGCAGCAGCGCCATGCCGCGCTTGCGCGTGTCACCGTGCGCGAAGTAGGTCAGGAACAGGTTGCAGCGTCGCCGGGTGTCGAACGTCTCGACGTAGTCCTGCTGCAGCTGCGTCAGTGGCGTTCGCTCGAGCTCGGTGATCATCTTCCCGAGGGAGGCCGCAATGGCGGTGGGCAGCTCCTGCGCCGCTTCACGCAGCAACGGGATCCTGCCGAGCAAGGCCTCGTCGGGGTAGTCGAGCAGCAAGGCGGCCGACTGCCAGGTCAGGGTGAGCTCGCGTGACGAGAGGGTCGGCGCGGGATACGTGCGGCTCATGCGTCGGCCCCGCCTTCGGTGTCACGAGGCGGGAACAGCCCGCCGGGGTCGCCACGACCGTCCCAGTTGAGCAGGTTGACCCGGGACGACTTGCCTTCGGGCGAGGCAACACTGTCGGATGTCTGCCGGCTCTGCAGCATCTGGAAGTTCTCCACGGCGATCGGTGTCGGGGCGCCCGAGCCCTCGCCGAACGGACCCGAACCGCCCATTCCCGGTCCGCCGTCGTAGTCGAGCGAGCACTCGGTGGCGAGCTCCTCCAACGAGTGGGCCTGCTCGGCGTGTGCCGGCGGGATGACGTAGCGCTCGTCGTACTTGGCGATGGCGAGGAGCCGGTACATGTCGTACATCTCCTCCTCCGTCATCCCGACGGCGGCAGGAATCGACGGGTCGGGCTCGCGGCCCATGTTGATGTCCCGCATGTACGACCGCATCGCTGCGAGCTTCTTGAGCACGCCGTCGACCGGCACCGGGTCACCGGCGGTGAACATCTCGGCGAGGTACTCGATGGGGATGCGCAACGCATCGATCGCGGCGAACAGGTTGCCCTTGTCCTCGGCGTCCTCCCCCGTCTCCTTGACAACGTCGATGACCGGCGACAGCGGTGGGATGTACCAGACCATCGGCATCGTCCGGTATTCCGGATGCAGCGGCAACGCGACCTTGAACCGGCTGATCAGGGCCCAGATGGGTGACCGCTGTGCGGCGTCGACCCAGTCGTGGGGAATGCCGGCCTTCTCCGCCTCGCGGATCACCTCGGGGTCGAACGGGTCGAGGAAGACCGAGCGCTGCGCCTCATAGAGGTCCGCATCGTCCTCGACGGACGCGGCCTCGAGGACCTTGTCGGCGTCGTAGAGCACCAGTCCGATGTAACGCAGCCGGCCGACGCACGTCTCCGAGCACACCGTCGGCAGGCCGACCTCGATGCGCGGGAAGCAGAACGTGCACTTCTCGGCCTTGCCGGTCTTGTGGTTGAAGTAGATCTTCTTGTACGGGCAGCCGGACACGCACATCCGCCAGCCACGGCACTTGTCCTGGTCGACCAGGACGATCCCGTCCTCCTCGCGCTTGTAGATCGCACCGCTGGGGCAGGAGGCCGCACAGGAAGGGTTGAGGCAGTGCTCACAGATCCGCGGCAGGTAGAACATGAAGGTCTGCTCGAACTCGAACTTGACCTTGTCGCCGACCTTCTTCAGGATCGGGTCTTCATGCGCGGTGGCCGTGGAGCCGCCGAGATCGTCATCCCAGTTGGCCGACCACTCGATCTTCATGTCCTTGCCGGAGATCAGCGACTTGGGACGTGCGACAGGCGTGTGCTCCTGCGCAGGGGCATCGGTCAGCGTCGCGTAGTCGTATGTCCACGGCTCGTAGTACTCGTTGATCGAGGGCAGCTTCGGGTTGGAGAAGATGTTGAGCAGGCGCTTGAAGCGACTGCCGCTCTTGAGGGTCAGTCGGCCGCGCTTGTTGAGCTCCCAGCCGCCCTTCCACTTCTCCTGGTCCTCGTACGTTCGTGGGTAGCCGAGTCCCGGCTTGGTCTCGACGTTGTTGAACCAGATGTATTCGGTCCCCGAACGGTTGGTCCACGCCTGCTTGCACGTCACCGAGCAGGTGTGGCAGCCGATGCACTTGTCGAGGTTCATGACCATCGACATCTGCGCCATCACACGCATGTCAATGCCTTCCGGTTGTCGAGTGGCGCGAGCGACGAAGGAGCGAGCGTGTATCGAGACACATCAGTACGTCACGTCCTGGCTTCGTTTGCGGATCACGGTGACCTCGTCGCGTTGATTGCCCGTCGGGCCGAGGTAGTTGAAGGCGAAGGCGAGCTGCGCGTAGCCGCCGATCAGGTGGCTCGGCTTGACCAGGATGCGGGTCAACGAGTTGTGGATGCCGCCACGCTTGCCGGAGGTCTCGGCGATCGGCACGTCGATCAGCCGGTCCTGCGCGTGGTACATGTACACCGTCCCCTCCGGCATCCGGTGCGTCACGATGGCCCGGGCGACCACGACGCCGTTGCGGTTGACCGCCTCGATCCAGTCGTTGTCCTTGATCCCGACCTTGTCGGCGTCGAGGTTGCTCATCCAGATCGTCTGGCCTCCGCGCGACAGCGAGAGCATGAACAGGTTGTCCTGGTACTCCGAGTGGATCGACCACTTGTTGTGTGGCGTCAGGTAGCGGACCGTGAGACCTGCGACGGCACCGGAAGAGCCATCGGACAGGTCGCCCAGCTCAGGCTCGGCGAACAGCGACGCCATGTTGAGCGGTGGCCGATAGACCGGGAGCCCCTCGCCCAGCTCCGTCATCCAGTCGTGGTCGAGATAGAAGTGCATCCGGCCGGTCAGGGTGTGCCACGGCTTGAGTCGCTCGACGTTGATCGTGAACGGTGAGTAGCGGCGCCCGCCGGTCTCGGAGCCGGACCACTCCGGCGACGTGATGACCGGGACGGGTGGTCCCTGCGTGTCCGCAAAGGTGATCTGCTTGCCCTCGTGCTCCTCGGCCAGGTCCGACATGTGCGTACCTGTGCGCTTCTCGAGCGTCTTGAACCCCTGGACGGCGAGGTGGCCGTTGGTGGTCCCGGACATCGCCAGAATCGCCTCGCACATGTCGATGTCGCGCTTCAGCGACGGACGGCCGTCGGCTGGTCCGCCGCGTACCGCCCCGTTCTTGCGGCGCAGGTACTCGACCTGGGCGCCCAGCTCGAACGTCACGCCCTTCGTCGTGGCGCCGAGCGTGTCGACCAGCGGGCCCAGCGCGTTCATCCTCGCCGCCACTGCGCCGTAGTCGCGCTCGACCTCGACCAGCTTGGGCATCGTGACACCAGGGATCGGGTCGCACTCCCCCGCCTTCCAGTCACGGACAACTCCGTGCGGATTGGCCATGGCGTCGGGGGTGTCGTGCGTCAGGGGGACCGCCACGACGTCCTTGCGGACCCCGAGGTGCACGGCGGCCAGCTCGCTGAACTTCTCGGCGATCGTCTGCCAGGCCACCCAGTCGGTGCGGGTCTGCCACGGCGGCGCGATTGCGGGGTTGAACGAGTGCACGAACGGATGCATGTCCGTCGTGTTGAGGTCGTGCTTCTCGTACCAGGTGGCAGCCGGCAGCACGACGTCGGAGAACAGCGTCGTGCTGGTCTGCCGAAAGTCCAGGGTCAGCAGCAGGTCGAGCTTGCCCTCGGGCGCCTCTTCATGCCATTTCACGTCCTTGGGGCGGCTGCCCTCCGGCGCCTCGGTCGCCCGTAGAGACGAGTCGGCACCGAGCAGGTGCTTGAGGAAGTACTCGTTGCCTTTGCCGGATGACCCCAGCAGGTTCGCCCGCCAGATCGACAGGATGCGCGGGGAGTTCTCCGGGGCGTCGGGGTCAGCACCGGCGAAGTCGAGGTCGCCACTCTTCAGCTGCTCGACGATGTGTTCGGCCACCGGCTTGCCCTCTGCTGCGGCCTCGTCGCTGAGATCCAACGGATTGCGGTTGAACGTCGGGTAGGACGGCATCCAGCCCATCCGTGCGCTCTGCGCGATGACGTCCGCGGTGGACTTTCCAGCCAGCTGTCCCTTCCCGGTCTTGGCGGAGAGCGTGTCGGCACCGAAGTGGTCGTAACGGAACTGGTCGGTGTGGAGATACCAGTACGCGGTCTGGATCATGTTGCGCGGCGGGCGCACCCAGTCGAGCGCGTTCGCGACCTGCGTGTAGCCGGTGATCGGTCGGACCTTCTCCTGCCCGACGTAGTGCGCCCAGCCGCCGCCGTTGACGCCCTGGCATCCGGTCAGGTTCGTCAGAGTCAGGAAGGCGCGGTAGATCGTGTCGGAGTGGAACCAGTGGTTGGTCCCGGCGCCCATGACGATCATCGAGCGTCCCTTGGACTCCTCGGCGTTCTGGGCGAACTCCCGGCCGATCCTGGCCGCGGCAGATGCGGGTACGCCGGTGATCTTCTCCTGCCAAGCGGGCGTGTAGGGAGCGGTCTCGTCGTCGTACGAGCTTGGCCACTCCCCTGGCAGGCCGTCGCGCCCGACGCCGTACTGCGCCAGCAGGAGGTCGAACACCGTGGTCACGACCCGGTCGCCGACACGTCGTACGGGAACGCCTCGCGGCAACGAGTCGGCTGCTCCGTCCATTGTGTCGAACCGGGGCAGCTCGACGAGCGCAGTCTCGCCGCCGGCCTCCAGCAGCGACAACCGCGGATCGACGTCGTGCAGGTCGAGGTTCCAGTGGCCCACGCCGGCCTCGCCGTAGCGATGCCCGAGAGTCCCGTCGGGGATCACCGGCTCATCGGTCACGCTGTCGACCAGCACGGTCTTGAACTCGGCGTTCTCCTCCTCGGCGTGGTCCGCCAGGTCGGCCGCGGTCAGGAACTTGCCCGGCCGCAGCGCGCCGCCATCGCCCGGATCGTCGAGGGTCACGAGGTGCGGGAGGTCGGTGTACTTCTTGACGTACTCGGTGAAGTACGGCGTCTGCTTGTCGACGAAGAACTCCTTGAGCACGACGTGCCCCATCGACATCGCCAGGGCCCCGTCGGTCCCGGGGCGGGCGGCGAGCCACTCGTCGGCGAACTTCACGTTGTCGGCGTAGTCGGGCGCCACGCCGATGACCTTCTGCCCGCGATAGCGCGCCTCGGTCATCCAGTGGGCGTCGGGCGTACGCGTGACGGGGAGGTTGGAGCCCCACATGATGAGGTAGCCGGCATTCCACCAGTCACCCGACTCGGGGACGTCGGTCTGGTCGCCGAAAACCTGCGGCGAGGCAACGGGCAGATCGGCGTACCAGTCATAGAAGCTCAGCATCGAGCCGCCGATCAGGTTGACGAACCGCGCACCCGAGGCGTGGGAGACCATCGACATCGCCGGGATCGGCGAGAACCCGGCCACCCGGTCAGGACCCCACTTCTTGATCGTGTGGACGTGCGCAGCCGCGACCATCTCGGTGGCCTCGTCCCACGTCGCCCGCACGAGGCCGCCCTTGCCACGCGCCGACTTGTACGCCTTGGCGCGCTGCGGGTTGTCGACGATGTGTGCCCACGCTCGCACCGGATCGCCGTCGTGCTGCTTCTTGGCCTCGCGATACATCTGCAGCAGGACGCCACGGATGTACGGGTAGCGGATCCGGGTCGGCGAGTACGTGTACCAGGAGAACGCCGCACCGCGGGGACAGCCGCGGGGCTCGTACTCCGGGCTGTCTGGTCCCACCGACGGGTAGTCGGTCTGCTGGGTCTCCCACGTGATGATGCCGTCCTTGACGTACACCTTCCACGAGCACGATCCGGTGCAGTTGACGCCGTGCGTCGAACGTACGACCTTGTCGTGGCTCCACCGGTCGCGATAGAAGTCGTCCGACTCTCGACCGCCGGTGGCGTGAAGGCTGCGCAGGTCCTCCGAGACGGCAGCGCGAGTGAAGAACTTGCGAGTGCCGACGAGCGCCTCGCTCAGCGCTCCATCCAGTCCAGGGTGCTGCGGCTTGTCCGGCGTCGTCGTCACGCGGTCTCCCTCATGTGTGGTGTGGATTGAGCGGTGTCGAGGACCGAGCGGTCGACCTGACGATCGTCAGCGTCAGCACCAGCGCGCACGCGGCGGTGATCGACAGCAGGACAAGCCCGATGGCGTACGAATCGGTGCGACCGTAGATGTAGCCCATGATCAGCGGCGGCACGAAGCCACCGAGACCGCCGGCGGCACCGACAAGACCCGTGACCCCACCGACTCGGGAGGGATCGGTGACGCTCGCGACCAGCGCGAAGGTCGCGCCGCTGCCCGACCCGAGGGCGGCGGCCATGGCGAGGAACGCGACGGTGCCGACATGCTCGAGCAGTGGGGTCCCGGCTGCCACGGCCGCGCCGACGACCACGACTCCGTATCCGCTGGCCAGCACCGGGACAGCGCCGAAGCGGTCCGAGAGCCACCCGCCCACCGGTCGCATGATGACCGCGACCACGACGAACCCCGCCATCCGGTTGGCGGCGTCGCCAGCTTCGAGGTCGTACGCGGTCTTGAGGTAGGACGGCAGGTAGACGGAGAAGGCGACGTATCCGCCGAAGGCCACCGCGTACAGAGCGCAGGCCTGCCAGGCGATCGGCAGCCTGGCGTTGGCCACCAGCCGTCCGACGAACGATCCGCCGGCAGGTTGCCGCCCGGGTGCATCGCGCAGGAGCACCCACGCGACGACGGCATAGACCGCGAGCGCGACGGCCGTGATGGCGAACGGGGCGCGGTTGCCGACGTTGTTGAACAGCTTGACGGTGGTCAGTGCGCTGATCGCGGTTCCGCCCATGCCGGCTCCGAAGATGCCGATCGCCAGACCTCGACGTTCCGGCGGGAACCAGGCGTTCACGAACGGGACGCCCACGGCGAAGGTCGTACCGCCCAGGCCGAGGAAGAACCCGCCCACCAGCAGGGCCGCGTAGGAGTCCAGGGCGAAGAAGCCGATGAAGAGCACCGGGACGATCGTGGCCGCCGAGACCAGCGGGAACATGACCCGTCCGCCGAACCGATCCGTCAGGGCCCCGACCGGGATCCGGCCCAGCGATCCGACGATGACCGGCACCGCGACCAGCAGCGCGACGTCCGACTCGGAGATCGTGCCCAGAGTTCCGTTCGTGCGGAACAGCGGCCCCAACGGACTGAGCAGCGCCCAGGCCCAGAAGTTGACCGCGAACCCTGCGGTCGCGAGCGCGAGCATCAGGACCGGAGACGGTTGGCGCGCGCCTGCCACCGGCGGTGCTGCGTGTCGATCCGTCACGTCACCCGTGTCTGGTCGTGCGCGGATCCTGCTTCGACTCGAAGTCTTGGGCATCTACTCGTCACCTTCGCATGGTTGTGTGACTGCGGCTAGACGTCAGCGCGCACCCGTTGTCTGGTTGGTGGTGCTCCGCCTCAGAACTCGAAGACGAGGCGTGCGGCGATGCTGCCGGACAGGAGCTCGGCGATCGACTCGTTGACCTGCTCGAGCTTGCGCCCCTCGGCGATGACCCGCGTACGGCCCATGGCGTGGAGCTCGAAGACCTCGGCAAGGTCCTGCCGGGTGCCCACGATCGAGCCGATGATCTCGATGCCCTTCAACACGGTGTCGAAGATCGGGATGCTCATCGTGCCCTCGGCGGGCAGAGCCACGCATACGAGACGTCCTCCCCTGCTGAGGGAGGCGAAGGCCTGCTCGAACGCCTTGGGTGAGACGGCATACGCCAGCGCGACGTCCGCGCCGCCCAGAGCCTGGATGGCCGCAGCCGGGTCGACCGTCGACGCGTTGACCACGTGATCGGCGCCGAGCGACGTGGCCAGCTCGAGCTTCTCCTCGTCGATGTCGACGGCGATCACGGTCGCGCCGACGAGGCGGGCGTACTGGACGGCCAGGTGGCCCAGGCCGCCGATGCCGAAGACCGCGACGGTCTCACCGGGCTGCACGTTCGCGACCGTGACCGACTTGTACGACGTCAGACCGGCACAGCTCAACGGGGCCGCGTCGAACGGCTGAACACCGTCCGGCACTGCGACGGCGTAGCGGGCATCGACGACGGCGTACTCGGCGAAGGCGCCATCGATCGAGTAGCCACTGTTCTGCTGGCTCTCGCAGAGCGTCTCGCGACCGTCGACGCAGTACCGGCAATGCCCGCAGGCGTGTCCGAGCCACGGGATGGCTACCCGGTCGCCAACCTGGTGCGCGCTGACCCGCGTGCCGATCTTCTCGACGATGCCGACTCCTTCATGCCCAGGCACAAACGGCGGCATCGGCTTGACCGGCCAGTCGCCGTGCGCGGCGTGGATGTCCGTGTGGCACAGACCGGATGCCTCGAGACGCACCAGCACCTGGTCCACCGACGGTTCCGGAATGGGGAGCTCGTGGATCTCGAGCGGCTGACCGAACGTGGTGACAACAGCGGCTTTCATGACAACTCCTGTGTGGGCGACGGATGACTTCCACCGTGTCGCGTCCCATCACCGGAGGGCAGGGTCAATTCGCCCGGCGCGGCGGGACCAACGTCCCGCTATACGCGGGAGTGGGCCAGCGCGCCGGCATGCCTGGCCGCCATCGCCAGTCGCGCGGCCGCGTCGAGCTCGGTGCTGATCCGCAGTGCAACCTCACCGTGATCCGTGTGGCGTTCGATCCTGAACCCGGCGTCGGCGAACACCTCGAGCATCGGGTGGTTGATCGCCAGGACGTCGGCGACGAGCCAGGCGACCCCACAGTCCCGGGCGTCCTCGGCGGCCCGTTCGAGCAGGAGCGTCGCGATGCCGAGCCCGTGCGAGTCGTCCGCCACCAGGAAGGCAATCTCGCTGGTCGAGTCGTCGCAGGGCTCCACGTCGGCGATGCCGATCACGCGGCCGGCCCTGAGCACGATGTACGTCCGGGCGTCCGTCTCACTGTCGAAGATGTGATTCAGGTGGCGCACCACGGCGCCGTGCCCGGCCGTGAAGAACCGTGTGTAGAGGTTGCCATCACTGCAGGAGTCGAACAGTGCGGTCACTGCTGCTCGGTCAGCCGGCCGAAGGAGCCTGATCTCAGCCGTACTGCCGTCAGCGAGAATCACGCCGTCGGTTGGCCCCGCTGGTGGTGCGCTCATGCAGTCAGTCGACCATCAACGCCGCCGAGGCATCACCGCCCAAGGTCTGCGGCAACGGGGACCTTCGTCCACCCTCAGTCGAGCTTGAGCTCGCTGGCCAGCGCGTCATCCATCTGCTGGTCGGTGGAAGGTTCACTGTCGTGATGCGACGGCTTGTCGACGAGTACCGGGCACTTCGCGTGGCGTACGACTTGTTCACTGACGGATCCCAGGAGAAGCCCGACGAACCCGCCGTGGCCCCGGCTGCCGACGACGATCAGGTCGGCATGCGCTGACGCCTCGATGAGCTTCTCCGCCGGACTCCTATGGACGACGGCTGCTGCGATCGTCACGTCGGGGTGCTCGGCACGGATCGGCGCGAGGTCTGCCTCCAGCACCTCCAGCGTGGCGGCTTCGAAGTCCTCGAACGGTGGCATGTAGCCGGGCGCTGCACTACTGGGGGTCGAGGCGCGGTGCTGATGTTCCAGGCGCGCACCGCCGTCACGGAATGACCGAGCGCTCCGGCGTACCGCACTGCCGTTCGTGCGGCCGTCTCGGACTGGGACGACCCGTCATGCGCAACCAGGACCCCGCCGTCCACCTCGATCGATGCCGCCACGCTCATGTCATTGACGATAGGCCTCTCGGGGGGCGCCAGCAGGTGAACCAGTCAAGGGATCAGCTGACCCAGAAGCCTCGTCCGCCGCCGAACATGTCGCCGTACGTGCCTCCGAACCCTCCGCGCGGGTCACGTGAGCCGAGATAGGAGCCGACGACTGCAGCGCCGAGGTCATCCAGCTCCGGCGCCACGACCGTGCCGCCGGCCCGCTTCGCCATCGAGTCGATGAACCGGGCCAGCCCGGGATCCTCGCCGAGCCGGAAGAACGTCGTCTGCGCGCCGAGGCGCGCCGAGTTGTCGAGCTCCCGCACGGCGTACGCAACGGTCACCGGATGGGGCGGATAGCTGAAGAACACCTCGCCGCTGGACTCCAGGTGTGAGGTGGGCTCTCCGTCGGTCACGATGAGCAGCACCGGCTGGGCGTGGGGATGCTTGCGGAAGTGCCGGTTGGCGAGCAGCAGGGCGTGGTGCAGGTTGGTGCCCTTGTCGTACATCGCGTCGAGCCCGGTGAGCTGCTCGATGTCCATGACCTCGGCGTGCCGGCCGAACCCGATGAGCTGCAGGTCGTCGCCGCGGAACCGGCTCGTGATGAGGGTGTGCAGCGCGAGGGCCGTGCGCTTCATCGGCACCCAGCGACCGTCCATCGCCATCGAGAACGAGGTGTCGACGAGCAGCGCCACGCACGCCTGCGTACGCGCCTCGGTCTCCTGGACCTCGACGTCGCCGATCTCGATCTTCACGCGGCCCGTCGTCGAGCCGCCCTCCCCCGCGATGCGCGTGACGGCATTGGTGATCGTGCGGGTCACGTCCCACGGCTCGGTGTCCCCGAATGCCCACTCCCGCGTGGCGCCCGAGCGCTCGCCGGCCGCCCCGGCCTGCCGGATGTCGCGGTTGCCCTGCCGACCGGACATCGTGTTGGCGACATCACGCAGCAGCGCCTTGCCGAGCTGACGCATCGCCTTGGGGGTCAGCTTGAGCTGACCGTCAGACCCTCGTTTCATCGTGCCGGAGTCCCGCAGGGCCTGCTCGAGCCGCTGGAGCGTACGCGCGTCGACCGACGCCTCATCGCCGATATGACGGGCGAGCTTGTCGAGGTCGAGATCGTCCATGCGGGAGCCGTTGTACGACTGCGAGAGCTGTTCGGAGAGCTCGTCGAGGTCGGCGATGTCCTGGAAGACACCCGTGCCGTCACCGAGACCGAGTCCCTCCTCGCCGTCCATCGACTCCGAGCTGCCCCAGTCCTCGCCGGGACGCGCGGACTGCAGGTTGCCGTCCAGTCGGGCCAGGGACGACATCAGCTCCGGCGAGCCGAACGCCTGCTGCGCCAGGGCGTCGAGCTCGTCGCGCTGCTCCTGGGTCATCGAGTTGCGCAACCGCTGCGCGGCGGCGGCACGCTGGGCCAACGAGTCAAGCAGCTCGTCGATGTTGCGCGGGTTCTCCGGGAAGAATTCCCCGTGCTTGTCCATGAACTCGTCGAACTGTTCCTGACTGTCGTCGCCGCGATTGTGCGCCTCGAGCAGCTCGTTGAGATCGTCGAGCATCTCGTTGATCGCCGCCCGATCCTCGTCGGTGGCGTTCTCGAGCGCGTTCTTCATGCCGGCGAAGCGCTGGTCGAGCATCTCGCGACCCAAGAGGTCCTTGATCTTCTCGTAGTCCTCGCGGGCGGCGCTGCTCTGCCAGTCGTAGTCGCTCAGCTGGCTGACGGCGGCGGCCGGCGAAGGCGGCAGGTTGTCGAGCTGCATCTGGGCGAAGGCACGTTCACTGTCGTCCATCTCGACGTCGCGGGCCAGCTGCTTGCGCTCCTCGAGGACCGCGTGCTCGAGCAGCTCCTTGACCTCCTGGAGCGTTCCGTCGAGGTTGTGCCTCTGGGTCAGCTCGCGCCGGCGCTCGGCGACTCGCCGGGCCAGGTCGTCGAGACCGGCCTGGTCCTTGCCGCCTCGCCGCAGGAACTCCCGCATGGCTCGCTCCGGCGAATAGCCCGCCATCACGTCCTCACCGATCGCGTCGAGTGCCTCGGCCAGGTCAACTGGCGGCGCGAGCGGGTCGGGCCCGTCGACGTACTTGCCGTAGCGGGCAGCTCGGGTGAGCCTGCGGTTGGCTCTAGCCATAGATGATTTCGCCCCCACCGGTGTCCTTGCTGACCTTGCGCGCGAGGTAGAGACCCTCGAGCGCCAGCTCGATGGCTCCGGCGCGCTGGCCGTCGTTCGTCGCGCCCAGACGCTCGCAGACGTCGTCGTACAGCTCGGACTCGCCGAGCACCGGGAGACCGGTGAGGAAGTCGCGGGCGGTGACCTGCTCCCCCGTCGTGACGATCGTGCCGTTCTCGATCGCGTCGACCAGCACGGTGAAGTCGATGCCGCGGAAGTGGGCCCGTACGGTCTCGGCCGTTGCAGATCGCAGCAGATGGTCGAGGATCTCGTCCTCGCGACCTTCCTCGCCGGACTCGAACTCGATCTTGCCGCCAAGCACGTCAACAGCGGTCTCGAGGTCGACTGGACGCGCCACGGCCTCGTCCTCACCCTGACGGGTGGCGCGGTGGATCGCTGCGGCCGCGATCGTCTCGGCGCCCGCGATCGCAAAGCGGGCGCTGACGCCGCTGCGCTGATCCACGGCGCTCGACTCGCGCAGGCCGCGGGTGAAGCGGGCGAGGATCTCGACCAGGTAGTCCGGCACGTCGGCGACCAGCTCGGCCTCCTGGCGGATCACCGCGACCTCGTCGACCAGCTCGGTCGGGTAGTGCGTACGGATCTCGGCGCCGAACCGGTCCTTCAGCGGCGTGATGATCCGGCCACGGTTGGTGTAGTCCTCAGGGTTGGCGCTCGCCATGACGAGGACATCGAGCGGCAGCCGCAGGACATACCCGCGGATCTGGATGTCACGCTCCTCCATCACGTTGAGCATCGCGACCTGGATGCGCTCGGCGAGGTCCGGCAGCTCGTTGATCGCCACGATGCCGCGGTGACTGCGCGGGATGAGGCCGAAGTGGATCGTCTCGGGGTCGCCCAGGCTGCGCCCTTCGGCGACCTTCATCGGATCGACGTCGCCGATCAGGTCGGCGACGCTGGTGTCAGGCGTGGCGAGCTTCTCGGCGTACCTCTCGTCACGGTGGCGCCATGCGACCGGGAGATCGTCTCCGAGCTCCGCGGCACGGCGCAGGCTCGTCGCGGTGATGGGCTCGAACGGGTGCTCGCCGAGCTCTGCCCCATCGATGACGGGAGTCCACTCGTCGAGCAGGCCGGCCATCGTACGCAGCAGACGGGTCTTGCCCTGCCCGCGCTCGCCGAGCAGGACGACGTCGTGCCCGGCGATGAGGGCTCGCTCGAGCTGCGGGATCACGGTGGCCTCGAAACCGTGCAGGCCTGGCCAGGGGTCGCGGCCCTCGCGGAGGGCGGAGAGGAGGTTGTCGCGGATCTCGGCGCGCAGGGTCTTGTGCACGTGGCCAGAAGCCCGCAGTGCGCCGACCGTCGCGATGGTGGGAGGGGTCACATCAACAACGCTACTGCGGCGCGCAACGCTGGAGGGAACTCCAACGAGCCCCCGCCCAGACCGAAGCCTGCGCGGGGGCTCGCCGCGTGCTTGCAGCGTCAGCCGCGATAGCGCTTGTTCGCCGGAATGTCGCCGTATCCGCCGAGGCCGCCGTCACCGTAGCTGCGGTCGACTGCGGTCGTGCTCCCGTCGATCTTCAAGCGAACGGTCGGGGCCAGAGAACCGCCCCGCCGGGTCCCGATCGCGTCGATGAACGACTCGACCAGGCCGCCAGGCATCACGTAGTGCGAGTACGACTGATAGGCGTTGGGATTCTCGTCCGGCAGGATGTTCGACGGCGCCCCGAATGCCGTGTTGAGGTCGGTCGGGTTGCCCAGCGCCAGCCCGCTGCCCTTGTTGACCGGCTGGTAGTCGCTGCGCACGCCCTTGCCGACGAAGGCGTAGACGCCGTCAGGTCCGTCGATACCGGCCGCGTAGGTGCTGCGGTGGCTGATCGTGAACAGGTAGTACTTGCCGTCCTTGAGGTAGATCTGCGGCCGCTCGGTCTGATCGGTCACGCAGTTCGCCGACAGGATCGGATCCAGGAAGTGCCACTTCGTCAGGGACTTGTTGTCCGCGACTGCGAGCCCGACGTTGGCCTGTTGGTACGTCGCGCCGGAGTCGAGCACGTCGTCAACTGTCTCGGCGTTGGGATCACCGGGACGGTAGCCGAGATCGGCTTCGTTGCACGTACGCGCTCCGCGGGTCACCGCGGTGTTGCCCTCGAACACCATGAAGGTCTTGCCGGGATGAGCCGGATCAGTGAACGTGAACGGGTCGCGGAAGTTGTAGAACGGGTTCTGTTCGCCGTTCTGGTAGCGCACGCCGTCAGGCCGCAGCAGCTCGTGCTGCTTCGTGAAACCGGTGAACCAGACCCGATTCTTGTTGGCGTGGATGGTTCCCTCGCTCTGGGCGATTCGTGCGTCCGCGGGGCTGATGTCGTTGCCGTCACTGTCACGGTTGAACGCCAGGTCCGTGTAGAACGCACGCAGCTTGTTGCCCTTGAAGATTCGCGTCGATCCGGACCATTCCGCCTGGTGCGTGTAGGTCTGCCCCTTGAAGAGCGAGGCCGTGGCTCCGTCGGGGAACACATTGCCCCCGTAGATCCAGCCGCCGTTCTTGGGACGCTTGGACGCTGGGATGCCCGCCTTGCGATAGAAGTAGCCCTGTCGCGCATGGATGTGCCGGTCGTCGAACGTGTAGCCGGCGTGGCGGTCCGCGGTGAGCGCGAAGATGACTTCCCAGCCCTTGTAGCTGAACTGGTCGGCCTTGTCGTCGGTGAGCGTCCAGGTGTCCCAGACCCACACATCCGGATTCGTGTCCGGGAAGTCCCCGGGAATCTTCGGCATCGTCAAAGACTCCGGCAGTGAGTTCTCCCCGGGCGCGACGGTTGGATCCGACTGTGCCTTGATCTGGCGAGCGTCGGCTCGTGTCCATTTCGCCGTGAAGTCGGCGTACGGGCTGTAGGCACGCTGTGTGTGGATCGTGGGATCCGGGAAGCCTGGGCCGGCTTCCGCTGGTGAGGTGGCGACATAGCTGGCCCCGACCAGCACCGCGGCGAGGACGCCATTGACGGCTATTCGCCGCGTACGGCGGCTGCCTGGATTCGCGAAACTGCGCATGACAATTCTTCTCCCCCCGAACGTCCCGGGGCCGACCCCGATGGACAACCTCCCGAGATGCGTTCGTTCTTTCGCAGGGACGCTAGGCGGGCAATCAACACGTGTCAACAGTGGGCGCCCGAGTTGCACGACGACGAAAAACCGCTATGGATCGATTGGATCAACCACCCGTTTTCACCGCGAAATCCGCCTCGACTCATCAGCCGAGATCGAGACCTCCGGCACGCAAACAGTCCCGAACTACGCTGAGTCCCAACAGCGGAGGAGCCGGCGTCGAAGCCGACCGGCCGGGGTCTGTAGGGGGAAGGACTACCGACGTGGAACGACGAGCTTTTCTGTCGCTCGGTGCTGCGGCGCTACTGGCTGCCTGCACCTCAGAACAAGCCCAGGACACGCGGCCTCGGCCATTGCTACGTCGATCGTCCGACGCATTCCGCCCGCGCGTCCACTACTCCCCCGCACACGGCAATCTCGCGGATCCCAACGGACTGGTGTACGTGGACGGCGAGTACCACTTGTTCTACCAGCACGACGGCAGGTGGGCCCACGCCGTCAGCAAGGACCGACTGTTCTGGCGTGATCTCGGCATTGCCCTGGACCGAGAGGGCGAGGACCAGGCGCTCTCGGGCAGCGCGGTCGTCGACCGTCACAACACCAGCGGTCTGGTGCACGGCAGCAACGGCATCGTGGCGGTGTTCACCTGCACGTGTGCTGGTGAGGCACAGAGCATCGCTGCCAGCTCGGACCGGGGCCTCGAGTTCGTGCGCTATCGCGGCAATCCGGTGCTTCACAACGATGGTGCGGTGGACTTCAGAGATCCGAAGGTCTTCTGGCACTCGCAGTCCGAGTCCTGGGTGATGGTGGTCAGCAACGGAGACTACGTCTCCATCTTCGGATCGCCGGACCTGATCAGCTGGTCGCACCTGAGCGACTTCGGTCAGGACAACGGCCTGCACACCGCGGTCTGGGAGTGCCCAGATCTTTTCCCACTCCCCCTCGACGGACGTGAGGACGCCATCCTGTGGGTCCTTCACGTCAGTGTCGGCGACAGCGAAGCCACGGATGGATCGACATCGCAATACTTCGTCGGAACGTTCGACGGGACGACGTTCACCAACCAGAACGCGGCCGACGAGGTGATGGTGACCGACTTCGGCCAGGACTTCTACGCGGCCCAGACCTGGTCAGATGACCGCCAGGTCGACAAGGTCTGGATCGGGTGGATGGGCAATTGGCGCTACCCCTACGGCACGCCCACAGGTTCGTGGCACGGTGCCATGTCCCTGCCACGGACGTTGAGCCTGGAGACTCGCGGCGGGCGCCCGCGTGTCGTCCAACGTGTCATCGACACCGCGCCGTTGCGGCTCAAGTCGGTGTCTGTGGCCGATTTCGACGTCGAGGACATCCATGTCCTGCCGTTTCACCACAAGGCGTACGAGCTGGAGGCCAACGTCGAGTGGGAGCAGCTCGACGAGGTCGCCGTGCACGTCCGACGGGGTGAGCACGAGTTCGTCAGCGCGGGTTTCGACGCGCGCAACGGAAGCGTCTTTGTCGACAGGTCGTCATCGGGCTCAGAACCGGTCCTCGACCGGGATGGCAACCCAGTCCCGTTGGGTCGGCGCACGCAACCTGTCGACGACCCGAACATGACGAAGCTTCACGTGCACGCCGTCGTCGACACGGGTTCGGTCGAGGTCTTCTTCGACACCGGCAGATATGTCGCATCCGTCCTGGTGTTCACCGACGAGAGCAACGACGGCATCGCATGGCAGGCGACGGGCGGCACGGCGACCGTGCGCGACTGCCGGATCAGTGAGCTCGGGACCATCTGGAGCTGACCCGTCGAGGCAAAGAAAAACACCACCGCTCAGACCTGAGCGGTGGTGCCATTTCGTGTGTCCGAGGGGGGACTTGAACCCCCACGCCCCTTACAGGGCACTAGCACCTCAAGCTAGCGCGTCTACCATTCCGCCACCCGGACAAGCGCCTGTATGACGGGCGCGGTGCAGCACTGAACTTTAGCAAAGACCCGTCGGTGTTCCGAATCGGGTAGGCGCTTTGGTGGTGCCGTCGTGAGCGGCTCATTGGCACCGCACGGAAATAGTTGGCACAATTAGTCGAGGCCCCGGAAAGTATGAGTTTCCGGGGCCTCATTGTGATCGAGTGTGATGAGCTCTCTCATCCAGAATCCTTCGTCTTTCCCGCCTGTCACATCACTGACCGGCTGCCGTTGACTTGCGTCGCTGGCCATGGGATCGAATCTGGATTCTTTCCCGCTTTCCCGAAGGATTGCGTAGGTCATTTGTATGCCCCGGGCGACCAGGCGCGCAAGGGATTTTCTGAAGTTTCTGGGCTATTTCTCGAGAATGTGTCACTTACCCACAGAGTGACCTACGTCACCCACAAGCATCGCCCTGTTATGCACATGTTTTCCACATTCTGTGGCTAACGACGTCGACGAAAATCGTCAGAGGAGCGTCGAGACGGCATGGATCGCGATGCCGGCAAGGCCGCCGACGACGGTTCCGTTGATGCGAATGAACTGCAGGTCCCGACCGACGTGCAGCTCGATGCGCTCCGCGGTCTCCTTGCCGTCCCACCGGTTGACCGTCGCGGAGATGATGGTCGCCACCTCGCTGCCGTAGTGGTTGACGGCGTATGCGGCGACGTCCGAGATCGTCGCGTCGATACGGCGGTCGAGCTCGGGGTCGTCGATCAGCCGCTGGCCGAACGCCTCGATCTCCTCGAGCGCCCGGCGGCGGAGCAGACCGCTCTCGTCCGCGAGCGATCCGATCAGGGCACGACGGAGCGCGTCCCACAGACGTACCGACGTCGTGCCCACTCGCGGCTGCGACAGGACGCGCTCCTTGAGGTTCTCGAAGCGCGTACGTGTCTCGGCGTCGTGCTGGAGCCCGTCGGCGAGGTCGGTCAGCCACCGGTTGAGCGCGATGCGCGCGTTGTGGTCCGGGGTGCGGCCGATCTCGGCGACCCACTCCACGACCTGCTCGTGCACCCACCCGGCGACACGCTTGTCGAGCCACGACGGCGTCCACGAGGGTGCGCGGTTCTCGATCAACGCCGAGACCTCGTCCTCGTTGATCGAGAGCCAACGGCCCAGCTCGTCCAGTGCGAGGTCGACCAGGCCACGGTGAGCGTCGTCGCGCAGGATCTCCTCGAGCAGCTGTCCGACGACGAGGCTGAGCTCCTCCTCCTTGAGCCGCGGGATCAGCGCCTCCTGGATCACGGCAGCGACATCGCTCTCCTTCACGTGGCGGAGCGCGTCGGCGAGCACGCGCGAACCTTCCGCCACCAGGCGTTCGCTGTGACCGTCCGTGACGAGCCACTCCCCGACCCGGCGGCTGACTCCGGCGGACTGGATGCGCTCGCGTACGACGTCCTCACGCAGGAAGTTGTCGGTGACGAACTCCTGCAGGCTCGCCCCGAGGGACTCCTTGCGGTTCGGGATGATCGCGGTGTGCGGGATCGGCAGGCCGAGGGGATGCCGGAACAGCGCGGTGACGGCGAACCAGTCCGCGATCGCGCCGACCATGGCTGCCTCGGCGCCGGCGTTGACATAGCCCAGCCAACCATCGTCGTGATTGCGGGTGAGGACATAGATGACGGCAGCGAGGATCAGCAGGGACAACGCGAGCGCACGCATGCGCCGCAGGCCTCCGAGGCGTGCTGTGTCGCCGGCCGACAGGCCCTCCGGCATCTGGAAGCTCGCACTGGCATCTGTCGAGGTCACAGCACGACACTAACGGCGGGCGGTTCCCTCCGCTCTGCGTAGACTTCGGGCATGAGCGAGCGCCAGCGAGTGAATCATGAGGCAGCATCATGACGTCACCTCACTATCGTGGGCTTTTCTGTGAGGTGACGTCATGACCTTCAACGAGGGCGCCGATCTCGACACGAGCCAGGTGACCGGTGGCGGTGGCGGCGTCCGCGGTGGCGCGGTGATCGGCGGAGGCGCAGGAGGTCTCATCCTGCTGATCCTCGCCCTGATCTTCGGTGGCGACGTCACCGGCGGAGGCGCGGGCGCAAACCCCTTCGATCCCGGCCAGGTCCAGGCCGGCGGCGAGACCTCGACGACCGACTTCTCGCAGTGCAAGACCGGCGCGGACGCCAACCGGGACGCGACGTGCCGGATCATCGGCACGGTCAACAGCGTCCAGGACTACTGGACCGACGCGCTGCCGGCCGATGTGCAGCGTCAGTACCAGCAGGCCAAGACCGTGATCTACTCCGGCTCGACGCAGTCCGCGTGCGGTGTCGCGTCGAATGCGACCGGCCCGTTCTACTGCCCGTCGGACCAGCGTGTCTACATCGATGCGAGCTTCTTCGACGAGCTGACCAGCCGCTTCGGGGCCGACGACGGCGCACTGGCGCAGGAGTACGTCGTGGCGCACGAGTACGGCCACCACGTGGAGAACCTGCTCGGCTTCCTCGCCAAGGGCCAGGACGGCCAGACCGGCCCGCTCAGCAATGGCGTACGCATTGAGCTCATGGCCGACTGCATGGCCGGCGTCTGGGCCAATCACGCCTCCACCACCAAGGACGCTGACGGCAACACCCTCCTGAAGCCGCTGACCGACGACGACATCAAGTCGGCCCTCTCGGCGGCATCTGCCGTGGGCGACGACCGTATCCAAAAGGCGTCGACGGGCCGGGTCAACCAGGAGTCGTGGACCCACGGGTCGAGCGAGTCGCGTCAACGTTGGTTCCTTGCCGGCTACCACGGCGGCTCTGTCAACCAGTGCGACACGTTCAGCACTGACGACCTCTGACGGTGTCTGATCGTGCGGTAGCCGACCGTCGGCTGAAGACCGAGATCTGGATCGTCCTCGGGCTGTCGCTCGGTGCGTCAGCGGTCTACGCCGTGGTCAGCCTTGCCGCCAAGGTCACGCAGCCCGGCGGGCTCAGGAAGTCGACGGCGACGCTCAACGCGAACCAGAGTCCACGCGAGTGGCTCGACCTGACCTACCAGCTGTTGGGCATCGGCTTCGCGATCGTCCCGGTAGCCCTGGCGATCTACCTGATGACGCTCGACAAGGACCAGCCGCCGGTGCGTGAGCGGCTCGGCTTCGATCGCGGCGGCGCCTGGAGCAACATCGTGTGGGGTTCGCTCCTGGCCGCCGTGATCGGCTTGCCCGGCATCGGCCTCTACTTCGCCGGCCGGGCCATGGGCATTACTGCCGAGATCGTCACAAGCCCGCTCGACACCTACTGGTGGACCGTCCCGGTCCTGATCCTCGCGGCGGTCAAGAACGCGGTCATCGAGGAGTTCATCGTGGTCGGCTACCTGATGAACCGCCTGCGCCAGCTCAATTGGGGCGTGCCGCAGACAATCCTGGCGAGTGCCGTGTTGCGGGGCAGCTATCACCTCTATCAGGGAGTGGGCCAGGCGTTCGGCAACTTCGTGATGGGGCTGGTGTTCGGCTACTGGTTCACCCGTACGAAGCGGGTGTTGCCGCTCGTCGTCGCGCACACGATCCTCGACGTCATCTCGTTCGTGGGCTACGGATTCCTCAAAGACCACGTGAGCTGGCTGTGACCTCATGAAGATCGGGTACGACGAGGCACTGCCGATCACGGCGCGCCATGACGACATCGCGGCCGCGATTCGTGACCACCAGGTCGTCGTGGTGGCCGGCGAGACCGGGTCGGGCAAGACGACGCAGCTGCCGAAGATCGCGTACGAGCTGGGCCGCCGGAGCATCGCGCACACCCAGCCCAGACGCATCGCCGCCCGGTCGGTGGCCAAGCGAATCGCCGACGAGTGTGACGTCGAGCTCGGCGCTGAAGTCGGTTATGCCGTGCGGTTCGACGACCGTACGAGCGCCGACACCGCGATCCGGCTCGTCACCGACGGGTTGTTGCTGGCCGAGGTGCACGGCGATCGCCGACTCGAGCGATACGACACGATCATCATCGACGAGGCGCACGAGCGATCGCTGTCGATCGACTTCCTCCTGGGCTACCTCAAGCAGCTGCTCCCCCGCCGCCCTGACCTCAAGGTGATCATCACCTCGGCGACGATCGACGTGGAGCGGTTCGCGGAGATGTTCGACGCGCCGGTGATCGAGGTCAGCGGGCGTACGTATCCGGTCGAGGTCCGCTACCGCCCGCTGACGGAGTCCGACGCGGGCGACATGCTCGAGGGCATCGCCGACGCGATCTCGGAGCTGCCGCGGGACGGCGACATCCTGGTGTTCCTCTCCGGCGAGCGGGAGATCCGGGACGCCGCGGAGTTCCTCGCGGGCAAGAAGTACGCGCGCACCGAGATCCTGCCGCTGTACGGACGCCTGGCCGCCGGCGACCAGCAGAAGATCTTCAGCGACCACCCGGGTCGACGCATCGTGCTCGCCACGAACGTCGCCGAGACGTCGCTGACCGTGCCCGGCATCCGGTTCGTCATCGACCCGGGGTTCGCCCGCATCTCCCGGTTCAGTCAGCGGCTCAAGGTGCAGCGCCTCCCGATCGAGCCGATCTCGCAGGCGAGCGCCGCCCAGCGGGCCGGCCGCTGTGGCCGCGTCGCCGACGGCATCTGCATCCGCCTGTACGCCGAGGAGGACTTCGAGAGCCGCCCGGAGTTCACCGATCCCGAGATCCAGCGGACCAACCTGGCGTCGGTGCTGCTGCAGATGGCGTCACTCGACCTCGGCGCGATCAAGGACTTCCCGTTCCTCGACCCGCCCGACTCCCGAGCCGTCACCGACGGGCTCAACCTGTTGTACGAGCTGGGTGCGCTCGGAACGGACCAGTCCGGCAGCCAGCGACTGACCGCGATCGGCCGCTCGATGGCCACCCTGCCGACCGATCCGCGCCTCGGCCGGATGCTGTTGGCGGCTGACCGGCTCGGCTGCCTGGCCGACGTGCTCGTCATCGTCTCGGCGATGTCGATCCAGGACCCGCGCGAACGTCCACTGGACCACCAGCAAGCAGCGGACGAGAAGCACCGCCGGTTCGTCGAGCCCGACTCGGACTTCCTGTCGTGGCTGACGCTGTGGAAGTACATCCGCGAGCAGCGCGACACCCTCTCGAGCTCGGCCTTTCGACGGATGTGCCGCGATGAGTACCTGCACTACCTCCGCATCCGTGAGTGGCACGACGTGCACTCGCAGCTGCGCCGCACGGCCAAGGACCTCAAGCTCAAGCCCGGCAACCCCGGAGCGGATCCGGACCTGATCCACCAGGCGCTGCTGACCGGACTGTTGTCGCACGTGGGCCTGCGGGAGCTCGACGGCCGGGAGTTTCTCGGCGCCCGGCAGGCGAAGTTCATGATCTTCCCCGGCTCCGGCCTGGCCAAGAAACCGCCGCGGATGGTCATGGTGGGCGAGCTCGTCGAGACCAGCCGCTTGTGGGGGCGTACGGCTGCCAAGATCCATCCGGAGTGGGTCGAGGAGGCCGGCGAGCACCTGGTCAACCGGTCCTACAGCGAGCCGCACTGGTCGCGGAAGCGCGGCGCGGTGATGGCCCGCGAGAAGGTGCTCCTCTACGGGATCCCGATCATCGTCGACCGGTTGGTGCAGTACGGCCGCGTCGATCCCGTGGTGTCGCGGGAGCTGTTCATCCGGCACGCCCTCGTGCAGGGCGAGTGGCGTACGCACCACAAGTTCTATGCCAGGAACCAGGCCATGATCGAGCAGGTCGAGGAGCTGGAGGAACGCCTGCGCCGCCGCGACCTGCGAGTGGATGACGAGACGCTGTACGCGTTCTACGACGAGCGGGTCCCCGCTCACGTCGTGTCGACGCGCCATTTCGACTCGTGGTGGAAAAAGACGCGCATTGACCAGCCGGACCTGCTGACGTTCGACCCGGCGATGCTCGGCCGCGACGCGGAGGGAGCTGACGCGGAGTTTCCCCGCGAGTGGCACTCCGACGGCGAGGCATACCCGCTGACGTACGCCTTCGAGCCCGGCATGCAGGACGACGGTGTCACGGTCGACCTGCCGATCGAGAGGCTGCTGACCGTCGATGACCGGGCGTTCGACTGGCACGTGCCGGGGCATCGGGTCGAGCTCGTGACAGAGCTCATCCGGTCGCTGCCCAAGGCGCTGCGCCGGGAGTTCGTCCCGGCCGGCCAGTTTGCTCCTCGCCTGGTCGAGGCGATGGATCCGGATGCCGCGGACCTGAGCGAGGAGCTCGCCCGCCAGATGCGGCTCCTCAACGGCACGCTCGTCCGCCCGGAGGACTTCAACTTCAGTGCCCTACCCGGACACCTGAGGGTGACGTTCCGCGTCGTGGAGAACGGCGTCGAGCTGTCGCGGGGCAAGGACCTCGAGGCACTGCGCACCGAGCTGGCGAGCCATGTGCGCGCCGACCTGACCGAAGCGGCACGGCAGGAGGAACGATCAGGCCTGCTCGCGTGGACCGTCGGCGACATCGACCGGACGATCTCCGCCGGTCAGGTCACGGGATTCCCCGCGCTGGTCGACGAGGGCACATCGGTAGCGCTGCGCGTCCTGGACTCCGAGGCCGAGCAGACTGCCGCGATGCCGCGCGGACAGGCGCGACTGCTCTCCTTCTCGCTGGCAACACCCGTGCCCCAGCTCGGACGTTCACTCGACCTCCGCGCCAAGCTGCTGCTCTCGACCGGACCGCATGCCGATGCTGCTGCGGTGATCGAGGAGTGCTGGCTCGCGGCCCTCGAAGCGCTGCTCCTACGCCATGGCAGCCCGGTCTGGGACGAGGAGTCGTTCGACGCGCTGCGCGAGGCCGTGCGCGCCGAGGCGTACGACGAGACGGAGCGCGCGGTTCACGCCGTCATCGACGTGCTGCACGCGCTCGGCGAGGTCATCCCGACCCCGCCGACCGAGGCCGGCGAGGACGTACGCGTGCAGCTGTCGTGGTTGGTCTATCCGGGGTTCATCCGCGATGCCGGGGTGACCCAGCTGCGACGCATCCCGCTCTACCTCGAGGCCGCTCGGCGGCGGCTCTCCGCCCCGCTCACGGACGACCTGCTGGCCGCCCAGGAGCTCGAGGCGAGGTTCCACGAGCGTACGGCCGCGTTGTCGCCCTGGGCCCGCCTCTCCCCCGAGGTCCAGCACGTTCGCTGGGCGCTGGAGGAGCTGCGGCTGAGCCTGCTGGCCCAGAACCTCAGGACAGCGTTCCCCGTGTCGGTCAAGCGAGTGACCGCACTGGTGGATGCGCTGTAGGCGTCAGACGCCCAGCAGGTCGATCACGAAGACGAGGGTCTTGCCGGAGAGCCGGTGTCCGCCGCCGGCGGGCCCGTACGCGAGCTCCGGCGGGCACACCAGCTGGCGCCGGCCGCCGACCTTCATGCCCGGGATGCCCTGCTGCCATGCGGCGATGAGCTGCGGGAGCGGGAACTTCGCGGACTGTCCGCGGTCCCACGACGAGTCGAACTGCTCGCCGGTGTCGAACTCGACGCCGACGTAGTGAACGTCAACGAGTCCACCGGGCACCGCCTCGGGTCCGTCGCCGACGACGAGGTCCTTGATCTGGAGCTCGGTGGGCGGAGGGCCCTCGATGAAGTCAACTTCAGGCTTGTCAGTCATGCGGACGATCCTGTCACATGGACCCCGCTGCAAGAATGGCCACATGCGCGCCACGGTCCTTCACGCCCCTCACGACATCCGCCTCGACGACGTACCCGACCCGCAGCTGATCGAGGACACAGACGCCATCGTGCGTGTCGTGGCCTCGTGCGTGTGCGGATCCGACCTGTGGTCCTATCGCGGCATCAACGAGTTCACCGGACCCCGGCGCATCGGTCACGAGTTCGTGGGCGTCGTCGAACAGGTCGGTGCGGGCGTCTCGACCGTCAAGAGCGGCGACTTCGTCATCGCACCGTTCGCCTTCTCCGACAACACGTGTGCCCTGTGCCTCCGCGGCGTGCACACGTCCTGCGTCCAGGGCGGCTACTGGAGCGGTCAGGACCACCAGGGCCATGCCGTCGACGGCGGTCAGGGCGAGGTCGTACGCGCTCCGCTCGCCGACGGCACGCTCGTGGCGACCGCCGAGCAGCCGAGCCAGGAGATGGTGGCTCACCTGCTGACGTTGTCCGATGTCTTCCCCACGGGCCACCACGCCGCAGTCTCCGCTGGTGTCACAGCCGGAAGCACCGTGGCTGTCGTCGGCGACGGCGCCGTTGGCCTGAGCGCAGTGCTCGCCGCCAAGCGGCTGGGCGCGGGCCGCATCGTCGCGATGTCTCGCCACGCGGATCGTCAGCAGCTCGCCCGCGACTTCGGCGCCGATGAGATCGTCGAGCAACGCGGCAAGGACGGCGCGGCAGCCGTTCGCGAGATCTTCGACGGCATCGGGGCCGACTTCGTGCTGGAGTGCGTCGGTACGACCGAGAGCATGAAGCAGGCGATGCTGTCGACCCGTCCGGGCGGCCGCGTCGGCTATGTCGGCGTGCCGCACGATGTCGAGCTCAACGTCAAGGCGATGTTCGACCGCAACATCGGTATCGCCGGCGGCGTCGCTCCTGCTCGCAACTACATCGAGGAGCTGCTGCCCGACGTCCTGTCCGGCGCGGTCGAGCCCGGACGCGTTTTCGACCTCACGGTCCCGCTCGACAAGGTCGCGGACGGCTATCGCGCGATGGACGAACGTACGGCCATCAAGGCGATGCTCACGGTCTGAACGGCTCGGCCGAGACCACGGCGTCGATGTTGAGCGGTCCGTAGATGTGCGGGAACGGCAAGGGCTCCCCGTCCACGGGATCGAGCTGCCACGGCGACGTCAGCCGATCGGTGTCGATCGTGAGGAGGAGCAGCGTCTCGTCGACATCGCGATAGAAGCGCTCATGCACTCCCGCGACCTGCTCGGCCTGCGAGCAGTGGATGAAGCCGACCTCGGCGAGGTCCAGTCCGAGGGTCGACACGGTGTAGGTCCCGGCGGAGACGGCCGAGGTCCAGGCTTCTTCGGTGGCGAGGTGGAAGATCCTCACGGCATCTGTTCGGCGGCGTCGTTGAGACGCGCGAGGCTGCGCGCGAACGTGCTGATGTCGTCAGCGGTCCACTCCGACAGGATCGCCGACATTCTGGCGTGCGCGCGCTTGCGATAGGCGTCGACCTTGGCGCGCGCCTCGGGCTCTGCGACCAGGAGCTGAGCCCGGCCGTCGTCCGGGTCCGGGATGCGGTTGACGAGGCCCAGCTTCTCCAGGGAAGCGACGGCCCGGCTGGCCGTCGACTTGTGCACGCCGAGGCCTTCGGCGAGCTCTGACCCGCGGATGCCGTCAGGCGCGTCACAGATCGCGATGAGGAACAGGAACATCCCGTAGTCGAGCGACGGGTGGATCTCCGGCAGCTGGCGGAGCGAACGCGCACGCACCCGCCTGATGAACCGGGTCAGCTCATACTCGACGTCGAGATCGGCCGGGAGGTCACTGCTCATGCCGCCGCCTCCCAGAAGTAACCCACGATACGAAGGCGTCGGCATGATCGCTGGATGATTCGCTCGCTGCGCTCGCTCATGCCGTTGGCTCCATGGTTCAACCCTATAGAAGAACCCGGCGCCTCCGTGGTGGTCTGTGCAGGTCAGCGAGCCTCAGCGGCTCAGCGCAGCTCGGAGGAGGTGAGGTTGAGCAGACGCCGTGCCACGATGAGCTGCTGGATCTGCTGCGTGCCCTCGAAGATGTCGAGGATCTTGGAGTCCCTCGACCACTTCTCCACCAGCTCGGTCTCGCTGTAGCCCAGCGTGCCGGCGAGCTCGACGCACCGCAGCGTGATCTGGTTGCCCACGCGTCCGGCCTTGGCCTTGGCCATCGACGCCTCCATCGAGTTGGGCTTGCGGTTGTCCGCCAGCCACGCGGCCGCAAGGGTCAGCAGCTGCGCCGCCTCCCAGTCGGCCTCCATCGCGATGAAGGTCGCCGCTGCGTACGACTGCGACTGCACCGGTCGGTCGTAGTCGATGACGACCCCGGCCTCTTCCAGCAGGCGTCGGGTGTCCTCGAGGGCTGCTCGTGCGCAGCCCACCGCCATGCCGGCAACCAGTGGCCGGGTGTTGTCGAACGTCGCCATGGCGCCCGCGAAGCCCTGCTTGGTGTCGATCTCGGGGTTGCCGAGCAGGTTCTCCGCAGGCACCCGGCAGTTGTCGAGCACGATGACGGCGGTGTCGGACGACCGGATGCCGAGCTTGTGCTCGAGCCGCTCGACCCTGATGCCGGGCAGGCTCTTGGGCACGAGGAACGACTTGATCGCGGCCCGGCCGAGGCTCTTGTCGAGCGTCGCCCACACCACGACCGAGTCCGCCCGGTCCCCCGCTGTCACGAAGATCTTCTCGCCGTTGAGGATGTACGCGTCGCCGTCCTTGACGGCGGTGGTCGTGATCGCGGCCGAGTCGGAGCCGAAGCTCGGCTCGGTGATCGCCATGGCGGCCCAGGTGCCCTTGAACCGCTCTAGCTGCTCGTCGTCGGCCACCGAGGCGATCGCCGAGTTGCCGAGCCCCTGGCGGGGCATCGACAGCAGCAAGCCCACATCGGCCCAGCACATCTCGATGATCGAGAGCACGGACGACATGTTGGTGCCGTTCTTGACCTTGCTGCCTGTGTCTTCGTCGCCCTCGTCACGGCGTACGCCGGCCGCGCCGGCGCCCTGGCCCTGACCGGAGTCGCCCATGCCGTCGACCAGCGAGGCGAGGAGATCCAGCTCCTTGGGGTATGCGTGCTCGGCCAGGTCGTACTTGCGCGAGTTGGCGCGGAGGAACTCCTCAGCGACCTGGTGGGCCTGCTTGATGAACGGGCGGAACTTGCGGGGAGTCTCGAGATTGATCATGAGTGATTCCGTCCTCAGACGAGGACTGCTCCTTCCATCAGGCCGATGGCTCGCAGGTCGCGGTACCACCGTTCGACCGGGTGCTCCTTGACGAAGCCGTGGCCACCGAGCAGCTGGACGCCGTCGGTGCCGATCTTCATGCCGTACTCAGCCGTGAGCCGCCGGGCGAGCGCGGCCTCCCGGGCGTAGTCGGCGCCCTGCTCGGCGCGCGACGCGGCCCTCAGGGTCGTGAGGCGCATGCCCTCGAGCTCGATCGCGATGTCGGCGACCATGAACGCGACGGCCTGGCGGTGCGCGATCGGCTCGCCGAACGCCGTGCGGGTCTTGACGTAGTCCGAGACGTAGTCGAGCATCGCGCGGGCGGTGCCGAGGGCGAGGCCGGCCCAGGCGAGCCGCGACAGACGTACGCACTCTCGGTAGTCGTCAGCGGTGCCATCCCCCAGGATCGCGTCGGCGGGCACCTCGACGTCCGTCAGCACGAGCCGGCTCAGGCCGGCGGCGCGCAACCCCATGCTCGGATCTGCCTCGATCGTCACGCCGTCGGTGCTCGACTCGAGCAGCACCAGCGTGGCCCCCCGGTCCTCGACGTCGACCGCGACGACGAACAGCTCGGCCTCGCTGCCGCGCACGACGGCGGACTTGACGCCGTTGAGTCGGTAGCCGGTCTCGGTCTTGACCGCAGTCGTCTGCAGCTCGAACGGGTCGAACAGCGGCCGGGGCTCGGCAACGGCCAGCGCGGCGGTGGGGATGTCGTCACCGGCGAACGCCGGGAGGTAGGTCTGCTGCTGTGCGTCGGATCCCCAGAGGGAGATCGCGGTTGCGACCGCCGCCGGCGCCAGGCACGCAACGGCCTGCCCCATGTCGCCCTCGGCGAGCGCTTCGGCGACGAGCACTCCGGTGACGGCGGAGCGGTCCTCAGACAACCCGCCGAGGCTCTCGGGGATGTTGAGGAGCGTCAGGCCGAACTCGCTGGTCTGGGCGAGCACTTCCTTGGGCGTGTCGTTGGCCGACTCTGCAGCCTCGGCGCCCGGCCGCAGCACCTCGGCAGCGAACTCCTTGATGACGCCGACGATCATCTGCTGATCCTCGGTCGGCTCCAGGTCGAACACGCCACTGTCGGACGTACGCGCCAGGCGCTTGGGCTTGCCGGTGCTCTTGACCCGCTTGAACGTACGACCGGTCGCGCCGGCGACGCGGAAGCCGCTCTTGGCACCTTGGTAGACGGCCTTCTCGGTCGTCTTGCGCAGCTTGAGCTTGTCGATGGTCGGCGAGCTGGCGATGCGGTTGAGCACCGCCAGGCCGATGCCCATGGGATCTCGGCGACTGGCCACAGGAACTCCTCGAAGATTGGGTTGGACGACGTTGCCCACCACGTGCCGTCAACTGTAACTGCGAGTTGCAGTTTGACATACCAATGGTATCCGACCTCACATCGAAGGACCAGCGGTTGCCGCGTGTCGGCGGATCGGTAGCCTTGACCAGTCCTGAGCGAAGGAGCCCCAGAGCCCGTGCCTGCTTCACAGTCCCGACCGCTGCCCGATGGCGGCTCCGTGCGTCCCATCACCCGGTGGGGCACGCCCGTCATGCACCGAGAGCTCAAGGACGTCACGGTCTTCGACGACGAGCTCGAGACGCTCGTCAAGGACATGGTGGCGACGATGTACGCCGCCAAGGGCGTCGGCCTTGCCGCCAACCAGGTGGGCGTCGACCTCAAGGTGTTCGTGTTCGACTGCCCGGACGACGACAACGTCCAGATCACCGGCGTCGTGTGCAATCCCGTCCTGCACCTGCCCGAGGGCAAGGAGCGCAATCTCGAGGACGAGGACGAGGGCTGCCTGTCATTGCCCGGCGCCTTCACCTCCTGTGCCCGCCCGGATCGCGCGCACGTGACCGGCGTGGACCACAAGGGCGAGCCCGTGGAGTTCGTTGGTGATGGCCTGCTGGCGCGCTGTCTGCAGCACGAGACGGATCACCTGTTCGGCACGGTGTTCGGCGACCGCCTGCCAGAGCGTTCGCGCAAGAAGCTCTACAAGCAGCACCAGGAGCTCGCCGACAGCTATCCCGACGACTGGCCCGTCACGATCCTCGTCGATGATCCGGTGATCGAGCGCTGAAGCACCAAGGGAGAGTCATGACAGGCATGCCGCACACGACGGCGCCGTCATCGATCCCGCTCGCGCTCCGAACGATCCGGAGGGCATCAACACCAAGCCGGGTCACCGGGCTGCATCTCGAGGCCAACGGGCTCGCCAAGGGTGAAGGTCCCCACATGGTCGGACTGTTGCGGGCGATGGGATTCGTGGACGCTGCGGGCGTCCCCACCCCGCTGTGGCACGACTACCGCAAGACGGACGGTTCTGAACGGCTCCTCGCCGAAGCACTCCGGGTGGCGTATGCCCCGCTGTTCCAGCAGTTCGAGTCACCGGAGAAGGTACCGCCCCGGAAACTGGCGACGCTCGTGCGCGAGGTCACCGGCTACTCCCAGCACCACGTCGACAAGACCGTCGAGAGCTTCCTGATCCTGTGCTCACGCGCCGACTTCTCCCGCCGACGCGTCGCAGAACGCACACCAGTCTCTGGTCCGATCCGGTTCACCATCGGCACCCGGATGGCCGGGCTTGCCCGTTTGGAGGAAGGGTTGCAGGAAGCCCGAGCGTGCGTCGAGCACGGGCTCCACCGACCCGCCTACGTGGCAGCCTGGAACGGCTACGTCGCCCTGGCACTGACGTTCCTTGCCGCCGACGACTTCGCTGCCGTGCGAGCCGTCAGACCATCGTGGAAGCTGACGAGCGTCGAGGACCTCGCCATGAAGACGCCCGGTGCTGATCTGTTGAAGATGCTGTTCGAGCTGGGCCTGACCACCGGCGACATGGCTGATCTCCTCCCGCTCTACCTACAGGCCAGGAACGATTGCGCGCATCCCACCTCGTTCCGGCCGACGGCCACGGAGGCTGATGCCTACGTGCTTGACGTGCATCACGCAGCCCTCGAGCTGATCGAACAGGCGAGCAAGCTCTTTCCCAGCCAGGCACTAGCGCCCGCGTAGCTCCCAGCAGGCGACGGCGACCGACGAGGCGACGTTGAGGGAGTCGATGTCCGCGGCCATCGGGATCGTCACGCGATGATCCGCAGACTTCTCCCAGTGCGGGCTGAGGCCATGGCCCTCAGACCCCACGATCAGCGCGAGTCGCTCGACGTCGTGCGGGACCTCGTCGATCGGCACTGAATCGTCGGCCAGCGTCATGGCGTACGTCGTGAAGCCCGCCTCGCGGAGCAGCTCCGGCGCGCCGTACCAGTCGTCGACGCGGGCATACGGAAGCCAGAACACCGACCCCATCGAGACCTTGATCGCCCGACGATAGAGCGGATCGGCGCAGCGTGGCGAGAGCAGCACGGCGTCGAACCCCAACGCCGCCGCGGCCCGGAACGCTCCCCCGACGTTCGTGTGGTCGGCCAGATCCTCCATCACGATCACTCGATGCGCACGAGCCAACACGTCCCGGGGCGACTGCAACACGGGGCGTTCGAGCGCCGCCAAGGCCCCACGGTGCACGTGGAAGCCGGTGAGCTTCTCGATCGACTTGTCGTCCAGGACGAAGCACGGCACGTCGGTGGCATCGAGCAGGTCAGCGAGACCGTCAAGCCAACGCGGAGACATGAGGAACGAGCGCGGCTGGTGGCCTGACTCGATCGCCCGGCGGACGACCTTCTCCCCCTCCGCGAGGAACAGCCCGCGATCTGCCTCGAGCCGCAGTCTCAGCTGGACGTCACGGAGGTCGACGTAGTCGCGGAGTCGGGGATCCTCGAGGTCGTCCAGTCGTACGATCTCGGCCACCGGGCTAGCCTAACGAGCATGAGCATTGAGCGTCCTGTCACACCCGATCCCTATCCACTCCTGCCGGCCACAGCCTCGTTCTCCGTGACTAGCTCGGACGTGACTGATGGGCAGCCCCTGAAGGACGACCAGGTCAACGCGTTCGGTGACACGTCGCCGCAGCTGTCGTGGACCGGCGCGCCCGAGGGCACCAAGTCGTACGTCGTGACCTGCTTCGACCCGGACGCGCCGACCGTGTCCGGGTTCTGGCACTGGGTCGCCGTCGACATCCCGGCCGACGTCACCGAGCTGGCCGCAGGCGCCGGCGCGTCCGACGACTCGCTGCCGGACGGCGCCTTCCACGTACGCAACGACGGCGGCGGCCTGAACTTCATGGGCGCTGCGCCGCCCGAGGGCGACCAGGTGCACCGCTACTTCTTCGTGGTTCATGCCGTCGGCGAGGAGAGGCTGGGCGTTGACGGCTCCGTCTCCCCCGCCGTCGTCGGCTTCAACCTCGCGTTCAAGACGCTGGGCCGTGCGATCATCCACGGCACCTACCAGTACTGAGCCGCGTCTCGTTCCTTGAGCTTGTCGAAAGGACCTTTCGACAAGCTCAAGGAACGGCAACCTGCGTGTCAGGCCTTGGGCGGAGCCGGGGGTGGTTCAGCCGCGGGCGGTTCGGGCGTACCGGCCTCCGGCTGGGCCGGGGTCGGACCAGAGGTCGGAGTCACCGGAGTCACCGGAGTCACCGGAGTCTCAGCGGCCTTGGCGGCGTCGAGGGCCTCCTGAACGGCGTCCGCGGTGTCCTGCTCCTCCGGGGCGTCATCCTCGATCGGCGCATCGAAGTCGACACGGGTCTTGCTGCCACCACCGTCGACAGGGATCTTGCCGAGCGTGCCGCCGAGTGTGCCCAGCGCCCTGGTCAGCTCGGCCGGGATGATCCAGGTCGTGGCGTTGTCGCCCTCGGCGATCTTCGGAAGCATCTGGAGATACTGGTAGGACAGCAGCTTCTGGTCCGGGTTGCCGTCGTGGATGRCCTGGAACACCGTCTGGATCGCCTGGGCCTCACCCTGGGCGCGCAGGATCTGGGCCTGGCGGTCGGCCTGAGCCGTGAGGATCTGGGCCTGGCGCTCACCTTCGGCGGTCAGGATCGCGGACTGCTTCTGGCCCTCGGCCGTGAGGATCGCGGACTGCCGCTCGCCC
Organism: Aeromicrobium sp. P2_G6; assembly: GCF_056403535.1. Lineage (NCBI taxonomy): Bacteria > Bacillati > Actinomycetota > Actinomycetes > Propionibacteriales > Nocardioidaceae > Aeromicrobium > Aeromicrobium sp. P2_G6. The sequence goes on along the minus strand of NZ_JBFUFH010000007.1, from coordinate 187,062 downwards.
TCCGCTGTCAGGATCGCCGCGCGCTTGTTGCGCTCGGCGCGCATCTGCTGCTCCATCGCGTCGATGATCGACGGCGGCGGGTCGATGCCCTTGAGCTCGACGCGGTTGACGCGGATGCCCCACTTGCCGGTCGCGCTGTCGAGCTCACCACGCAGTCCGGAGTTGATCTGGTCACGGCTGGTCAGGGCGTGCTCGAGGCTCATGCCACCGGTGATGTTGCGCAGCGTCGTCATGGTCAGCTGCTCGATGGCCTGGATGTAGTTGGCGATCTCGTACGTCGCAGCGACCGGGTCGGTGACCTGGAAGTAGATCACGGTGTCGATCGACACGACGAGGTTGTCCTCGGTGATGACGGGCTGCGGAGGGAACGACACGACCTGCTCGCGCAGGTCGATGACGTAGCGCACCTTGTCGATGAACGGCATCACGATGTTGAGGCCTGCTGAAAGGGTCGTGCGGTACTTGCCGAAGCGTTCGACGATCCCAGAGCGCGCCTGCGGGACGATCTTGACCGTCATCGAGATGACCACGATCGCCAGGACGGCGACGAGGATGAGCACGATCAGTGCTGGTTCCATTCAGGACTCCTTGATGGTGACGACAGCGGTGGCGCCGTCGATCCGGGTGACGAGGACTTCGGTGCCGGTGTCGAACACTCGCTGCTCGTCGGCGGCCCGCGCGGACCACATCTCACCGGCGAGCTGAATACGGCCGTCGCGCTTGTCGACCGGCTCGAGGACGACGGCAGAACGGCCGACGAGTGCCTCGTGTCCCGTGGTGAGGGTCGGGCCCGCGTGCAGGCGCTGGACGATCGGGGGGCGTACGAAGTAGAGCAACGCGACGGCCACGAGCACGAACAAGAGGATCGCGACCCAGAGTGGTGCGCCGAACCCTGCGGCGATCGACGCGCCCACGGCGCCGAGGGCGAACATGAGGAGGACCAGGTCGAGGCTCAACACCTCGACGGCCGCGAGGATGACGGCAAGGCCGAGCCACGTCGCCGCAGGATGGTCCTGTATCCAGTCGATCATGCTGTCTCCCCTGTTCCATCACTGCGATCGGCGCGATGTCCGTACGCCGCCCGGCGGGCGTTGTAGCGTCCACCTTCGTGCTGGAGCTGGATGCGTGACCCGAAGGTCGCACTGAGCGTCTCGCTGGTCAGCGTCGGCTCGATCGGCCCCTGCGCCACCACCTTCCCATCCCGAAGCATCAGCACGTGGGTGAATCCGACGGGAATCTCCTCGACGTGGTGCGACACCATGATGAGCACTGGCGCGTCGTCGGCATGCGACAGCACCTCGAGGCTGGCCATCAGGTCCTCGCGGGCACCGAGATCGAGGCCTGCTGCCGGCTCGTCGAGCAGGAGGAGCTCGGGGTCGGTCATCAGCGCACGGGCGATCAGCACGCGCTTGCGCTCGCCCTCGGAGAGCGTGCCGAACGTACGGTTGGCCAGCGCCGCGATGCCCATCTCGCCCATCATTTGCGTCGCGCGACGGTAGTCCTCCTCGTCGTACTCCTCCTGCCACCTCCCCAGCACGGCGTGAGCCGCCGACACGATCGTGTTGCCGACGGACTCGGACGGCGGGATGAGGTCGGCGACCGCGGTGCTGGTGTGCCCGATGCGGGTGCGCAGCTCGAACACGTCGACCTTGCCGAGCTTGCTGCCGAGGATCCGGACCTTGCCCTTGGTGGGATGCAACGCCGCACTGATGATCTGCAGCAGGGTTGTCTTGCCGGCACCGTTGGGGCCGAGCACGACCCACCGTTCGCCTTCTTCGGCGGTCCAGCTGACGTCCTCCAGCAAGACCTTCCCGGGCCGAACGACACTCACCTTCGAGAGCTCGAAAGCGGCAGGCATACACACTCCTGGTCGTGGTTGTTGGCGGTGGAGTCAACCTATCGCGGGCACGCTGGACGTCAGCGATAGCCTCGGGTGCGATGACTGATCCCGTGCCCACCTTGCACTTCAACGATCCGACCGTCCTGGTCACCCTCACGGGTCCCGACCAGAGCGGTGTGACGACGCGCCTGTTCGGAGAGCTCGAGCCGTTCGGCGTCGAGGTCATCGACGTCGAGCAGCTCGTCGTACGAGGCCGCCTGATCCTCAGCGCCCTGCTCACCGTCCCCGACGACCATCCACGGCTCGAGAGCACGGTGCACGACGTCGGCGCGGCGTTCGGGCTCGAGGTCACCGTGGAGTACGGCACGGGCGACAACCGGGCTCGTCGCGTGGGCCGCTCGCAGGTCGTGATCCTCGGCGCTCCCCTGCGACCCGCTGCGATGGCGGCGCTGGCCAAGCGGATCAAGGACGACGGCGGCAACATCGACCGCATCGTCCGCATGGCCCGCTATCCCGTGACCGCGATCCGCATGGAGGTCTCCGGCGCCGATCCGGACCAGCTGCAGGCCGACCTCGCCGCCGTCGCGTTCGAGCAGGGCGTCGACGTCGCGGTGCAGGAGAACGGCATCCTGCGCCACGCCCAGCGACTCGTCGTGATGGACGTCGACTCGACGCTGATCCAGGGCGAGGTCATCGAGATGATCGCCGCCCACGCCGGCTGCGAGGACGAGGTCGCCTCCGTCACCGAGGCGGCGATGCGTGGCGACCTGGACTTCACGGAGTCGCTGTATGCCCGGGTTGCGCTTCTCGAGGGGGTCGACGAGTCCGCCCTGGACGAGGTCTACGACTCGCTGACGTACGCCCCGGGCGCTCGCACGATGATTCGTACGCTCAAGCGGCTGGGCTACCGATTCGCGCTGGTCAGCGGCGGGTTCACCCGCATCATCGAGAAGATCGCCGCCGAGCTGGACATCGACTACTTCGCCGCCAACGAGCTCGAGGTCGTCGACGGGAAGCTCACCGGCAAGATCCTGGGCGACGTCGTCGACCGGGCCGGCAAGGCCGAAGCGCTCCGGCACTTCGCGGAGCAGGCCCGCATCTCGGTCAAGAACACCGTGGCGATCGGCGACGGCGCCAACGACCTCGACATGCTCGCCGCCGCGGGCCTCGGCATTGCGTTCAACGCCAAGCCCCTCGTACGCGACCAGGCGCGGACGTCCGTCAACGTGCCGTACCTCGACGCGATCGTCTACCTCCTCGGCATCACGCGTGAAGAGGTCGAGGCGGCCGACGCAGCGGACTAGCTGCGCAGCACCGAGTCGAGCAGGCCGGGGAATCTTGCGTCGAGCTCGTCCTTGCGCAGGCTCACGAGCCGGCCCCTGCCGTTGGGGACGTTGCGGACGATCCCAGCCTCTCGCAGGACCTTCATGAGGTGCGACTTGGTCGACTTGGGCAGGTCGGGGTTGGTCGCCCCACACGCCGCCATGTCCAAGGGCCCGTCGGCGACCTCGCGCACGATCTCGAGGCGAGCCGGGTCGCTGAGGGCGAACAGGACGTCGGTCAGAGTGATGTCCTCGATCGCGGGGTGTTCCAGCTCATACGTTGCCATGGTTCGATAATACTTGAACCATGGTGATCTCCGGCGTACCGTGAAGGTTCCAAACTTTTCGAACCCAATTGTCGAGGCTCACATGACCACCACGCTGGACGCTCCACAGACGCTCCCCCGCAGCCAGACCCCTGGATTTGCCCTCGGACTGGTCGCGTTCGTGGCGATGATGGCCGGCGCGAGCGCACCCTCGCCGTTCTATCCGGTGCTCCAGCAGGAGCTCGGGTTCTCCTCCGCCACGCTGACCGGCATCTTCGCGGTGTACGCCATCGCGCTGCTGGTCACCTTGCTGGTGACCGGCTCGCTGTCGGACCACATCGGCCGGCGTCCCATGCTGTCGGTGGGATTCGTCTTGCTCGCAGGCAGCATGGTGGTGTTCTGGCACGCCGATTCTGTCGGGACGCTGTTCGCGGCCCGCGTCGTGCAGGGTGCGGCCAGCGGCCTGCTGATGTCGTCCCTGAGCGCTGCCGTCGTCGACCTCGAACCCAAGACCCGGCCGGGCGCCGCGGCAACGTTCAACAGCGTGAGCCCGCTCGCGGGGCTCGCTCTGGGCGCGTTGGCCGCCGGCATCGTGCTGGACCAGGCATCGGCGCCGCTGGTCGTGGTGTTCGGCAGCCTGACGGCGGTCTACGCAGTGCTGGCCGTCGTCGTGTGGCTCCTGCCCGAGACCTCACCTCGCAACGAAGGGCTGCTGCGCTCACTTCGGCCGCGCGTGGGCATACCCCTCGCGGCTCGGCCGGCGTTCCTCCGGAGCACCCCCGCACTGATCGCCGGATGGGCCACTGGCGGGCTCTACCTGTCGCTCGGTGCCCCGATCGTCGCGACCCAGCTGGGCGGCTCCGACCACATCGAGCAAGGGCTGGTCGTCACAGTGCTGACGGGAGTCGGCGCGATCGCCTGCTACGTCGCTCGCCGGCAGTCGTCGCGACGCATCACGATCTTCGGGACGTTTGCTCTTGCGGTGGGCACTGCCCTGACCCTCGCGGCGCTGGCCGCGGGCTCCCTGTGGGCGTTCATCGCGGCAGCCGTCGTCGCCGGCGCCGGGTTCGGCACCGCGTTCCTCGGCATCATGCGCTCGATCACGCCGACTGTCGGACCGCACGAGCGCGGCGAGCTGTTTGCCGCCGTGTTCGTCGTGAGCTATCTCGCGTTCGGCATCCCGGCGGTCATCGCCGGCATCGCAGCGCCGCACGCCGGCCTGGCCACCACGACGTACGTGTATGGCGGCGTGGTCGTTGCTCTGTCAGCCCTCGCGGGCGCGCTGCGGGCGTTCGGGTCGACCGACTAGCGCCGGACTTACTCGTCGTCTTCGAGACGGAAGCCCAGCTTCATCGTGACCTGGTAGTGGGACACGGACGTGTCGGTGATCTGTCCGCGGATGTCGGTGACCTCGAACCAGTCGAGGTGGCGCAGGGTCTGTCCGGCCCGCTTGATGCCGTTGTCGACGGCTTCGGTGATGCCGTCGGGAGAGGTGCCGACGATCTCGGTGACGCGGTATGTGCGATCAGTCATGCCCTGAGCGTACGGCCCCCGCTGCTGGCACGCCGAGGGACCTCGGACTCGATCACGCAGGCACGCGTATGCGACGTAGAGTGGAGGTGTGCCCACAGAACCGCGGAAGCAGCAGGTCTTCTCGATCACGACTGCGGCCGAGTCCCAGAGCGCCGACCGAGGCCGACGCGAGCGGCGCTATGCGATCTCGATGGGAATCCGCACGATCTGCTTCGTCGGCGGGGTGATCATGCTGACGGCCGTTCCGTCGCCGTGGTCCCGCTTCGGCTGGGTCCTGTTCGTCGGTGCGGTGTTCCTCCCCTACACGTCGGTCGTGCTGGCCAACGCCGGCGTACGCAAGAAGGGCGCCGGGCCGTCGCCGTTCGGTGCTGAGGCCAAGGGCGAGCTCGAACCACCGACCGCACCCAAGCTCGACCGTGAGTGACGTCCTGACCTGCTCGGCCAAGGGCTGCACCGCCGAGGCAACGCATCAGCTGCTCTGGAACAACCCCAAGATCCACACGCCCGACCGGCGCAAGACCTGGCTCGCATGCGACGAGCACGAGGAGTCCCTGCGAGCATTCCTGTCGGCGCGTGGCTTCTGGAAAGAGACCGTCCCGGTCTAGCGAGAGGTCAGCCGCCGATGGAGGACATCGGGCGGGCAGACTGCAGGAAGCTCGGGTCGTTGATGCCGTGACCCGGCAGCTTGGTCATCATCGCGGAGACCCAGCGGCGCGCGATCTCGTCGTCCGAGGCGCCTGCACGCAGTGCGGTGCGCAGGTCTGACTCCTCGCGGGCGAACAGGCAGTTGAGGATCTGGCCGTCGGCCGTCAGGCGTACGCGGTTGCAGTCGCCGCAGAACGGGCGGGTCACCGAGCCGATGATGCCGACCGTGTGGGGCCCGTCGTCGACCAGGAACTTCTCCGCCGGCGCGGAGCCACGCCCGTCGAGGCCGGTGAGCCGGAAGTGCTCCCCGAGCAGCGTCAGCGTCTCGTCGGCCGTGACCATGGCCTCGCGGCTCCAGCCGTGCTGGGCGTCGAGCGGCATCTGCTCGATGAAGCGCAGCTCGTAGTCGTGCTTCATGCACCAGCGCAGGAGGTCGGGCGCCTCGGCGTCGTTGATGCCGCGCAGCAGCACGGCGTTGACCTTGACCGGCGCCAGACCGGCTTCGCGGGCAGCGGCGAGGCCGTCGATGACGTCGTGGAGCCGGTTGCGGCGGGTGATCGTCTCGAAGGTCACCGGGTCGGTGGTGTCGAGGCTGATGTTGACCCGGTCGAGTCCGGCCGCGGCCAGCGCCTCGGCGGTGTGCTTGAGGCCCAGACCGTTGGAGGTCATCGCCGTGCGGGGTCTGGACGGCAACGCCTTGGTGGCGGCGACGAGCTCCGGAAGGCTGCGGCGAAGCAGCGGCTCTCCCCCGGTGAACCGCACGTCGCGGATGCCCAGCATCTCGACGCCGATGCCGATCAGGCGCATCAGCTCGGCGTCGGTGAGCGTTTCCTCGGCCGGCATCCAGTCGAGGCCCTCAGCGGGCATGCAGTACTGACAGCGCAGGTTGCAGCGATCGGTCAGTGACACGCGCAGGTCGGTGGCGACCCGGCCGTGTGTGTCGATGAGCTGCATGGGTCCATCCTAGGTGCGGACCGGCAACCCGGCCGACCCGCAGTTGACCTGCACAACTACCGTCGTCGTGTGTACCGCTTCCTGCTGAGCGCGCGGTGGATCGGATTCGCGGTCTTCGTCATCGTGCTCGCCGCCGTTTGCACCCGTCTGGGGTTCTGGCAGATCCATCGGCTCGAACACCGGCTCGACCAGAACAAGATCATCACGGCGCACCTCAAGGCCGACCCCGTCGACCTCACACAGGCGCTCAAGCCCGGAGACGAGGTCGACGACAACAGCGAGTTCACCCGCGTGCGGGCCACTGGAACGTACGACGTCGAGCACCAGGTCACGGTCAAGTTCTCGACGCGTGACGGCGCCCCGGGTGTCGATGTCGTCACCCCGTTCGTGCTCTCATCGGGTCAGGCGGTGCTGGTGGACCGCGGCTGGCAGGAGTCGGAGAACACGGTGGCCCGCCCTGACGTACCTGCTCCCCCGTCGGGCCAGGTGACGATCACCGGCTGGCTGCGGCCGAACAACGGCGCCGGCAACGACGCGATTCGCCCCGTCGACGGCCAGATCCGGGCGATCTCGAGCGTCGGATTCGCGAAGTCCGTGCCGTACGACTTGCTGGGCGGCTACCTCAACCTGCGCTCGGAGGATCCGCCGCCGGCTGAGAAGCTCGCCGCCGAGCCTGAGCCCGAGCGCGGCCAGGGTCCGCACTTCTTCTACGCGTTGCAGTGGTGGTTCTTCGCGCTGCTCGCGGTTGTCGGCTACTTCTGGTTCGCCAGGTCCGAGGCCAAGGAGCGCCGCAACCCCACCCGCATCGACGGGTTCGCGAGGCCCGAGCGCGCTTAGCGCGCGACCGGTCGAGCGGGTTGAGGTGCGAGGGCGCTCAGCGCCCGAAGCCTCGAAACCTGGCGAGCGGCCGGCTTGAGCGGGCGATCAGGCCAGCGTGACGAGGTCGGCGTAGTCCTCGGACCAGTGGTCCTCGTCGCCGTCGGGCAACAGCAGCACGCGGTCGGGCTCGAGGGCCAGGACCGCTCCCTCGTCGTGCGAGACGAGCACGATCGCACCTTCATACGTACGAATGGCCCGCAGGACCTCTTCGCGCGACGCCGGGTCGAGGTTGTTGGTCGGCTCGTCGAGCAGCAGGACGTTCGCGCTGCTGACGATGAGGCTTGCCAGCGCCAGTCGAGTCTTCTCGCCGCCTGACAGCACACCGGCCGGCTTGGACGTGTCGTCGCCGCTGAACAGGAACGAGCCGAGCACGCTGCGCGCCTCGGTGTCGGTGAGCTGCGGGGCCTGGGCCTGCATGTTCTCCAGCACGGTGCGTGAGGTGTCGAGCGTCTCGTGCTCCTGCGCGAAGTAGCCGATCTTGAGGCCGTGGCCCGGCTGGATCTCGCCGGTGTCGGGCTCCAGCGTGCCGGCGAGCATGCGCAGCAGCGTGGTCTTGCCGGCGCCGTTGAGGCCCAGCACGACGACGCGGCTGCCCTTGTCGATCGCCAGGTCGACGTCGGTGAAGATCTCCAGCGAGCCGTACGACTTGGACAGTCCCTCGGCCATCAGCGGAGTCTTGCCGCAGGGCGCGGGCTTGGGGAACTTGATGTTCGCGACCTTGTCGACGACACGTTCACCGTCGAGGCCGGCGACGAGCTGCTCGGCGCGACGGAGCATCTGCTGTGCTGTCGCGGCCTTGGATGCCTTGGCGCGGAACTTGTTGGCCTGGCTGGTGAGCTGGTCGGCCTTCTTGACCGCGATCGCCCGCTCGCGCTTGCGGCGGTGCTCGTCGGCCTCGCGCTGCTTGACGTACGACTTCCAGCCCATGTTGTAGATGTCGATCGTGGCCCGGTTGGCGTCGAGGTAGAGGACCTTGTTGACGGTCTCCTCGATCAGCTCGACGTCGTGACTGATGATCACCAGACCGCCGCTGAAGCTCTTGAGGAACCCGCGCAGCCAGACGACCGAGTCGGCGTCGAGGTGGTTGGTCGGCTCGTCGAGCAGCAGCGTCTCGGCGTCGGAGAACAGGATGCGGGCGAGCTCGATGCGGCGGCGCTGACCACCCGACAGCGTCGACAGCGGCTGCTCGAGCACGCGGTCGGGCAGGCCCAGCGCATGGGCGATCGTCGCGGCCTCGGACTCCGCGGCATACCCGCCGCCAGCCCCGAAGACCGTGTCGGCGCGCGTGTAGGCCTTCATGGCCTTCTCGGCGATCGCGGGGTCGGGCGAGCCCATGTCGATCTCGGCCTTGCGCATCGCCGTCAGCGCCTCGTCGAGCCCGCGGGCGCCGAGAATGCGGTCGCGCGCGGTGGTCTCGAGGTCGCCGGACTTGGGGTCCTGCGGGAGGTAGCCGATCTTGCCGGTGGACGTGATCGACCCTTCGGCGGGCTGGCCGTCGCCGGAGAGCATGCGCGTCAGCGTGGTCTTGCCGGCGCCGTTGCGGCCGACGAGACCGATCTTGTCGCCCTTGTCGACGCGGAAGGAGACGTCGGACATCAGGACGCGCGCGCCGAAGCGCAGCTCCACATTGGAGATGGTGAGCATGGGGTGACTTTCAGATCAGGGTGTGCGAAAAGGCCGGCGAACGTACGCCGGTCTCATTCCCGCTGATGAAAGCTCACCGACCCAGTCTACGGGCTCGGTGAGGCTGCTCGAGACCGTATGCGTGTGCGTTGCGTCCCACCGCTGGGGAGTCAGCTCACGAGGTTTCTCCCCCTACTCGCAGAGCTCGTGGGGGGACCCCCACGCTGACGCCTTCGGCGTGCTTCGGCTCAACCTGGTCTCGGCGCGATTCGCCGGGGCGAATCGGCCTCAACCAATGTTGAAGCCGAGGGCACGGAGCATCTCGCGGCCGTCGTCGGTGATCTTGTCCGGGCCCCACGGCGGCATCCAGACCCATTCGATCCGGAAGTCGTTGACGATGCCGTCGAGGGCAGCGCGGGTCTGGTCCTCGATGACGTCGGTCAGCGGGCAGGCCGCCGAGGTCAGCGTCATCGAGAGCACCGTGTTGCTGTGCTCGTCGACATCGGCGCCGTAGACGAGGCCCAGGTCGACGACGTTGATGCCGAGCTCGGGGTCGACGACGTCCTTCATGGCCTCGAGGACGTCTTCCTTGGTCGTGCCGCCCTTGGGGGCCAGCTCGACGTCGGGCAGGTCGCTGTGGTCCGTGGTCATTTCGTGTCTCCCGTGCTTGAAGATGTGATGACGAGCGCCTGCGAGACGGCGTCCTTCCAGGCCATCCAGCCCAGCAGCGCGCACTTGATGCGGCCGGGGAACTGGGCGACGCCGGCGAACGCGATGCCGTCCTCGAGGATCTCCTCGTCGGGCTCGATCTTGCCCTTGCCGTGCATCAGGGTGTTGAACTCGTCGAGGATCGCCATGCCCTCCTCGACGTTCTTGCCGACGATCAGGTCGTTGAGCACCGACGTGGATGCCTGGCTGATCGAGCAGCCCTGTGCGGCATACGAGACGTCCGAGACGGTGTTGCCGTCGAGGTGCACCCGCAGGGTGATCTCGTCGCCACAGCTCGGGTTGACGTGGTGCACCTCGGCCTCGAACGGCTCGCGCAGTCCGGCGCCGTGGGGTCGCTTGTAGTGATCCAGGATGATCTCCTGGTAGAGCGCGTCCACGTTCATCGCGTCAGTCATGGCTCAGCCTCCGAAGTACTTCTTCGTATGGTGCAACGCCTCGACCAGGGCATCAATTTCCGCCGTCGTCGTGTAGAGGTAGAACGAGGCGCGCGTCGTGGACTGCACACCGAAGCGCTGGTGCGCCGGCTTCGCGCAGTGATGACCCGCGCGCACCGCGACACCGCGCGAGTCGAGCAGCTGCGACACGTCGTGCGGGTGGATGTCGCCGAGCGTGAAGCTGACGGCTCCCCCGCGGTCGACGGCTTCCTTTGGACCGACGATCGTGAGACCGTCGATCTCCTGCAACGCGCCCAGGGCGTACGCCGTGATGGCCTGCTCGTGCGCCGCGATGTTGTCCATGCCGATCGCCGAGAGGTAGTCGACCGCTGCGCCGAGTCCGACGGACTGGGCGATCGGAGGCGTGCCGGCCTCGAAGCGTGCCGGCGGTGGGGCGTACGTCGACGTCGCCATCGTGACGGTCTCGATCATCTCGCCGCCGCCGAGGAACGGGGGCAGCTCGGCGAGCAGGTCGTAGCGGCCCCAGAGCACGCCGATGCCGGTCGGGCCGACCATCTTGTGGCCCGTGAAGGCCACGAAGTCAGCACCCAGGGCAGCGACGTCGACCGGCAGCTGTGGGACGGCCTGCGACGCGTCCACGACGACCAGCGCGCCGACCGAGTGCGCCTTGGCGATGATCGGCTCGAGCGGGTTGATCGTGCCGAGCATGTTGGAGACCCACGTGACCGAGACGACCGCGGTGCGCTCGGTGATGAGGTGGTCGATGTCGTCGAGGTCGAGTCGGCCGTCGTCCGTGACGCCGAACCATCGCAGGTTGGCGCCCGTGCGCTGGCTCAGCTGCTGCCACGGCACGATGTTGGAGTGGTGCTCCATCTCGGTGATCACGATCTCGTGGTCCGGGCCGACGCGGCCTGAGTCGCCCAGCACGCGGGCCACGAGGTTGAGCGCCTCGGAGGCGTTCTTGGCGAACACGACCTCATCACGGCTCGGGGCGCCGATGAACGCGGCAACCTTGTCGCGGCCGAGCTCGAACGCCGCGCTGGCCTCCGCACCAAGCTGGTGCATCGCGCGGGCGACGTTGGCGTTGTGCTGCCGATAGTGGTCATCGATCGCGTCGATGACCTGCACCGGCTTCTGCGAGGTGTTGGCGCTGTCGAGGTAGACCAGCGGGAAGTCGCCGGCCAGGCGACGACCCAGGATCGGGAAGTCCTCCCTGATCCTGGCGACGTCGTACGTCTGGGTTCCCTCGACGACGGTCATGCCTGTGCCGCAGCCTTCACGTACTTGTCGTACCCCTCGGCCTCGAGTTGATCCGCGAGCTCGCGGCCGCCGCTCTCGGCAAGGCGCCCCGCGACGAACACGTGGACGTAGTCGGGCTTGATGTACTGCAGGATGCGCGTGTAGTGCGTGATCAGCAGGACACCGCGGTCACCCTGGGTGCTGTAGCGGTTGACGCCGTCCGAGACGACCCGCAACGCGTCGATGTCGAGACCGGAGTCGGTCTCGTCAAGCACCGCGAACTTGGGGTTGAGCAGCTCGAGCTGCGCGATCTCGTGGCGCTTCTTCTCGCCACCGGAGAATCCCTCGTTGACGCTGCGCTGCGCGAACTCCTTGTCGAGCGTGACCCGCTCGAGCGCCTCGTTGACGTCCTTGACCCAGGTGCGGAGCTTCGGCGCTTCGCCGTCGATCGCGGTCTTGGCCGTACGAAGGAAGTTGGCGACCGAGACACCGGGAACCTCGACGGGGTACTGCATCGCGAGGAACAGGCCGGCGCGGGCGCGCTGGTCGACCGTCATCGAGAGGATGTCGACGCCGTCAAGCGTCACCGAGCCGCTCGTGACGTTGTACTTGGGGTGGCCGGCGATCGAGTAGGCCAGCGTCGACTTGCCGGAGCCGTTGGGGCCCATGATGGCGTGGACCTCGCCGGAGTTGACCGTGAGGTCGACGCCTTTGAGGATCTCCTTGTCGCCTTCCTCGGTCTTGACCGAGACGTGAAGGTCCTTGATCTCAAGGGTGGACATGTGCTTCAGCTCCTGGGTGAGAGGTCGACCATGACGGTGTCTCCCTCGATCTGGGTGGGGTAGGTGGGTACGGGTTCGGTGGCGGGGAGGTTGACCGGCTTGCCGGTGCGGGCATCGAAGCGCGAGCCGTGCAGCCAGCACTCGATCTCGCAGCCTTCGACCTCACCCTCCGACAGCGGGATCGACGCGTGCGAGCACTCGTCGCGCAGCGCATAGACGTCATCGCCGTCGCGCAGCAACGCGATCTCCTGGCCCTCGATCTCAACGGCGAGGACTCCACCGTTGGGTACGTCTGCCAGTGCCGCCGCGGCGACAAAAGTCATGAGATGCGTCCTACGTGCTCGGCCAGCTCCTCCTCGATGGAGGCGACCAGGCGCTCCTGCAGGGACGGCACGCCGATGCGACGGATGATGTCGTTGAAGAAGCCATGCACGACGAGTCGGCGGGCTTCTTCCTCTTCGATGCCACGGCTCTGCAGGTAGAACAGGTGCTCGTCGTCGAAGCGGCCCGTCGTGGACGCGTGACCCGCGCCCTCGATGTCACCGGTCTCGATCTCGAGGTTGGGCACGGAGTCAGCCGTGGCGCCGTCGGTCAGCACGAGGTTGTCGTTGCTCTCGTACGTCAGGATGCCCTGGGCTTCCTTGCGGATCAGGACGTTGCCGATCCAGACCGTGTGGGCGTCCTTGCCCTGGAGCGCGCCCTTGTACTCGACGTTGCTCTTGGTGCGCGGTGCCGTGTGGTCGACGAACAGGCGGTGCTCGATGTGCTGGCCGGCGTCGGCGAAGTAGACGCCGAGCATCTCGACGCTGCCGCCGGTGCCGATGTAGTCCGCCGAGGTGCTGGCGCGTACGACGTCGCCGCCGAGCGAGACCGCGATGTGGCGGAGCTCGGCGTCGCGGCCGACCCGGGCGTGCTGGGTGACGACGTGGACGCTGTCGTCGTTCCAGTCCTGGATCGTCACGAACGTCAGCTGGGCGCCGTCCTCGAGGACGACCTCGATGTTCTCGGCCCAGGTCGCCGAGCCGTCATAGTCGACGACGACGACGGCCTTGGAGAACTGTCCGGCGCGAACGAGCAGGTGCCCGGCCGCAGCCTTGTCGAGGCTCTCGCCGTGCAGGCGGATCGTGGTGGGCTCGTCGACCACTGCGTTGGCCGGGATCGTCACCTCGAAGACCGACTGGGCGGCTTCCCAGGCGCGAGCCGACACGCGGTCGACGGGCACGTAGCCCGAGGCGCCGCGAGCGGAGTCACCGGCGGGCACGGAGACCGCGGTGACGCCCTCAGCGGCGTCGACCTCGACCTTGAAGTCGTCGCCGTCGAGCGGGGTGTCCTGGTGCAGGCCGCGGAGGCGCTTGAGCGGGGTGAATCGCCAGATCTCCTCGAACCCCGTCGGGACCGGGTGGTCCTCGACGTCGAACGACCCCTCAGGGTGCAGGTGCGATTCGACCGGAGCAAGCTCGAGTGCCTCGGCGACGGTTTGCGTGGCGGTCAACCGACAGCCCCTTCCATCTGGAGTTCGATCAGGCGGTTGAGCTCGAGGGCGTACTCCATCGGCAGCTCACGCGCGATGGGCTCGACGAAGCCGCGGACGATCATCGCCATGGCCTCGTCCTCCTCCATGCCGCGTGACATGAAGTAGAAGAGCTGGTCGTCGCTGAGCTTGGAGACGGTCGCCTCGTGGCCGAGCGTCACGTCGTCCTCGCGGACGTCGACGTACGGGTAGGTGTCCGAGCGGCTGATCTGGTCGACCAGCAGCGCGTCGCACTTGACCGTGCTGGCCGAGCCCTCGGCGCCCTCGAGCACCTGCAGGAGGCCACGGTAGGACGTACGTCCACCGCCACGGGCCACCGACTTGCTGAGGATCGAGCTCGACGTGTTGGGCGCGGCGTGGACCATCTTGGCGCCGGCGTCCTGGTGCTGGCCCTCGCCGGCGAACGCGATCGACAGCGTCTCGCCGCGCGCGTGCTCGCCCATGAGGTAGACCGCGGGGTACTTCATCGTCACCTTGGAGCCGATGTTGCCGTCGACCCACTCCATCGTGGCGCCCTCTTCGCAGACGGCGCGCTTGGTCACGAGGTTGTAGACGTTGTTGGACCAGTTCTGGATCGTCGTGTAGCGGACGCGGGCGCCCTTCTTGACGATGATCTCGACGACCGCAGAGTGCAGCGAGTCGCTGGAGTAGATCGGCGCGGTGCAGCCCTCGACGTAGTGAACGTAGGAGTCCTCGTCGGCGATGATCAGCGTGCGCTCGAACTGGCCCATGTTCTCGGTGTTGATGCGGAAGTAGGCCTGCAGCGGGATGTCGACGTGGACGCCCTTGGGCACGTAGATGAACGAGCCGCCGGACCACACCGCGGAGTTGAGCGCGGAGAACTTGTTGTCGCCGACCGGGATGATCGTCGCGAAGTACTCCTTGAACAGCTCGGGGTGCTCCTTGAGCGCCGTGTCGGTGTCGAGGAACAGGACGCCCTGGGCCTCGAGGTCCTCACGGATCGAGTGGTAGACGACCTCGGACTCGTACTGGGCGGCGACGCCGGAGACGAGGCGCTGCTTCTCGGCCTCGGGGATGCCCAGGCGGTCGTACGTGTTCTTGATGTCCTCGGGCAGGTCGTCCCACGTGGCGGCCTGCTTCTCGGTGGACCGCACGAAGTACTTGATGTTGTCGAAGTCGATGCCGCCGAGGTCCGCGCCCCAGGTCGGCATGGGCTTGCGGCCGAACAGCTTGAGGCCCTTGAGGCGCAGGTCGAGCATCCACTCCGGCTCGCTCTTGAGCGCCGAGATGTTGCGGACGACGTCCTCGCTCAGGCCGCGTTTCGACGTGGCACCGGCATCGTTCTTGTCGGACCAGCCGAACTCGTAGCGGCCGACGTCCTTGAGGCCCGGGTTTGCTTCCTCGACGGCATTGGGTGCGTTGGTCTCTGACGTTGTCGTCATGAGGGCAACCTCTCTGCTGGGGTGTTCTTTGGCAGGTGGGTCGTGCAGACACCGTCGCCATGGGCGATCGTGGCGAGCCGCTGCACGTGGGTGCCGAGGAGACGCGCGAACATCTCGGTCTCGGCCTCGCACATCTGGGGGAACTCCCCGGCCACGTGGGCGACCGGGCAGTGGTGCTGGCACATCTGGGTGCCTGCGGGGGTGGAGCCGACGGACGCGGCGTAGCCGTCCGCGCTGAGCGCGTCGGCGAGCACCTTGGGGCGCTGGTCGGGCTCGGCCATGGCCAAGAGGGGGCGGTAGCGCTCCTCGGTGTCGCTGAGCCGGTGGCGAGCGAACTCCATGACGGCCTCGTCTCCCCCGGTCTCGGCGAGGTAGCGCAGGGCGCCTGCGGCCAACACGTCGTACGCGTGCCCGAAGTGGTCGCGCCCGGCGTCGGTGATGACGAAGACCTTGGCCGGCCGGCCGCGTCCGCGGTGGCCGGTGATCCGCTGGTCGCGCGCCTCGAGCACGCCGTCGGCCAGGAGCTGGTCGAGGTGACGGCGTACGGCGGCCGGCGTCAGGTGCAGCTGGACCGCGAGGTCAGCAGCCGTCGACGGGCCGTTCTGGAGGATCGTGGTGGCGACGCGCTCCCGGGTCGGAGCGTCGTCTACCACCGACGCGTCGTCCGAACCGGTGTATTTCACAAGACAAGTGTGCCTTTATTCACCAAGCCGACACAACGAAGGTGAGCCTAACCCGCTGCGGCGTTCCGATACGTTGCGTGGCATGAGTGAGCATCTGTCGGTCTCCCGCTTCCGCGTCGAGCTCACGAGCCGCGGCGGAGCGGGTCGGATCGTCGTCCTTCCCGACTCCGTCCACACGGCCGCGCTGGCCGCCGAGGCGCTCGGCTGCGAGGTCGGCGCGATCGCCAACAGCCTGATCTTCGCCGCGACGAACCGTGCCGGCGAGACCGAGCCGGTCCTGGTCCTCACCTCCGGGGCGCATCGGGTCGACACCGACAAGGTCGCCGCCTCGATCGACGTGATCGCCCTCAAGCGCGCCAAGCCCGGGTTCGTACGCGAGCACACCGGGCAGGTCATCGGCGGCGTCTCACCGATCGCCCATCCCCGGCCGATCCGCACGTTCCTCGACCCTGCACTGCAGGCGTTCGACGAGATCTGGGCCGCGGCCGGCCATCCCGCTGCGGTGTTCTCGACGACGTACGACGAGCTCCGTTCGATGACCGGCGCGCAGGAGATCGCCGTCAACTGACAGCGCGCCGCCCTAGAGTGATCGCATGGCGAGCGATGCGGTCGAGATCGAGGCCGGCGGGCGCAGCGTCCGCGTCTCGAGTCCGACCCGGGTGATCTACGAGGCGACCGACTTCTCACCTGAGGTGACCAAGCTGATGGTCGCGGAGTACTACGTCGCCGTCGAGGACGGCCTCATGCGCGCTCTCCGCAACCGTCCCGTCGCGCTGGAGCGATGGCCCAAGGGCGTCCGTGAGGGCATGGTCATGTCGACGCGCGCCGACAGCCACGGCGATGCGTTCTATCAGAAGCGGATGATGCGCGGCGCTCCCCCGTACGTCGAGAGCACGCGCATCCTGTTCCCGTCCGGCCGCGTCGCCGACGAGATCTGCATGACCGAGATCGCCACCGCGGCATGGGCGGCTCACATGGGTGCCATCACGTTCCACCCGTGGCCGACGCGGCGCGACGACAACGACCGGCCCGACGAGCTGCGCATCGACCTCGACCCGTTCGGCTCCGCCACGTTCGCCGACGCCGTACGCATTGCGGGTGTCGCGCGTGAACTGTTCGAGGAGCTGGGCATCCGGGCATTCCCCAAGACCAGCGGCAAGCGTGGCATCCACGTCTACGTACGCATCGAGCCCCGCTGGACCTTCACCGACGTCCGCCACGGCGCGATCGCGATCGCCCGCGAGCTCGAGAAGCGTACGCACGGGGTTACGACCGCATGGTGGAAGGAGGAGCGCGAGAACAATGTGTTCGTCGACTTCAACCAGAACTGCCGCGACCGCACGATCGCCTCGGCCTACAGCCTGCGGCCCGCTCCCGGCGCGACCGTCTCGACACCGGTGACGTGGGACGAGCTGGCGACCCTCGAGGACCCGCGGGCGTTCACGCTGCACACGGTGCCTGATCGCCTCGCCGCCCAGGGCGACGCATGGGCCGAGATCGACGACGTGCAGCACTCGCTGAAGCCGCTGCTCGACCTTTGGGAGGCCAATCCCGTCGAGATGCCCTATCCGCCGGAGTATCCGAAGATGCCGGGCGAGCCCAAACGCGTACAGCCGAGCAAGGCCAAGAAGGTCGCCGAAGAAGCATGATGGAGGTAGCGCCTCGTGCGTAGGCGCTGAGGAGTCGAGGCCTCATGATCACCCAGCACGTCGTCTCGTTCGGCGACGAGGTCACGCTGACCCGGCTGCCTGCCGGCCGGGCCGAGGGGTACGTCTGGCTGTCGTTCGTGGCTGCCGGATCCGGCGAGACCAGGCCCGATGAGGGCTGGCGCATCCACGACCACGTCAAGCTCACCTGGCTCGACGGATCGGCTGCTGATGTCTCCTTCGAGGGGCGGGCCGGCGAAGAGCTGTTGCAGCTGTTCGACGTGACCATCCGCGATGCCGGCTACAACACCCTGACGATCAGATACATCGAAGACGGGCGGATCATCGGCCTGGAGAACGTCCCGCTGCCCGGCTCCTGACCGCGACATTCATGGGGCCTTCACAGGCAACTCGGGGAACGTCTGCCTACAGTGGGCAGGTGGACCCGACGCCGACCCGGATGGACCTCGGACGACTCATCGAGCGGGCCGACGGTGACTTCGCCTCCCAGGACGCGCAGCAGCTCCGTCAGGACTTCACCCGCTTCATGATGCGCTACAAGTTCGGCATGGAGGAGATCGTCACCAAGCTGACAATCCTCCGCGACGAGTTCGCCCACCTCCACGACACCAACCCCATCGAGCACGTGTCGTCCCGGCTCAAGAATCCCGAGTCGATCGTCGAGAAGATGGGCCGCAAGCAGTGCGAGCCGACGTTCGAGTCGATCGCCGAGCGGATCACCGACATCGCAGGCGTACGCGTGACGTGCAGCTTCGTGTCCGACGTCTACACGATCTTCGACCTGCTGACGGGGCAGTCGGACGTCCGTGTGGTCGAGGTGCGTGACTACATCAAGACCCCGAAGCCCAACGGCTATCGCAGTCTGCACGCGCTGGTCGAGGTGCCGGTCTTCCTCAGCGACGGCGAGATCCCGGTGCTCGTCGAGGTGCAGCTGCGGACGATCGCGATGGACTTCTGGGCAAGCCTCGAGCACAAGATCCACTACAAGTACCGCGAGGACGTGCCTCAGTCGCTCCTCGACGGCCTAAAGGAGGCGGCCGAGACCGCCGGTGAGCTCGACGCGACGATGGAGCGGCTGCACACCGAGGTCAAGACGTCCGGCGAACTGCCCGAGTCGCTCAAGGACGAGCTGAACAAGCAGACGTACGCCGTGCCGGACGAGCAGCTCATCGAGCGGCTACGCCGCCTCAGCAGCTGATTCGCCGGACTGGTTTCGAGGCTTCGGCCGCGGGCGGCCTCCGCACCTCAACCAGCGTGTCGCCGCCTCAGGTGAGGATCTGGCTGAGGTCGTACTTGGCGACCTCTTCGAGCTGTTCGTACGTGCAGGACTGGGGCTCGCGGTCTGGGCGCCAGCGCTTGAACTGCGCTGTGTGGCGGAACCGGGCACCGTCGCCGATGCCCTCCATGTGCTCATAGCCGACCTCCGCGACGCGGGTGGGCGCGAGGGTCACGAAGGAGAGGTCCTTGGTGCCTGACCAGCGACTCTGACCGCCGGGCAGCCGCGAACCGGCCTGCGCCTCGGCGTCCTGCCACTTGCCCCACGGGTGCTCCGACGTGTCGACGATGAGCGGCTCGAGCTCGGCGATCAGCTCCGCCCGGCGCGACTCGGTGAACGAGGCGGCGACGCCCACGTGCTGGAGCTGGCCGTCGTCTGCGTAGAGGCCGAGCAGCATCGACCCCAGCAACGGACGCTCCGGCGTCGACGTCTTGTGCAGGCGATAGCCGGCCACCACGACATCGGCGGTGCGCGCGTGCTTGACCTTGAGCATCGTGCGGCCGTTGGGCGCGTAGGGCTTGGCGAGCGCCTTGGCGACGACACCGTCGAGCCCGGCGCCCTCGAAGATGCCGAACCACTCCTGCGCCTCGGCCGCGTCCGTGGTCGTACGCGTGACATGGATCGGGTCGGCCGCCGAGGACAGCGCCTCCTCCAGACGCGCCCGGCGCACGGAGAACGGCTCGGCGAGGAACGACTCGCCGTCGAGCGCCAGCAGGTCGAACGCGACGAACGAGGCCGGCGTGCGGTCAGCCAATGTCGCGACGCGCGACGCCGCAGGGTGGATGCGCTGCGACAGCGCATCGAAGTCGAGGCGCCCGTCGATCGCGATGAAGATCTCGCCGTCGAGTACGCAGCGGTCGGGCGTCTCGGCCTTGATCGCCTCGACCACGTCAGGGAAGTAGCGCGTCAATGGCTTGGTCGAGCGGCTGGCGAGCTCGACCTCGTCACCGTCGCGGAACACGATGCACCGGAAGCCGTCCCACTTCGGCTCGTAGGACAGGCCGCCCTCGACCGAGTCCGCCGCCGGAACGCCTTTGACCGACTTGGCCAGCATGGGTTGGAGCGGGGGCATGACCGGGAGATCCATGACCGACAGCCTAGAGCGGGCGACCGACAGCCGACACCTACACTGATCAGGTGAATCAGCCCGCCGTCGAGGTCACCGATCTCGTCATGCGATATGGCTCGGTGACCGCGGTCGACGGGCTCAGCCTGACCGTCGAGGCGGGCACCGTGACGGCGATCCTGGGACCCAACGGCGCCGGCAAGACGACGACGATCGAGACGTGCGAGGGATTTCGTACGCCTCAGGGCGGCGCGGTTCGCGTGCTCGGCCTCGACCCCATCGCGGACGGGCGCAAGCTCAAGCCCCGCGTCGGCGTGATGCTCCAGTCCGGCGGCGCCTGGTCCGGCGCGCGGGCGTACGAGATGCTCCGCCACATCGCGTCGCTGCACGCGCATCCGCTCGACGTCGACGAGCTGACCGAACGGCTGGGGATGCAGGGCTACGGCTCGACTCCGTTCCGCAGGCTGTCGGGCGGCCAGCAGCAGCGACTCAGCCTCGCGATGGCGGTGGTCGGCCGGCCCGAGCTGCTGTTCCTCGACGAGCCGACGGCGGGACTCGACCCGCAGGCCCGCCACGCCACGTGGGACCTCGTCACCGAGCTGCGCGACAGCGGCGTCACGACGGTCCTGACGACGCACTTCATGGACGAGGCCGAGACGCTGTCCGACCAGGTGCACATCGTCGACGAGGGCCGCGTGATCGCCTCCGGCACGCCGCAGGCACTCGCCTCCTCGGGTGCCAAGAACACCGTACGATTCACCGCCCGCGCGGGGCTCGACGTCCAGAAGTTGATGCACGCGCTCCCCCACGACACCAAGGTCGACGAGGTGAGCCCGGGCGCGTACGTCATCGCCGGCGACATCGACCCGGCGCTGCTGGCGACCCTGTCGGCGTGGTGCGCCGGCGAGGGCGTGCTGACTGAGTCGATGCTCGTCGAGCGGCAGACCCTCGAGGACCGGTTCCTCGAGCTCACCGGCAAGGCCCTTCGATGACCCTGGACCTCTCCCCCAACCCAGGTGCGGCTGCCACGCCGGCGATGCTCCGCTCCCAGGTCGCCATGGAGCTGCGACTGCTGTCGCGCAACGGCGAGCAGCTGCTGCTGACGCTCGTCATCCCGCTGATGCTCCTCGTGCTGGGCACCCGGTCCAACGACGTCGTCGACCTCGGCGCCGGCCGGCCGATCGACATCATCACGCCCGGCATCCTGGCCCTTGCGGTGTTGTCGACGTCGTTCACGTCGCTGGCGATCGCGACCGGATTCGAACGACGCTACGGCGTCATCAAGCGGCTCGGCGCGTCGCCGCTCCCACGATGGGGCCTGATGCTCGGCAAGATCGGGGCGATCACGGTCGTCGAGATCGCCCAGCTCACGCTGCTGTCCGTCGTCGGGCTGCTGCTCGGCTGGGACCCGCACGGCGGCCTGACCGCGTTCGCCCAGATGGTGCTGCTCGCGGTGCTCGGCACGGCGGCCTTCGGCTCGCTCGGACTGCTGATCGCCGGCACGTTGCGCGCCGAGGCGACGCTCGCCGTCGCCAACCTCGTGTACGTCCTGCTGCTCGTCGGTGGCGGCCTCCTCGTGCCGCTGAGCCGCTACCCCGACGGGGCACATCACGCCCTCCAGCTGCTGCCGTCGGGTGCGCTGGGCCAGGGATTGCGTGACACGTTCGCCGGGCAGGGGCCCGACGCCTTCTCCATCGTGGTGCTGTTCGTGTGGGCCGGTTGCTGCGGCCTCGGAGTCTCAAGGACGTTCAAGTGGGAGTGACAGCAAGCCTGCGGGCACCGGAGCGAGCCGACGTCGAGCGGTGGGCCTGGGCGGCGGTCGTCGCCAACATCGTGATCGTGCTGACCGGCGGTCTCGTACGCCTCACCGGTTCGGGTCTGGGCTGTCCGACGTGGCCACAGTGCACCGACAGCTCGTTCGTGCCGCATCGCGCGCTCGGCGTGCACGGAGTGATCGAGTTCGGCAACCGCATGCTGACCTACGTGCTGATCGCGGTCGTCGTCGCGACGTTCGTCGCCGTGTGGCGCTGGGCCGGCACGACCCGCGAGCTGCGCCGCCTCGCAGCCCTCATCGCCCTCGGTGTCCCGTTCCAGGGCGTCATCGGCGGCATCACGGTGCTGACCGACCTCAACCCGTGGATCGTGTCGCTCCACATGATCCTGTCGATGCTGCTCGTGGCTGCGTCGATGCTGCTGGTCGTACGCCTGCGCGGCACCAACGACG
The DNA here is from genome assembly GCF_056403535.1 of Aeromicrobium sp. P2_G6. NCBI lineage: Bacteria > Bacillati > Actinomycetota > Actinomycetes > Propionibacteriales > Nocardioidaceae > Aeromicrobium > Aeromicrobium sp. P2_G6. The sequence continues at coordinate 165,005 of NZ_JBFUFH010000007.1, read as the reverse complement.
TCACCCTGCCGGCGTACGCCAAGCAGGTCGTCCTCGCCACGTACGTCGTCCTGTGGGTCGCGGTCTACCTCGGCACGACAGTCACCGGTGCCGGTCCGCATGCCGGCGACGCGGACGCCCCGCGCAACGGCCTCGATCCCCACGTCATGAGCCATGTGCACGCGGCAAGCGTCTACCTTCTGGTGGCGCTCACGGTGGCCGCCTGCGTGTTGCTGAAGCGGACCCCGGCCGGGCGCATCGCGGTGATCCTGCTGCTCGTCGAGCTCGCTCAGGGGACGATCGGGTTCGTCCAGTACTTCACCGACCTGCCGATCGCCCTCGTGGCGACCCACCTCGTCGGCGCCGCAGCCCTGATCGCCGGCGGCACCAGGCTGCTGGTCACGGTCGTCTCGACAACGCAACCTGCGTCCGCACCGCTCGACCGCCGCCCGGCCTGACGATCAGTCCGCGACGTGCGCGGTCATCATGATCGACACGAGGACGTTCGGGATCTCCGGCCCGAACCGCGCAACCGCACGAGCCGGCGGCTCGGTCGCGAACACCTCGGCGTACGCCTCGTTCATCCCGTCGAAGTCGGCGGGATTCGCGATCAGGACGGTCACCTGCGCGACGTCGTCCAGCGCGCCTCCGCCCGCCTCGACGACAGCGGCGCAGTTGCGCAGCGCCTGTCGGGTCTGCTCCTGGATCGTGTCGCCGGCGAGCTGCTTGGTGGTCACGTCGATCCCGACCATGCCCGACACGTAGATGATGGAGCCGATTCGCACTCCCTAGCTGTAGAGCGCGACCCCGGGGCTTGATCGGTGCTGATGACCTGCCGCGTCATACGGGCACCTTCCCCGGGAACCGCGGCTTGCGCTCCACCGGCGCAATCACGCCGATCTCGCTGAGGTCGATCGCCTCGAGCTCGTAGCCGAACGTGTAGCGATCATTCGGATCCAGCTCGCGGATCAGGTCGACCAGCGCGCGTTGGATCTCGATGAGTCGGCGGTTGTCACCCTCGGACACCTTGCTCATGCCGGTGTTGACCGGCTGGAACCACGCACGGAACTCCTCATCGGTGCGGTAGCGCTTGACGAATGCGGCGTAGCCGTCGACGTGGGGCAACCGCGTCGTGGTGTCAGGGATGAACTCCCACGAGACCATGAGCTCGCCGATGGCCCGCTGCTCGGCGGCGAAGAACAGGAAGCCGTCACCGGACTCGCTGCGGCGCAGCGTGGCGGTCACGCCGTCGATCAACCGCTGCACGGACTCGTCGCGCCGGCCCTTGCCGCTCGAGGACAGGACGGCTTCGCGACGTGCCTCGATCCAGCCGAAGTAGTGCGCGAACAAGAACGCGGTGCTGGTGGAGGCGTAGTCGCCGTGGCTCTCGTACCGCTTGACCAGTGAGACCCAGCCAGTTTCCACGATGTTGTAGATCCGTGACTGCAGCTCGGCTGCGGCCTGGGCCAAGGGCTCGTAGACCTTCTCGGCCGCCTTGATCGCGGTCTCCTCCTCCTTGCGCCGCTCGGCCTCGATGCGCAGCTTGTGGCCCATCTTGGCCGTGCGCACCGAGAACCAGCCCGAGAGCACGACGCTCACGAGGCTGAACATGAGTCCGATGAGGGCAACCGCCTGCTGGCTCGTCATCACCGCATCCTAGGGCGGCAGGGCCGTCAGGACGGGGTTTTTCGGTCAGTCACCCACCGGTCGGCGTCGATCGCATAGACCCATCGGCGGCCCGGCCACTCGGTGAGCGACCAGAGCCAGCGGCGTTGAGGAAGGTAGGTGATGTCCTCGGGCCCGGTCGGCAGGACACCCTGGTGCCGGACGTAGTCCCCGGGCGTCCCCACCCACAGATCCCCGGGGTTGCCCTCGCCGTTGCTCGACGTGATGGCCCATGTGCCGTCGAAGACCACGGCGCCCTGCATCCGGGCGATCTGCCGGTCGTGCAGCTCGGTCGCCACTGCCCAGCCGCGGTCGTCGCTGCGCAGCAGCTGGGTGTCACGGTCGATCGCGTAGCGGATCAGGCGGTGGCTGCCGCCCTTGCGGCCGTACTCCCCCGCCACGAGGTGGTCCTCGGCACCGGCCCGGTCGAGCGACATGAACGAGTACGTCATGCGGTCGCCGTCGTCGTGCTCGGCAGCGTAGAACGAGTACTGCGGCAGTATGTAGCGGTAGCCCTTGGTGCGCAGCCGGTTGCGGACCCGCACGATGTCGTCGAGGCGGAAGACCCGGACGCCGGACGAGCTGCCGGCGACGAACAGGTGGTCGCCGTACCAGACGATCCCGCCGGCATGCACCCTCACGGGGCGCAGCCGGTGGAAGAAACCGAGCCGCTTGGGAGCCGTGAGCAGCACGTGCCGGTAGCGGGGTGGCTCCTCGTCGGTCCAGTCGATCACCGAGATCCGGGAGCCGAGCTGCAGCCAGCCGCGCCACCCGTGGGCGTACCAGCTGGTCATCACGACGTTGTGCCCCTCGAACATGCCGCCGCTGGGCTCGGCCCCGTAGGCGTCGGCCGACGTCGTGATGCCCTGCGGGAACCAGCGCTCGGTGTCGCGGTCGTCGTCCCGCCACGTCATACCGGCGATGGGTGCCTCACCCGGTACGTCGGCGTGTGCCCCGACACGGTTGAGGTCCGCGAGGACACCGCGCAGGCCGACTCGCTTGAACCGACGGAAGAACCGCTCCGAGAGGTTGCGGTCGCGCGCCGCCGCGACGAGACGGTACCCCGGAGAGCTCACGCCGCCAGCGTACGCAGTCAGGGCGTGTGCAGCATCCGGCGACAACCCTCAGCATCCGTGCCCTGCTGCAGCACGAAGCCCTGCCGCTCGTACGCCGTGACGGCCGCCTGGTTGCCGTCCATGACGCGCAGGCTCAGCGGCCGGCCGGCGGCCCACTTGACGACCCGCTCGATCAACGCGGTGCCGATGCCACGCCGGCGCGCCTCCGGAGCGACCCACATCGAGGTCAGCTGGGCTGCGTCGTCGACGACCGACCCGGCGACCATGCCGACCGGCCGGTCGTCGTCATAGGCGATGAAGCAAGGGCCGTCGGCGAGCCGTGCGCGCCACCGATCCTCGGTGTCGTTGTCGCCGGTCCACATCCTCGTCGACGACGAGAACGCATCAGGGTCCTCGGTCAGCGAGCGCTGTCGAAGCAGGCGCCAGTCGGCCCAGTCGTCAGGCTCCGCCAGGCGGATCGACAGGCCGCCGGTCACCGCAGGCTCCGCCTAGCGCAGGAAGGGGTCGACCGCGGCGGCCACGAACAGCAGCGCCAGGTAGGCGTTGGAGTAGTGGAACAGCCGCATGGGCTTGAGGATCGCGAGGTCCTCGGTGTCCATCGCACGCGACTTGAGGTCGTAGGCCTCGACGAGGAACACGATGCCGAGCGTGATGGCGACCGCCGGGTAGAACCAACCCGTCGGGGTGATCGGCCACAGCAGCAGTGACGTGCCGACCATGACCCACGAATAGGCGACGATCTGCTTCGCGACCTCGGCCGACGTCGTGACCGACGGGAGCATCGGGACGCTGGCCGCGGCGTAGTCCTCGCGGTAGCGCATCGCGAGCGACCAGAAGTGCGGCGGCGTCCAGAAGAACACGACCATGAACATCACGACCGGCGCCCACGCCAGCTCATTGGTGACCGCGGTCCAGCCGATCAGCGCCGGGAAGCAGCCAGCGGCGCCGCCCCAGACGATGTTCTGGGTCGTGCGGCGCTTGAGGATCATGGTGTAGCCGACGACGTAGAAGACGTTGGCGGCCAGGGCCAGCATCGACGACAGTGGATTGACCAGCGTCCACAGCCAGATCGTCGAGACGACGCCGAGGGCGAGACCGAAGTAGAGCGCCCCGCGCGTGCCGACCTGGTGGCGCGGCAGCGGCCGACGGGACGTGCGGCGCATGAGCTGGTCTATGTCGGCGTCGACGACGCAGTTGAGCGCGTTGGCGCTGCCGGCCGAGAGCGTCCCGCCGACCACCGTGGCGACGACAAGCCATGCCGACGGCACGCCCTGCTCGGCCAGGAACATGATCGGAACGGTCGTGAGCAGCAGCAGCTCGATGATGCGCGGCTTGGTCAGCGCGACGTAGGACTTGACGACATCGATGAAACGCGGCGAAGAGGGTACGTCGGCGCCGACGACTGATCTCACGCCCACGGTGCTCACGTTCAGAGTCTAAAGGACGCGAGTAGGCTCGTCTTGACGGCCCATGAAGCCGATCAAACCAGACCCTCGTTCGAACAACAGGAGCCAGAGCTGTGACGTCCGGAACCCCCTCACTGGAGTGGACAGACCTCGACAAGAAGGCCGTGGACACCGTCCGTCTCCTGGCCGCCGACGCAGTGCAGAAGGTCGGCAACGGCCACCCCGGCACCGCGATGAGTCTGGCCCCCGTGGCCTACCTGCACTACCAGCGTCTGTTGCGTCATGACCCGACCGATCCGCACTGGGCGGGCCGCGATCGCTTCATCCTGTCGTGTGGCCACTCGAGCCTCACGCAGTACATCCAGCTCTTCCTCGCCGGCTACCCGATGACGCTCGACGACCTCAAGAGCCTGCGCACGTGGGGAAGCCAGACCCCGGGCCACCCCGAGTACAACCACACCCCCGGCGTCGAGGTCACGACCGGCCCCCTCGGCCAGGGCGTCGCCAACGCCGTCGGCATGGCGATGGCCGCCCGCCGTGAGCGCGGACTGCTCGACCCCAGCACCGGCGCCGGTGAGAGCCCCTTCGACCACCGCATCTACGCCATCGCGTCCGACGGCGACCTGCAGGAGGGCGTCTCGGGTGAGGCGTCGTCGCTCGCGGGCCACCAGAAGCTCGGCAACCTGACGCTGCTGTGGGACGACAACAAGATCTCGATCGAGGACGACACCGACGTGGCGTTCACCGAGGACGTCGCGGCACGCTACGAGGCGTACGGCTGGCACGTGCAGACCGTCGACTGGACCATCGGCGGCACGGGCTATGTCGAGGACGTCCAGGCCCTCTGGGACGCCTACCAGGCCGCTGAGGCCGTCACCGACAAGCCCAGCTTCATCAAGCTCCGCACGATCATCGCGTGGCCCGCACCGACCGCGCAGGGCACTGGCGGCTCGCACGGCTCGGCCCTCGGCGACGACGAGATCCGCGCAACCAAGGAGCTCCTCGGCTTCGATCCCGACAAGACGTTCATCGTCGACGACGACGTCATCGAGCACACCCGCAAGGCGCGCGACCGTGGCGTCGCTGAGCACGAGGCCTGGCAGAAGACGTTCGACGCCTGGGCGACCGCCTCGCCCGACGGCGCCGCGCTGCTCGAGCGACTGTCCAAGCGCCAGCTGCCCGACGGCTGGGACGCCGACCTTCCGACGTACGAGGCCGATCCCAAGGGCGTCGCGACCCGCGTCGCCTCCGGTGAGTTCCTGTCCGCCGCGGCTCCCCAGCTCCCTGAGCTGTGGGGCGGGTCGGCCGACCTGGCCGGCTCCAACAACACGACACCCAAGGGTGAGCCGTCGTTCCTGCCGCCTGAGCACTCCACCGCCAAGTTCCAGGGCGGTTGGTACGGCCGGGTGCTCCACTTCGGCATCCGCGAGCACGCCATGGGCGCGCTCATGAACGGCATGGTCCAGCACGGGCTGACCCGGCCATACGGTGGCACGTTCCTCGTGTTCAGCGACTACATGCGCCCCGCCGTACGCCTCGCAGCGCTGCAGGAGCTGCCGGTCACGTACGTCTGGACGCACGACTCGATCGGCCTCGGCGAGGACGGACCGACCCACCAGCCGGTCGAGCACCTCGCCGCGCTGCGCGCGATCCCGGGCCTCGACGTCATCCGGCCTGCCGACGCCAACGAGACGATCGCCGTGTGGCGCACGCTACTGGGCATCACGGACCGCCCGGCGGCACTGGCGCTGAGCCGGCAGAACCTGCCGACGTTCCCCCGCGGCACCGACGGCTGGGCTTCGGCGTCCGAGGTTGCCCGTGGCGCCTACACGCTGATCGACGCCGAGGGCGAGCCCGACGTGATCCTGGTGTCGACCGGTTCCGAGGTGCAGCTCGCCGTCAAGGCACGCGAGCTCCTCGCCGCCGACGGCATCTCGGCGCGCGTCGTCTCGATGCCGTGCCGTGAGTGGTTCGAGCAGCAGGACAGTTCCTACCGTGACAGCGTCATCCCGCCGAAGCTCCGCGCACGCGTGTCGGTCGAGGCGGGTGTCGCGCTCGGTTGGCGCGACGTCGTCGGCGACGCCGGCCGCATCGTGAGCCTCGAGCATTACGGCGCCTCGGCCGACTACGCGACGCTCTACGACAAGTTCGGCATCACCGCCGAAGCCGTCGTGGCCGCTGCCAAGGACTCGATCGCAGCCGCCGCGGGCGAGCCATCGGCTCCGTTCCACGCCCGGCCCGCCGGAGCTGTCGGCCCCGCCGACAATGCCGACGCCCAAGCCCACTGACCCGTACAACTGAATTCCAAGGAGACATCATGAACGACCGTCTGCAGGCCCTCTCCGACGCAGGAGTATCGATCTGGCTCGACGACCTCTCGCGAGAGCGCATCGAGACCGGCAACCTCGCCTCGTTGGTGGCCGACTCCGGCGTCGTCGGCGTGACGACGAACCCCACGATCTTCGCGGCTGCGATCTCCAAGGGTGAGCGCTACGCCGAGCAGGTCAAGACGCTCAAGGCGTCCGGCGCCGACGTCAAGACCACGGTCTTCGAGCTCACGACGACCGACGTCCAGAACGGCTGCGACATCATGCGGCCGGTGTTCGACGCCACGGGCGGCGTCGACGGCCGGGTCTCGATCGAGGTCGATCCTGACCTCGCCAAGGACACCGACGGCACGGTGGCACTCGCCAAGCGCCTCTGGGAGCGCGTCGACCGCCCCAACACCCTGATCAAGATCCCTGCGACCGTCGAGGGTCTGCCCGCGATCGCCGCGACGATCTCCGAGGGCATCAGCGTCAACGTGACCCTGATCTTCTCGCTCGAGCGCTACCGCGGCGTCATGGACGCCTACCTCTACGGCCTCGAGCAGGCTGCAGCCAACGGCAAGGACCTCTCGACGATCGAGTCGGTCGCGTCGTTCTTCGTCAGCCGCGTCGACTCCGAGATCGACAAGCGCCTGCCCGAGGACAGCCCCCTGCGCGGCAAGGCGGCCATCGCCAACGCGCGACTGGCCTACGAGGCGTACGAAGAGGTGTTCGGATCGGACCGCTTCAAGGCCCTCGCGGCCCAGGGCGCCAACACGCAGCGTCCGCTGTGGGCATCGACCGGCGTCAAGGACCCGGCCTACCCCGACACGATGTACGTCAGCGAGCTCGTCGTCTCCGACACCGTCAACACGATGCCGGAGAAGACCCTCGAGGCGTTCGCCGACCACGGTGAGGTCACCGGCGACACGGTGCACGGCACCTACGACGACGCGCGTCAGGTCATCGCCGACCTCGAGGCCCAGGGCATCAAGTACGACGAGGTCGTCGAGCTGCTCGAGGTCGAGGGTGTCGACAAGTTCGAGAAGTCATGGAATGAGTTGCTGGAGACCGTCCAGACCGAGCTCGACAAGGCCTGAGCCGTGGTGCAGATCGCGCTCACGATCCCTGCCCAGCACGAGTACGACACGGCGCTCCGCGATGCCATCGAGCAGCGCGTCGCTTCACGTGTCGCGGGTCAGGACGCCACGCTGTGGGGCCCTGACGCCGAGTCCGAGGCCAGCATCCGGCTGAGCTGGACGCGGCTGCCTCAGGCCTCGCGGCCCCTGGTCGCCGAGATCACCGAGCTGCGCGAGCAGCTCCGTGCCAAGGGGCTCGACCGGGTCGTGCTCTGCGGCATGGGCGGCTCGTCGCTCGCCCCGGAGGTCATCTGCGACCAGGCCGGCGTCCCACTGACGGTGCTCGACTCGTCGCAGCCCGACATGGTGCGGTCAGCACTGTCTGAAGGCCTCGATCGCACGATCGTGGTGGTGTCGAGCAAGTCCGGCGGGACCGTCGAGACCGACAGCCAGCGTCGGGCGTACGAGCAGGCGTTCACCGACGCCGGTCTCAACCCCGCCGACCACATCGTCGTGGTCACCGATCCCGGCTCGCCGCTCGATGGCGAGGCCACCGCGGCGGGCTATCGCGTGTTCCACGCCGACCCTCATGTCGGCGGGCGCTACTCGGCGCTCACGGCGTTCGGCCTCGTCCCGAGCGGGCTGGCCGGAGCCGACATCGGCGCGCTGCTCGACGAGGCGGCTGCTGCCGAGGCTGCGCTCTACGCGGACGACGCCGACAACCCGGCGCTGCGGCTCGGCGTCCTGATGGGCGTCGCCAACCGGCACCGCGTCGACAAGCTCGTGATCGCCGACCAGACCCGGCACGGCGTCGGCGACTGGATCGAGCAGCTCGTCGCCGAGTCGACGGGCAAGCTCGGCAAGGGCATCCTCCCGGTCGTCGTCCCCTACGAGAACGCCGTCAACTTCAACCCCAGCACCGCCGACTCGATCCTGGTGTCGATCGGCAGCACGTACACCCCGGAGGCGCAGTCCGGCTATGCCGCGGCGATCGACGCCGACCTCGGTGCGCAGATGCTGCTGTGGGAGGTCGCCGTCGTGATCGCGGGCCGGCTCATCGGGATCAACCCGTTCGACCAGCCCGACGTCGAGAGTGCCAAGCAGGCCGCCCGCGAGCTCCTCTCTGGCAGCGGCGAGGTGCCGACCCCCGATGCGACTGACGAGGGCATCGACATCTACGGCGAGGGCTCCACCGTCCCGGAGGCCGTCAGCGCCCTGCTCGGCAAGCTCGACCTGCAACACGGCTACCTCGCCGTGCAGGTCTACCTCGACCGCATCGCCTACGCCGACTTCGCCGGTGTGCGCGAGGTGCTGGCACAGCGGCTCGGCCGGCCCGTCACCTTCGGCTGGGGTCCGCGCTTCCTGCACTCGACTGGCCAGTATCACAAGGGCGGCACGCCCAACGGCGTGTTCCTGCAGGTCACCGGCACGCCGTCGGAGGACCTCGCGGTTCCGGGCCGGGACTTCTCGTTCGGCTCGTTCATCGACTCTCAGGCTGCCGGCGACGCTGCCGTGCTGCGCGACCACGGTCGGCCCGTGCTGCGGCTGCACCTCAATGACGTCGAGGCGGGCCTCAAGCGCCTGCGTGAGGTGCTCGGTCAGTGAGTCTGATTGACAACCCGCTGAGAGATCCCAAGGATCGCCGGCTCCCCCGCATCGCCGGGCCCTGCAGCCTCATCCTGTTCGGCGTGACGGGCGATCTGGCCAAGAAGAAGCTCGTCCCGGCGATCTACGACCTCGCCAACCGGGGCCTCCTGCCACCGGGGTTCGCGCTTGTCGGCTTCGCGCGCCACGACTTCGGCACCTCGAAGTTCGCCAACATGATCAAGCAGGCAGCCAAGGACGGTGCGCGTACGCCGTGGAGCGAGACGGTCTGGAACCAGCTCGCTGCCGGCATCCGGTTCGTCCCGGGTGAGTTCGACGACGACGACGCCTGGGAACGGCTCGGCAAGACCATGGCCGAGCTCGACGAGCAGCAGGGCACCGGTGGCAACCATGCGTTCTACCTGTCGATCCCGCCAGGGCTGTTCCCCGTCGTGGTCTCGCAGATCAAGAAACACGGCCTCGCCGAGTCGTCCGAGGGCTGGCGACGCGTCGTCATCGAGAAGCCGTTCGGCCACGACCTCAAGTCGGCCGAGGAGCTCAACCGCATCGTCGGCGAGGTGTTCCCCCGTCGCTCGGTGTTCCGCATCGACCACTACCTCGGCAAGGAGACGGTCCAGAACATCCTGGCGTTCCGCTTCGCCAACGGCATGTTCGAGCCGATCTGGAACAACCACTACGTCGACCACGTGCAGATCACGATGGCCGAGGACATCGGCATCGGCTCGCGCGCCGGTTACTACGACGGCATCGGTGCCGCCCGCGACGTGATCCAGAACCACCTGCTGCAGCTCATGGCGCTCATCGCGATGGAGGAGCCGGTCTCGTTCAACGCCTCGTCGTTGCGCATCGAGAAGCAGAAGATCCTCGCCAACGCACGTCCCCCGGCTCGGATGGACCTGCACACGGCCCGCGCCCAGTACGTCGGCGGCTGGGCCGGCGGCGAGCAGGTGCTGGGCTACAAGGAGGAAGACGGCATTCCTCAGTCGTCGATGACCGAGACCTACGCAGCGATGCGCATCGACGTCCTCACCCGGCGCTGGGCCGGCACCCCGTTCTACCTGCGCGCCGGCAAGCGCCTCGGGCGACGCGTCACCGAGGTCGCCGTGGTGTTCAAGCGGGCTCCGCACCAGCCTTTCAACAAGAACGACGTCGAGGAGCTCGGCCAGAACGCGCTCGTCATGCGCATCCAGCCCGATGAGGGCGTGACGCTGCGGTTCGGCGCCAAGGTGCCCGGCACAACGATGGAGATCCGCGACGTCAACATGGACTTCGCCTACGGCGGCGCGTTCGTCGAGAGCAGCCCAGAGGCGTACGAACGACTGATCCTCGACGTCCTGCTGGGCGACCCGCCGCTGTTCCCGCAGCACGAGGAGGTCGAGCTGTCGTGGAAGATCCTCGACCCCGTCATCGAGCACTGGGACCGGCAGAAGACCATCGACACCTACCCGTCCGGCACCTGGGGCCCTGAGTCGGCCGACAAGATGCTCGCACGTGACGGCCGCACCTGGAGGCGTCCTTAGTGGAAATCGCACTTGAGAAGACCAACTCGTCGCGCATCGCCCGCGCGATGGTCAAGGCGCGCGTCGCCGCCGGCAGCCCCGCGATGGACATGGTGCTCACCCTGCTCGTCGTCACGGACGACGAGAACGTCAGCGAGGCGCTCAAGACCGCGACCACGCTGTCCCGCGAGCACCCCTCGCGCGTGATCGGCGTGATCCTCGGTGATGGCCGTGGCGCCGCCGAGCTCAACGCCAAGGTGCGGGTGGGTGAGAACTCGTCCGGCGAGTCGATCCTGCTGCGCATCTCCGGCGAGCTCACCAAGCACGCAGAGTCGGTCGTGCTGCCGCTGCTGCTGCCCGACTCCCCCGTCGTCGTGTGGTGGCCCGGCAGGCCGCCGGCGGACCCGTCGCAGGACGCGATCGGCCGGCTGGCTCGTCGCCGTCTGACCGATGCCGAGGCGACCGACTCGCCGATCAGGTCGCTCAAGAACGTGGCACGTCACTACGTGCCCGGCGACACGGACCTGTCGTGGACCCGGCTGACGCCGTGGCGTGCACTGCTGGCCGCGGCGTTGGACCAGTCCGACGGCAAGGTGACCGGAGGAACGGTCATCGCCGGCAGCGGCAACCCCGCGGCTACCCTGCTGGTCGCGTGGCTCGAGAGCCGACTCAAGGTCGACATCAAGACACGCAAGAGCGACACCGGGGCGCAGATCATGTCGGTCGTCCTCCACACGCCGGACGGCGACGTCCTGATCGAGCGGATCACCGATCACTCGTGCCACTTCAGCGTGCCCGGTTCGTCCCCGCGCGAGGTGCCGCTCGGCCCCCGCTCGCTCGCCGAGCTGCTGGCCGAGGACCTGCGCCGCCTCGACGCCGACGACGTCTACGAGGCGACGATCAAGCACATGCTGGCGTCGGCATGACGCTCAGCGAAGAGGTCTACCCGGACGCTCCGGCGCTCGCTGCTGCGATCGCCGACCGGCTCACCGGTCGCATCGCGCTGATCCAGGCCGAGGGTCGCCGACCCAGCGTCGTCCTGACCGGCGGCACGATCGCGATCGACGCCTACAAGCTGATCGAGAGCGAGCTCGTCGACTGGACGCAGGTCGACTTCTACTGGGGTGACGAGCGCTTCGTCCCCGAGGGTCACGCCGACCGCAACGACCAGCAGGCGCGAGACGCGTTCCTCGACCGTCTGGGCGTGCCCGCGTCGAGCATCCACTCGATGCCGGCCCACGGGTGCGACCTCAGCACCGCGGAGGCGGCTGATCAGTACGCTGCTGCGCTGCCCTCCGAGCCGTTCGACGTCACCCTCCTGGGCGTCGGCCCCGACGGGCACGTCGCCTCGCTGTTCCCAGGCTTCGACCAGGTTCACGAGTCGGAGCGGCGAGCGGTCGAGGTGTTCGACTCCCCCAAGCCGCCGCCCGTACGCATCTCGCTGACGTTTCCCGCGCTCAACAACTCCGACGCGGTGTGGTTCATCGTCGCCGGCGAGGGCAAGGCCGACGCTGTCGCCCGCGCCCTGGGCGATGGCACGCTCGACGACACCCCGGCTCGTGGAGCCCAGGGGCGTACCGAGACTGCGTGGCTCCTCGACGAAGCCGCCGCCTCCAAGCTCTGACCCGGGTGGTTGAGGTGCGGAGCTACGGCCGCTGGCGGCCTTCGCACCTCAACCAGCAACAAGGCTCAGAAGATGACTTCGCCGGTCTTGCGCTTGGTGCGCAGGAGGTCGATGGCTTCCTTGAGGATCTCGTCGGCCTCGGTCTCGGAGCGACGCTCCTTCACGTAGGCGAGGTGCGTCTTGTAGGGCTCGATCTTCTTGGCGGTCGGCCGGTTCTCGGCGTCGACGCTCGACGGCATTCCGCAGCGCGGGCAGTCCCAGGACTCCGGGACCTCGGCCTCGATCGCGAACTGCAGCTCCGTCGTGTGGTTGTTGATGCAGAAGAACGTCACGAACTGCCGCGGTGCGGCCTCGCCACGCTCTGCCTCGCCCATGGGGCCTGAGCCGATACGGCTGCCCCGGATAGCACCTGCTGCCACTAGTTGCTCACCTTCAGTAGCAGGCCGAGTGCGAAGATGCACACGACCCAGACGACTGCGATACCGACCGTGATGCGGTCGAGGTTGCGTTCGGCGACCGAGGAGCCGCCGAGCGAGCTGGAGACGCCGCCACCGAACATGTCGGAGAGGCCGCCCCCGCGTCCCTTGTGCATGAGAACCAGGACGATCATCAGCACACTGCTGATCGCCAGGATTACGGAGAACGTCAGAATCACGAGTTTGGGGCCTTCGTTGTCAGGCGCCGGACAGGTCCGGCATGGCGTAGAACCGAGCGATTCCGGCGAACTCCTCCGCTTGGAGGCTTGCTCCGCCAACGAGGGCTCCGTCGACATCCGACTTCGCCATGATGGCGGCGATGTTCGCCGCTTTCACTGATCCGCCGTAAAGGATACGCAATGCCGCCGCGACTTCCGGCGACCAGGTCTCCTCGACACGCGAACGGATCGCTGCGCAGACCTCCTGCGCGTCCTCAGGAGTCGCCACCTCGCCCGTGCCGATGGCCCAGACGGGCTCATAGGCGATGACGACGGAGGCCATCTGCTCGGCGGTGAAACCGGCGAGCGAGCCGTCGACCTGCGCCAGCGTGTAGGCCACGTGGTCGCCGGCCTGGCGGATCTCGAGGCCTTCGCCGACGCACACGATCGGGCTCATGCCCGCTGCGAGCGTCTTGGCTGCCTTGATGTTGACGAGCTGGTCGCTCTCGGCGTGGTACTCACGTCGCTCCGAGTGGCCGACGACGACGTAGGAGCAGCCGAGCTTGGCCAGCATCGACGCGGCGATCTCGCCGGTGTAGGCGCCACCGTCGTGCTCGGAGACGTCCTGCGCGCCGTAGCCGATCGCCAGGTGGTCACCGTCGACGAGCGTCTGCACGCTGCGGATGTCGGTGAACGGCGGGACCACGACGACCTCGGACTTGTCGAAGTCGTGCTTCTTGTCCTGCAGCGTCCAGGCGAGCTTCTGGACCAGCACCACGGCTTCCTGGTGGTTGAGGTTGGACTTCCAGTTGCCGGCCATCAGTGGCTTGCGGTCGGTCATGCATCGTCCCCTTCGAGGATGGCGAGTCCGGGCAGCGTTTTGCCCTCGAGGTATTCGAGGCTCGCGCCTCCCCCGGTGGAGATGTGTCCGAAGTCGCTGTCAGCGAAGCCGAGCTGGCGTACGGCCGCGGCCGAGTCACCACCACCGACGACGGACAAGCCGTCGATCTCGGTGAGCGCCTGCGCGACCGCCTTGGTGCCGGCAGCGAATGCCGCCATCTCGAACACGCCCATGGGGCCGTTCCAGAACACCGTCTTGGAGCCGCGGATGATCTCGGCGAACGCCGCCGAGGAGTCCGGACCGATGTCGAGCCCGAGCTGGTCGTCCGGGATCGCGTCGGCAGCGACGATCGTGGCGGGCGCGTCAGCGGCGAACTCCGGTGCCACGACGATGTCCGTCGGGAGCACCAGGCGTACGCCCTGCTTGGCGGCCTGCTCGATATAGCCACGCGCGATGTCGAGCTGGTCCTCCTCGAGGAGCGACTTGCCGACCTCGTGGCCCTGCGCCTTGAGGAACGTGAAGACCATCCCGCCGCCGATCAGCAGGTTGTCGGCCTTGTCGAGCAGGTTGTCGATGACGCCCAGCTTGTCCGAGACCTTCGACCCGCCGAGCACGACCGTGTAGGGACGCTCGGGGCTCTCGGTCAGGCGCTTGAGCACGTCGACCTCGGCCTCGACCAGCTCACCAACGGCGGACGGCAGCTCACGGGCGATGTCGTAGACGCTCGCCTGCTTGCGGTGCACGACTCCGAAGCCGTCGGAGACGAAGACGTCAGCGAGGTCGGCGAGCTTGCCGGCGAACTCCCGGCGCTCGTCCTTGTCCTTGCTGGTCTCCTCGTCGTTGAACCGCACGTTCTGCAGCACCGCGACCTGGCCGTCCTGGAGCGCCGAGGCGATGCGGTGGGCCTCGGGGCCGACCGTGTCGTTGGCGAACAGGACCGGGGCGCCGAGCAGCTCTGCGAGCCGCTCGGCGACCGGCGCCAAGGAGTACTTCGGGTTGGCGACACCGTCGGGGCGACCCAGGTGGGCCGTCACGAGGACGCGGGCACCTGCGTCGGCAAGACGCTTGATCGTCGGCACGCTCGCGCGTACGCGACCGTCGTCGGTGATCGTCGTGCCATCGAGAGGCACGTTGAGGTCACTGCGGACGAGAACGCGCTTGCCGCGCAGGTCTCCCAGGTCCGAAACCGTCTTCACAGCTTAGAGCGACGATCCGACGTGCACGACGAGGTCGGCGAGGCGGTTGGAGTAGCCCCACTCGTTGTCGTACCAGCCGACGACCTTGACCTGGTCACCGATGACCTTGGTGAGGCCCGAGTCGAAGATGCACGACGACGGGTCCGTGACGATGTCCGCCGAGACGATCTCGTCCTCGGTGTACGTCAGGTAGCCCTTGAGCGAGCTCTCCGCTGCATCCTTGATGATCTGGTTGACCTCTTCGACCGTGGTCTCGCGCGAAGCGGTGAACGTCAGGTCGGTCGCCGAGCCGGTCGGGACGGGCACGCGGAGCGCGTAGCCGTCGAGCTTGCCCTTGAGCTCCGGCAGCACGAGGCTGACGGCCTTGGCGGCGCCGGTCGACGTCGGGATGATGCTCAGGTTGGCGGCGCGGGCGCGACGCAGATCCGAGTGCGGCGCGTCCTGCAGGTTCTGGTCCTGCGTGTACGCGTGGATCGTCGTCATCAGGCCGCGCTCGATGCCGAGGGCGTCGTTGAGGGCCTTGGCCATCGGCGCGAGGCAGTTGGTCGTGCACGACGCGTTGGAGATGATCGTGTGCGCGGCCGGGTCGTAGCTGTCGTGGTTGACACCCATGACGACGGTGACGTCCTCGTTCTTCGCCGGAGCGGAGATGATGACCTTCTTGGCGCCGCCGTCGATGTGGGCCTTGGCCTTGGTCGCGTCGGTGAAGAAGCCGGTCGACTCGATGACGATGTCGGCGCCGACAGCGGCCCAGTCGAGCTTGGCCGGGTCGCGCTCGGCGAACGCGGCGAACGTGTGGTCGCCAACGGTGAGGGACGTGTCGTCGTAGCTGACGTCAGCGTCGAGACGGCCGAGGATCGAGTCGTACTTGAGGAGGTGGGCGAGCGTCTTGTTGTCCGTCAGGTCGTTGACGGCGACGATCTCGATGTCTGCGCCGGCGGCACGAGCCGCGCGGAAGAAGTTACGGCCGATACGGCCAAATCCATTGATGCCTACGCGTACGGTCACGGGGAACGTGTCTCCTGCGGGTCGATGTGGGTGACACCCCTAACCCTACCGAGTTGCCTTCACTACCGGCGAGTCACCTCAGCCCGGTGAGATGGTTCAGCCCTCGGCGAGTCGCTCGTCGCCCAGGGTGGACTCGGTGTCTGGAACGCCGAGCTCCTCGGCCCGCTTGTCGGCCATCGCGAGCAACCGGCGGATGCGTCCGGCGATCGCGTCCTTCGTGAGCGCCGGCTCGTGCAGCTGCCCGAGCTCCTCGAGGCTGGCCTGGCGGTGCTCCACGCGGAGCGTGCCGGCCATCTTGAGGTGATCGGGGACCTCTTCGCCGAGGATCTCCAGGGCTCGCTGCGCGCGCGCACCGGCGGCAACCGCGGCCCGTGCCGAGCGCCGCAGGTTGGCGTCGTCGAAGTTGGCCAGCCGGTTGGCGGTCGCCCGCACCTCGCGGCGCATGCGGCGCTCCTCCCAGGCCAGCAGGGACTCGTGAGCACCGAGACGCGTCAGCAGCGCACCGATCGCCTCGCCGTCACGGATGACGACGCGGTCGACACCACGGACCTCGCGGGCCTTGGCGCTGATGCCGAGGCGGCGAGCGGCGCCGACCAGAGCGAGCGCGGCTTCGGGACCGGGGCAGCTGACCTCGAGGGCTGAGGAGCGCCCAGGCTCGGTCAGCGAGCCGTGCGCGAGGAAGGATCCGCGCCACGCGGCGACGGCGTCACACGACGAGCCGGAGACGACCTGCGGAGGCAGCCCACGAA
Organism: Aeromicrobium sp. P2_G6; assembly: GCF_056403535.1. Taxonomy (NCBI): domain Bacteria; kingdom Bacillati; phylum Actinomycetota; class Actinomycetes; order Propionibacteriales; family Nocardioidaceae; genus Aeromicrobium; species Aeromicrobium sp. P2_G6. The sequence continues at coordinate 148,338 of NZ_JBFUFH010000007.1, read as the reverse complement.
TCGGGCGGCCACTGCCGTCGATGAGCCCAGTCTGCCGAGCGAGGGCCTCGCCGTCCTTGGAGACGCGGACGACGTAGTGGGTGTCCTTGCGGATGCCGGCGTTCTGCATCACGAGGATCTCGCTGTCGTGCCCGTAGATCTCGGCGATGTCCTTGCGGAGGCGGCGAGCCGCTGCTCCGGTGTCGAGCTCGGCCTCGACGACGATGCGCCCGGAGACGATGTGCAAGCCGCCGGCGAAGCGCAGGATCGACGACACCTCGGCCTTGCGGCAGCACGACTTCGTGATCGTGGTGTTGGCAAGCTCTGCCTTCACCTGAGCCGTCATTGCCATGCGGCCGAACCCCTGTCTGTCAATGTTCTGGTCTTTGAGAAGAGTGTCACTCTATGCCGTCCTCATGACCCGTCCGAACGCGGCTGCGAGCCGTCCTGGGTCGTGCTGATCCGATCCCGGGCTGGCTGCCACGTCCGCGACGTACAACCGCGCACCGAGCGCCCGTGCCGTCGACTCCAGCGTGCCACGCGTGTCAACGAGGCTGGTGTCGGCGATGACAGCATCCAACCCGAGTTCGGGCGCGTGTGCTGCCAAAACCTCAAGATGGTCTGTCGGCGTGAGTCCTTCGGTCTCGCCCTCCTGCTCATGCAGGTTGAGCACCAGGATGCGCTTGGCCTTGGTCTGGGTGAGGGCGTCGCGCAGGCCCGGAACGAGCAACGTCGGCATGACGCTGGTGAACCACGAGCCCGGTCCGACCACGACCCAGTCCGCCGCGTCGACCGCCGCCACGGCTTCAGGGCAGGCGGGCGGGTCGCTCGGGTCGAGCCGGACGCTGACGACCTGCCCGTCAGTCGACGACACCTCGACCTGACCGCGTACGAGGGTCAGCCGGTCGGGGGCCGAGCGCAGGTGCACGTCCGCCTCGATGTCGAGCGGCACCGCAGCCATCGGCAGGACGCGGCCCTGGGCGCCGAGCAGCTCGCCGACCAGGTCGAGTCCGACCACGTGGTCGCCGACCTGGTCCCAGATCGCGGCGATCAGGAGGTTGCCAACCGCGTGGTCCTTGAGCTCTCCCGTGCCTGAGAACCGGTGCTGCAGCACCGCGGCCCACGTGCGGCCCCAGTCGTCGTCGCCGCACAGCGCGGCCAAGGCCATCCGCAGGTCACCTGGCGGCAGTCCGCCCAGCTCGGCGCGGATGCGGCCCGAGGAGCCACCGTTGTCCGCGACCGTCACGACGCCCGTCAGATCGGTCGTCAGCCGTCGCAGCGCCGACAGGCTGGCGGCCAGGCCGTGCCCTCCCCCGAGCGACACGACCTTGAGGTCGCCATCCACGCGTCCGGCCAGATGCGCGGGGCGCGTCGCGGTCACTCGCGCCCCAGGTCGCGGTGCACGACGAGCGTACGGACGCCGTGGGCGCGCAGCCGCTCGGCGAACGCCTCGGACATCGCCACACTGCGGTGGCGGCCGCCGGTGCAGCCGATCGCGATCGTCAGGAAGTGCTTGTCCTCGCGCAGGTAGCCATCGGTCAGCAGGGCGACAAGCCCTTCGTACTGCTCGAGGAACTCCGCGGACCGGGGCTGCCGCAGCACGTAGTCGCGCACGGGATCGTCGAGCCCGCTCAACGGGCGCAGCTCGTCGACCCAGAACGGGTTGGGCAGGAAGCGCAGGTCGGCCACCATGTCGGCGTCGATCGGCAGGCCGTACTTGAAGCCGAACGACATGACCGAGGCGCGGAGCCCGCCGGAGTCGGGGTCCTCGAACGCCGCGCGGATGCGCTGGCCGAGCTGGTGCACGTTGAGGTTGGACGTGTCGACGACGATGTCGGCCCGACCACGGACCCGCCTCAGGAGCTCGCGCTCGCGCTCCAGGCCGTCCATCAGCCGGCCCTCGAGGCTCAGGGGGTGCGGGCGACGCGCAGCCTCCTGACGGCGTACGAGGACCTCGTCGGCGGCCTCGAGGTAGAGGATCTTGGTGTGGATGCCGTCGTCGCGCAGCTCCTCGAGCGCCTCGACCAGGCCACCGAAGAACTGGCGTGAGCGGGCGTCGACGACCACGGCGAGGCGGTCGATGTCCTTCGACTCCTGGATCGTCGCCACGGCCTGGGACAGCAGATCGGGCGGCAGGTTGTCGATGACGTAGTAGCCGAGCTTCTCGAGCACCTTGGCGGCCGAGCCTCGCCCTGCTCCGGTCATGCCGGTGACGAGCACGAACTGCGTCAAGGTCGTCAACTGTCCTCCAGGATCTCGCCGGTCGCGGTGTTGATGGCGGGCGACTGCTCGCCGATCGCAAGTGCCTCCACGATGGATTGTGCCGTAGCCGCGCCGATGCCGGGCACGGTTGCGATCTCTTCTGCTGTCGCGGCCCGCAGCTTCTTGACCGATCCGAACGTCTTGAGCAGCGCTTTGCGCCTCGCCGGCCCGAGACCCGCCACGGGATCGAGCACGCTCTCGATCATCGACTTGCTGCGCCGGCCGCGGTGGTGCGTGATCGCGAAGCGGTGCGCCTCGTCGCGCAGGCGCTGCAGCAGATAGAGGCCTTCACTCGTACGCGGGAGGATCACCGGGTCCTCATCGTCGGGCAGCCACACCTCTTCGAGACGCTTGGCGAGGCCCACGAGCGCGACATCCTTGATGCCGAGCTCCTGCATCGCCGCGTGGGCGGCAGCGACCTGCGGCGGACCACCGTCGACGACGACCAGCGCGGGTGTGTAGGCGAACTTGCGGGGCTTGCCGGTCTCGGGATCGATGCCCGGACCCTCTTCATCGTTGCCCTCGCGTGCTCGCAGCAGCTGACTGAACCGCCGGGTGATGACCTCGTGCATCGCCGCGACGTCACTCTGGCCTTCGTTGCGGATCGTGAACCGGCGATATTCGGACTTGCGGGGCAGACCGTCCTCGAACACGACCATCGAGGCCACGGTCTCGGTCGCGCCGAGGTTGGAGATGTCGTAGCACTCGATGCGGAGCGGGGCGGTCTCCAGATCCAGCGCCTCCTGGAGCTCCTCGAGAGCCTTGCTGCGGGCCGTCAGGTCGCCGGAGCGCTTGAGCTTGTGGCGCACCAGGGACTGTTTGGCGTTCTGCTCGACGGTCTCCATCAGGGCACGTTTGTCCCCTCGCTTGGGCACCCGGATGCGTACGGGACCCTCACGACGCTCGCTGAGCAGCTCCGCGACGGCGTCGACGTCGGCCGGGAGGGTCGGCACCAGCACCTCGCGCGGGATAGCCGACGGTGCGGCGTCCTCGTAGAGCGTCATGAGGGCGGCCTGCACGAGCTCGGGGAACGGCGCCTCGTCGGCCTTGTCGGCGACCCAGCCGCGCTGACCGCGGATGCGGCCGCCGCGGACGGAGAAGATCTGCACCGCGACCTCGAGCGGGTCATCGACGAATCCAAGCACGTCGGCGTCAGTGCCGTCGCCGAACACCACGGTCTGCTTCTCCAGCACCCGGTGAAGCGCGCCGAGGTCATCCCGCAGCTTGGCGGCGAGCTCGTACTCCTCGTTGTCCGAGGCCTCGCGCATCCTTTGCTCGATGCGTTTGGTGAACCCGGCCGTCTGCCCGCCCATGAACGCCAGGAAGTCGTTGACGATCTCGCGGTGCTCGTCGGCGCTGACCCGGCCGACACATGGCGCAGCACACTTGCCGATGTCGCCGAGCAGGCACGGCCGGCCGATGGCCTTGGACCGTCGGAACACGCCGGCAGAGCACGAACGCATCGGGAACACCCGCAGCAGCGTGTCGACGGTGTCGCGGATCGCCCACGCGTGGCCGTAGGGACCGAAGTAGCGGACCCCCTTGCGCTGTGCGCCGCGCATGACGGTGACGCGCGGGAACTCCTCGCTGACCGTGACGGCGAGCCACGGATAGGACTTGTCGTCGCGGTACTTGACGTTGAAGCGCGGGTCGAACTCCTTGATCCAGGAGTACTCCAGGGCCAGGGCCTCGACCTCGGTACTGAYGACAGTCCACTCGACCGAGCTCGCGGTCAGCACCATCTGCTGCGTGCGCTGGTGCAGGCCCGAGATGTCCTGGAAGTAGGAGCTCAGGCGTGGCCGGAGTGACTTGGCCTTGCCGACGTAGATGACCCTGCGCTCGGCGTCACGGAACCGGTAGACGCCCGGCTCGACCGGGATCTCGCCGGGTGCCGGTCGATAGCTTGCGGGATCTGCCACCAACCCAGCCTACGAGGTGACGAGCAGCGGCTTGAGGAACGTGCCCGTGTGGCTGTCGGGGCTGTTGGCGATGTCCTCGGGCGTGCCCTCGGCGATCAACAGTCCGCCACCGCTGCCACCCTCGGGTCCCATGTCGATGACCCAGTCGGCGGTCTTGATGACGTCGAGGTTGTGCTCGATGACGATGACCGAGTTGCCGGTGTCGACGATGCGCTGCAGGACGCCGAGCAGCTTGCGGATGTCTTCGAAGTGCAGGCCGGTCGTCGGCTCGTCGAGGACATAGACCGTGCGCCCCGTTGACCGCTTCTGGAGCTCGGCCGAGAGCTTGACGCGCTGGGCCTCGCCGCCGGACAGGGTCGGCGCGGACTGCCCGAGGCGTACGTAGCCCAGGCCGACGTCGACGAGCGTGCGCAGGTGGCGGGCGATCGCTGGGATGGCCTCGAAGAACTCGACGGCCTCCTCGATCGGCATCTCCAGCACTTCGGCGATCGTCTTGCCCTTGTAGTGGACCTCGAGGGTCTCGCGGTTGTAGCGCGCGCCATGGCAGACCTCGCACGCGACATAGACGTCGGGCAGGAAGTTCATCTCGATCTTGATCGTGCCGTCGCCGGAGCACGCCTCGCAGCGGCCGCCCTTGACGTTGAACGAGAACCGGCCCTGCTGGTAGCCGCGCATCTTGGCCTCGGGGGTCTGCGCGAACAGCTTGCGCACGTGGTCGAACACGCCGGTGTAGGTCGCCGGGTTGGAGCGGGGGGTGCGGCCGATCGGCGACTGGTCGACGTGGATGACCTTGTCGACCTCTTCGAGGCCGGTGATCGTGCGGTGCCGGCCGGGGATCGCCCGGGCGCCGTAGACCGTGCGGGCCAGCTGCGTGTAGAGGATGTCGTTGACGAGGGTCGACTTGCCCGAGCCGGACACTCCGGTGACCGCGACGAACATGCCGAGCGGGAACGACACGTCGATGTCGCGGAGGTTGTGCTCCTTGGCACCGTGCACCGTCAGCTCGCGCCCGGGGACTCGCTCGCGGCGGGACTCCGGCAGCGGGATCGACTTGCGGCCCGACAGGTATTGGCCGGTCAGCGAGTCCTTGCTGGCGAACAGCTCCTCGACCGGACCGGAGACGATGACCTGTCCCCCGTGCTCGCCGGCGCCCGGGCCGATGTCGACGGCCCAGTCGGCGGCGCGGATGGTGTCTTCGTCGTGCTCGACGACGATCAGCGTGTTGCCGAGGTCGCGCAGGCGCAGCAGGGTCTCGATCAGGCGGTGATTGTCGCGCTGGTGCAGGCCGATCGACGGCTCGTCGAGGACGTAGAGCACGCCCACCAGGCCGGCACCGATCTGCGTCGCCAGCCGGATGCGCTGGGCCTCGCCGCCGGACAACGAGCCGGCGGCCCGGTCGAGGGCGAGGTAGTCGAGCCCGACATCGAGCAGGAATCGCAGCCGCTCGTTGATCTCCTTGAGCACGCGCTCGCCGATCTGGCGTTCACGGTCACTCATCTCGAGCGTCTGGAGATATTCGGAGGCCTCGCTGATCGACAGCGCGCAGACCTCGGCGATGTTCTTGGGACCGAACTTCTCGGACTCGAGCGTCACGGCCAGGATCACCGGCTTGAGCCGGGTGCCGTTGCAGACCCGGCAGGGGACCTCGCGCATGAAGCCCTCGAGGCGCTCACGGTTGGTCTCGGAGTCGGTCTCCTCGTGGCGTCGCTCGAGGTAGGTGATCGCGCCCTCGAACTCGGTGTAGTAGGACCGCTCGCGGCCATATCGGTTCTTGTAGCGCACGTGAACCTTGGTGGGGTGCCCGCGCAGGATCGCCTCGCGTACGTCTTCGGGGAGGTCGCCCCACGGGGTGTCAGCACTGAAGCCCAGCTCGTCGGCGAGCGCGCCGATCAACCTCGAGAAGTAGTCGGCAACATGTGCCGACGACCACGGTGCGACGGCGCCTTCGTTGAGCGACTTGGCGTCGTCGGGGACGACCAGCTCGGGATCGACCTCCATGCGGGTGCCGAGGCCGTGGCACTCGGGGCAGGCGCCGAACGGGGCGTTGAACGAGAACGACCGTGGCTCGAGCTCGTCGACCTCGAGCGGGTGGTCGTTGGGGCACGCGAGCTTCTCGGAGAACCGGCGGGTGCGGTGCTCGTCGTCCTCGGGCAGGTCGACGTAGTCGATGATGACGAGACCGTCGGCGAGCCCCAGCGCGGTCTCGACCGACTCGGTCAGGCGCTGTTTCTGGCTGCCCTTGACCTGCAGGCGATCGACGACGACGTCGATCGTGTGCTTCTTCTGCTTCTCGAGCTTGGGCGGCTCGTCGGCGAGCATGTGCGTCTCGCCGTCGACGATCGTGCGGCTGAATCCCTGGGACTGCAGCTGGCGGAACAGCTCGCCGTACTCACCCTTGCGGCCGCGGATGATCGGCGCGAGCACCTGGAACCGGGTGCCCTCCTCGCCGGCCATGATGCGGTCGACGATCTGCTGCGGTGTCTGGCGGGCGATCGCCTCGCCGCACACCGGGCAGTGCGGTCGGCCGGCGCGGGCGTAGAGCAGGCGGAGGTAGTCGTAGACCTCGGTGATCGTGCCGACCGTCGACCGCGGGTTGCGGGAGGTCGACTTCTGGTCGATCGAGACGGCCGGCGACAGGCCTTCGATGAAGTCGACGTCGGGCTTGTCCATCTGGCCGAGGAACTGCCGGGCGTACGCCGACAGCGACTCGACGTAACGCCGCTGGCCCTCGGCGAAGATCGTGTCGAACGCCAACGACGACTTGCCGGATCCGGAGAGCCCGGTGAACACGATCAGGGAGTCTCGTGGAAGGTCGAGCGAGACGTCCTTGAGATTGTGCTCGCGTGCGCCGCGGATGACGAGGCGGTCGGTCACTGGCTCCCCTGAAATGATTGGTGGTTGCGGGCAGAATCCTGGCCCACACCATTGTATGGAGCGGGTCCGACAGAAACCCGCCGAGCGCCCGTACGCTCCCTCACACCGATCCCACCCGGAGCGGTGACTTGGTCGCCCTTCCCCTCCTAGGGCGGTGGCTGGGTCGCCCAACGAGAGGGCTGAAGGGCGACCAGCTCACCGCTCTGGCACGCCGATTCGGGTCAGGAGGGAATTCATCCCACACCATGGCATGGAACAGACCGGTCTGTGAGGGTCTGGCAGGCTGAGCCCATGACGTACACAGGAGAGGTCGAGGTCGGCGGACCGGCCGACGTGCAGGTGGCCGGCGACCTCATGATCACCAAGGTCGCCGTCGGCGAGATGAACAACAACGCGTACCTGCTGCGCTGCGTCCTCACTGGCGAACAAGCCCTCATCGATGCGGCCAACGAGTACGACACGCTGCTCGGCCTGGTCGGCAGCGACGGCCTGGCCCGGGTCATCACGACCCACCGGCACGGCGACCACTGGCAAGCCCTCGCCACGATCGTCGAGCGCACCGGCGCAGAGACCGTCGCCGGCGAGGACGACGCCGACGAGCTGCCTGTGCCCGTCACGACCCGCGTACGTACGGGAGCACGCGTGCGCGTCGGCTCCTGCGAGCTCGAGGTCATCGAGGTCGTCGGCCACACGCCGGGCTCGATCGTGCTGGCGTACGACGATCCCGACGGCGTCGTGCACCTGTTCACCGGCGACTCGCTCTTCCCCGGCGGCGTCGGCAAGACCTGGTCGCCCGAGGACTTCTCAACGCTGATCGACGAGGTCGAGACCAAGATCTTCAACCGCTTCGCCGACGACACCTGGGTCTACCCTGGGCACGGCCACGACACGACCCTCGGCGCCGAGCGGCCCCACCTGCAGGAGTGGCGCGAGCGCGGCTGGTAGTCCCGCGGGCCTGCCGTCAGCGTTAGAGTCCGCGCATGACTGACGACCGCATCGAACCACCCGGCACCGGCGACGAGCGGACGATCCTCACGACGATGCTGGACTGGCATCGGGCGACGATCTATCGCAAGAGTGCGGGACTCACCGACGAGCAGCTGCGCCATCACGCCGTTCCGTCTTCGGACGTGACGCTGCTCGGGCTTCTGCGCCACCTCGCGGGGGTCGAGCGGTGGTGGTTCCAGGTGGTCATCGCCGGCGAGGACGCCCCAGCGCCGTACGACACCGATGGCTTCACCAAGCTGGACGAGTCGACCGGCGAACAAGCCCGCGCCGTCCTCGACGACCACATCGGACGCTCACGGGACATCGCAGCAGCGCGGTCACTCGACGACGTGGGCAAGCATCCGCGGAGCGGCGAGCAGTTCACGTTGCGATGGGTCCTCGTCCACATGATCGAGGAGTACTCCCGTCACAACGGTCACGCTGATCTGATCCGCGAGGCGATCGACGGCGAGACCGGAGAATGACCGGCGCTCGTTCAACGGACGACGAACGCTCCGGTCTCGACGTCGACGCCCAGCGCGAAGAGCAGGTCAGCGAAGAAGCCGTGTGAGATCTGCGGCGCCGTACGAACGGGTGCGACCACGGGAGGGCGCGGGTCGGCCCACGGCCCGTTCGGGATGATGATGCGCGGCACGGGCAGCGGCTGGAGCCGGGCCACCGCGGGCGGGTGCCGCACGCCCGTACGTTGATCAGTGCCGCTCACGAACCAGCCCACGCCGAACGAGACCGCGACCAGCGCGACGACCGTCACGATGGCGAGGAGCACGCGGCGCATGCCCCGGATCATAGTCCGGTCAGTTGTGGTGGCCCTGGCTCTCGAACGCCGCCTGGGCGAACGCGAGCAGCAGGCCAGTCACGGCAGACAGGATCGCGACGGCTACGGCGACGTAGCCCCACGGCTCGCGGTCGATCTCACCATCGCGTGCGATGCCGATGACGATCGCCGCGCCCGCCGCGATGAACACGACGAGTGCGGTGTACATGCCCCACCGCCGGTGATGCTCGTGGAGCGTGATGTTCCTCCGCGCCATACCTTCATCGTGCGCTCGGACCGGCGCAGACGCAACAGTGAAATGGCTAATCGTCTCGGGGCAACGACACATACACGGCGTTGACCGCGACGGCCTGCTCGAGCTCGGTCGAGAGACCCGCGAAGAACTGCGACCGGTAGGTCTCGTCGGTGACCGCGTAAACGGTGAAGTAGAGCCCCGCGAACGAGGCCAGGAACACCGCGACCTGGAACAGCTCGTTGGTCAACGGGAGGCTCTTGCCGAGCGACGGCAGGTCGTGGACGCTCGCCTGCTGGGTCCAGGCCACGATGGTGGAGTCAGGGATCGTCAGCTCGCCGAAGACCACGAAGAACGCGAACAGGCCGAGGCTCAGCAGCAACACCTGGATCGCCTGGCTGAACAGCAGGACGAGGACCAGGTTGGCCCGGGCGAACCGCCGCAGGTCGGCCGGTGCAGCCGTGATCTGCCGCGCCGCCTCGGCCGCAGGAGTCCCGATGCAGCAGTCGGCCAGCCTCTCGCCGGCGACCTCACGCTCGACCCTGCGCACCTCTTCGGGCAGGCGTACGAGCAGGAACACCGTCGCGATCGCGGCGAAGAACGCCACGGCCGACCACAACACGTTGCGCGACATCAATGCGGCGACCTGCCACACCTCGGCGTTGATGAACAGGAACGTCACCGCGAGCAGGAGCAGCGGCAAGGCGCGCGTCAGCAAGGGAAACATCAGGCCGAGCGAACCGAACGTACGCCGAGCGGCCCACCGCAGCATCGTGCCCATGCGCAGGAGGCGCCCGGCGAACAGGCCCAGCAGCGCCAGGAACAACACGACGCCGGTGAAGATCCCCCAGGCGCGACCGTCGTCGACGAAGATCCCCACGCAGACACCCGCTGCGATCGCGGTTGCGGCGATCAGGACGATGACGGCGGTGATGCGCTTCCTCGACAGCCACCGCTCGATCCGATCGGCGTGATCGCCTGAGAAGTACGGGAGCCCGTGGTCGTCGAACCAGTCCTCGATCTCCGCGGCGGTACGCGCGTGGGAGGTGACCACGTCAGAAGGTGACGGGCAGCTCGTCGACGCCGTACACGAAGGACAGCTGCCGGAAGCTCAGCTCCTCCTGCGGCTTCGCGAGTGCGAGGTCGGGGAACCGCTGGAACAGCCTCGGCAGGGCGATGCGCAGCTCCATGCGGGCCAGCTCGGCTCCGATGCAGCGGTGAATCCCGTGGCCGAAGGCCAGGTGGCCGCTGGCCGGGATGCGATGGGGGTCGAACTCGTCGGGCCGCTCCCCCGCGGAGCTCGGATCGCGGTTGGCGCCGCTCAGCGAGGCCAGCACGACGTCGCCGGCCCTGAGCTGCTTGCCGAACAGCATCATGTCCTGCTTGGCGAACCGCGGGAACGCGACCTGCACGACCGACAGATAGCGCAGGAGCTCCTCGACGATGCGGTCGACGTCCTCGGGATCACCCTTGCGGATCAGGGCGGCGTACTCCGGGTCGCGCAGCAGCACGATCGTGCCCAGCGCGATCATGCCGGCGGTGGTCTCGAACCCGCCCGTGAACACGCCATCGGCGAGTCCAGCCAGATCGATGTCGGAGATCAGGTCGCCCTCGTCGCGCAGGATCTGCCCGATGAGCCCGGGACCTGGCTCCTTGCGCTGCTTCGCGACGGCCTCGAACAGGAACTCACGCTGCTCGGACACCGCCCCGAAGGCCGCCGCCCCGCCGTTCGTCGCGTCGAAACGTGCGCTGCCGAGCTTCTCGAACGCGTCGCGGTCGTCGTAGTCGAGACCCAGCAGTGCGCAGATGGTCTGGAACGGCACCGGGAACGCCACGTGTTTCGCCATGTCGGCACCGGAGCCCTCAGCGGCCAGATTGTCGAGCTGACGGTCGACGATCTCGCTGATCATCGGCTCCAACCGGGCCAGCCGACGCATCGTGAACTCGGGCGTGACGATCTTGCGCAGACGCGTGTGGAGCGGAGGATCCGTGAACCCCAGTCCTCCGATGTCGTCGGAGGTGGCCGGTCCGTCGCCGTGGAACATGTGCCGGATGTCGTTGGAGTACGAGTCGCGGTCGGTCAGGATGCGCCGCGACTCCTCGTAGCCCGTCACGAGGAAGGCCCGGAAGTTGAACGGCAGATCGAGCTTGTGCATCGGCTCGGTCGCGCGAATCTCGGCGATCCGGGGTACGGGGTCCATGACGTTGCGCTGCAACGGGACCTTGGTCGGCTCGGGGATGAACGAGATTCGTGAGAGGTCGATGCCCTTCTTCTGGATGCGTCGCACCACCAGCTTGCCGACCCAGCCGGAGACCATTGCCCTCACATCAACCACGGATTGAAACTACACTGCCCGGTTGCTTCTTCGAGCCACTCGGTGGAGGGTGAGACCCTGACGACGCCTGTCGGGGGCGCACGAGCGAGGGGACTCCATGAGTACAAACACGACCGATCCCGGGCAAGAAACCGAGCTGCGAAGGGTCATGGGGCCCAAGCTGCTCCTGCTCTTCATTGTCGGCGACATCCTCGGCACGGGCGTCTACGCGCTGACCGGCCAGGTCGCTGCTGAGGTTGGCGGCGCAGCGTGGCTGCCGTTCCTCGTGGCGTTCATCGTCGCGACCATGACAGCGTTCTCCTATCTCGAGCTCGTGACGAAGTATCCCCAGGCCGCAGGCGCCGCCCTGTATGTCCACAAGGCCTTCGGCGTCCACTTCTTCACCTTCATCGTCGCGTTCGCGGTCATGTGCTCCGGCATCACCTCCGCGTCGACCGCCTCACGCGCCTTCGCCTCGAACCTGGCGATCGGCGTCGAGTGGGAGGCCAGCAACACCGAGATCATGCTGATCGCCCTCGCGTTCATGGCCCTCGTCATGGCAGTCAACCTTCGGGGCGTCAGCGAGAGCGTCAAGGCCAACGTGGTCCTGACGCTTGTCGAGCTCTCCGGTCTGGTCATCGTGATCATCATCGGCTTCTACGCGATCGCCGGCGGCGATGCCGACTTCGGTCGCGTCGTGGCGTTCGACACCCCGGACGACAAGAACGTCTTCCTGGCTGTCACAACGGCGACATCGTTGGCGTTCTTCGCCATGGTCGGCTTCGAGGACTCGGTCAACATGGCCGAGGAGTGCCACGAGCCGCACAAGATCTTCCCGCGGATGATGCTCACCGGACTGGGCATCACCGGCACGATCTACATCCTGATCTCGATCTGCGCCGTCGCACTCGTTCCGGTGGGCACGCTCGCGGGCAGCGACACGCCGCTCATCGAGGTCGTCAAGGCCGGCGCGCCCGACTTCCCGATGGACAAGATCCTGCCGTTCATCTCCATGTTCGCGGTCGCCAACTCCGCACTGATCAACATGATGATGGCCAGCCGCCTGCTCTACGGCATGTCCAAGCAAGGCGTGATCCCGAAGTCGTTGTCCAAGGTCCACGCCAAGAACCGAACCCCGTGGGCCTCGATCCTGTTCACGACCGCGCTGTCGTTCGGGCTCATCGCGTACGTCTCGAACGCCAGCGACGACGCGATCGCCGTGCTCGGCGGTACCACGGCCCTGCTGTTGCTCGGGGTGTTCGCCGTCGTCAACGTCGCGGTGCTCGTGCTGCGGCATGACCGGGTCGACCGTCCCCACTTCCGCACCCACACCGCGATCGCCGTCGCCGGAGCGTTGTCCTGCCTCTACCTCGTCACGCCGCTGTCGGGCCGAGACGGTGAGCAGTACGAGGTTGCCGGCATCCTCCTGGCCATCGGTCTGGTGCTGTCGGTGCCGATCTACCTGTTCCGACGCGCACAGGGCGAGGACCTCGAGATCACGGATCCCGACGACATACCCCCGCACGACCTGCCGTGACATGGCTCCGGCCGGCTCCAGGTGGAGCCGGCCGGATGCACGTCATGCTGCTGGGTTCTAGCCCAGCTCGCGGGCTGCCTTCTCCCGCCGCGACGAGACCGTGAGGCTGACCACCGCGGTGACCGACAGGATCAGCACGATCACGCCGAGGCTCAGCAGGGTCGGGATCTCGGGTACGTCGAAGTTCTCGCCGCCGTTGATGAACGGCAGCTCATTGGTGTGCAGCGCGTGCAGCACGAGCTTGACGCCGATGAACGCCAGCAGGATCGCGAGACCCTGCGACAGGTAGATCAGGCGCTTGAGCAGGTCGCCGAGCAGGAAGTAGAGCTGGCGCAGACCCATCAGCGCGAACACGTTGGCCGTGAACACGAGGTACGGCTCCTTGGTGAGGCCGTAGATCGCCGGGATCGAGTCCAGGGCGAACAGCAGGTCGGTCGTGCCGAGCGACAGGATCACCAGGAACATCGGCGTGATGAAGGTCTTGCCGTTCTCCTTGATGAACAGCTTGAGCCCGTACCACTCCGTCTTGGTGTTGAAGAAGCGCTCCGCGAACCTGACGACACCGTTGCGGCCGTCGTCGTCGTGCTCGGTGTCCTTCATCAGCGTGTACGCGGTCCAGAGCAGGAACGCGCCGAAGAGGTAGAAGATCCACGAGAAGTTCTCGATCGCGACCGCGCCGAGCGCGATGAAGATGCCGCGGAACACCAGCGCGATGATGATGCCGACGAGCAGCGCCTCCTGCTGCAGCTTCCTGGGCACCTTGAAGCTCGCCATGATGATCAGGAAGATGAACAAGTTGTCGATCGACAGGCTGTACTCCGTCAGCCAGCCCGCGAAGAACTGCAGACCGAAGTCGCCGCCCTTCTCGGGCACGTCGTGGTGGATCGCCACCCAGATGCCGAAGGCGACCGCCAGGCCGATGTAGCCGGCGAGGTAGATCGCGCATTCCTTCATCGTGGGCTCGTGCGGCTTGCGTGCCACGACGATGACGTCGAAGAGCAGGACCGCGATCGTGACGGAGATCGTCACGATCCACTCGGTCTGCGAGACGGACATGCTGACGGTGTCAGCGGTGCTCTCGGCAAAGGGCAGGATCACGGGTACCTCCGGTCGTCGGGACGCCGGAGGTCTCTTCCGCCGCGTGATGCGGCCCGCAACACCGGGCGACTGCTGGGAGCCTCCGTGATGACGACGTTGCGATCGGGGAATACTCCCCTCCACGTCTCATTCTTGCAGACCGCGGCGGCGCCTCCCGCCACGTGTCACGGCTGCGGCAGCGTACGAACCGTGATCTCGAGCCATACGCCGTGGGGCCACGGCCCGGCCGGCTGCAGGGTCGGGTGGTCGAAAGCGTCCGGAGGCGCGGTCTGCGGCTCGACACACAACGTGTCGTCAGGCTCGTCGTAGATGATCCACCAGTCGGCTGACGAGGTGAGGGTGAGCTCGAGCGCGCCGGGCCAGGTCAGCACCGGCGCCGAGGCCAGGCGGAAGCAGTCGTCCCACGGTCCGGCACTCGGGTCGACGAGCGTGCCGGTGGGCAGGTCGTCGGGGCCGCGCTCGACCATGACCTCGGGTCGCAGCGAGGCGACCAGCTCCTCACCGCTGTCGAGGCGGCGCCTGAACCACGGGTGCAGGCCGATCGAGCAGGGCGCCTCGGTGTCGTCATCCCACGACAGCTCGATTCTCAAGCCGTCGTCGAGGAGCTCGTACGTCTGGGTCGCGACACCCGGAGCCGGCCACGGCGCACCGATCGCGAGCTCGTAAGCGCCCTCGGCCACGCGGTCCCACGGCGAGATGTGCCCGAGACCGTGCAAGGCGTGATCGCCGTCGGTCTGCGGCAGCTGGTGGACCTCGCCACCCAGAGCCAACCTGCCGTCGCGGATCCGGCCGGCCCACGGCACCATCGGGAAGCAGCCGTCCGCGATGGCGGGATCGATGTCCGGAGCGCTCGCGCGGGCCAGGACCTCGTGGCCGTCGATGACCAGGCTGATGAGCCGGGCGCCGCGGGTGGGGTCGATGACCACACGGATGCGGTCGTTCTCGAGGACGTCAGTCACGTGGACATTGTGTGGCCTCGATACGGGGCCTCGTTCCTCGGCCCCACTCGACCACCGAGTGCTCACGTGAGTATCCGCCGGTCGAGTAGCCGACCGAGCTCTGCGGGGGAGGCGTATCGAGACCTCAGACGCCGGCTTGGAGCATGCTGCGCAGCTCCTTCTTGAGGTCGCCGATCTCGTCGCGCAGACGCGCGGCAACCTCGAACTGCAGCTCGGCCGCGGCGGCTCGCATCTGCTCGCTGAGCTGCTCGATCAGGTCGGCGAGCTCACCCGACGGCAGGTTGGCGAGGTCGGCGGTGTGCCCCAGGGGCACCGGAGCACCCTTGCGGCGCTTGTCACCGGTCGCCGCCAGCAGCGTCGCGGTGTCGGCGTCCTCGCGGGCGAGCATGTCGGTGATGTCGCCGATCTTCTTGCGCAGCGGCGTCGGGTCGATGCCGTTGGCGACGTTGTAGGCGACCTGCTTCTCGCGGCGCCGGTTGGTCTCCTCGATCGCCCAGCCCATCGAGTCGGTGATCGTGTCGGCATACATGATGACCTGGCCCGACACGTTGCGCGCCGCACGGCCGATCGTCTGAATCAGCGACCGGCCCGAGCGCAGGAAGCCTTCCTTGTCGGCGTCGAGGATCGCGACGAGGCTCACCTCGGGCAGGTCGAGACCCTCGCGGAGCAGGTTGATGCCGACCAGGACGTCGTACTCCCCCATGCGCAGCTCGCGCAGCAGCTCGACACGCCGAAGCGTGTCGACCTCGCTGTGGAGGTAGCGGGTGCGGATGCCGGCCTCGAGGAGGTAGTCGGTCAGGTCCTCGGACATCTTCTTGGTCAGCGTCGTGACCAAGACACGTTCCTCGCGCTCGGTGCGGGTGCGGATCTGGGTGATCAGGTCATCGATCTGACCCTTGGTCGGCTTGACGATGACCTCGGGGTCGACCAACCCGGTCGGGCGGATGATCTGCTCGACGACGTCGCCCTGGACCTTCTCCATCTCGTAGTTGCCCGGGGTCGCCGAGAGGTAGACCGTCTGGCCGATGCGCTCGAGGAACTCGGCCCACTTGAGCGGCCGGTTGTCCATAGCGCTCGGGAGGCGGAAGCCGTGCTCGACGAGTGAGCGCTTGCGCGACATGTCGCCTTCGTACATCGCGCCGATCTGCGGGATCGTCACGTGCGACTCGTCGACCACGAGGACGAAGTCGTCGGGGAAGTAGTCGAGCAGGCAGTGACCCGGCGTGCCGGGACCGCGGCCGTCCATGTGCCGCGAGTAGTTCTCGATGCCGGCGCACGTGCCGACCTGCTGCATCATCTCGAGGTCGTAGGTCGTGCGCATGCGCAGCCGTTGCGCCTCGAGCAGCTTGCCCTCGCCCTCGAGCTCGGCGAGCCGCTCCTCGAGCTCGATCTCGATCGTGCGCATCGCGCGGTTCATGGTCTCCTGGCCGGCGGCGTAGTGCGTCGCCGCGCCGACATAGAGCTCCTGGTCGTCGCTCAGCACCTCGCCGGTCAACGGGTGCAGCGTCATGAGCCGCTCGATCTCGTCGCCGAAGAACTCCACCCGCACGGCGTGCTCCTGGTAGACCGGGAAGATCTCGACGGTGTCGCCCTTGACCCGGAACGTGCCACGGGTCGACGAGACGTCGTTGCGGACATACTGCGCCTGGACCAGTGTGCGGAGCAGCTTGTCGCGGGGCAGCTCCTCGCCGACCTTGAAGCCGATCATGCGCTCGAGGTATTCCTGCGCCGAGCCGAGGCCGTAGATGCACGAGACGGTGGCGACCACGATGACGTCGCGGCGGGTCAGCAGCGACCAGGTCGCCGAGTGACGCAGCCGCT
Organism: Aeromicrobium sp. P2_G6; assembly: GCF_056403535.1. NCBI lineage: Bacteria > Bacillati > Actinomycetota > Actinomycetes > Propionibacteriales > Nocardioidaceae > Aeromicrobium > Aeromicrobium sp. P2_G6. Next base: position 131,559 of record NZ_JBFUFH010000007.1, on the reverse strand, counting down.
CGACCTCTTCGTTGATCGACGAGTCCTTCTCGATGTAGGTGTCGCTCTGCGCGATGTAGGCCTCGGGYTGGTAGTAGTCGTAGTAGGAGACGAAGTAYTCGACCGCGTTGTTGGGCAGCAGCTCGCGCAGCTCGTTGGCGAACTGGGCCGCGAGCAGCTTGTTGGGCATCATGACCAGCATCGGGCGCTGCAGCCGCTCGGCCAGCCACGCCGTCGTCGCGGTCTTGCCGGTGCCGGTCGCACCCAGCAGGACGTTGTCCTTGTTGCCGGCGTTGATCCTGCGTTCGAGCTCGGCGATGGCCGCCGGCTGGTCACCGGCGGGCTGGTAGTCGGAGACGACCTCGAACGGCGCGACTTGGCGCTGGAGCTCGGACACAGAACGCATACCTTGAGCCTACGTCGCACCACCGACAATCGGCCTTAGAGTTGATTCATGCCCGTCTCGGAACGCCGCGCAGAGCGGAAGAGGGAGATTCTCGACGCCACACGCACTCTCTTCGACGAGCGCGGGGTGCGAGATGCGCAGATCGAGGACATCGCGAGAGCCGTCGGGATCAATCGCGCGATCATCTACCGGCACTTCTCCGGCAAGGAGGAGCTGTTCGCCGAGACGCTCGTGGGCTATCTCGAAGAGCTCGACAAGACGTTGGCCTCCTCCGACGACGACACGCAGGAGCCGGTCACGCGCCTCGAGGACATGATCGTGGTGTTCCTCGACTTCGGCTCGGCGTTCCCGGCCTTCGTCGACTGCGCACAGACCTTGCTGCGGCGCCGCGGCGAGGAGCTCATGGAAGAGGTCAGTGAGCGGGTCATGTTCGACCTCGGCCGCGCCATGGCCTCCTGCCTCAACCACGTCGTCGACGTGCTCGAGGCCGGCATCAAGACCGGCGAGTTCCACGTACGCGACACCTATCTGCTGGCCAACGTCTTCTACACGCAGGCGCTCGGCGTCATGAACCTCGCGACGCTGCAGCTGTCGGTCCGCGAGCAGAACCCGGGCCTGCCGGCCGTCGACGCCGTGCCGTTCGACGAGGTCAAGGCCTATCTGCAGCACGCGGCGGTGGCCATGGCGCGCGCCGAGATCAGCTGACGCTCACACCGCAGCGGCGGCCCGCACGGCATCGACCGACAGGCGTACGTCCCGCGCGTCGGTCGACCAGTTGCTGACCGAGATGCGCAGCACGTCGCGGCCCCGCCAGCGTGAGCCCGACATCCAGGTCGTCCCATCGGCGATCAGCCGCGCGGTCACCTCTCGCGTACGCTCGTCGCTGCCGAAGGAGACGCACACCTGCGTGTAGACCACGTCGTTGAGCACCTCGACCCCGTCGATCGCCTGGAGGCGGTTCGCGATCTCTCGCGCATTCGCCACCAGGCCGTCGACGAGGCCGACCACCCCCTCCCGCCCGAGAGATCGCAACACCGCCCAGACCGGCACGCCTCGCGCCCGGCGTGACAGCTCAGGAGCCTTCTCGAACGGGTCACCTGGTCCGGACTCGTCGGGCATGAGATAGCTGGCATGTACCCCCATCGCGCCGCGCATTGCACCCGAATCCGCGACGATCGCGAGACCGCAGTCGTACGGCACGTTGAGCGTCTTGTGCGCGTCCGTCGTCCAGGAGTCCGCGCCGGCAAGTCCCTCGACGAGGTGGCTCAGTGCGGGCGACGCTGCTGCCCAGAGGCCGAACGCACCGTCCACATGGACCCACGCTCCACGCTCGTGGGCCAGGTCGATCGCGTCGGCGAACGGGTCGAACGCGCCGGAATGGACGTTGCCGGCCTGGAGGCACAGCACGATCGGTTCGCCTTGGGGCACCGCGCTCAACGCCTCGGCGAGCGCGTCGACCTCGATGCGACCCTCGGCGTCAGCAGCGACGGCGGTCGGTTGCCCGAGCCCCAGGTAACGCAGCGCCAGGTCGACCGTGTCGTGCCGCTCCGCCCCGACCAGCACGTGGACCTGCGGCGCTCCCGTCAGCCCGTCGCGCTCGACGTCCCATCCGGCCTTCGCCAGCACGGCATGGCGAGCCGCCGCGAGGCACGTGAAGTTGGACATCGTGGCGCCGGTGACGAAGCCGACGTCGGCGTCCGACGGCAGCCGCAACAGCTCCAGCAGCCAGCGCCCGGCTGACTCCTCCAGCGCGGCGGTGGCCGGTGTCGAGTAGCGCATGCCGGCGTTCTGGTCCCAGCCGCTGACCAGCCAGTCCGCGGCGAGCCCCGCAGGCAGCGTCCCACCCATGACCCAGCCGAAGAACCGGCCTGACCCGATCGCCATGAGGCCGGGGTCCGCCTTCGCCGCGAGCTCGTCGACCACGTCAGCGGGATCCGTGCCCTGCTCCGGCAGCGGCCCCCCGACGTCGTCAAGGAGCTCCGAGGCCGTGACCCGCGGCCCGACCGGCCGCTCATCGATCGACGACAACCACCGGCGTACGTGCTCGTGCGCCTTGGCGAGCGACTCGTCGTATGCCTCACTGCGTGCCGTCATGCTGGGCCGGCTTTCTCGTGTTGGCCCCATCGTGCCCCGAAATGTGAAGAAGTGCACCGTTGGCGGTCGCCAGACCGGTGCACTTCGTCACGAATCGCGGCGGGTGCCGCGGAGGGCCGAGCCTCAGGCCTCGAGGATCGCCACAACTCCCTGGCCGCCGGCGGCACAGATCGAGATCAGGCCACGACCCGAGCCCTTCTCGTGCAGCAGCTTGGCGAGGTTGGCGACGATGCGGCCACCTGTCGCGGCGAACGGGTGCGCCGTTGCGAGCGACGAGCCCTTGACGTTGAGCTTGCTGCGGTCGATCGAGCCGAGCGGCTCGTCGAGGCCCAGGCGCTCCTTGCAGAACGCCGGGTCCTCCCAGGCAGCGAGCGTCGTGAGCACCTGGCCGGCGAACGCCTCGTGGATCTCGTAGAAGTCGAAGTCCTGCAGGGTGAGGCCCTGACGGGCAAGCATGCGCGGCACGGCGTACGCCGGAGCCATCAGCAGGCCCTCGGCGCCGGACACGTAGTCGACCGCCGCGGTCTCGTAGTCGACGAAGTACGCCAGCGGCGTCCAGCCGTGCTTCTCGGCCTCGTCCTCCGACGCCAGCAGCACCGTCGATGCGCCGTCGGACAGCGGCGTGGAGTTGGCCGCCGTCATCGTGGCGCCCTCGCCCTTGCCGAAGACCGGCTTGAGCTGGGCGAGCTTGTCCAACGACGAGTCGGGACGCAGGTTGTTGTCCTTGGTGACGCCGAGGAACGGCGTGATCAGGTCATCCTGCCAGCCCTCGTCGTACGCCTTGGCGAGGTTCTGGTGCGAAGCGACGGCGAGCTCGTCCTGGGCCTCGCGGGTGATGCCCCACTCCTTGGTCGTGATGGCCTGGCTGTCACCCATCGACAGCCCGGTGCGCGGCTCGGAGTTGCGCGGCTGGTCCGGCGCGAGGTAGGCCGGACGGATCTTGGCGAGCGCAGCGAGGCGTCCCTTGTTGTCCTTGGCGCGATTGGCCTCGAGCAGGATCTTGCGGAGCTTCTCGCCGACAGCAAGGGGTGCGTCCGACGTGGTGTCGGCGCCGCCGGCGATGCCGGACTCGATCTTGCCCAGTGCGATCTTGTTGGCGACCAGCACGGCGGCCTGGATGCCGGTGTCGCATGCCTGCTGCACGTCGTACGCCGGAGTGTCGGGCGAGAGCTTGGAGCCGAGGACCGTCTCGCGGGCGAGGTTGAAGTCGCGGCTGTGCTTGAGGACGGCGCCGGCGGCGAACTCTCCGACCCGCTCACCCTCGAGGCCGAAGCGGTCGACGAGGCCGTCGAGCGCTGCGGTCAGCATGTCCTGGTTGGAGGCGTTGGTGTAGACGGTGTTGGAGCGCGCGAATGGGATGCGGTTGCCGCCGATGACCGCGACGCGGCGAACTGTCTGGGCTCCGGCAGCCGCGGAGGCCACGCTCGACACGGTCTCGGCAGCCTTGGTGGCCGCGGACTTCTGGGCGGGGGCCTTCTTGGCCGGCGCCTTCGCGGACGCCTTCTTCGCGGGGGCCTTCTTGGCTGGTGTCGTGTCCGCCATGGCGGTCTCCTCGATCTTCGTGAACGATGTCGTGAACGTGATGAGCGCCGCATCCACCGCGGTGGACTGGCACTGTTTCATGAGGTTACAGTTTCAGGAGCATTCCAGATACCAATGGTATCCGAGAGATAGGACACACCCAAGTCATGGCAGACCGCTATCAGTCCCTCGCTCACAACCCCATCGGCAAGTTCATCGTCAAGAACCTGGGTCTGCCCAATCCCCCGGTCCTGGAGCGCTGGTCCGAAGGCGATCCGCTCGTCAAGGGCACCGTCCTGATCGGCGCCGCACCGGGCAGCACTCTCGGCAAGAAGCTCGCCGCGACCCTCAAGTCGAGCGGCATCAGCTCGGTCGGCGTACGTGCCGACAGCAAGACGTACAAGGGCCTGGTGTTCGACGCGACCGGCATCAGCGACACGGCCGCGCTCGCCGACATGCAGCAGTTCTTCACGCCCGCCCTGCGCAGCCTCGCCCGCTCGGGCCGGCTCGTCGTGATCGGCACCCTTCCGGAGCAGGCCGAGTCCGAGACCGCCGCCATCGCGCAGCGCGCCCTCGAGGGATTCGTACGCTCTGCCGGCAAGGAGGTCGGCGGCAACGGCAGCACGGCCAACCTCGTCTACGTCGGAGCGGGCGCAGAGGATGCGCTCGGCTCGACGCTGGAGTTCCTCCTCTCCCCCAAGTCGGCGTTCGTCGACGGCCAGGTCATCCGACTCGGGCTCACCGAGCTCGTCGATGCAGATCCGGTCGCCGACCCGGCCAAGCCGCTGGCCGGCAAGGTCGCGCTGATCACCGGCGCCTCCCGCGGGCTGGGCGAGGCGATGGCCCGTACGCTCCACCGCGACGGCGCCGAGATCGTCGGGCTCGACGTGCCGCAGCTGTCAGGTGAGCTGGAGGCCGTGATGGCCGAGCTCGGCGGCACCGCGATCGCCGAGGACATCACCTCACCTGAGGCGCCCAAGGTCATCGCTGCCGCCCTCAAGAAGGCACACGGCGGCGTCGACATCGTCGTGCACAACGCCGGCATCACCCGCGACAAGCGGCTCAAGAACATGAAGACCGAGAACTGGAACCTGGTGATCGACATCAGCGTCGGCGCCCCGCAGCGCATCACCGCGGAGCTGCTGAAGCAGAAGCTCCTCCGCCCCGGCGGCCGCGTCATCGGCATCTCGTCGATCGCGGGCATCGCGGGCAACAACGGCCAGACGAGCTACGGCACCGCCAAGGCCGGCGTCATCGGCTTCGTCAACGACCTCTCCAAGCGGGTCGCCAAGGACGGCATCACGGTCAACGCGATCGCCCCGGGATTCATCGAGACCGACATGGTCAAGACCATGCCGCTCGGCATCCGCGAGGCCGGCCGCCGGCTCAGCTCGCTGTCGCAGGGCGGGCAGCCGATCGACGTCGCCGAGGCAATCGCCTGGTATGCCCACCCGGGATCGTCGGCGATCTCCGGCAACGTCGTACGCGTGTGCGGCCAGGCCCTGATCGGAGCCTGACGTGGCCACTCGTACGTTCGACAAGGCGCCGTCCACCGCGCCGCTGATGCTCAAGGCGGTCCTGCCGGCGCTCCCCGTGATCGGCGGGCTCCCGGGCGTCAAGCACGCCAAGGGATCGGTGCCCGACATCGTGCTCGAGCGCAAGGGTGTCGTGACCGACCTCAAGCACCTCGAGGCGTACAACGAGGTCTGCGGATTCCCCCGCGGCGACCACCTCCCGGCGACCTATCCACACATGGCAGCGTTCGCGCTGCACATGGCGCTGATGACCGACACCGCGTTCCCGTTCGCCCCGATGGGTCTGGTGCACCTGCGCAACACGATCCGCCAGCACCGTCCGCTGGGCGTCGCCGAGACGTACGACGTCTCCGTACGCGCTGCGGACCTGCGCCCGCACCCCAAGGGATCCCTGATCGACCTCCTCACCGAGGTCTCGGTTGACGGCGACCTCGTCTGGGACGAGGTCACGACCTTGTTCTCCCGCCACAATCCCCCGCGCGCTGAGCGCACGGGAGGTGCCCCCAGCGGGTCAGCCGAGACGTCTCCGGCTCCGCTGACCGGCGTCGAGGCACCCAACGGCGTCGTGCACTGGAAGCTCGCCGGCGACCTGGGCCGGCGCTATGGCTCGGTGTCGGGTGACCGCAACCCGATCCACCTCTACCCGCTGACCGCCAAGGCGTTCGGCTTCCCGACCAACATCGCGCACGGCATGTGGACCTTGGCGCGCAGCCTCTCCGCGGTGCAGAACAAGCTGCCGGCGGCGTTCACGGTCGACGTCGAGTTCCGCAAGCCGATCCTGCTGCCGGGCACCGTCGTCTTCGGGTCACAGGCCGAGGGCGAGGACCTGCTGTTCGGCGTCAAGGGTTCCAAGAAGCCGGTGACGCACCTCGTCGGAAGGGTCACGACAAAAGCGTAACTCTGAGTTACGCTGTCGAGCACTTCCACGACACAGGGGGCACTCGTGCTTGCTCGTTCGGTCCTGATCCGCCTGCTCACCGTCCTCGGGCTCACGATGGGACTGATCGGCGCGCCCCTCTCGTTCGACGCCGCCTCGGCGGCGCCGACGTGGACGCCCCGCGGCGAGCAGTACGCCAACACCGTGACGGAGCGGGACGTCGCGATCCCGATGTCCGACGGCATGATCCTGCGCGGCGACGTCATGCGCCCCGCCGACGCCGACGGCAAGGCCATCGACCAGCGGTTCCCGGTGATCGTGACCATCACGGCGTACAACAAGACCGTCCTCATGTCAGCGGGTGGCCTCGGCGGGACCGACCCGGCCTACCTGGTCAAGCGTGGCTACGTGCAGCTCACGGTCGACGCGCGTGGAACCGGCAGCTCCGAAGGCGTCTGGCGGGCCTTCGACGCCCGCGAGAACCAGGACGGCGGCGAGATCATGACCTGGGCGCACTCGTCGGCGCGCCCCTGGAGCAACGGCATCACCGGCATGAGTGGGCCGTCGTACATGGGCATCAGCCAGCTCTGGGCGGCCGCTGCCCAGCCGCCCGGGCTCAAGGCGATCTTCCCGCAGGTGCCCGGCGCCGATGTCTACCGTGACGTCGTGGCCTCGGGCGGGCAGCTCGACGTCGGCTTCATCCCCCTGTGGCTGGGACTCGTGACGTCCACGGGGTTGATCCCGCCGGCGGTCCTGGCCAGCAGCCCGGAGTCGGCGATCAAGGAGCTGCTCGACCACCTGACCGGCGCCGGGACGTTCACCGTCCCGCTGCTGCTCAGCGCCTTCCTCGGCGGCGATCCCGCATACGACGGCGCGTTCTACAAGGAGCGCTCCGTCATCAACGTGATCGACAAGGTCAGGGTGCCCGCCTTCTTCGTCTCCGGTGAGTACGACCTGTTCCAGCGCGGCACTCCCCTGCTGTTCGAGAACCTCAACAAGCGCGGGATCCCGACCAAGATGATCGTCGGTCCGTGGGACCACCTGCAGGCCTCGAGCGGCGCGGAGGTCGGCAACGCGGGCTACGGCTCGCTGGCCGAGCTGCAGCTCCGGTGGTTCGACCACTACCTCAAGGGCCAGAGCGATCCGACCCTCGACACCGACATCGCCAACCTGACCTACTACGAGCAGGGCACAGGGGCATGGCAGAAGACCTCGAAGTGGATCGACTCGTCCTTGACCGGCGCCAAGCTCAAGCTCTCCGGCACGTCGGCGCCCCTCGGCACACCCGGCGGGCTCACGTCCGGCACCCGCACCGACGGCACCTCGAGCCTGTACCCGGTGCCGGTGGCCGGCCTCTGCACGCGTTCCGCCAACCAGTGGACCGCCGGGCTGCCCAACATGGTGCTCGCAGACCTGCCGTGCTTCTCCGACAACACGCTCAACGACAAGGCCGGCGCGGTGTTCAGCACCAAGCCGCTGACCAGCGCCGTCACGATCCAGGGACCCATCAATGCCCACCTCTATGCCTCGAGCGTCGGCGGCGACGGGATGCTGTCGGTCGCGCTGGAGGACGAGGCGCCCGACGGCACGGTCAAGCGCCTGACCGGCGGCTGGCAGGTCATCTCACACCGCGCCCTCGACACCGCCAAGTCGCGCTATCTCGACGGAGTGCTGATCCAGCCGTTCCACCCGTTCACCCAGGCGGCGCAGAAGCCCCTGGCGCCCGGCGAGGTCGCGCCGGTCGACGTCGAGATCTTCCCGACGAGGGCCAAGATCCTGCCGGGTCACAAGCTCCGCATCGCGGTGCAGACATTCGACGTCCCGCACCTGTTGCCGACGTTGTTCGACTTGCTGGGCACCCTGACAGTCGTCAAGATCCACAACTCGGCGACATACCCGTCGACGATCAACTTCCCCAGCGTCGGCGCTCTGCCTGCCGTCGACTAGCTGCGCGGCGTGATGCGGCGGATCAGGCCCTCCTGGGCGACCGTCGCGACGAGCGTGCCGTCCTCGGTGAACACCCGAGCCGTGCTCAGTCCGCGTGCGCCAGAGGCTGACGGTGACGTCTGGTCGTACAACAGCCACTGGTCGGCCGCGATCGGCCGGTGGAACCAGATCACGTGATCGAGTGATGCCGCCTGTACGTCCGGCGCACCGATGAACGTGCTGTGCGGCACCAGGCTCGCGCCGAGCAGGCTCAGGTCGCTGATGTAGGTGAAGGCCGCGTTGTGGACGATCTGCGAGTCCGGCAGCTTGCCGTCCGCGCGGAACCACAGGCGCTGCACGACCGGGACGAGCGTGCGCTGGGGGTCGTCCTCGGCCCGGTTGTCGCCGATGTAGCGCATGTCGAACGACGACCACTCGCGGTCCCAGAAGTCGGCGGCCTCGGAGCCGCGTCCGCCGATGACGTCGGTCAGGGGCATGGACTCGTCCGGTGAGGGGACGTCGGGCATCGCGTCCTGGTGGTCCCAGCCGTCCTCGACGATCTGGAACGACGCGGTCATGTAGAAGATGATCTCGCCGTGCTGGCGCGCGGCCACGCGACGAGTCGTGAAGGATCCGCCGTCGCGGACGTTCTCGACGTCGTAGACGATCGGGATGCTCGGATCGCCCCCGAGGATGAAGTAGAGGTGCAGCGAGTGCACGTGGCGCTCGTCGGGGACGGTCAGCTGGGCAGCCATCAGGGCCTGCGCCGCGACCTGCCCGCCGAACACCCGCGGGAGCTCCGATTCCTTTGGCTGGGACCCCCGGTAGAGCCCGACCTCGAGCTGCTCGAGGTTGAGGAGGCCAACGACGTCGTCAAGGGAGGAAGGCACCCGATCACCCTATCGGTGGACGAGGTGAGCTTCAGCCTTGGTCGTTCTTCCTCTGGCGCGCCAGGAACTGCTCGAACTGGTCGGCCAGCTCGTCGCCGCTGGGGAGGTCCTCGTCGCTGGCCAGCAGTGACTGCGCAGCGCCGCGGGTGAACGCGTCGTACTGCTCCTCGAGGCCACCGAGGAGGCTCTGGCCGCCCTGCTCCTCGATCTGCTGCTCGATCTCCGCGAGGGCCGCCTCCTGGCGGGCCTTGAGGGACTCGACGTCGATGCTGAGGCCCGTGCGGTCGACGAGCGCGTCGATCAGCGCGAGCGAAGCCGTCGGGTAGTCGATCTGCGCGAGGTAGTGCGGCACGTGCACGACGTAGCCGGCAGCGTCATGGCCCCACTGCCCGAGGCGGTACTCCAGCAGCGACTGCGCCGACGAGGGCACCATGACCTGAGCCGACCAGAGGTTCTGCCGGTCGACGAGGTCCGGGCGGGTGCCGTGCGCCGTGATCATGGTCGGGCGCGTGTGCGGTACGCCCATCGGCACGGCGCCGAGGCCCAGCGTCAAGGGCACGTCGTGCTCCTCGATGACGTCGTGGACCTCGGAGATGAACTGCTCCCAGTGGAAGTCCGGCTCGGGGCCGGCCATCAGGAAGTAGGGCATGCCGTTGTCGTCGTGCTCGAGGATGACCTGCAGCGTCGGGTCGTCGTACTCCGCGTAGTGGTCCTCGCGGAACGCGATCATGGGCCGGCGGGCGCGGTAGTCGAACATCGAGTCGAGGTCGAACTCGTGGACGAGCTCGCCGTGGCCGGATCGCAACTGGTCAGCCGCGAGTCGGGCGGCCGACCCGGCGCCGAGGAACCCGTCCAGGGCATGGATCAGGATCGGACCTGTGCCCTCTCGGGGGGTCTCGTCACGGTCGCGTCGCGGTAGCCATTTCATCGCCATGGTCAACCACTCATCCGTCTGCGCTATTCCTCGACAGCGCGGCCAGGGTGTCGTCGGCGACTGCCTGCGGGGTGAGGCCGAGCCGCTCGAGGATGACGTCACGCTTGGCGTGATCGAGGAACTCCTGCTCGACGCCGTGCACGCGGATCGGCACGTCGGAGCCGGCGTCGCGTACGGCCTGGGTGAACGCCGCTCCGATTCCGCCGTGGCGACCGTTGTCCTCGACGGTCACCACCAGGCCGTAGCCGGAGGCAAGCTCGACCAGAGCAGGGTCGATCGGCTTGACCCAGCGGGGATCAACGACAGTCACACCGTGGCCAGCAGCACGTACGATCTCGGCCGCATCGGCGCCGAGGTGACCGAACGCGCCGATCGCGACGATCAGGACGTCCTTGGCATCGTCGCGCGAGAGGACGTCGGTCGTGCCGATCCGCTCGATCGCCGGAAGGTCGGCGCAGACCCCGCCCTTGGCGAAGCGGATGACAGTCGGTGCGTCGTCGACCTGGACCGCCTCGCGCAGCAGCTCCCGCAGCTGGGCGCCGTCACGCGGGGCGGCGAGTCGCAGGCCCGGGACGATCTGCAGCAGCGACATGTCCCACATGCCGTTGTGGCTGGCACCGTCCTCGCCCGTGACGCCGGCCCGGTCGAGGACGAACGTCACGCCGCACTTGTGCAGCGCCACGTCGAGCAGCACCTGGTCGAACGCCCGGTTGATGAACGTGGCATAGACCGCGACGACGGGGTGCAGGCCGCCCATCGCGAGGCCCGCGGCACTCGTGACGGCGTGCTGCTCGGCGATGCCGACGTCGAACACCCGGTCGGGGAACTTGTCGGCGAACGCGTCGAGCCCCACGGGATAGAGCATCGCGGCGGTGATGGCGACGACGTCGGGCCGCTCGTCGGCGATGCGGACGATCTCGTCGCGGAAGACCGAGGTCCAGCCGGCCGGTGCGACGTTGACCGCCTCGCCGGTCGCCCGGTGGAACGGGTTGGCCTGGTGCATCTGGTCGTTCTCGTTGGCGACCGCGATGTCATACCCCTGGCCCTTGGTCGTCAGCACGTGGACCAGGACGGGCCCGCCGAACTTCTTGGCCTGCGTGAGGGCACGCTCGACGGCGGGACGGTCGTGGCCGTCGACGGGGCCGATGTACTTGAGCCCGAGGTCCTCGAACATGCCCTGCGGTGCGAGTGCGTCCTTGACGCCCTTCTTGATCGCGTGCAGGGCTTCGTATGCCGCGGGGCCGACGATTCGGGAGCGGTTGAGCCGCTCCTTGATCGCGCCGAGCGCGGGCTCGTACCTGGGGTTGGTGCGAATCTCGGTCAATCTGTTGGCAAGCCCGCCGACGGTCGGGGTGTATGAGCGGCCGTTGTCGTTGACGACCACGACGAGGCGGCGGTCCTTGTCGGCGGCGATGTTGTTGAGCGCCTCCCAGGCCATGCCGCCGGTCAGCGCCCCGTCGCCGATGACCGCGACGACGTGGTCGTCCTTGCCGAGCAGCAGGTTGGCCTTGGCCATGCCGTCGGCGTACGACAGGCTCGTCGACGCGTGCGAGTTCTCGACCCAGTCGTGCTCGGACTCGGCGCGGCTCGGGTAGCCGGAGAGCCCGCCCTCCTTGCGCAACGTCCCGAACTGGCCGGCGCGACCGGTCAGCATCTTGTGCACGTACGCCTGGTGGCCCGTGTCCCAGACGACCCGGTCGCGCGGTGAGTCGAACACCCGGTGGATCGCCATGCCGAGCTCGACGACGCCGAGATTTGGCCCGAGGTGTCCGCCGTTGGACGCGACCGACGTGATCAGGAGCTCGCGGATCTCGGCGGCGAGACGCGCCAGCTGGTCGTCGTCGAGGGCCTTGAGGTCGGCAGGCCCGGTCAGGTTCGCAAGAACGCTCATCGGTGCCTCCTTCCCCTCGTGGACATGCTGATCAGTCTATCGACGTCATCCGCGTCTGCTGGGTCGGGCAGCGTCCGCCGTACGTCCGATGGCCTACCTCAGACGCGCGGCAACGGATCGGATGCCCCGGCCGAGGAAGGTGTTCCTCATCTTCCGCCACACGCGGGAGCGAGCCAGTGCCTTCGCCGTGGGCCGGACGAGGCCGCTTCGCTCTGGCTTGGGTGCCGTGATGGGAGCCGCGACCGGCTCGGGCGGATGGGGCACGGTCGCCTGGGGACGCTCACGAGGACCCAGACCCGCCAGACCCCGCAGGTGGTCCGTGAAGCTCGCCCGCCACACCGCGGCGCGCAGCACGCGCTCCTGGTAGGCATTGGTCTCCCCGCGCACCGAGAGGTGCCAGATGCGATGGGCCTGGTCGATGTCGAAGGCAGCACCCCAGTCGTCGGTGTCCGCGAGCAGGCTCTCAACCTCGGGGCGATCCTCGGAGTCGGCGATCCGGATGACGCGCGCGATCCGCGACTTCCGCATGCTTTCAGCGGCTTCGGCCTTCATCTCGATCGGGAAGTACGGCACGTCGGCCCATGAGGGAACCAGTCGCCGGGTCAGCTCGCGATGGAAGCTGTTCGCCCTGCGAGCCTCGGGAGAAAGGGAGAGCGCGGTGCTGACGAAGCTCGAGGCGAGCAGCGGCGAGACAACGCCCAGACGCTCGCCGGTCGTGCCCCAGCGGCGCATCCGCTGCAGCACGTAGTACTGGCCAAGGATGAGCTCGCCACGGACGCCCCAGGACGCGATGCGCCTCAGCTCCGACAGCACCTGGTGGGTGACGTGGGCGCGCGCCTCCTTGCTCTCGCCCGGCGTGTTGGCCCGGTGCGCCAGGATCCGCTGGGTGTAGGCATCGAGGGTGTCCTCGAGTGGCAGCTTGTCCAGCCCGGCAAGCTGGCCGCGGATGTAGAGCCCGTGGGCGGCCTCTCCACCCACCCCGCTCACGACGAGCTGGGTCTCGGCGTCGAGATGCGAGGGCACGTCGTAGGTCAGGTACGTGCACGGCCGCAGGGCCTCGCAGTAGTCGTGCCATTGGCGCGCCCGCTCGATCACCCTGATCTTGGGTGGCTCGATCTCGCCTCCAGTGGCCTTGTGCTCGATCTGGTGCTGGAGGGGGCCAGGCGCAAGATCTACGAGCTGCCGGGCGACATCGAGATCTCCCGGAAAGGCGTCGTGCGAGTGGAGGACCATGTCGCTGCCGCTTGCCTGGAAGGCAGCGGCCACCAGGCGAGAGTCGCGACCACCGGAGAGATGGACGACCGGCGTCCCCTTGTAGAGGCGGCTGATCGAGGTGGCGATGCCCATCAGCTGGGCGACCGTCTCGTCGAGCTGGTCGTCCGTCGGGTCGCCGGAGGACTGCTGTGCCGGGACCCAGACGGCCGAGGTCTCCAGCATGGACACCCGGCGCCGGCCGGAGCGACCGTCCCAGTGCACGTGCGTGCCGGCGTCCAGGGCCCGGACGCCGCGATAAGGGGTCGTGTTGCCGAACATCTCGTCGGTGTAGCCCATCTGCAGCCACCCTGAGGCGTCCGGCTCGGCCGGCATGCCGGCGAACAGGAGGGCGGCGACCGGCCGGTTGCTGTAGACCCATCCCGTCGGGGTGCGCAGCTCGAACAGGCGCCCCACCCCGATGACGTCGACGAACACGTCGACCGTGTCACTGGCCTCGACGAAGCTCGCACCGACGAAGGGGYCGGTCACCTCAAGCACTCGGGACGGCCGTTGCCGCAGCTCGCGGGCGAGGTCGAAAGGCGCCTGGTCCAGCGGGACGGTCCCGATCATGCGCTCCACGCCCAGAGGGGCGTAAAGGGACGCGAAGACCTCGTCAGGGTTCTCGGCCCACGCTGGCCAGAGAGAGGGACTGTCCTCGGTCTCCCACATGACCATGCCCACTGTCGGAGAGACATGGGTGGCGCGCGTCGGGCCGTGCTTCCACAGGCGTGCGTAGTGCGCCTCCACACGCCGGATGCCGTCGTCCACGGCTTGCCTGGTCGCCTCCGGACTGGTGGCAGTCACGCTGAGGACAAAGGTCTGCACGAGTTCCTCCCCTGGAATTCAGCAACGCGAGGTCTGTCACCCTCGCGCGGCCCACGATAGCGGTGGCTAGGCGCCGGAGGTGTTGTAGCGGCCCCGCAGATGGATCAACGCATCGGCGGCCCCGACTGTCACGGCCTCGACGATGCCTTCGACGAGCAGCCCCCAGCCGACGTGCCGCGGCTCGGCCTCGTCCCGGCGTACGCCGATCCAGCCTGCTGTGCCGGCCAGCACAGGACCCCACTCGCTGTCGCTCCACTCACCCAGCGTGAACGGGCCGCCCGGCGCCGGGGCGACCCCGGCGAACGCGTCGGCCAGGAACCGGTGCTCGTCGCCGAGGACATTGACCGTCCACCTCGATGGGGACGCCTCCCAGAAGTCGGAGTCGGGGTCGATCAGGCCCAGCACCCGGTCCGGCTCGCCGGCGGCCAGGAGCATCGACGACACCGTCAGCCCTCGACGCTGGGAACCCTCGCCGGTCGCCCACACCGTCACGGGTGCCGGCATCCGTCCACGTATGCGTCGCAGTGGGTCGCGATCGCCCTCGGGAGGGACGAACGGATGGTCCGAGTGGATCGTCACGCCTTCATTGTGCGCCACTGGGCAGACGGTCAGTCCGCGAGCGCAGCCAGCAGCCGCTCGCCGGCTGCGGCAACCCTGACCACTTCCTCCTCGGGCAATCCGAGCAGACGCAAGCAGGCCGTCGCGATCGCCGGCGCGGTCGAGGCATCCGGCTCACCATCGCGGCGCAGTGTGATCACCATCTCGACAAGCTGCATGCAGCACGCCCCGATGAAGGCAGGGTCTTCGACCAGGCCGTCGACGAGCTGCTTGTAGGCCGACGCCAGCTCGTTCCGATGGGCCCGGAAGGTGTCGAAACGTGGCTGCTGCACCTCGTGCGAGAGATAGAGCACGCCGACGTTGTGCGGCGTGGCGAGCAGCGTCTCGACATCGATCAACGCCAGCGCATACAGAGCCGCCGGTCGATCGGGCTCGGCCAACAGGGGCGTGACGAACGCGAGGCTGGGCCGCACCGAGATCTCCAGCAGCTCCAGCAGGATCTCGTCCTTGCCGGCGAAGTAGTAGTAGAGCGAGGCTTGACGGATGCCGACGCGCTCGGCGATCGCCCTCGTGGTCGTCCCCGCATAGCCGTGCTCAGCGAACAGTGCGGCCGCAGCTCCCAGGATCTGGTCTCGCGGGGCAAGATCCGAGCTCCCTTGCGGAGCGGCCCGTGGTCGGCCGACCTTCTGCGTGCCGGAGTCGGTGCTCATGCACGCGATCCTGTCACGCTCGACACGTACGCGCGCCAACCGCCGAAGTCGCTGATGTCCAGTGCACCCTCGAGCGCGTACGGCTCGCAGAGGAACCCAGTGACCGACGACCCGTCGTCCAGCTCCACCGTCCCGATCGTCATGGGCGCGGGCAACGCGTTGACGAATCTGCCCAGGCCCGCGGCCGGGAGACGCCAGACCTCGCCCGGCACGCTCACCCCGCCCTCGACGACCCGGACGAGGCCGGGCTTGGGCGGCTGGGTCTGGAGCGCGTGCAGTCGGTAAGTCGGAGCGGTGCGTACGTCTGCCACCAGGCTTCCCCCGGCCGACACGAGCTGATGGTTGAGGGGCTGATCGCTGAGGTGCGCCCCCACGACAAGGAGTTCTGCCGTCGGCCCGCCCACGAGGGCAGCCACGTCGGCCAGCAGTCGGTCGTCGAAGGCCCTGCCGGTCAGCATCACGCCGAACGGCAGTCCCTCGACGGTGCCTGCCGGCACCGCGAGTGACGACATGTCGAGCAGGTTGGCGAAGTTGGTGAATCGACCCATCCGGGCGTTCGCGCCAACCGGATCGGCCGCCACCTCGGCAAGCGTGGGATGCCAGGTGGTGGTCGGTGTCAGCAGGGCCGCGAAGCCGTCGAGCAGCACTCTGCCCTCCGCGCCGAGGCGTTCGAGCTGCTCGAGGTCGCGGAAGTATTCGACGGCAGTGGCGTCGGCTCCCGCCTGGACGATTGCTGCGACCGTCGGGTCCAGATCACTGCCGATCAGGTCAGCGTGCTTGGTGATGTGGTCGCCGACCGCCGCCGTACGTTCGGCGACGAACGCTCCGCCATAGAGCAGGTCAGCCGCTCGCAGCAAGGGCGTGATGTCCACCGCGACCACCTCCACGCCATGACCGGTCAACTCGTCGACGACCGCGCTGAAGGCGTCACCCCATCCGTCAGCGAGCCCCTCAAGGTTGTGGGACGCCGGCACAGCCACACGCAGCGGCGTCGCGGGGAGAGCCGTCGCCCGGTCATTCCTCGCACCGGTGTCGATGCCGTCAGCACCGCTGAGCAGCTCGACCGTCGTCCGGGCGAGCCCCAGCTCCCGGGCGAAGACCGTCACGCAGTCCAGGCTCCGGCACGCCGGCACGACGCCCGTCGTGGGGATGAGCCCCTTGGTCGGCTTGACGCCGACGATGCCGTTGAGTGCCGCAGGCACCCGTCCTGATCCTGCCGTGTCCGTCCCGAGCGAGATGTCGACGACACCGAGCGCCACCATGACGGCGGAGCCCGAGCTCGATCCGCCTGAGATTCGGGTCGGGTCCCAGGCGTTGCGGACCGCGCCGTACGGGCTGCGGGTGCCGACAAGGCCGGTCGCGAACTGGTCGAGGTTCGTCTTGCCCAGCACGACGGCACCCGCGGCACGCAGTCGGGCGACCGCCGTCGCGTCGGCTGCCGGCAGGTAGCTGTACGACGCCGCGCCCGCCGTCGTCGGCATCCCGGCGACATCGATGTTGTCCTTGACCGCAGCGGCGAGCCCGGCCAGCGGCAGCGACTCCCCAGCGACGACCCGCGCATCGACGGCTGCC
Source organism: Aeromicrobium sp. P2_G6 (assembly GCF_056403535.1). Taxonomy (NCBI): domain Bacteria; kingdom Bacillati; phylum Actinomycetota; class Actinomycetes; order Propionibacteriales; family Nocardioidaceae; genus Aeromicrobium; species Aeromicrobium sp. P2_G6. Next base: position 114,587 of record NZ_JBFUFH010000007.1, on the reverse strand, counting down.
GCGTCCGCAAGCGCGTCCTCCAGCGGTCTCAGGTGGATCCAGGCCTCGGGCCGGTCCACCGCCGCGATCCGCTCGTATGCCGCGCTGATCCGCTCAGTTGATGTCATGCCTGCTCCCGGATCGCCATGAGGACCTGTCCCGGCACGACCTGCTCGCCCGGCTCGACGTAGATCTCGACGACTTCGCCATCGATCGGAGAGGTCATCGATGTCTCCATCTTCATGGCTTCCAGCGCCAGGACCCGTTCACCGGACCGTACCTGTGCTCCCTTCGTGACCGAGACCTGCCAGACGCTCGACACGAAGGGAGCCGAGACGGGGATGCTGCCTGGTGGGATGTCGACCGGCGCACCCGCCGTCACGACGGGCGGTTCGGGTCTGACGTCGAACTCCCCCGACGCTCGCCAGCGGCCCTTCTCTGCCTCGAACGCAGCGGCTTGCTGAGCACGGAACTGGCCGATCGACTCCGCATTGTCGGCGAGGAATCGTTCGTGGTCAGCCAGTGCGAAGACACCGTCCTCGGTGTCGACAGGTCCTCGTCCCGCGGCCGTCTCGGACCTCAGCTCGAGCAGCTCGTCGGCCGACACCGGATACCACTCGATGCGGTCGAAGAACCGCAGCGCCCACGGCTGCGCGTCCGACAGCCCACCGCGACGGAAGCTGTTCCACACCTGCGTCGTCCGCCCGACCAGCTGATAGCCGCCGGGACCCTCCATCCCATAGATGCACAGGTACGCTCCGCCGATSCCGACCGMGTTCTCSGCGGTCCAGGTGCGAGCCGGGTTGTACTTGGTAGTGACGAGCCGGTGGCGGGGATCGAGAGGCGTCGCGACGGGGGCTCCGAGATAGACGTCGCCGAGCCCCAGCACCAGGTAGCTCGCGCCGAACACCGTGCGGTGGACGTCGGCGACCGACTCGAGGCCGTTGATGCGTCGGATGAACTCGATGTTCCACGGCGTCCAGGGCGCGTCATCGCGTACGCCGGCCATGTAGCGCTCCGTCGCCAGCCGGGTCGCCGGATCGTCCCACGACAGCGGCAGCCGGACACGCCGCGAAGGCACGACCAGCTGGTTCGTCGCCGGCAGGTCCCGCTCGATCTCCTGCATGAGGCCGGCGACTCGAGCCGCGCCGATCACCTTCGCGTCAGTGTGCACCTGCAGCGAGCGGATCCCCGGCGTGATGTCCAGGATGCCGGCCGGCGCGACTTCCTGCAGCCGCGTCATGAGGGCGTGCACCCGCATGCGCAGTCCGAGGTCGAGCACCTGCGCGCCGTACTCGACGAGCAGGTTGTCATCCCCGTCACGCCGGTATGTCACGGCGGGCCGTCCACCGACGCCACCGGCCGGCTCGAGTCGGGCGATGACCCCGTCGTCGCCGTCCCCGCCGCGGGTCACCACCGTGGCGGAGCTGCGGTGTGAGTCGAGCCCCGCAGCCTCGTGCTCACGGATGGGGACGAATCGCACCGTGTCGCCCGGGCGCAGCTGTCCGAGCTTCCACAGCTCGCCGCTCGCGACCACCGCGGGGCACACGAAACCGCCGAGCGACGGCCCATCGGGCCCGAGGATGATCGGGGTGTCGCCGGTGAAGTCAAGCGCACCGACGGCATACGGCGTGTCATGGATGTTGGACGGGTGCAGGCCGGCTTCGCCACCGTCGCTGCGAGCCCAGGTCGGTCGCGGCCCCATCAGGCGTACACCGGTGCGGGCCGAGTTGAAGTGGACCTCGTAGTCAGTCGCATAGAGCGTGTCGATGTCGTCCCGTGTGAAGAACTCCGGTGCCGCGTGCGGGCCCTCCGTGACGGCGATCTGCCACGACGAAGTCAGGTACGGTCGGCGTTCCGCCGGCGTCGGGCCACCGATGCGGGTGAGCGTCTCACCCTCCGCGAAGGCAGGGTGCGGCGCCTCGGCGTCCTGTGAGCCGGGGCGCAGCACGTCGCCCGGGACGAGCGCACGACCGCCGTGGCCACCGAACCCGCCAAGCGTGAACGTCGAAGCACTGCCCAGGTATGTCGGCACGTCGATGCCGCCCCGCACCGCGATGGCCAGCCGGAGTCCTGGCCCTGCCGCGGTGCCGATCGCCAGGACTGATCCGGCGCCCACGTCGAGCGGCTCCCACATGGGTGCCGGGGCACCGTCGATCGTGACGTCGGCCGGCGCGCCGGTCACGCAGACCACAGCTGGGTAGGAGAACCGCAGGCTCGGTCCGGTGGCGGTCACCTCCAGTCCCGGCGCACCCTCGGGGTTGCCCACAGCGAGGTTCGCCTCGCGCAGCGACACCGGGTCCATCGGTCCCGATGGCGGCACGCCGACCTGCCAGTGCCCGACACGGCCGGGGAGGTCCTGCACGGTCGTCATAGCGCCGGCTTCCGGCACATCGATGCGGGGTTCAGGGTCGGCCGTCGTCGACAGCGTGGACGTCGAGTGTGTGGCGCTGCGGAGCGCGTCGCCTCCGGCGAGCTCGCGCAACAGCCCCAGGTTGGTGACGACACCGTCGACCCGGCTGGTGGCGAGACCCTCGTCGAGGAGGTCGAGCGCAGCGTCGCGGGACGGTGCCAGCGCGATGACCTTGGCCAGCATCGGGTCGTAGAACGGTGAGACCTCCAGGCCGGTCTCGATCCAGCTGTCCACGCGTACGTCCGGGATCGCGGGAGCGTTCTGGCCGGGGAACACGGCACGGGTCACCAGTCCGCTCGACGGGGCGCTGTCCTTGGCCGGGTCCTCGGCGTACACGCGGGCCTCGACCGCTACGCCGTCTGCCGACCACTGCCGGTCGAAGACCCGCGGGTCGAGCTCGCCGGCGCCGTCGCGCGAGAGCCGCAGCATGAGCTCGACCAGGTCGACGCCATAGACCATCTCGGTCACGGGGTGCTCGACCTGGAGGCGGGTGTTGACCTCGAGGAAGGCGGCCTCCTCGCGGACGGGGTCGTAGACGAACTCCACCGTGCCTGCGGAGCGGTAGTCGACCGATGCCGCCAATGAAGCGGCCGCTTCGTGCATCGCGCCTCGCACGTGGTCCGGCAAGGCCGGTGCCGGCGCCTCCTCGATGACCTTCTGRTTGCGGCGCTGCAGCGAGCAGTCCCGGTCGCCGATGACCGCGATCCGGCCGTCGCCGTCACCGAACACCTGCACCTCGACGTGCCGCGCGGGGCGGACCAGGCGCTCGAGGAAGACGCCGGAGGAGCCGAACGACGCCTCGGCCTGACGGACCACTCGCTCGTACGCCGACCGCACCTCGTCGACCGTGGCGCACGCCTGCATTCCGATGCCGCCTCCGCCGCCCGTCGCCTTGATCATGACCGGCAACCCGACCCGTTGCGCCTCGCGTACGGCGTCCTCGGCCGAGTCGAGCAGTCCGGTGCCGACCAGCATCGGCACACCAGCCTTCTCGGCCAGCTCACGTGCCGTGTGCTTGCTGCCGAACCACTCGATCTGCAGTGGTGTCGGGCCGACGAACGCCATGCCTGCGTCCTCGACGGCGCGCGCGAAATCGGCGCTCTCGGACAGGAAGCCGTACCCCGGGTGGATCGCACCTGCGCCCGTACGCGCTGCGGCCTCCAGCACACCCTCGATCCTCAGGTACGAGTCGCGAGCCGGGGCCGGGCCGAGCAGCACCGCCTCGTCCGCTTCGCGCACGTGCGGGGCAGCGCGATCGGCCTCGGAGAAGACTGCGACGGTGCGCAGGCCGAGATCCTTCGCCGATCGCACGATCCGGCGGGCGATCTCCCCGCGGTTGGCGATCAGCAGGGTGTCGAAGCTCATCGGCTCGTGACCTCGTTCCGGGTGACGATCATCCGCAGTGGAGTCGGGTTGAACTCGTTGCACGGGTTGTTCATTTGCGGGCAGTTGGACACGAGCACGAGCACGTCCATGTCGGCGCGGATCGCGACCCGGCGACCAGGTGCCGACATCCCGTCGACGATCCCGAGGGCGCCGTCGGCCTCGACGGGCACGTTCATGAACCAGTTGAGGTTGGACACGAGGTCCCGCGAGGTCAGCCCGTGCCGCGATGCCTCGGCAAGGAAGTTCTCCCGGCAGCCGTGCTGGTACGCGGTGTGGTGTCCATAGCGCAGCGTGTTGGACTCCTTGCCGCACGCACCACCGATCGTGTCCTGCCGGTCGATCTCGTTGCCGACGACTGTCATGAGCGGACGACCGAGCCCCGATCGCAGGACGGTGCCCTCCCGGACGTACGCGTTGCCCTGCCACGTGAGCGTGTCGGGCACGCTGTAACGCTCGGCCGTGTCGTGCGCGTTGAACATCAGGCAGTCGGCGGACTGGTTCCCTCCGACGTCGACGATCGTCAGGACGTCCCCTGCCAGCACGACTGCGGACCACGGCGCGTTGGGTGCGACCCGCTCGTCGAGCACGACCTCGCCAGGCACCAGCGCCTCGCTCCAGTCGAGCCGGGATCCCGGCGCGTACACGGCTCCGACCGGCACGGTGGTGCGGATCTCTTCGATGGTCTCGGTGCTCACAGGCCCCTCGCCTCCAGGTAGTCGGTCGTGTTCAGGTAGGCGCGCTCCCGCTCTGGCGACGCCCCGTAGTGCTCGTCAGCCGGACCGCTGGGGTCGCTGCGCCAGGCATGCACGCGCAGCGGTCCGACGACGTAGTCCGGACGCGGGTCGAGCGGGTGCGGGACGTTCGCCACGAGCACGATGAGCGGCATCTCGGCGACCAGGTCCACAGATGTGTGCGGGCCGGCGGACCCAAGCCATGACAGCGCCCCGTCGTCCTGGACCCGGATGCCCTGGAAGAACGACACCGACGGTGGAAGATCCCGCGGGGTGAGTCCGTGCTTGACGCCGGCCAGGCTGAACAGGGCCCTGCCCGACGGGCTCGGACCCTGCGGCGCCGCGTCGCCGCACTTGACGACGTTCCACTCGTCCGACGACGTGCCGCAGAACGCGTCATGGTGCGCCGACGTGTCGGCGACGACCGTTGCCAGCACCCGTCCCTCGCCCGACAGCAGCGGGTGGCCGGCACCGAGGTAGGCCTGCCACGGGATCTTCTGCGTGTCGGCGACATTGAGTCGCTCCCACGGCTCGAGGGCGTTGAACACCAGCACGTGCGCGCACGCGTCACCAGTGACGTCCTCGAGCCGCAGCCGGGCGCCACGCGCCACGACCTTGTGGGTGTAGCCACCGGGAGCCACCGTCTCCGCCCAGACCAACGCCGACGGGTCGACGCCGTCCGGTGCGAAGGGTGAGGTGGCCGCCGGCAGGTATGGCATCCAGTCCGAGACGTTCGCCCCTTGGGCTCTGGCGTCGGCTCGGGCCGCCAGCACGCTGGCGGTGTCGCGTGCTCCCACCATCAGGCGATCGCCTCGGCCGTGGTGTCGGCGGTCGTGTGCAACGCCGGCAGCTTGATGGCGCCACCGTGGCGGATCCGCGTGCGCCAGTGGATTGCGGCTCCGACCACGAGCGTCAACCCGATGAACAGCAAGGCGCTCCACTGCAACCACCAGCCGCGGCCCTCGAGGTCGTAGATCTCCGTGCGCGGCCAGGCCAGGTTGACGACCATGCCGAGCTGGTATGCGATCGCGACGAGGTTGACCACCAGACCCCATCGGCCGAGTGAGAACAGCGGGCGGCCGTCCTCGTCGACGCCGTCTGCCAGGCCCTTGTTACGGATCCGCGAGACCAGCAACGGCACGGTGACGCCCAGGTAGGCGAGGTAGAGCATCGCGATGCACAGCGACGCCAACGCGAGAAAGACCGCGCTCTGGTTCCAGTTGACCGCCAGGGCGATCGCCGCTCCGACACCCACCACGACCGAGGTTGCGATCGGGGTGCCCGTCCGCGGCGAGACCTTCGCCAGGACCGAGGAGAACGGCAGCGTGCGCTCGCGCGCCATCGAGAACATCATCCGCGAACCCGCGGTCTGGACCGCGAGCGTGCACGCGAAGACCGCGATGGCCACCGCGCCCAGCAGGAGGCGACCGCTGACGTCACCCAGCCGGGCGGTCAGGACGCCCGCCAGGCCTGAGGTCGCGAGCGATCCGTCGGTCAGGCTGGGCGCCGCGAGCAGTCCGGCGAGCAGCAGCAGGAGACCACCGATGCCTGATACGACGAGCGCGCGGACGATCGTGCGAGGCGTGGTGCGGCGCGGTGCATGAGTCTCCTCGGACAGCTCACCGGCTGAGTCGAAGCCGACCATGACGTACGCGGCCATCAGCGAGGATGCGAGCCACAGGGGCAGGTAGTGCCCGGGCGCCGCTCCCGCTGTCGTGTTGACCGTGCCGATGCCACGCTCGGAGTGGAAGAACAGGGCGACCACCAGGGCCACGACGCCGAGGATCTCGATGGCCACCGCCGCGGAGGTGACGACAGCCATCAGGCGTACGCCGATCACGTTGATCGCCGTGGTGAGCGTCAGCACGATCAGTCCGAGGACGACGGCGTTCTGCGCACCGGTCGGGCTGAGCGGGGACGAGTCGGCGCCGGAGCCGCCGACGAGCTGGAAGCCCGTCCAGATCGCGGGAAGCACGGCCTGCATCGCTATCGCCGCGGTCGCGACAGTGAGGATCTGGCCGATCACCATGACCCAGCCGGTGAACCACCCGAAGTCGGTGCCGGCAAGGCGACTCGACCACTGGAAGATCGACCCTGAGATCGGATAACGGGCGGCCAGCTCGGCGAAGCACAGGGCGACGAGCAGCTGACCACCGAAGACGATCGGCCAGGTCCAGAAGAACGCCGCTCCGCCGAGGCTGAAACCCAGACCGAAGAGCTGGAAGACCGTCGTCAGGATCGAGACGAAGGAGAAGCCCGCAGCGAACGAGGCAAAGCTGCCCACTCCGCGGCGGAGCTCCTGGGTGTAGCCGAGAGCCCCGAGATCGTGGGACTCGGACGGTGGCGACGATGGCGTGGATGAGGGTGGAGCAGTCAGTGTCATGGGGCGTCCTTTGAGCGGAAGAAGAGCCACTACCTGTCACGCGACAGATATCCCGTCCAGTCTCGAACGGCAGCTGTTTCGTCCGTGTTGCGCGATCGTGAAGAGTTCAGTCCTCGTTGCTGAGCACGCGCATGTGCACGCAGAGGTCTTGACTTAATTCAAGACTCGTACTAAACCTGTCACATGGCATCGGACTTCGTACTGGGCATCGACTCCTCCACCCAGTCGACCAAGGCGCTGCTCGTCGACGCCGCGACCGGCGAGGTCGTCGCGCAGCAGTCCGCCCCGCACCCTGACGGCACGTCCGTCGACCCTCGCGCCTGGCTCGATGCGTTCGACCAGGCCACCGCGGGACTCCTTGAGCGGGCCAGCGCGGTCGCGGTCGGTGGCCAGCAGCACGGCATGGTCGCCCTCGACGAGTCCGACTCCCCCGTGCACGACGCGATCCTCTGGAACGACACCCGCTCGAGCGGCGAGGCCCTCGACCTGATCGACGAGATGGGCGGCCCCGAGGCCTGCGCCGACACGATCGGCAGTGTGCTCGTCGCCTCGTTCACGTCGACCAAGCTGCGCTGGCTCCGCGACCACGAGCCCGACGCGGCAGCCCGTACGCGCCGGGTGTTGCTCCCCCACGACTACGTCTCCCGCCACATCACCGGCGGTGAGCCGTTCACGGACCGCGGCGACGCGTCCGGCACGGGCTACTTCTCCACCGGCAAGGACGACTGGCTCCCCGAGCTCGCCGAGGCCGCGATCGGGCAGGCCGTCGAGCTCCCCCGCATCGTCGCGTCGTCGGAGGTTGCCGCGACCACCGCCAACGGACTCGTCGTGGGCGCGGGCACGGGCGACAACATGGCCGCTGCGCTCGCCCTCGACCTGGGCCCCGGCGACGTCGTCGTCTCGATCGGCACGTCGGGGGTCGCCTCGGCGATCAGCGACGCGCGCATCGCCGACGGCACAGGGTCGGTCACCGGCTTCGCCGACGCGACCGGGCGGTTCCTGCCGATGGCCACGACCATCAACGCCGCCCGCATCCTCGACCTGCAGGCCAACCTGCTCGGCGTCGACCACGAGGAGCTCGGCCGCCTGGCCCTCGCCGCTCCCCCGGGCGCCAACGGGCTGACGATCGTCCCCTACTACGACGGCGAACGTACGCCCAACCTGCCCGACGCCACCGGCACGTGGAGCGGCCTGACCTCGTCGACGACCCGCGAGGACCTCGCCCGCGCCTCCTTCGAGGCCCTGCTCTGCTCGCTGGCCGACGGCGTCGACCACCTCGTCGCCAAGACCGGCATCACGCCGCGGCGGATCCTCATGGTCGGCGGCGCGGCGGGCAATGCCGCGGTGCACGCCATCGCACCCGCGATCTTCGGCACTCCCGTGACCGTGCCCGCACCCGGCGAGTACGTAGCCCTCGGCGCCGCCCGCCAGGCCGCCTGGGCGCTCGGCGGCAGTGCAGAACCTCCGACCTGGGCCTCGGCGAACGCCGAGACGTACGAAGCAGAACCCACACCTCCCGTGCGTGAGGCCTACGCACGCCTCCGCGACCGCACCATCCCGTGGTCCGACACCACCTCACAGAAATAGGGCTCCCATGAGCATCCCGACCCCTTCCCCCTCCGACAAGTTCTCCTTCGGCCTGTGGACCGTCGCCTACCCCGGTCGTGACCCGTTCGGCGAGCCCACCCGCGCCCCGATGGACCCGATCTACGCCCTCGAGCGGCTCGCGGGCCTCGGCGCGTACGGCGTCAACTTCCACGACGACGACCTGATCCCGTTCGGCTCCGACGACGCGACTCGCGAGCAGATCATCGAGCGCTGGAAGAAGGGTCTCGCCGACACCGGCCTCGTCGTCACCACCGCCACGACCAACCTGTTCACCCACCCCGTGTTCAAGGACGGCGGCTTCACGTCCAACGACCGCGAGGTGCGTCGCTTCGCGATCCGCAAGGTCATGCGCAACATCGACCTCGCCGCCGAGCTCGGCGCCAAGGTCTACGTCTGCTGGGGCGGCCGTGAGGGTGCCGAGTCCGGTGCGGCGAAGGACGTCCAGGCAGCGCTCGACCGCTACCGCGAGGCGTTCAACGTGCTGGGCGAGTTCGTGCACGACAAGGGCTACGACATCAAGTTCGCGATCGAGCCCAAGCCCAACGAGCCCCGCGGCGACATCCTGCTGCCGACGATCGGGCACGCGCTGGCGTTCATCGAGACGCTCGACCGCTCCGAGAACGTCGGCGTCAACCCCGAGATCGGGCACGAGGAGATGGCCGGCCTCAACGCCGCACACGGCTACGCACAGGCGATGTGGCAGGGCAAGCTGTTCCACATCGACCTCAACGGCCAGACCGGTCCCCGCTACGACCAGGACTTCCGCTTCGGCGCCGGCAACGTACGCGGTGCGTTCTGGGTCGTCGACACGCTGCTGGCCGGCGGGTATGACGGACCTGTGCACTTCGACTTCAAGACGCCGCGCACCGAGGACGACGAAGGTGTCTGGGCCTCGGCCAAGGGCTGCATGACCAACTACCTCGTGCTGCGGGAGAAGGCGCTCGCATTCCGCGCCGATCCCGAGGTGCAGGAGGCCCTTGCGGCCGCCAAGCTGCCCGAGCTCGCGCAGCCGACGCTGTCCGAAGGTGAGGGCTGGGCGGACCTGGAGGCTGCCCCGCCGGCCGACCCCGACGCACTCGCTGTCCGCGGCGCCGGGTTCGAGCACCTCGACCAGCTCGCGCTCGAGTACCTCTACGGGGTGCGCGGAGGGTGACCCTCACCGGGGTCCCGACAGGGACGGAGTACGTACGCCGGCAGAACACCGGCCTCGTGCTGCGCTCCCTGCGGACCGACGGGCCGGCAACACGTACCGAGCTGGCCCGTCGGACCGGGCTCGCCAAGGCGACGGTCGGCACGATCGTCGCCGAGCTCGAGGCTGCCCGCGCCGTGACCCAGGACGACTCCGTCCCGTCGGGTCGCGGGCGGCCCGGCCGGCCGGTGACCCTGACCGGCGAGTCGATCATCGGGCTGGGGCTCGAGGTCAACGTCGACTATCTCGCCGCCGTCGCCCTCGACCTCGCCGGCAACGTGCGGATCGTCGAGACCCGCCCCGTCGCCACTCCTGGCACACCGCCCAGCACCGAGGAGCTCTTCGAGCTGGCGACCGACATCCGCAACGTGCTGGTCAACGACGGCCATACCGTCGTCGGCGCAACGGTTGCTGTGCCGGGCCTCGTCGCGCACGACAATCGCACGGTCTCGTGGGCGCCCAACCTCGGCTGGGACGGCCGGCACCTCGCGGCCGAGCTCGAGGCAGCGTTTGGTGACGACTGCCCCACCACGATCGACAACGACGCCAACTGCGCCGCCCTCGCCGAGGCTGCCCACGGCGTGACGACCGACGTCTCGCACTCCCTCTACATCACCGGCACGATCGGCATCGGCGCCGGCATCGTGCAGGACGGCCGGCTCGTACGTGGCGGCGCCGGGTTCGCCGGCGAGGTCGGCCACATGCCGATCGGCAACCCCTCGCGCGTGTGCGGCTGCGGCCGCCTCGGCTGCTGGGAAGCCTCCGTCGGCCTGCGTGCCATGCTCAGCGCTGTCGGCATCGACGAGGAGGACACTCCCCTGCAGACTGCCATCGCCGTCGCGGACCGCGCGACCCGCGACCCGATCACCCGCGACGCCCTCGGTGCCCTCGGCCGCGACCTCGGCACCGGTTTGGCCACCCTGGCCGCCGTCCTCGACCCCGCCGCTATCGTCCTCGGCGGCTACTTCGTCCCCCTTGGCGCCTACGTCGTCCCCGCCGCCGGACAGGTCCTCGCCGAGCGGCTCCCCTCGGCGTCGATCCACCTCCCGCAGATCCGACTCAGCTCGCTCGGCATCCACGCCGCCGCGCTGGGCGCCGCAGAAGACGCCCTGGCCGACGTCTACGCGGGGACGCTGGCGCTTTAGATCAACGTCATTTCGACAGAGACCAGCGGGTGTTGTTCCCTGAGCACGCGCGTTTCAACCCTCTTCCGCGAATGGCGGCCGAGTAGCAGCTGACGCTGCAACGATGAAGAGATGAACCAGATCTCGACCTTCTACACCGGCCCTGGCGGGCTCGTATCGGCGATCAGCTCCGCGCTGGACGCCTCTGGGGTTGACCGGGCAGCGCTGCGGCCGGCTGACCTCGCTCCGGTCGACGAGTTCCACATCCGGGGGCGGGCGGCAACTCTGGAGATCATCGAGGCGCTCGACGTAACCGCCAACTCTCGCGTGCTCGACCTCGGCAGCGGATTGGGCGGTCCGGCGCGGACGGTGGCAGAGGAAACCGGATGCACAGTTACTGGCGTCGATCTCACTTCGGAGTTCTGCGAGGTTGCGACGGCACTCTCGCAGTGGACCGGCATGTCCGATCGGACCAGCTTCCACGTCGGCGATGCCACCGCGACGGGCTTTCCTGACGGCGCGTTCGACGCTGCGCTGACAGTTCACGTGGCGATGAACATCGCCGACAAGCCCGCGCTCTATGCCGAAGCCTTCCGGGTGCTCCGACCCGGCGGCAGGTTCGTCATCTACGACGTGTTGCAGGGTGAAGGTGGCCCCGTCCGCTTTCCGGTTCCGTGGGCTGCCGACCCGTCGACCAGCTTCCTAGCGAGCCCCGAGCGCATGCGCGAACTGCTCCCGGCGGCCGGATTCGAGGTCGTCTCGGAAGTCGACTCGTCAGACGAGAGCCTCGCCTGGTTCCAGCAGATGCGCGCCCGGATCGAGCGGGACGGACCGCCACCGGTTACCTTCGCGACCTTCCTCGGAGATGCCTTCGGGCAGATGGTCGCCAACCAGGTCGCCAACCTCGCCGAGAGACGCATTCGCACCGTCATGTTCTCGAGCATGCGCCCGCTCTGACAGTCCCGGTCCGGCGGTTCGGCGTAGCCAGACGCATCCGATCGACTGGTTGTCACTAGTTCATCAGCGGACAACAGTTGGCCCCTTTGGGCTATGGCCGATGAGGTCGGACAGCGAGGACGCTGATGTCGAACCCGCCCGCTGACCGGGCAAGCGGGGTTCGGGAATGTCCCGGGTACGGAGGCAGAAATATGCGTAGGTCCCTAGCAACCATTCTCGCGACCATGGTCATCACTCCGATTGCCGCGGTCACCCTGGCCGCGCCAGCCAGCGCCGGAAACCGACACGACGACGTAAACCCGTGGGCCAGCGATTACAACTCATGCCACTCCGTGCGGGCGAATGACTACCACAGCACCGCCAACTACTGGGGCTACTGCCGCAACTGAGCAATCCAAGACCGAGTTCCGCTCGGGACAAGGAGGCCGCCCCGGTACAAGCAGTCCGCGGGTGGCCTCTTGCTTGAGTCGGACTCCTCCTCAGCGGGACGGGAAACACCACGGCGTTCGTTTTGCCGCCGGCCGCTAACGATTCAGCGTGCCCTTCCATCGTGCTCTCGTGATGAGCGCGGCAAGAACAAGGAGCCCCAGCGTCGCCTCGATCTCGTACGCGCGCCAATCCGACGCTCCCCACTGAACACGGACGACCGCGCGCGTCGATCGAGCTCAGCGGGTTGGATCGATCATGGTCATGCCGGCAACCTTCGCCTGGTCGAACGTCGGCAACAGGTCCGCGGCTGCGTCTAGACCGATGGTTCGCTCGATCAGCCGTTGCGGTTGCAGTGATCCCGCCTCGATCAACGCGAGCATGCTGGGATAGTCGGTCGCGGCCATCCCGTGGCTTCCCAAGACGTCGAGCTCCCAGCCGATCACTCGTGCCATCGGCACCCTCGGGTGTCCGCCGATCGACGGAAGCAGTCCAACCTGCACAAGTCGGCCTCGACGCCGCAGGCTGAGGATGGCATCGGCACAGGTTTGCTCGCTACCGACGGCATCGATCGCGACGTGGCTGCCACCGCCGGTGAGATCCCCGACCGCCGACGGGATGTCGGTGCCGTCGGCACGGAGGGTGTGCTCCGCGCCGAGCTCGGCGGCCACTGCGAGTGCCTCTCGGTTACGGTCGACGGCGACCACCCGGGCACCGAGTGCGCGGGCGATCATCACCGCGCTCAGACCGACTCCGCCGGCACCGATCACGGTGATCCACTCCCCCTCGGTGACTCGCGCGCGTCCCACGAGCGCGCGGTACGCCGTGGCGAACCGGCATCCGAGGCTGGCCGCGGTCGCAAAGTCCACCTGCTCAGGAATGGCGACCAGGTTGGTGTCCGCGGCGTGCAGAGCGACGTACTCAGCGAAGGAACCCCAGTGCGTGAACCCTGGCTGTTCCTGGTCGGGACAGACCTGCGCGTTGCCTCCTAGGCACCACGCGCACCGACCACAGCCGCAGACGAACGGAACGGTGACCCGGTCCCCGACCCTCCACCGCGTCACACCCGTGCCAACCTCCACGAGCTCCCCGGCAAGCTCATGGCCGGGCACATGTGGGAACGAGATCTCGTCGTCGTGTCCTGCCCAGCCGTGCCAGTCGCTGCGACACATGCCAGTGGCAACGACACGGACAACGACGCCACCGGCTGGAGCCGAGGGTCGCGGCACGTCTCGGACCTCCGGTCGAGACCCGGCAGCGGCGACCACAAGTGCGCGCATCGCCACATCCTCCCAGACAGATGCAGGTGTTCGGTGCCGGGTCTTGCCGGGCCATGCCGCGCATCACCGCTGCGACCCTATGCGTTCAGCACGTAGATGAACTCCTCGATGCCGTCGTCGGACGCCGGCACCTTCGCCTCCTCCACGCGATCGCGCCGAAACCCACACTTCTCCAGGACGCGGATCGAGCCCACGTTGTGCGTCACGACATGGGCGTACAACGGCCGGACCGACACTTCGTCCACCATCAGGGCGAGCGCCTGTGTCGCGACGCCGCGGCCCCAGAACTCGCGTCCGACCCAGTAGCCGAGTAGTTGCTGCCCGTTGTCCGGCCAGCTGCCGATGTTGCCAGCCACCGCGCCATCGGCAACGATCGTGCGCACAACCAGGGTGTCGTCGCCGCGGAGCTTCGCCCAGTGCGCCGCGAACTGGTCCTCGTCGCGAGCGGGAAACGCCGCCATCTCGACCGCCTGCGGATCCGCCTGGTGGTCGAAGAACACCTCGATGTCCCCGTCTTCGACATTCCTGAGATGCACCGCGGGTGTCACGTCGTGGACTCCGGTCACGTCCAGTCGCTCCTCGCCTCGGTCCTTGCGTCGACCCACCACCTCGACGGTCCACTGTTCCACCGACCACCGACACTGTGGTTCCCGCAAACGTCCGTCGGCTCGTCCAGCAGCGACCTGAAGCTGTCCGATGAGGGTGCACTTGCGTCGCAGCAGAGCGAGACTTGTCGTATGTCGTGAGGTTGGAGGTCGCCATGGCCGACGAGAGGCCCGAGTTCTTCAAGCAGTACTACGAGGCCGCGCGACTATTCGCCCGCGGCGACCCCGAGGGTGTCAAGGCCATCTACTCGCACACCGAGGACGTGGTGCTCGCCAACCCTTTCGGTCCTGCGTCAGTGGGCTGGGATGCGGTGGGTCACGCCCTGGATTTCGCTTCGTCGCGCTTTCAGGACGGTGATGTCGAACCGTTCGAAGTTCTGGCCCGCTACGACTATGGGCAGTGCGTGGTCATGCACGCGGTCGAGGATTGGCGCGCGCGGGTCGCAGATCGGCCGGAGGTGGAACCGTTCCGCCTGCGGGTCACAACCGTCCTGCGTCTCGAGGACGGCGGCTGGCGGATCGTCCTCAGACACGCTGACCCCATTGCGACCCCGGACGGCTTAGGGCCCGTGCGCGGTCGGTAGCCGAGCGGTCGACACGCTGACGAGGCCGAACGGCGCAGTTGAAGAAGTCACGTCCCCCGCGGCTCGGGAACCTCGCGCGCGATGTTCTGGTCCGCGGCCGGGTGCTCGACCAACGCCAGGATGCGGGTTGCCATGAAGCGGGCCGTACGGACCGGCGTACCGCTGCGAGTCACCTCGGACACGGTGACGATGCCGCGCCCCGTCTCGATCTCGACCCGGCGGCCGTTCTTGCTGGCGACGATCTCATAGGTGCGGACCTCTCCGCCCGCATCAATCACGATCTCCACGCGGTCACCACGCACACATTCACGGTACGCCCGCGCCGCTTGCCGGGCTCAGTACGGCTGGGAATCGGCCCACCACCGCGGGAGGTCGGCGATCGAGTCGAGCACCGCATCGGGGGTGATCTCACTGGTGAGGTCCGACGCGGAGAACTTGCCGGTGCGGACGAGGACACCGGTCAGTCCAGCCTGCTGTGCACCCTCGACATCGGTGCGTATGTCGTCGCCGACCATGACAACGTGGTCCGCCTCCAGTGCCAAGGCGTCGACAGCGGTGGCGTAGAACGCCGGATCAGGCTTGCCCACAACGACCGCGGTGCACCCAGCGGCGTACTCAAGCGCTCGCACGAATGGGCCGGCGTCGAGCCGATGCCCGTCCTCGGCGCGCCAGAAACGGGTCATTCCCAGGGCGACCAGAGGAGGCGCTGGGTCGTTCATGAGGAGGCGAAAGGCGCGGTTGAGCGTCGCGTACTCCCAGCCCTCCCCCAAATCACCGACGATCACGGCACCAGCGGAACCGTTTGCACGGAGCGGTCCCAGCTCGGCGAACTCCGCCGCAGTGGCATCGGGGACGAACAGCGCCGGACCCTCGATCTCGTGGCGCCGAAGCCAGGCGACCGCCGCCACGGCGGGGGTGAGGATCATGTCCTCGCCAGCGCGGATACCGATACCAGCGAGCTTGTCGACGATCGCCCGCCGCGGACGAGAGGTGGTGTTGGTCAGGAAACGGTACGGAATGCCCTCACGCGCGAGCCAGTCGACGGTCCCGGCCGCGCCCGGCACTGGCTCGTCTCCTACGTAGACAACCCCATCGAGATCCAGCAGCACTCCGCGCACGTATCCATCATGCGACCGACGCGTTCAGCGTGCGCTTCCACCGCCGGCAACTGCGGCGATGCGGTGAAGTGTCGATGGGAGGGGGTGGGACATGATTTCTGGGCGCGCGTCACCAGATGATGTGACCGAGCTGGTGACTTGGATCCCCCAACCCCGTCCCCCGACGACATTCCAGCCGTGTGCCGACCGCGACAACCGGGCGTACATTCAAAGAAGGGTGTGCGAGGCGGTGCGGTATGGGCGTTGAGTGGCAGTTGTACGAGTCTGGTCCGGCGGACGCCGAACACACTGTGCTGTTGCTTCCCGGAGGCATGTGCAGCGCCCGCTCGTACGTGGAGCTGATGCAGCAACCCGACCTCGCTGGGCTGCGGCTGGTGGCGGCGACGATGCCGGGACAGGCCGGTGCGCCGTCCCCGGACGACTACAGCCATGAGGCGTACGGGCGTATCACGGCGGATCTCGTGGCCCAGACGGGAGCGGACGTCGTCGTCGGGTTCAGCATGGGCGCGAACGTGGCCTTGGAGATGGCAGAGAAGAAGCTCTTCACCGGCCCCACGGTGCTGCTCGGCATCAGCTTGTCGTTGCCGGACGAGTCGGCGTTCTTGGTCAATGTCATCCGGCTCTCCAAGGTGCTCGGCGTCTTGCCGCTGGCGTTGATGAAGAAGGCTGTGGGCTCGATGGCCAAGCGCATCCCCGTGACACCGGAGCGGCAGGCCGAGCTTGCTGCAGACTTCGGCAGGAACAAGCCACAAGACATGCGCCTTGCCCTTCTTGAATACCTCAAGTGGCTGAAAACCGGCGAGGACCACGCCGCCATGCTGTGCCACTCCGGCGTCCCGACGTGGGTGGTCCACGCAGAGAAGGGCGACGGCGATCTCACCGACGCCGAGCGGCGCACGCTCGAGGCGTGCTCGACGGTCAAGGTCGTGACGGTTCCGGGCAACGTGTTCTTCCTGCCCAACGAGGTACCCGACCAGATCGCGGCCGTCATCAGCGATGCCGTCGCCGCGGTCAGTGCGTGATTCTGAGCGGGGTGAGCCCGGGAATAGCGGTCGCGGGACAGGAGTTGTCGAGGTATGAGCAGCGACTCAGAAGCCGAGCGCGATGCACTCGACGCGTACTCCGCGATCGTCACGTCGGTCGCCGCGCAATTGACGCCCCGGGTGGCGGCGCTGAGCATCCGGCTGGCTCGCGGCGAGTCGGCCGGGTCGGCCGTCGTGCTCAGCGGCGAGGGTCACCTGATCACGAACTCCCACGTCGTCGGCGAGGCCGACGGCGGCACGGCGGAGTTCGCTGACGGCACCGTCGCCCGGTTCAAAGTCGTCGGACGCGATCCGCTCTCCGACCTCGCGGTGGTACGCACCGACGGAATCGTGCCGAGTCCGCCTGAGTACGGCGACGCCGACTCCCTGCTGGTCGGCTCCCTCGTCGTGGCGGTCGGCAACCCGCTGGGTCTGGCCGGCACGGTAACCGCTGGCGTCGTGAGCGCCCTGGGCCGAAGCATGCCGGCGCGCTCGCGTACGGCGGCCCGGCTGATCGAGGACGTGATCCAGACCGACGCGGCGCTCAATCCAGGCAACTCCGGCGGCGCCCTCGCTGACAGTCGCGGCCGCGTGGTCGGCATCAGCACGGCAGTGGCCGGGGTCGGCCTCGGGTTGGCGGTGCCCATGAACGCAACCACTCGGCGGATCATCCACGCGCTGATGAATGACGGGCGGGTACGCCGGGCGTACCTCGGCCTGGTGAGCACTCCTGCGCCGCTGACTCCCGCCCAGGTGGAGCGGTTCGGGCAGCGTCGCGCGCTGCGTGTTGTCGAGGCCGTCAAGAACAGCCCGGCCGCGGTCAGCGGTCTGCATGCCGGCGACATCGTGCTCGCCGTCGATGGCGTGTCCCTCGATGACGCTCAGTCCCTGCAGAAGAGGCTGTTCGCCGACGCCATTGGACGCCGGATGGAGATCACCGTGCTGCGCAACGGGGCTCTGGTGGATGCCGTGGTGGAACCCATCGAGCTCGAGGACTGAAGGCTGGAGCTCAGTCACCTTCGTGTGGTGGCCGGTAAAGCTGCTCGACCGACGCGTCGATGTCGACGTCACTGTCCTCGACCGGCTCGACATACAGCCGGCCTGCCGCAATCCGGTCATTGCGGATCGTGAGGATGAGAACCCCGCGCATGGCGAAGGTTGAGCCGTCGGTGTGGTGCCCGCGCCAGTCGACATCGCCCCATTCCACGTCCCCGTCAGTGCACGACGCCACGAGCTCGGCTCGGAAGTCCGGGACGCCCGCAAAGACCGAAGACCAGTTCTCGAGGACCTGCTCCCGTCCCACGAAGGCGCGGCCCGGATGGGCGGGCTGCTCGCTCCGATAGTCGCCGCTGAAGCACGACGCGAAGAGCTCCGCGTCGTGCGCGTTCTGCGCGTCGATGAGGCGCTGAAGGAATGCACTCATGACATCAAATCTAGAACGGCGACACTGTTCCTGCAGTCATCCAGCGAGGGCGGCCTCGACGTCCAGGCACGCGGTGGCGAGCCGGCCGACGGGGTCGGCCAGGAGGGGCTCGAACGCGAGCTCGGCAGCACCGTGCAGCACGGAGTCACCGCCGAGCCCGGGCAATGTCACGAGGACCTGCTCGCGGGGTGCCATGAGTCCGTGGATCGCCAGCTCGCTGTCGACGTCCTCGCGGACGAGCGGGAACAGCGATCGCAGGTAGCCGCCGAGCACGATGACCCGCGGGTTGAGCAGGTTGACCGCACCGGCGAGGCCGCGACCAAGGTGCCGGCCGACGATGCGGAGGTCGGGGGTGGCCTCGTGGACGCCCTCGAGGAACTCCCCCAGCGCACCGACCTGTTCGGGCGGACAGCCGATGGCAAGGGCGATCGCGGGAGCGCCGATCTCGGTCTCCCAGCAGCCCCGCGCGCCGCAGTGGCAGAGCTTGCCGTCAGGGATGAACGGCATGTGGCCGATCTCGCCGGCATAACCGCCAGCGCCTTCGAGCTTGCGGCCGCCGACGATGACGCCGGCACCCACACCGACCTCGCCGGACAGATAGACCAGATCGTCGACACCGACACCTGCACCGCGCAGGTGCTCGGCCAGCGCGCCGAGGTCGGCGTCGTTGCCCAGCACCGGCATGCCGATCGGACCCAGCCGTTCGGACAGGATCTTGGTGAACGGGACGTCCTGCCAGCCGAGGTTGGGCGCCAGGCGTACGAGTCCGTCGTCGCCTCGGATGATGCCCGGGACGCCGAGTCCGACACCGACCAGGGCGGCACCGGGCTCGACGTCGCGGACGACCAGACGCATCAGGTCCACGACCGAGGCCGCGATGGCCTGCGGATCGTGGTCAGTCGGGACCGGGCCGGTGGCACGTGATCGAATGACGCCACCGAGTCCCACTCGGGCCACCGTCAGCCCGTCGACCCGCAGGTCGACCGCCAGGACGTACGCACCCGGGCGCGCCTTGACGTCGACCGACGGGCGTCCGGCGCCGATCCGGGTCCCTGAGGGCTTGGCCTGATCGGCCAGCCCCAAGGACTCCAGCTCGGTCACCAGACCCGCGATCGTGCTGCGGTTGAGACCCATGCGAGCCGTCAGCTCGGCACGGGAGATGCGACCCGCGCGATGCACGTGCCCGAGAGCTGTCCCGAGATTGTGCCGGCGAACGTCCTCCTGATTCGTGCCGACCCCCGAGCGTCCGGCGGTTGCCATGGCTTATCCCAGGCCTGTCGCCGAACGACGGCGGCGCGAGATGGCATCAACGCTGGCTGCGAGCAGGAGCACGCCGCCGGTGACGAGGAAGTTGATGTACGACGCCTGCGCCAGCAGGCCGAGGCCGTTGGCGATCGTGGCGATCACGAGACCGCCGATGACGCCGTCCCTGGCATTGCCCTTGCCTCCGAAAAGACTGGTGCCACCGATGACGGCCGCACCCACGCCGTAGAGCAGCACGTTGCCGGCGCCGGAGTTCGTCGAGACCTTGCCGACGTACGACGCTGCGACGATGCCGCTCAGCGCTGCCATCGAGGAGCAGATGATGAACACCGAGATGCGGATGCGATCGACATTGATGCCGGCGCGACGAGCCGCTTCGGCGTTGCCGCCGACGGCGTAGACGTGACGGCCCCAGGTCGTACGACTGAGCATGAACGTCCAGAAGATCAACAGCAGGATGACCATCGGGATGACGTACGGGATGCCCTCGATCGGGAAGTTCGGGTTCACGCTGCGGTTCTGGTTGAGCACGTACGTCACACCGAACACCACGATGCCGATTGCGGCGATCTGGGCGACGACGAGGGACAACGGCTGGTGCTGCAGGCCGAGTGAGACCTTGCGCCGGTGCTGCAGCAGCCTCAGCACCGTGAGCACGGCGATGATGACGACCGCGGAGATCCAGCCTGCCGCAACACTCATGTTGTTGTTGGCGATGCCGCTGATGACGTCCTGGCTGATGCGGACGGATCCGCCCTCACCGATCAGCTTGAGGCTCACACCTTGCAGGCCGAGAAAGAACGCCAAGGTCACGACGAAGGACGGGATCCCGAGCTTCGACACGAGCAGCCCGATGATCAATCCGATCGCCGCCCCAGTCAACAGAGCAGCCAGCACTGAGACGACCCAGTTCTGGTCGTGCTCGACCATCAGGACGCCCATGACACAGGCGGAGACGCCTCCAGCGACTCCGGCCGACAGGTCGATCTCACCCAGCAGCAGCACGGGGATGAGGGCCATCGCGAGGATGATGATCGGACCCGCCTGGGTGAGCAGGTTCGCGAAGTTGAGGTTCGACAGGAACCGGTCATTGGCGAAGCCGAACACGATGAACAGCACGACGAGGCCGAGAACGGATGGCAGGGCACCCATCTCGCCGCCACGTACGCGGCTGATGTAGGCCTGGACGGACTCCCCCAGGCTGTGGGACTGCGTGAGGTCGGCCGCGAAGCCTGCTTCCTCAGCTTCTTTGTCGTTGACGATGTCGGTCATGATGATCTCCCGAGTCAAGCCGTGGTGGACGGCGAGACGCCGCCGAGGTCAGATGATTGTCCGGTCGTGATGAGCTCCACGACCTGGCGGGACGTGACGTCCTTGGTGGCGACATCGGCCGCGACACGGCCGAGGTAGAGCGCCGTGATGCGGTCCGCCACCTCGAAGACATCGGTCAGGTTGTGCGAGATCAGCAGCACGCCAACACCGGAGTCGGCGAGGCGGCGCACGAGATCGAGCACCTGACGCGTCTGGGCGACGCCGAGGGCGGCGGTCGGCTCGTCGAGGAGCACGACGCGCGAGTTCCACAGCACCGACTTGGCGATCGCGACGGTCTGCCGCTGGCCACCGGAGAGGCTGGCGACGCTTTGACGTACGGACTTGACCGTGCGGACCGAGAGCGAGGTCAGCGCCTCACGGGCCTTGGACTCCATCGTGGTCTCGTCGAGGATGATCCCGTTCTTGGACTCGCGGCCGAGGAACATGTTCTCGACGATGTCGAGGTTCTCGCACAGGGCGAGGTCCTGGTAGACGACCTCGATGCCGAGAGCCGAGGCGTCCTTGGGGCCGTGGACCGTGACCGGCTTGCCGTCGAAGACGTAGTCGCCGGTGTCGATCGGGTAGATGCCCGCAATGGCCTTGACGAGGGTGGACTTTCCGGCGCCGTTGTCACCGACGAGCGCGGTGACCTGGCCGGGATAAATGGTGAGGTCGACGTCGTGAAGGACGTGGACGACACCGAAGCTCTTGTTGATTCCTCGGAGCTCGAGGAGGGGGGTCGATTCGCTCATGGTGAGCCTTCCAGGGGGTGCAGGGTCCGAGATGGGGTGGTGCAGAGACAGCATCGGGTGCGGTCCCCCGGGGATCGCCCGGGGGACCACACCCTCAGCAATCAGCTGATGCCAGCGTCAGCGCACAGCTTGGCGTAAGCGCCGGTGCACAGATCGGAGGCCTTCATGTCGCCCGAGTCGATGACAGCCTTGACGTTCGACTTGTCGATCGCAACCGGGTCCAGGAGGACGGCCGGAACTTCACGGTTGCCCGTGTCGTCCTTGGTCGTGCCCGTGGTCTCGGCCTTGTCGCCCTTGGCCATGGCAATGGCTGCCTTGGCGAGCGCGCCGGCCTGACCCGTGGCGGACTTCTGGATCGTCATGCACTGGTCACCCGAGAGGATGTTCTGCAGACCCTCGACCGTGGCGTCCTGGCCCGTGACCGGGACCTTTCCGTTCTGGCCGTTCTTCTTCAGGATCGAGATGACACCGCCGGCGAGGCCGTCGTTGGCCGCGTAGACGCCGTCAACCTTGCCGTCAACCTTGGTGTAGAGCTGCTCGAAGATCGTGACGGCCTTGTCGTTGTCCCAGTCCGGGACGGCCTGCTCAGCGACGTTCTTGTAGGTCGTGACCTTGTCGAGGACGCTGTGGGCGCCCTGCGAGAACAGCGTGGCGTTGTTGTCGGTCGGCGAACCGTTGAGGTAGATGATGTTCGCGTCCTTGTCGCCGAGGCACTTCTTGAGTCCCTCGCCCTGGAGCGCACCGACCTTGCTGTTGTCGTACGAGATGTAGACGTCAGCCGAGCCACCCAGCGTCAGGCGGTCGTAGTCGATCGTCTTGACGCCCTGCTTCTTGGCCTTCTCCTCGATCGCGGCACCCGAGTCCGAGTCGAGGTTGACGATCGCGAGGACCGTCACACCGCCGGTGATCATGCCGTCGGCGATGGTGGCCATCTTGTCGGCGTCACCCTCAGCGTTCTGGATGTCATATTTGACGCCGGCGGCCTTGAAAGCCTTCACAAGAGCCGGACGGTCAGCGCTTTCCCAGCGGACCGAGGACTTGGTGTCGGGAAGGATGACGCCGATCTTGCCGGCCTTGTCGCCGCCGCCACCGCCGCCGTCACTCTTGTCGTCGCTGCCGCCGCCGCAGGCGCTGAGCGCGAGGCTCGCACCCATGATTCCTACAAGTACGAGATTGCGTGTCCGCTTCACACAGACCGCCTCCTATTTCCTCCAGTAGTGCGCCGGGGCCGACATTATTTCGTCCACGTGACGCGTTTGTTGTTTGCCACAACCTATACCGTGATCGGGGTCACGTCCAGCGACTTGAACAACAAATCGGTTACGTTCTGGGGTCGACCAAAAAGGCAGGGGCACCGCCGTGACGGCGATGCCCCTGACCTGCGAAAACACTCAGTCGAGCAGGCTCCGCAGGACGTACGGCATGATGCCGCCGTTGCGGTAGTAGTTGGCCTCACCCGGCGTGTCGATGCGTACCACCGCATCGAACTCGACGTCTCCGGCCTTGACGTGGACGGTCTTGGGCGTACGACCTTCGTTGAGCTCGGTGATGCCGGTGAAGTCGAACGTCTCCTCCCCCGTCAGCCCGAGCGACTCGGCGCTCTGGCCCTCGGGGTACTGCAGCGGGAGGACGCCCATGCCGATCAGGTTGGACCGGTGGATGCGCTCGTAGGACTCGGCGATGACGACCTTGACGCCCAGCAGTGCGGTGCCCTTGGCCGCCCAGTCACGCGACGAGCCCGAGCCGTACTCCTTGCCCGAGAGGACCACGAGCGGCACGCCGGCAGCCTGGTAGGCCTCGGATGCCTCGAACACACTCGTGACCTCGCCGCCGTCGATGAGGTTGCGGGTGAAGCCGCCCTCGGTGCCCGGCGCCATCTGGTTGCGCAGGCGGATGTTGGCGAACGTGCCGCGGATCATGACCTCGTGGTTGCCGCGACGCGATCCGTACGAGTTGAAGTCGCGCGGCTCGATGCCGTGCTCCGACAGGTACTTGCCGGCCGGACTGTCCTTCTTGATCGCACCGGCGGGGCTGATGTGGTCGGTCGTGACCGAGTCACCGAGCTTGAGCAGGACGCGCGCGCCGGTGACCTCCTCGACCGGCGAGGGCTCGAGAGCCATGCCGTCGAAGTAGGGCGCCTTGCGGACGTAGGTCGACTCGGGGTCCCACTCGAACACGTCACCGTCGGGCGTCGACAGGTTCTGCCAGCGCTCGTCGCCGGCGAACACGTCGGCGTACTCCTTGGTGAACGTGCCGGAGTCGATCGACGACGCGATGACGTCTTCGACCTCCTGCGGCGACGGCCAGATGTCCTTCATGAAGACGTCGTTGCCGTCCTGGTCCTGGCCCAAGGGGTCGTTGAACAGGTCGACATCCATCGAGCCGGCCAGGGCGTACGCGATGACCAGTGGCGGCGACGCGAGGTAGTTCATCTTGATGTCGGGGTTGATGCGGCCCTCGAAGTTGCGGTTGCCCGAGAGCACCGCAGTGACGGCGAGGTCGCCGTCGTTGACGGCCTTGCTGACCTCGGGGATCAGCGGCCCGGAGTTGCCGATGCAGGTCGTGCAGCCGTAGCCGACGAGGTTGAAGCCGAGCTTGTCGAGATAGACGTTGAGCCCGGACTTCTCGTAGTAGTCCGTCACGACCTTGGAGCCCGGCGCCAGCGTCGTCTTGACCCACGGCTTGCGCTGCAGGCCCTTCTCAACGGCGTTCTTGGCCAGCAGGCCGGCCCCGATCATGACTGACGGGTTGGACGTGTTGGTGCACGACGTGATCGCGGCGATCGTGACAGCCCCGTGGTCGACCTCGAACTCAGTGCCGTCCTCGAGCGTGACCTTCTGCGGGTTGCGTACGCGCTCGTCGCCGTTGCCGCGCGGAGCGTGCGGCTCGTCATCGGCACCGTTGTGCTGCGACGACGTCGGCGAGTCCGATGCGGGGAACGACTCGTCGACCGACTCGTCGTAGCCGTTGAGCTCCTGCTCGTCGTGGTCGACGTAGTCACGCAGCGCGGCGCGGAACGAGGACTTGCTCTCAGTCAGCGAGACGCGGTCCTGTGGACGCTTGGGTCCGGCGATCGACGGGACGACGTCGCCGAGGTCGAGCTCGAGGTACTCGGAGTAGCGCGCCTCACGCTCGGGGTCGTGCCACAGGCCCTGCGCCTTGGCGTAGGCCTCGACGAGCGCGATCTGCTGCTCGTCGCGGCCGGTCAGGCGCATGTACTTGGTGGTCTCGTCGTCGATCGGGAAGACCGCGATCGTGGAGCCGTACTCGGGGCTCATGTTGCCGATCGTGGCGCGGTTGGCCAGCGGGACGGCGCCGACACCGGAGCCGTAGAACTCGACGAACTTGCCCACGACCCCGTGCTTGCGGAGCTGCTCGGTGATGACGAGGACGAGGTCCGTCGCAGTGGCGCCCTGGGGCAGCTCACCAGACAGCTTGAAGCCGACGACGCGCGGGATCAGCATGCTGATGGGCTGGCCGAGCATGGCTGCCTCGGCCTCGATGCCGCCGACACCCCAGCCGACGACGCCCAGGCCGTTGACCATCGTGGTGTGCGAGTCCGTGCCGACGCAGGAGTCGGGGTAGACCGTGCCGTTCTTGTCGAACACGACGCGGGCGAGCTTCTCGATGTTGACCTGGTGCACGATGCCGGTGCCGGGCGGGACGACCTTGAAGTCGTCGAACGCGCCCTGGCCCCAACGGAGGAACTGGTAGCGCTCGCGGTTGCGCTCGTACTCGATCTCGACGTTGCGCTCGAACGCCTCGGGCGTGCCGAAGACGTCGGCGATGACGGAGTGGTCGATGACCATCTCGGCCGGTGCCAGGGGGTTGATCTTCGTCGCGTCGCCGCCGAGGTCGGCCATGGCCTCACGCATCGTGGCGAGGTCGACGACGCACGGGACGCCGGTGAAGTCCTGCATGATCACGCGGGCGGGCGTGAACTGGATCTCCTTGCTGGGCTCGACGGTCGCGTCCCAGCCGGCGAGGGCCTCGATGTCGGCCTTGGTGATGTCGGCGCCGTCCTCGGTGCGGAGCAGCGACTCGAGGAGCACCTTGAGGCTGAACGGCAGGGTTGAGACGTCGAGCCCGTCACCCGTCACCGCGTCGAGGCGGTAGTAGTCATACGTGGAGTCCCCGACTGTGAGGGAGTCCTTCGATCCAAAGCTGTCGACGGCCATCGTCATTCTCCTTCGCGTCGTCTTCCATCCTGCCCAGCACTGCTGCGCAGCGCATGGTCAGGTCGTCCTAACTTCATGCGCGAATGTCTCTTGACATCAAGATACATGATGTCGAGACGATGGCCACCCCCGACCCGCGCTCAGAACGGGTCAGGGAACTGCAGGAGCGGTGAGTAGTACGCGATGTAGATGATCGCCACGCCGAGCAGCCCGGCCACGCCGGCGATGTCCACCGCGACCAGGACGCGCTGACGCGCCCACGTCGTCATGGCGTCGTGCCCGGTGGCCCGGATGACCTTGGTGCGGACGATGCGGTCGGCGAAGCCGCGGTCGCTCGAGATCAGCAGCGGCACGACCAGGACGATGAGAGCCAGGTATGCCGCGCCGCCGAAGTGCCAGCTCTCAGGGGTGAGGCGGCGCAGAACCGTGGGCAGGCCGATCGGGATCGCCGCGACGGCGAGATCCAGCAGGAGCGCCATGACGAGGCCCCGAAGGACTCCGCGGGCGGCACCGGTCGGCGCGTCGTCGCCGACGTCGACGACAGCCAGCCCCACCCGGTGCTTGCCGATGCTGTGACCGCGCAGCCCCTGACGCAGGCCGTTGTTCCAGATCAGGAACAGCTCCCCCGCGATCAAGCCGCTCAGAATCAGGTCGTCGGAGAGGCTGATCGTCCAGAAATCATTGTGACCACCGTCCGAGACGGCCTCGCGGATCGCCCTGCCGACGAAGTAGAGCAGGGCACCTGCGGAGAACGCTGCGCTGAAGAGCAGGGCATCATGCCCGAGCGCTTCGCGCCTCAGCTGCCGGATCGTCCTGTACCCGGCCGTCGGTGCCTCCATCGCGCTCATTTTGCCACTGTGTCGCTGCCGACGCCCGGGCACAAGGACCTGCTCGGCGCGTTCTGCGGATCAACGCATCGAGACGACGTACCTGGCGACCGCGCGACCGTCGCGGACCCGGTCCTCCCACGTGACGCCG
Source organism: Aeromicrobium sp. P2_G6 (assembly GCF_056403535.1). Taxonomy (NCBI): domain Bacteria; kingdom Bacillati; phylum Actinomycetota; class Actinomycetes; order Propionibacteriales; family Nocardioidaceae; genus Aeromicrobium; species Aeromicrobium sp. P2_G6. The sequence goes on along the minus strand of NZ_JBFUFH010000007.1, from coordinate 87,877 downwards.
GCACCCAGGAGGAGCGCACCCGTTCCGGCGATCAACACCCAGCGCGGGATGACGAAGGCGTACGGGCCGAGGTTGGCGATGGCCAGCACGCCCACGATCAAGGCGCCGGCGACGAACGGCGCCTTCCAGTGCCATCGCGCTCCGATCGCCAGGACGAGCAGGGCGCCAAGGCCGAGGAGCAGCGTCCGCAGGCTGCCGGGGCTGTCGAGTGCCTGCGGCAGGCTCGGCAGCAGCGCCAGTGTCAGTCCGGGCGCCAGCGCACGCACGCTGTCCACGGCGTCGTCTCCCCGCATGGCCCACCATCCGGCCGCGAGGAGGACGACGGCGAACGGCAAGGTGTAGGCCTCCACGACCTCCACGTCGCTCGCGACGAGCCTCAGGACGTACGCGACACCGAGCGCGACCGCACCGATCTTCTGGAAGAACCGGCGATCAGGCGTGACGAAGCTGAGCAGCACCAGCGCGGCGCCGGCGAACGTCCACAGCAGTGCCTGCCAGGGCAGCCCGGTCTCGCGTCCGGCGGCGAACCCCAGTCCGACCACGGCAACCGCCGCGGCCGCAGTCTCCACGCCGAGTCGGCCGACACGCTTGCGCAGGATCGTTGAGGCGACGGCCAGGCCCACCACGGCAGCCGCGACGAGGCACAACGCCACGATGCGGTCGTCGGCCTCGCCGAGCACCGCGGCGATTCCGGCGGCGCCCATCGCCCACCCTGCCGCGGCGAACGCGGTCGGCTCCGTGCACCAGCGCTCCGGCGAACGTACGGCCACGGCCGCCAGCATGGAGGCAGCGAGCAGCCAGATGACCAACATCGCCGAGGTCGAGACCAGCGGCACGACCGGCGCCACCGCGATGAGAGCCGGACCGAGCAGAGTCCACGCGAGCTCCTGTCGCCGAAGCAGCTCGGAGAGCAGAGCACCGGCAGCGACCATGACGAGCGCCAGCACCACGTACGACGGAGAGGTGGCCGCGACGGCGGACAGCAGTCCGGCAGCGCCCACGACAGCGACCACTGGAGTGATCAGCGGCCGGAACTGCTGCGCCTCAGGCCACCAACGGACCAGGTACCCCGCCCCGGTGAGGGCGCCGAACACGATGCCGGCAAGCCACCAGGGGCCAGGGGTCTCGGCGATCGCCGTGGATCGCGCCCAGAAGTCGTCTCCCCCGCCGCCCTGAGCGCCATCGCCGACGACCGACCCGAGATTGGCGACCCATGGGAGCGCCGACACACCCAGGCAAAGGCCCACGACAGCCGTGGCGATCCGGCCACCGCGCGACCACGCGTCCGAGCGGCGAAGGGCCGCAGCGCCGGCAAGCACCAACGCGGCCCCGAAGACATACGCGCCGCGTTCGGGCCAGGCCTCGTCGACCGGCAGGACGATCAGCAATGCAGCGGCGAGCCCGGCGAACGCCGCAGCCGCCATCGCTGCGCGTCGTTCGAGCACACCGACCGTGACAGCGACCACGATCGTGAGCAGCAGGGGCAGGCCATGACCGTCACGGGTCAGCTCGGACAGGCTCGGCGACTCGAGCGCCTCGACGATCGCCGCAACGACGGCAAGGAGTGAGACGATCGCCGCGAATCCGCCGAGCAGCACCGCAGTGAGGCTCAGTCGCAGCCGCAGTGCGACCAGCAGGAAGATCGAGACGAATCCCGCAACGACGAGCGCAGCCCAGAACGGGCGCCAGTCACCCTCGTCCGCGAGCCTGACGCCGAGCACTGTGGCACCGAACCACGGCGCCACACCTGCGGCGATCATGGTGGTGAGGAGATTTCGTCCGACCGCCGTGCGTGACCTGACCGTGATGAGCGACGCCAGGGCGAACACGACCGCCGCCCACACCGTGGAGGTCACCGTGAACGACACGGCATCCAGTCCCCACAGTCCCTGCTGGCGTGCGGCGAACCAGTCCAGCGTGAACAGTCCGAGGAAGACGGCCCAGATCGCCTCAGCCGAGCCGCGCAGATGCCGACCCGTGACCCAGGTCCCGATCCCGCCAACAGCTGCCGTGAATGCCAGCAGGACGAGCGCGCGACCCGTGACCCCGAGCGATCCCCAGGCAACCGTGAGGAAGACGAACCCGGCCACCAGGATGCACAGTGCGCCGAGGCCCAGGAGGATCGATCCCGGCGAGATCGAGCTCGATGGCGCTGTGGGAGCCGGGCCCCCCGAGGGCGCGTACGCCGGGAGGTCCGGGCGTTCGCGAGCCAGTGGAGGATTCTCGGCGACCGGGGTGCGGGCCACCCTGGGCGCGCGGGCCAGCAGCTCGTCGGCCTGCAGAAGCGTCTGCCAGAGCTGCCGGATCTCTGGCGAGGTCAGGTCGAGGCCGCAGTGCTGACACACCGTCTGACCGGCAATCGCGCCCCGACAGTTTGGACAGCCTTGCGGGTCTGCGAAGCGCATGCCTCACTGTGGCCTGAGCGTCAGGCTTTCACAAGAACCGCCACGCACTCCACGTGGTGCGTCATCGGGAAGAGCGCGAAGGCGCGCAAGCCGTCCAGGACGTAGCCCCGCGCGGCGAATGAGGCCAGGTCGCGAGCCAGCGCCGCCGGGTCACAGGCGACGTAGACGATGCGCCGGGGTGACAGGTCGACGATCCCCGCGACGGCCTTCTTGGCTCCGGTGCGTGGCGGGTCGAGCACGACGACGTCGGCGGACTCCCCCAGCGAGCCGTCATGGAGGGCCCGCTCGACGGACGCGCCGACCAGCCGGACCTGCGGGAAGTCATGCAGATTGCGTCGGGCGTCGCGGGACGCACCGCGGTCGGACTCGACGCTGAGGACGACGCCGTCCTCCCCCGCCTCGTCCGCGAGAAAGGTCGTGAACAGGCCGACGCCGGCGTAGAGGTCGAGGACCGTGTCGTCGGGCGCGACGTCCGCTGCGTCGATCACGGCCTCGACCAATGTCGTCGCGGCATCGGGGTGCACCTGCCAGAATCCCGAGCCGGAGACCCGGAAGTCCGCAGCGAGCACCCGCTCGACGACCGCGCCGCGCCCACCGCGAGTCGTGCCGTCGACCGCCACCACACCGTCGACCGCCGCCTCGACGTCGTCGGGGATCGAGGCATCCGTCACGAGCAGCGTGTCGCCGGTCGAGGAGACGATCGCCTCGACCGACTCCGCGTCCCAGCGGCGGCCGAGCACGTCAGGCAGGCCGGGATGGGCGATCAGGCAGCGATCGACCGGGATGATCTCGTGGGACCGGTGCTTGCGGAGCCCGGGCCGGCCCTCGCCGTCGACCGCGAACTGCATCCTCGTACGCCAGTTGAGTGCCTCGGGGTCGACCGCCTCCACCTCGCCGTCCCACGTGATGCCGGCCAGGCGCCGCAGCTGCTCGCGCACGACTTCACCGAGCAGCTCCCGCTGGGTCGCCGGATCGACGTGCTGGAAGTCGCAACCCCCGCACAGGCCGGGACCCGCGTACGGACACGGTGCCTCGACCCGGCCCGGAGCCGCCTCGATCACCTCGACGGCATCGGCACGCAGAAACGTCTTGGATCGCTCGGTGATGTGGATGCGTACACGCTCGCCCGGCAGCGTGTGGCGTACGAAGACGACCTGGCCGTCGAGACGTGCGACGCAGTGGCCGCCGTGCGCGATCGGCCCGACATCGACGATCGGGTCGGTCATGTCTAGTCCCGGAATCCGCGGCGGATGTCGCCGGGCGCCGGGCGGCTGCGACCCAGGCGCTGCTTGGCACGACCCGCGGAGCTGAGCTGATAGGGCACGCTCGTGACCATGACGCCCGGCATGAACAGCAGGCGACCCTTGAGCCGCAGGGCGGTCTGGTTGTGCAGGAGCTGCTCCCACCACCTGCCCACGACGTACTCGGGGATGTAGACCGTGATGATGTCGCGGGGACTCGACTTGCGGAGCTCCTTGACGTAGCGGATGACCGGGCGAACGAGCTCGCGGTAGGGCGAGTTGACGACCTTGAGCGGGACCGGGATCTCCAGGTCCTCCCACTGCTTCATCAACGCCGCGGTGTGAGCCGGATCGAACTCGACGGTCAGCGCCTCGAGGGAGTTGGGGCGCGACACCCTGGCGTACGCGAGGGCGCGCATCGTCGGCTTGTGGACCTTGCTGACCAGGACGATCGCGTGCACCCGCGAGGGAAGCGTGACGTCGGAGTCGTCGATCTCGAGCTCTTCGGAGACCCGGTCGTAGTGGCGTCCGATGCCGCGCATCAGCAGGAAGATCGCGATCATCGCGACGATCGCGATCCACGCTCCGGCGAGGAACTTGGTGATCAGCACGATGACCAGGACCGTCGCGGTCATCCCGAGGCCGATCGAGTTGACGGTCTTGGAGCGTTGCATCCGGGCACGCTCGGCGGGATCCTTCTCGGTCTTCAGGTGCCGGTTCCAGTGCCGGATCATGCCGAGCTGGCTCAGGTTGAACGAGACGAAGACGCCGACGATGTAGAGCTGGATCAGCCGGGTGACCTCGGCGTCGTACACCTGGATCAGGACGACCGCCGCGACCGCGAGCAGGATGATGCCGTTGCTGAACGTCAGGCGGTCGCCGCGGGTGTCGAGCTGCCGCGGGAGGAAGCCGTCGCGCGCCAGGATCGAACCGAGGACCGGGAAGCCGTTGAACGCGGTGTTGGCAGCCAGCACGAGGATGATGCCGGTGCAGGCGATCGTGAAGTAGAACAGCGGGGTGAAGTCGCTGTAGAGCGCCTTGGCCAGCTGACCGATCACGGTGTCCTGCTCGTAGCCGGAGCCGACCGGCTGGCCGTTGGCCTTGAGCAGCTGGCGCGCGGGGTCCTCGACGTAGCGCAGCTTCATCAGGTCGGCCAGCACGACGATGCTCATGAGCATCGTGATGGCGATCGTCCCCAGCAGCAGCAGCGTCGTCGCGGCGTTCTTGCTCTTGGGCTTCTTGAACGCCGGCACGCCGTTGCTGATCGCCTCGACGCCAGTCAGCGCGGCACACCCCGACGAGAAGGCGCGCGCGAGCAGGAACACCATCGCGATGCCGGTCAGCCCGTTGGCGGCGTCGCCCTCGGCGGTGATGTGGTACTGCGCGCTGTCCGTGGTGGGCAGGTCACCGAAGATGTAGCGCGCGTAGCCCCACACACCCATCAGGATGATCGAGATCATGAACAGATAAGTCGGCACGGCGAACGCCTTGCCGGACTCCTTGGTGCCACGCAGGTTCATCGCCATCAGCACGAACACGAGGACCGAGGCAGCGGTGGCCTCGTGCCCGTCGAGCCATGGGAGGGCGGAGCTGGCGTTCTGCACGCCAGAGGAGATCGAGACCGCGACGGTGAGGACGTAGTCGACCAGCAGCGCGCTGCCGACCGTCAGCCCGGCCGTCGGCCCCAGGTTGACCGTCGCGACCTCGTAGTCGCCGCCACCGCTGGGGTATGCGTGAACGTTCTGCCGGTAGGACATGACCACGATCGCCATGACGCAGGCGACCGCGATGCCGATCTTCCAGTTGTAGGCGTACGCCGACAGTCCGCCGAGCGAGAGCGTCAGGAAGATCTCGTCGGGCGCGTAGGCGACGGACGACAACGCATCGCTCGCGAAGACCGGCAGGGCGATGCGTTTGGGGAGCAGCGTCTCACCGAGCTGGGTGCTACGGAGCTTGCGGCCGACCAGCGCGCGCTTGGCGACCTCGGTGATACCCACGAGAGACGATGCTAGACCTCACACTGTGTCCTTGCGCGGCCCGTCCCGTGGCGGTGTAGCGTCGCCTGCGTGCACATCGTGATCATGGGCTGCGGCCGAGTCGGTTCGACCCTCACGCGCAGCCTCGAGGATCGGGGCCACACCACCGCCGTGATCGACACCAACCCGGACGCGTTCCGGCGCCTCGGGCCCGGCTTCAGCGGCATCACCGTCACCGGCATGGGCTTCGACCGCGACGTGATGATCAAGGCCGGCATCGAGCGCGCCGACGCGTTCGCGGCCGTGTCCAGCGGTGACAACTCCAACATCATCTCCGCGCGCGTCGCCCGCGAGCAGTTCAAGATCGAGAACGTCGTCGCCCGCATCTATGACCCGGGCCGCGCCGAGGTCTACGAGCGGCTGGGCGTACCCACGGTCGCCACGGTCCCCTGGGCCGCCGATCAAGTCCTTCGGCGTCTCGTCCCAGCCGGCACCGAGCCCGCCTGGCGCGACCAGACCGGCGAGGTGCGGCTAGACCAGGTCTACGCGCCGATCCCCTGGATCAGCCGCCGCATCGCGGAGCTCGAGGATGCTGCCGGCGTACGCGTCGCGTTCCTCCGGCGTCTCGGCACCGGCGTCATCGCGACGCCGGACACCGTCATCCAGGAGGGTGACTACTTGAGCCTCTTCATGCGCGAGGACCACGCCAGCGCCGCCCACGCCGCCCTCGAGGCCGGGCCGGAGGAGGACTGATGCGCGTCGTGATCGCCGGAGCCGGCGCCGTTGGCCGCTCGGTCGCCCAGGAGCTCATCGACAACGGACACTCCGTCCTGCTGATCGACAAGGCACCCTCAGCCATACGCGCCGACACCCTGCCCGACGCACAGTGGCTGCTCGCCGACGCGTGCGAGCTGTCCTCCCTCGAGGAGGCGCAGCTCGAGTCGTGCGACGTCGTCATCTCGGCGACCGGCGACGACAAGGTGAACCTGGTCTGCAGCCTGCTGGCCAAGACCGAGTTCGCCGTGCCCCGCACGGTCGGCCGCGTCAACCACCCCGACAACGAGTGGCTGTTCAGCGAGTCGTGGGGGGTTGACGTCTCGGTGTCGACGCCTCGCATCATGTCGGCCCTCGTCGAGGAAGCCGTCACGGTCGGTGACCTGGTGCGGCTGTTCACGTTCCGCCAGAGCAACACCAACCTGGTCGAGCTCACGATGCCGGGGGACTCCCCGTTCGTCGGCAAGCGGGTCAGCGAGGTGCCGTGGCCGGATGACGTCGTGATCGTGGCGATCCTGCGCGACAACACGATCCAGACGCCTGACGCCGACCGCTCACTCGAGGCCGGCGACGAGCTGCTGTTCGTGACGCCGGAGGACGCCGAGGACCATCTCGGCGAGCTGCTCTCCCCCAAGCACTGAGCCACCGATCGGTGGTTGAGGTGCGAAGGCCGCCAGCGGCCGAAGCCTCGAAACCATCCAGCAGTGCGCGCGAACTCAGTCGTCCTTGGGCTCGATCGGCGTGTGGTTGCGGCCCAGCAGCCACGCCATCGCCGCGAACGAGGCGATCTGCAACGGCCAGCCCAGCGCGATCTTGGCTCCGCCCAGCAGAGCGACGTGGTCCGTCGCCCAGAGCGGGTACTGCACCAGGACACGGAGGATGCACGGCGCTGCCATCATCCAGGTGAGCTGCGAGCACAGCTTCACGAGCCCGCGGTCCTTGTGCCACGCGGTCGGGTCGCCGGTGACGCTGCCGATCATGAAGCCCAGAATCGGCCAGCCGACCACGATCGACAGGACGAAGACGACGGAATAGGCGCCGTTGTAGAGGATGCCGGGCAGGAAGACGTCACGCGCCTCGCCCGACCGCGAGGCGAACAGCGCGGCGATCCCGATGCCGAACAGCGAGTTGATGACGAACTGGACGGTGGACCGCTGGGCCAGGCGTACGACCAGCAGGGCCACGGTCGCGACGACACTGATGATCAGCGACAGCTTCAGGTCGTGGGTGCTGATCCACGAGATCGTGAACAGTGCTGTGGGGACGGCGCTCTCGATGATGCCGCGGCGACCGCCGAGGGCCTTGGCGAGCTGGCCGCGGACGAGCTGCTCGACAGTCTCGTACGCGTCGGTGCTCGGTTGTCCGCCCTGGGGCGTCATGTCGGGGTCCCCGCGCAAACGTGAGCGCAGCTGGGGGTACACCCACGAGCGCAGCGAGTAGGGGGCGCGGTTGCGTGGGGTGGAGTCATGCCTCGAGTTCGTAACGTGGGTTGTAGATCACGCGGTCGCCGTTGCGCATGCCGATGCGTCCGTACGCCTTGAGCTGCCGGCCGGCGGCGACGCCTTCGATCTTGCGCCGGCCGAGCCAGATGAGGACGACGCAGTCGGAACCGTCGTAGAGCTCGGCCTCGAGCGCCGTGACACCGTCGACCGGACGCAGCGTGACGGAACGCAGCACGCCGTGGATCGTGACGACGGAGCGGTCGGCCTGGTTCGCAATGAGCTGGCAACCGGCCTTGGCGGCGTCGTGCTGGAGCTCCTCGGCCTCGATGTTCTCGGTCGACAGGCGTTCAAGGGTCCTGCTGATGCGTCCCATGGTTGAAATTCTACTCCTCGTCCGATGAGGCGACGGCGTTGTCGGGCAGTGTGAGCAACAACGCTTCCCGGGCGATCCGTGCTTCGTTGCCGCGGACCACGATGACGTCTCGAAGGGCCTCCATGAGCGCACCCTCGTCGCTCGGGTTGAGGCCCGCGTCACCGAGGAACGTGCCCCTGAGCAGCCACCTCGGGCCCTCGATCCCGACGATGCGGCTGGGCTGGAAGCCCTGCTCACCGTCGGGGAGCTCGACCGGCACGCGGACGTGGAGCTCGGGTCCGAACGGCCCGTCGACCTGCTCACTCGTGCCGCCCAGCCGGGTCACCTCGATGATCAGGTCGTCGCGCACCTCGTCCCACAGTCCTCCGGAGCGGGTCGCGGCGAATGCCCGCAACTCGAGCGCAGAATCCTCGGCGACCAGGACCGCCGAGGCGATCTGCCCGTTCTCGCCCTCAGCCGGGAGCTGAATGGCGAATGCGTCCTGCGCGCGTACGAGCAGAGGTCCGAGATCGACGTAGGCCGGATCGCCCTCAGGCGACTTCTCCGCGATGTCCCACGGCCCGTTCGCGCGTACGTCTGGCGTCGTCTCGATCGGGACGACGTCCTCCTCGGGCTTCTCCTTCTTGCGGCGGCGCACCATCAGCTTCTACTTCCCCTGGGCACGGCGGTCGCGTGACCGCCGGTCGAACCGTATCCCCCGGCTCCACGCGCCGAGTCCGGCAGCGACTCGACCTCGGTGAATGCCACACGCTCGACCCGTTGGATCACGAGCTGCGCGATGCGGTCACCGCGCGACAGCCGCACGGACTCACGCGCGTCGTGGTTGACCAGGAGGACCTTGATCTCTCCACGGTAACCCGCATCGATCGTGCCGGGTGTGTTGACGATCGACAGGCCGTGACGAAGCGCCAGTCCCGAGCGGGGGTGGACGAAGGCGGCGAGGCCGTCGGGCAGCGCCACCGCGATCCCAGTCGGCACGAGCACCCGCTCCCCCGGTGCCAGGTCGACGTCGACAGCTGTGACGAGGTCGGCTCCGGCGTCGCCCGGGTGTGCGTACGTCGGGAGCGGGACTCCTGGATCCAGGCGTGTGACGGTGACCTCGAACATGGCAGCGACCCTACCTGCGTCCGGTCGCCGTCCGGCATGAGGCAAGGTTGAACCGTGACGACGTACCGCGAACGACTGACCGCCCCCGTGTCCTGGTGGCTGGCCGCCCTCGCGTTCGGGGCTGCATGGGGCTGGATCATGCTCGTCGCCACGAACTGGCCCATCGCCATCACTGCGACAGTCATCGTCGCCGGCCCCTGCCTCTACCTGGTCTGGCGCTACGGCTCGCTGCTGATCAGCGTCGATGCCGACAGCCTCCGGGTCGGGCGCGCGTCGATCGACCGCGCCCACATCGGCGCCGTGGAGCCGCTGCACCGGGCTGACTACCGCCTGCGTCTCGGCACTGGCGCCGATGCCCGCGGCTACCTCGTCACCCGTCCCTACATCGACCGCGGCGTGATCGTCCCGATCGCCGACGACAGCGACCCCACGCCGTACTGGCTCGTGTCGAGCCGTCGCCCGGACGCGCTCGCCGCGGCTCTGGGCCACACTGAGAATGCACCGGCCTCACCGGCGCACGACCCGAACGGAGACACCCCGCGTGGCGAAGAAGAAGGCTAAGCAGTCCCACAAGCTCCTCGCCGAGGCCGCCACGACGCCCAAGACCAAGGCGCCCGGCAAGAGCGCCTGGCGGGTCATGGACCGTGGCTCGTCGATCGCCGCGGGCCTGCTCGCCCAGCGCGCCTCGGTGCTGGCGTGGCGCGCGGTCACCGGCAAGAAGCCGCCCAGCAGCGGCCGCCACCCCGACGTCACGACCGGCGAGGCCGTCGCCTGGGCCGTCGTCGGCGGAGCGATCATCGAGCTCGTCAAGGTCGGCGTGCGCCGGGGCACCGCGACCTACTGGGTCAAGTCGACCGGACACCTGCCGCCGGGCATGAAGCCGCTCGAGAACTCGGCCAAAGACGCAGGGTTGAAAAAGTAAAGGGAGCCGGTCCTTGCGGATCCGGCTCCCATACGTGTGACCGAGAAGGTCAGTAGGCGCAGTCGCGGCAGATGAGCACGCCGCCCTTTTCGGACGCGAGCTGGCTGCGGTGATGCACCAGGAAGCATGACGAGCACGTGAATTCGTCGAGCTGCTTGGGCACGACCTGAACCGCGAGCTCCTCGTGCGAGAGGTCCGCACCGGGCAGCTCGAAGTTCTCGGCGGCCTCGGTCTCGTCTTCGTCGACCTTGCCCGAGCTCTTCTCGTGCCGACGCGCCTTGAGCTCCTCGATGCTGTCCTCGGACTGCTCTTCCTCGGTCTTGCGCGGTGCGTCGTAATCGGTAGCCATCAAATCTCCCTTTGTGCGGAACAACCGGCGTGATTGTGCCACACGCCCCAAATGTTCCGTTCGTCAGAACCCACAAGCACGTACGAGGGCGAAATATTCCTCAGCAATCGCAGGGTGTGCCGCCATGACCATACGCTCATCCGGGCCGCCGTCGAAGCCACTCAGGACAAGACCTGATTCGGCCGCGATCAGACCACCCGCGGCGAGGTCCCAGGCCTTGAGTCCTTGCTCGAGGTAGGCGTCGAACTGGCCCTCCGCGAGAGCACACAGATCGAGGGCGGCCGAGCCGATCCGGCGGATGTCACGGACCTGCGGCAGGAACGTCGCCATCGCGGCCGCCTGTGCCGTCCGGATCTCCGGAACGTAGTTGAACCCGGTCGCCACCAGCGCATGCGCGACGGACTCCGGCTGCGGCGCGGTCAGCATCCGGCGGGTGTCACCGTCGTAGCGCCACGCCCCGGCTCCGCGGACGGATCCCCACTCGGCGCCGGACGCGATGTTGATGACGTAGCCCGCGACGACCTCGCCGTCGTGTCGTGCGGCGATCGAGACGCCGTAGGTCGGGATGCCGTAGACGAAGTTGACCGTGCCGTCGATGGGGTCGACGACCCACTCGACCCCGGTCGTGCCCGCGACGTCGTTGCCCTCCTCGCCGACGAAGCCGTCGTCGGGACGGGCCGCAAAGATGCGCTCGCGGATCAGGCGTTCGGATGCCTCGTCGATCTCGGTGACGACGTCGGTGGGGCTCGACTTGGTCGCCCAGACGTCGACGCGCCCGGCGGGACGGCGGCCGGCAACGAACGCCGCCGCCTCGCGGCCGACCTCGCGCGCCAAGGTCAGGAGTTGCTCGGTCATGTGCGTCCTCAGTCGATCGTGGGCAGTGCCGAGCGGGGGTTGAGGCAGCAGTCGACTGGGCAAACGTCGTGCGACGGGCCGAGACTGCCGAGCGAGCAGCGCTCGACCTGCTCGCCGCGCTCCACCGCCGCGCGCTCGAGCAGCAGCTCGCGCACCATCGCCACGAAGTCGGGGTGGGCACCGGGGGTGTCGACGCGGTCGTACGTCAGGCCGAGGCCGTCCGCGGTCATCTTGGCCTCGGTGTCGAGGTCGTAGATGACCTCCATGTGGTCGGAGATGAAGCCGATCGGGACGACCACGACCGACGAGATGCCGGACTCGTGCAGCTCACGCAGGTGGTCGTTGATGTCCGGCTCGAGCCACGGCATGTGCGGCGATCCGGACCGCGAGCAGTAGGCCAGCGACCAGCGATGCGTGCCAACCCCCTCGGCGACAAGCTCGGCGACGCTCTCGTGCTGGCGAACGTACATCTCCCGGCCCGGTCCGCCGCTGGCGGCGTTCATCGTCTCGGGGATGGAGTGCGTGACGAACACGACGTGCGTGCCGTCAGGCGCGCTGGCGAGGGCCTCCGAGGTGGCCTCGATGAAGGGCCCGACGAAACCGGGGTGGTTGAAGTAGTGCCGCAGCCGGCTCAGCTCGATGTCGAGGCCGCTGACCGCGTCGTACAGGTCCTCGCGGTATTGCCGGCAGCCCGAGTAGGACGAGTAGGCGCTCGTCACGAAGCAGGCCGCGCGACGTACGCCGTCGGCTGCCATCTGGCGGGCGGCGTCGCGCAGGTAGGGGTCCCAGTTGCGGTTGCCCCAATAGATCGGCAGGTCGACGCCATTGTCGGAGAAGTCCTTGCGGAGCGCGTCCAGCAACTCGAGGTTGAGCTCGTTGATCGGCGACTTCCCGCCGAACAGGAAGTAGTGCTGGCCGACCTCTTCGAGGCGCTCACGTGGAATGCCGCGGCCGGCCGTGACGTTCTCGAGGAACGGGACGACGTGATCGGGATGCTCCGGTCCGCCGAACGACACGAGCAGGAGTGCGTCGAACGGGCGTGCATCCATGTGCTCATCATCCCACCAGCACGGATAAGGTCGGCATGCTGGGAGGCTTCTGATGCTTGCGACATATCGGGACGTGTTGTCACGACCCGGCGCTGCGCTGTTCTCTCTCACCGCCCTGGTGTCGAGGCTGCCGCTGTCGATGGCGGGCTTCGGCATCGTCCTCCTGGTCTCGGAGCGCAGCGGCTCATACGGTCGCGCCGGCGTCATGGCGGCGGTGTACGTCCTGGCGGCCGCGGCATTCGGCCCCACACAGGGCCGGCTCACCGACCGCCTCGGCCAGGCCAAGGTCCTCTGGGTGGTCGGCGCCGTGTACGCGATCGGCATGGCGCTCACGCTGGTCGCGATCGACGCCGAGTGGTCGACTCCCCTGCCGCACCTGTGCGTCGCCCTCGCCGGGCTGGCCACACCGCAGACCGGCAGCATGGCGCGGGCTCGGTGGACCCACGCGGTCGCCGACCGCAGCCAGCTCAACACCGCGTTCTCGATCGAGGCCGTGCTCGACGAGGTCGTGTTCATGGTGGGCCCGGTCCTGGTGACGGTGCTGACCCTTCAGATCTCCGACATCGCCGGGCTCGTCTGCGCCGCCGCAGCCGCGACGCTCGGCTCGTGGGCGCTCGCCGTCCAACGGCGTACCGAGCCGCCGACTGTCGCGCACACCGGCGGCGTACGTCCGCCGATCGGCTGGGGCCTGCTCGGCCCGATCGTCGCGGCGTCGATCGGCCTCGGCATGCTGTTCGGCTCGGCCGAGGTCATCGTGGTGGCGTTCTGCACCGAGGAGGGCAACCGCGGCGCGGCCGGCCTCGTGATCGCCATCTGGGCGACCGGCAGCCTCATCGCGGGAGTCGTCGTGGGCGCCCTCCCTCAGTCGGCCGATCCGCTGCGGCTGTTCCGCTCGTCATTGCTGACCCTGTCGCTGCTGTTCGCCCCGCTCAGCTTCCTGTCGGGCATACCGCTGATCGCCCTCGGCATGTTCCTGACCGGGTTCATGATCTCCCCGACCCTGATCGCCGTGGTCAATCTGATCGAGGGCAACGTGCCGTCCTCGCGGCTCACCGAGGCACTGACCTGGATGACGACGGGGGCCGCGGTGGGTGTCGCTCCAGGCTCTGCTGTCGCGGGCTGGGTCATCGATCACCACGGCGCTTCGGCCGGGTTCCTGGTCCCTCTGATCGCCGGTCTGGCCGGATCGGCGGTCGCCTGGGGTATCCGCACCCCGACCAGAACCACTACCGCGTGATCTTCGGGGCGATGTGGCACTAACGTTGGCCACGACATGACCGAACTCACTCTGGCCGAGCGCAGTGTTGAGCTCGTGCGCACCTGGATCGATCCCGAGCGGGCATCCGCGCACCGAGCCGATCCCTCCGCTGAACGCCTCGCCAAGCTGCTCAAGGACCCGCACGGACTCGAGTTCACGATCGGGTTCGTCGACCGCGTCGTACGCCCTGAAGACCACCGCGTCGCCGCGCGCAACCTCCGCGCACTGGCGCTGCACACGCCGTCGTTCCTGACGGCCAGTCAGCGCATCCTGCTCAAGCTCGGCGCCGTCACCGCGGTCCTGTTCCCCAAGATGGTCGTGTCGATCGCCCAGCGCACTCTCCGCCGGATGGTCGGACATCTGGTCGTGGATGCTCGCCCGGCGCAGCTGGGCCGCACGATCAAGCGCCTGCGCGCCAGCGGTGACCGGCTCAACCTCAACCTGCTCGGCGAGGCCGTGCTCGGCGAGGGCGAGGCAGCGCACCGACGCGACGGCACGATGGAGCTGCTCGAGCGCGACGACGTCGACTACGTCTCGGTCAAGGTGTCGTCGGTCGCCAGCCAGCTCTCGATGTGGGCGTTCGAGGAGTCGGTGGCGCGGGTCGTCAAGCAGCTGACCCCGCTCTACGAGCGCGCATCGACCGGCGAACCGACCTTCATCAACCTCGACATGGAGGAGTACCACGACCTCGATCTCACGGTCGCGGTGTTCAAGACCGTGCTCGAGTCGTTCCCCGACCTCGAGGCGGGCATCGTCCTGCAGGCGTACCTGCCGGACGCGCTCGGCGCGATGCAGGACCTGCAGGAATGGGCGACCAATCGGCGAGCCCAGGGCGGAGCGCCCATCAAGGTGCGCGTCGTCAAGGGCGCCAACCTCGCGATGGAGCGGGTCGACGCGGCGGTGCACGGCTGGCCGCTTGCCACCTGGTCCACCAAGCGCGAGACCGACACCAACTACAAGCGCGTCCTCGACTGGGCCATGACGCCCGAGCGCATCGACGCCGTACGCCTCGGCGTCGCCGGGCAGAACCTGTTCGACATCGCGTACGCCTGGCTGCTTGCGGGCGATCGCGGCGTGCGCGACGGCATCGACTTCGAGATGTTGCTCGGCATGGACAGCGGTCCCGTCGACGCCGTCCGCGATGACATCGGCCAGCTGCTGCTCTACACGCCGGTCGTGCACCCGTCGGAGTTCGACGTCGCGATCTCCTACCTCGTACGCCGGCTCGAGGAGAACGCCAGCAGCGACAACTTCATGTCCGCCGCGTTCGAGCTGGCCGACGAGCCGGACCTGCTGGCCCGCGAGATCCAGCGGTTCTTCGCGTCGGTCGATGCGCTGGACAACACCGTCCCCGAGCCGCACCGCACGCAGAATCGGCTCACCGAGCCAGCACCCGTGCACTCCGGCCCGTTCTCCAACACGCCGGACACCGACCCGTCGACAGCCGGGAACCGTGAGTGGGGACGCCTCGTGCTCGCGCGATCGGCCTACACGCAGCTGGGCACCGAGACCGTCCGCGCCAACAAGGTCCCGGGGCCGGCAAGCCTCGAGAGCGTCGTCCAGGACACCCGCACCGCCGCCAAGGCATGGCAGGCTCGCGGGTCTGAGGTACGCGCGTGGATCCTCCACCAGGCCGGCAGCGCCATCGGCGCCCGTCGAGGCGACCTCGTGTCGGTCATGGCGGCCGAGGCAGGCAAGACCATCGCCGAGGCCGACGTCGAGGTCAGCGAGGCGATCGACTTCGCCCACTACTACGCCGAGTCGGCCCGCCGGCTCGAGGCCGTCGACGGGGCCGAGTTCGTGCCCGACACCCTGACCGTCGTGACTCCTCCGTGGAACTTCCCGGTGGCCATCCCGGCCGGATCCGTGCTCGCAGCGCTGTCCGTCGGCTCCGGCGTCATCATCAAGGCGGCGCCGCAGACCCGCCGCTGCGCTGCCGTCATGGTCGAGGCGCTCTGGCAGGCCGGCGTCCCGCGTGACGTCCTGCGCTACGTCACGATCGACGAAGGACCGCTCAGCAAGGCGCTGATCGCCCACTCCGATGTCGACCGGGTCATCCTCACGGGTGGCTGGGACACCGCCAACCTGTTCCGCTCGTGGCGGCCCGACCTCCCGCTGCTCGCCGAGACCAGCGGCAAGAACGCCATCGTCATCACGCCCAGCGCCGACATCGACCTCGCGGTCGCGGACCTCGTCAAGAGCGCCTTCGGGCATGCCGGGCAGAAGTGCTCGGCTGCGAGCCTCGCGATCCTGGTCGGATCGGTCGGCGACTCCGAGCGCTTCGAGCGCCAGCTGATCGATGCCGTCTCGTCGCTCAAGGTCGGCTTCCCGCACGACCCCGAGGTCACGATGGGGCCCGTCATCGAGCCTCCGCTCGGCAAGCTCGCCGAGGGCCTGACAACGCTCGGCGAGGGCGAGGAATGGCTGCTCGCGCCGCGACAGCTCGGCACCGACGCCCGGGTGTGGTCCCCCGGCATCCGGACGGGCGTGCTTCCGGGCAGCCGGTTCCACACGACCGAGTACTTCGGCCCGGTCCTCGGCATCATGAAGGCCCGCACGCTCCGGCAGGCCATCGAGTGGCAGAACGCCACCGACTACGGACTGACCGCTGGCATCCACTCGCTGGATGCCAAGGAGGTCAACACCTGGATCGACGCGGTCCAGGCCGGCAACCTCTACGTCAACCGCGGCATCACTGGCGCCATCGTGCAGCGTCAGCCCTTCGGCGGTTGGAAGCGGTCCTCGGTGGGCACGACCGCCAAGGCCGGAGGACCCAACTACCTGACGCACCTCGGCACCTGGCGACCCCGCCCGCTGCGCGCCACCGAGACGCCCGAGCTGTCACGCGAGGTGTCGCGGCTCCTCGACGCCGCCCGGCCGCACGTCAGCGGAGTCGAGCACCGCGACCTCATCGCCGCGGCGGGCTCGGACCACATCGCCTGGACCCGCGAGTACGGCATCCTCAAGGACGTCTCCAAGCTCGGCGTCGAGCGCAACGTGTTCCGCTACGTCCCCGTGCC
The DNA here is from genome assembly GCF_056403535.1 of Aeromicrobium sp. P2_G6. Classification (NCBI taxonomy): domain Bacteria; kingdom Bacillati; phylum Actinomycetota; class Actinomycetes; order Propionibacteriales; family Nocardioidaceae; genus Aeromicrobium; species Aeromicrobium sp. P2_G6. The sequence continues at coordinate 71,106 of NZ_JBFUFH010000007.1, read as the reverse complement.
CGTCGCGATCCGCTTCGACGGCAACTTCCTGCCCGAGCTCATCCGCGTGCTGCTCGCTGCTGCCCGTACGGGCGCTCCGATCGCGGTCAGCTCCCGTACGCCGCTGCCCGATGGCCTCGCACCCAAGGCCCGGATCGAGACGCACGACGCATGGCTCGCACACATCGCAGCCACCAGGCCGGCTCGCATACGCCTCGTCGGGCATGACGCCAAGGACGCAGCGGTCGCGGTCGAGGGCGACCCGGACGTGGCGATCTACAGCGGCCCGGTCACTCCTTCTGGCCGCGTCGAGGCGCTGCCGTTCCTGCAGGAGCAGTCGGTCACGATCACCAACCATCGCTTCGGCAATCACGACCCCGAGTTCGAGCTCGTCCTCCCCCGCAATCCCTGACCGAACTCCCCGCTGGGAGTGACGTTTCGGTCGGGTTCGTACGGCGATTCGCGACCCAAACGTCACTCCCAGCGAGGGGCTAGGCGTGGTCGATGCCGGGCGGGAGGGGTGCGCTCCAGCCACGCTTCAGCGCGATCAGGCGCCACCCCAAGCACACCGCGAACGCCAGGGCGTACCACCACTCCGTGTAGCCCTGGTGATGCGCGATCGTCGCGATGAGCGCTCCGGCGAACGCGGGCGTGGCGTACAGCTCGCTGCGGAAGATCACCGGAACGCGGCCGGCGGCGACGTCGCGCATCATGCCGCCACCGATGCCGCTCAGCATGCCGAGCGCCGACGCGGCGAGGAAACCCAGCCCCGCCTCGTCGGCCTTGACCGCGCCCGTGACGCAGAACAGTGCCAGCCCGACCGCGTCGAGCACCATGATCTGACGTTCCATCCGGCCGAAAGCCGGGTGGAACGCGAAGACCACGAGCGCCGTCACGGCCGGCACCACGAGGTAGCGCCAGTCGTCGAGCGCCGCTGGGGGCACCGATCCGATCAGCACGTCCCGCAGCACGCCGCCGCCGAGACCCGTGATCAGCGCGAGGACCACGACGCCGAAGACGTCGAGCTCCTTGCGTACTCCGACCAGGGCCCCGGTCGACGCGAAGACGGCGATTCCGGCCAGATCGAGGACGAGAAGCAGGGTGTCGGACACGGCGACGACGCTATCTGGTCTCGGCGCGTCACCGCAGGTTCGCATTCTGCGCGCCTAGGATGAGAACACGCTTCGAGTGAACGCCCACCCGGAGCCGGCGTCACATCGGAGGCGATGACATGCGTGATCTCGGTCTACACGGACTGAGCGAGGACAGACGGTTCCTCATTGCGCGTGACTCGTCCACCGGTGAGAAGTTCCGCATCCCCGCTGATCACCGCCTCGCTTCCCTGATCGGCAAGCCGTCCCACTCTGGGAACACCTCCGGCCAGTTGGAGATCCGCATGGAAAGCTCTCTCAGCCCGCGCGACATCCAGACCCGCATCCGCCGCGGCGAAACCCCGCAGGCGGTCGCAGACTCGGCCGGTGTGCCGGTCGAGCAGATCCTCGGTTTCGCCGGACCTGTGCTCGCCGAGCGCGAATACATGTGCGAGCAGGCCCGCAAGACCTCGATCCGCCGCAAGCACGTCGGCGGTTCCGGCGTGCTGCTCGGCACCCTCGTCTCGGAGAACATCGCCGCGAGCGGCGGCGTTCCCGAGGCTGCCGCGTGGGACTCCTGGCGGCGCGAGGACGGCCGCTGGAACGTCCAGGTCACGCCCGACGGTGCGGCCCATCCGGCAAGCTTCCTGTTCGACGTCAAGAGCCGCTACGTCGTGCCCGCCGACGAGTTCGCCCACGATCTGGTCGGCGACGTCGCGCTGCCCGACTCGGCCGACATGGCGATCGCGGATGCCGTGCGTGCGCCGTCCCGTCCGTCGACGCCCGCCATCGAGGCGGTCGACGAGGTCGATGTGGTCGTGCCCGAGGTCGAGGTCGAGGAAGGTCCGCAGGTCGGCGTTGCATCGCTCAAGGAGGCTCGCGATCGCCGGGCCCTCGAGCAGCTCGCGATCGGCGATGCCGAAGAGGCCGAGGATGCCGACACGTCGGCGATGGTCGAGCACGAGGTCGACGACTTCGAGGACTCGCTCGAGCACGACGTCGCGGTGCCCGACACGATGGGTCCCCGCAAGAAGCGTCACGAGCGCCGCCGAGTCCCCAGCTGGGACGAGATCATGTTCGGCGACAAGAACGACTGACTTCCCACCCTGGGGAGTCATCTCACCGGGTTTCGACAGCTGACGCCTTCGGCGTGCTTCGACGCCCCCTACTCGCAGAGCTAGTGGGGGGACCCCCAAACCTGGGTTCGGCGCTCGCTCGCAGAGCTCGCTCGACCTCACCCAAACGGCAGCACGTCGGGCGACAGGGCTGACGCCTTCGCCGTCGCTGCGGTCATCCGGCGGCGATGGTGGCGCCGGCACAGCACCTCGTAGCCCACGACCGGCTCGAGCTCCTCGTCAGGTGTGAGGTCATGGTCGACGTCGCCGACGACGATGACATCGCCCTCGGTGACCATGATCCCGTCCTCCGTGCGGGCGTTGTGAGTCGCGCGCTCGCCGCACCAGCACAGCGCCTCGACCTGCAGCGTGTGCACGTGGTCGGCGAGCTCGGTGAGTCGCGCCGAGCCCGGGAACAGCTGCGTACGGAAGTCCGTCAGGATGCCGAACGCGAAGACGTCGATCGACAGCTCGTCGGTGATCTTGGCCAGCTGGTCGATCTGGTCGGAGGTGTAGAACTGCGCCTCGTCGCACACGAAGTAGTCGATCCGACCGCCCTGGGTCAGCTCGTCGACGGTGTACTGCCAGAAGTGGAACTCGTCGTCGACCTCGATCGCCGCAACCGCAAGGCCGAGGCGGCTGGAGAGGGTCGCGGTGCCGGCCCGGTCGTGGGAGGTGAAGACCCGGCCAACGCGTCCGCGGGCCCGATGGTTGTGATCCATCTGCAGCGCCAGCGTGCTCTTGCCGCAGTCCATCGTCCCCGAGTAGAAGTTCAGCTCCGCCACGGCCACCATCCTGCCAGTCCGGTCATGAGGCGACGAGGACCGGGATGCGCAGCTCGGCCTCGCTGATCGAGCCGTGGAAGCCCGTCATCTTGAACTCGATGCCGAAGTCGCGCGACGAGAACATCGCGAAGTCGCCGAGCGCTGCGACCAGGACGTCACCGATGCGGCCGCGTACGTCGGCGGCGATCGGGCCGAACCAGTCCTCGATGCCGTCCTGCGTACGTACGAGGGCCCGGTCACCCAGCTCGGCCTGCCAGCGTGCGGCGACATCAGCGGCTGCACCGGACCGTGCGTAGACATGCCGGAACCGGGCCTCGCCGGCGAGCAACGTGACATCTTCGAGCAACGTCGCAGACGAGTCGATGTCGAACCGGTTGGTCATGGGCAGGTCGATCATGCCGTGGTCAGCCGTCACGAGCAGCACCGTGTCGCGCGGCAGCTCCTCGCGCAGGTCGGCCAGCTCGGCGTCGATCGTCGACAGCATCGTGCGCCACTCCTCGGAGGTGCACCCCTTGGCGTGTCCGGTGTGGTCGAGCCGCGACTCATAGGCGTACGTCATGGCCCGCGGGTCCGACTCGATGACCTCGACAACGACGTCGAGGCGCTCCCAGATCGAGTTGATGCCGTGGAACGGCACTCCGCGCTGGCTGCACAAAGTGAGCCCGGAATCGACGAACTTGGCGTCGTTGACCGAGGAGGCGGTGATGCCGGCGTCCTGCATCTGCTCGAGCACGGTCCGGTGCGGTTGCCAGATCAGTGGGTCAACCGGCTGGTCCCACTTGAGCGAGTTGAGGCGCTGGCCGCTGCCGGGCACGCGCGAGGTGTAGCCGACCATGCCGTGCATGCCGGCCTGCAAACCCGTGCCGAGCGACGTGAGGCTCGTGGCTGTCGTCGACGGCACGCCGCAGACGACGTCGTCGATGTTCTTGAGCGAGCTGAGGAACGGGGCGGCGTCGGCGTGCTCGCGCAGCAGGTCCAGGCCCAACCCGTCGACAAGGAAGACCACGTAGCGGGCGGCGTCGGGAAGCGCCAGCGTGTTGGCGAACCCCGGAGCACCGAGCGCCGCGGCCACCGACGGCATGACCTGGTCGATGGTCGCGCGACCGCCGAGTCCCGGCAGGTTCATGTGGTGCGGCCGGCGGTCGCGGCCGACAGCGTACGAGCGAAGGAGAGCAGGCGCTCCACGGCTGAACCGCCGTCGGCGGCCGCAGCGAGGCGCAGCGAGAAGTCGTCGCCCGCGAGGCTGCCGGTGTAGCCGTGATCGGCTTCGCACTCGGGGTCGGAGCAGCGTGCCGGCTCGAGCTCGACCCGTGACACCGCACCCCAGCCGACCGTCAGCACCGCTTCCTCGAGCTGCTTGGACTTGGAGGTCACCATGCGGGTCACCACGACGGAGCGGACCTGAGCCAGGGCAACCGCCTCCGACGTCGTCGACGTGTAGGGCTTGGGCAGCAGGTCGTCGCCGGGGTGCTCGTCGGTGTGCACCAGCACGAGGCGGCTGGGCGTCAGGGCCAGCACCGTCATGTGGCGGCGGATCTCGTCATGGTCGAACGTCGGCTCGTGGTGCAGGACGTAGGCGGCCACGGGCTCTCCGGCCAGCGCGTCGCGCAGACCGTCCGCGACGATCTCGGGGTAGTAGCCGCTCGTGGAGACCTCGTCGAACAGGGACTTCGTGTCGTCGGTGGTCATCACGCCAGCGTATCTCCCGTCGAGGCAGGCTGACTCAGGCGCCGGACGTACCACTCGCCGCGCCGATCGGCCGACGGCACGACCTTGGCGCGGGCGCTCAGCGCGGTGTAGCCCTTGCCGTGCACCAGCACCGGCTCGAGGTCGAGCTCGGCGATCTCGGGCAGGTCGTCCTTCATGGCTGCGAGCCGGACGATGACGTCCTGCAGGACGTCGACGTCGACCGCGTCCGAGCCGCGATAGCCGTAGAGCAGCGGCGCGGATCGCAGGTCGCGGATCATGCCCTCGGCGTCGAGATCGGTCAGCGGCGGGATGCCGTATGAGCGGTCACCGAGCAGCTCGCTCGGCGCTCCGGCGAGCCCGAAGGAGACCAGCGGGCCGAACAACGGATCCTCCGTCACGCTGAAGGAGACCGGGATGCCGTCGGCCGCGGCCCGCTGCACGAAGAACTTGGTGTCCTTGCGCATGCCCTTCCAGGTCGTGAGCTCGTCCCACGCCTCGCCCATCTCCTCGGAGCTGCGGATGTTGCGCCAGACGTGCGCGAGGTCCGGACGCGTACGGAGGTGCTCGCTGCCGGCCTTGAGGACGACGTCCCAGCCGAGCTTCTTGCCCGCGTCGATCGCCTCTTCGCGCGAGTGCACGTTGATCCAGGTCCACAGGTCAATGCCGTAGCAGGCCAGCAGGGCGTGGACCTGGTCGGTCGACAAGATCGCGCCGCGAGGGGCAGCCGCGAGCACCTGGCGCACGAGCGCCCGCGCGTCACCCGTGCGGTGGTCGAGGGCGATGTGGAAGTCGCCATGGTCCTTGGCAGCCCACTCGGCGTAGTTGACGACCCGCGCCAGCGCCCTGACCGCCGACTCCGGTGCCGCATAGGACGGCACGGACCCGCGACCGGCGGAGCCGCCGAGCAGGTCGGGGACCCGGAGCAGCACGGGCACGCCCTCGCTGCCGAGGAACGTCGAGACGATCGGCTTGTCGGACTGTTCGCCGACGGCCGCGAGCACGTTGGCGACCTCCTCGCCGCTGGTGTTGAGCGGCGGGACGTAGACCGCGACCAGCGCGTCCGTGTCGGGACTCGCGATCGCGTGCTCGATCGCCTCCTCGAAGTCGTCAGCGTTGGCGTCCGCGCCGAGGGAGACGGGCTCGGTGACCTGCAGCCCGGCCGCCGAGGCAGCGTCGGCGACGATCAGCGCCACCGCGTCGGAGTTGCCGACGATCGAGACGCGGTTGCCCCGGGGCAGCGGCTGGTGGGCCAGCAGCTGGGCGACGTCGAACATCTCGTCCAGCGTGTCGACCTGGATGACGCCCGCCTGGCGGAACATCGCGTCGACCGCCGACTGCGGTGCCGACGTGCGCTTGACGGTATGTCCGACCGGCACGCCTTGCGTCGAGCGCCCGGACTTGACCGCGACGATGGGCTTGGTCCGCGAGACGCGGCGGGCGATGCGCGAGAACTTGCGCGGGTTACCGATCGACTCCAGGTAGAGCAGGATGACCTCGGTCGAGTCGTCCTCCTGCCAGTACTGGAGCAGGTCGTTGCCCGACACGTCGGCACGGTTGCCGGCCGACACGAACGTCGACAGGCCGAGGCCTCGGCGGGACACCGACTCGAGGATCGCGGTGCCGAGCGCGCCGGACTGGCAGAAGAAGCCGACACGGCCCTGCGGCGGCATCGACGGCGACAACGACGCGTTGAGCTGCAGGTCGGGGGCGGTGTTGATGAAGCCGAGGCAGTTGGGACCGATGAGCCGCAGACCGTAGGACCGGCTGAGCCCGAGCAGGGTGCGCTGCCGCTGGCGGCCCTCCGGGCCCTCCTCGGCGAACCCTGCGGAGATCACGACGAGACCGTGCACGCCCTTGGCGGCGCAGTCGAGCACGACGTCGTTGACCGAGTCGGCCGGCACCGCGACGATCGCGACGTCGACCTCGCCGGGAATGTCCTGGACGGTCTTGTAGGCCGGGAGGCCCGACACCGCCTCGGCCTGGGAGTTGACCGCGTAGACGCTGCCGCTGAAGTCGCCGAGCACGAGGTTGCGGACCATGGCCTGGCCGATCGAGTCCTGGCGGCGGCTCGCGCCGATCACGGCGATGCTGCGGGCGCGGAAGATGCGCTCGATCGACGCCGCCTCGGCGCGCTGCTCACGAGCCCGCATCACGCCGACCGCGAGATCGGTCGGCTCGATCCGGAACGTCAGGCGTGTGACGCCGCCGTCGACCATGCCGTCGACCTGATAGCCCATCTCGCGGAAGATCTGCTGCATCCGGGAGTTGGACGGCAGGACGTCGGCGACGAACGTACGGATGCCGCGCTCACGACCGGCCTGCGCCAGGTGCTCGAGCAGCAGCTGTCCGACGCCCCGGCCCTGGTGGGCGTCCTCGACCAGGAACGCGACCTCGGCCTCGTCGTCGCTGATCGCGTCGTAGCGGCCGACCCCGATGATCGTGGAGTGCAGCGTGACGACGAACGCGACGCGGCGGTCGTTGTCGACCGTGGTGAAGCGCGTGACATCCTTGTCCGAAAGCGTCGGATAGGGCGCGAAGAAGCGGAAGTACTTGGACTGCTCGGAGACTCGTGAATAGAACTCCACGAGGCGTTCGGCATCCTCTTCCAGGATCGGCCTCAGCTGCGCCACCCGGCCGTCCTTGAGCAGGACATCGGCTTCCCAATGCTCGACGGGATGCACCTCGCTGGTCACGACCCCAACCTATCGGGTGGCCCACGGCGTGGCGCAGGGAAGTCCGCAGGTCAGACCGGCGAAAATGGACAACTGAGCAGCAACACAGGAGAACGTATGGCCCGCAGCAGCAAGCAAGCTCCCGAGGAGGACTTCGAGGAGCACATCGTCGACACCGATGTGAGCGACGAGATGCGATCGAGCTTCCTCGAGTACGCCTACTCGGTGATCTACGCCCGGGCGCTGCCCGATGCCCGCGACGGGCTCAAGCCCGTCCAGCGGCGCATCCTCTACACGATGGACGACATGGGCCTGCGGAGCGACCGCGGGCACGCCAAGAGCGCGCGACCCGTCGGCGAGGTCATGGGTCGGCTGCACCCCCACGGCGACAGCGCGATCTATGACGCGCTCGTCCGCCTGGTGCAGCCCTGGTCGCTGCGGCTGCCGCTGCTCGACGGCCACGGCAACTTCGGCTCGCAGGACGATCCGCCTGCCGCCATGCGTTACACCGAGGTCCGGATGGACGCCGCCGCCGAGGCGATGACCGGGTCGATCAACGAGGACACCGTCGACTTCAAGCCCAACTACGACGGCCGCGAGACCGAGCCCGTCGTGCTGCCGGCCGCGCTGCCCAACCTGCTCGTCAACGGCGCCAGCGGCATCGCCGTGGGCATGGCCACCAACATCGCGCCGCACAACCTGATCGAGGTCGTGCAGGCACTGCGACACCTGATCAACCACCCGTCGGCCGACCTCGACGACATCATGAGGTTCATCCCGGGCCCCGACCTGCCCACCGGCGGCAAGATCGTCGGGCTCGAGGGCATCCGCGATGCGTACGCCACGGGCAACGGCTCGTTCCGCATGCGCGCCTCCGCCCGCATCGAGAGCGTCACACCGCGACGCAAGGGCATCGTCATCACCGAGCTCCCCTACAACGTCGGCCCCGAGAAGGTCATCGAGGCGATCAAGAAGCTCGTCCAGGCCAAGAAGCTCCAGGGCATCTCCGACATCAAGAACCTCACCGACCGCCACAAGGGCCTCAACCTGGTCATCGAGATCAAGAACGGGTTCATCCCGGAGACGATCCTCGAGCAGCTCTACAAGAGCACACCGATGGAGAGCTCGTTCGGCATCAACGCCGTCGCGCTCGTCGACGGCCAGCCCCGCACGCTGGGGCTCAAGGAGATGCTCGAGGTCTACCTGGGTCACCGCATCGACGTCGTGCGCCGTCGCACGCAGTTCCGCCGTGGCAAGGCTGCAGACCGGTTGCACCTGCTCGACGGCCTCATGCTGGCACTGGTCGACATCGACGAGGTCATCCAGCTGGTCCGGGCGAGCGAGAACCGCAGCGAGGCCAAGGAGCGCCTCATGACGGTGTTCGACCTGTCCGACATCCAGGCGACCTACATCCTCGACCTGACCCTCGGACGGCTCACCAAGTACGACCGCATCGAGGTCGAGCGTGAGATCGCTGAGCTCCGCAAGATCATCGACGAGCTCGACGCGATCCTCGCCGACGAGCAGGTGCTCCGCAAGGTCGTCGGCGACGAGCTCAACGAGATGGCCCACACGTTCGGCACCCCACGACGCACCGTGCTGCTGGAGTCCTCGGGCCAGACCGCCACCGCCGCCTCGCCGCTCGAGGTCGCCGACGACCCGTGCTGGGCGCTGCTCTCGGCGACGGGGCTCCTCGCCCGTACATCGGACGACTCGCCACTCGGCGAGGTCGACCGCCGGGTCAAGCACGACACGATCGTCTCGGCCGTACGCACGACGGCTCGCGGTGAGATCGGCGTCGTCATGTCCGACGGCCGCATCCAGCGCATCTCGGTGCTCGAGCTGCCCGCCCTGCCGCCGACGGCGCAATCGCCCAACCTCCAGGGCGGCATGCCGCTGCGGGAGATCCCCGGTCTGGAGGGCACCGTCCTGGCGCTGACCCGGCTGGGCGACTCCGGCGCCGGGCTCGCGCTCGGCACGCGTGCGGGTGTCGTCAAGCGGGTCAAGCCCGAGCAGCTCTCCCGCGACTCGTGGGACATCATCTCGCTCGACGACGGCGATGTCGTCGTCGGAGCAGTAGAGCTGGCGACCGGTGACGAAGAGCTCGTGTTCGTCACGTCGGACGCCCAGCTGCTGCACTTCTCGGCCTCGCTCGTACGTCCGCAGGGTCGCGCCGGCGGCGGCGTGGCGGGCATCAAGCTGGCGCCCGGCGCGAGGGCCGTGTCGTTCGGCGCCGTCCGCGACATCGACTCGGCACATGTCGTGACGATCGCGGGCTCCGGCGACGCCCTGCCCGGCACGCAGAACGGTGCCGTCAAGGTCAGCCCGATCGCGATCTACCCCGCCAAGGGCCGGGCCACTGGCGGTGTCCGGTGCCAGCGCCTGCTCAAGGGCGAGGACGGGCTGCTGCTGGCCTGGGTCGGCGACGGCCAGCCGATGGCGTGTGCCACGAGTGGATCGCCGGTCGACCTGCCCGAGCCCACGGATCGTCGCGACGGCTCCGGCGTACCCGCTGCACAGCCGATCCTGGCCGTGTCGGGTCCCGCGGGTTTCCTCGCAGTCTGAGCTGCACGGCGTGCAAGACTGAGCCGTGCGCACCAGACACCTGATCCTCACGCTCGCTGCGTCGACCCTGGTCCTCGGTGGTTGCACCGGTTCATCCGACGGAGACAAGGGCGACGACCCCGGCAAGCTCCAGGCCCGTCTGTCCGACGCCAAGAAGTCACTCGACGACGCCGAGACGATCACGATCTCCCTGGCCACCGACAAGCTGCCATCGGGTGTCACGGGGCTGTTGTCGGCCAAGGGCAAGGGCAACCACTCCCCCGCATTCGACGGCAAGGTCAAGGTCGTCACGGGGGGCTCGAGCATCGACGCCGACGTCATCGCGGTCGACGGCAAGGTCTACGCCAAGACGAGCTTCGCCCCGGTGTTCCTCACGATCGACCCCGCTTCGCTCAAGGCGCCCGATCCCGCGTCGCTCCTGGACCCCGACACCGGCATCACGCAGATCCTCGTCAAGACCAAGAATGTCACCGAAGGCGGCAAGTCCCGCGACGGCAGCGACGTGCTGACGACGATCAAGGGCACACTGCCCGGCAGCCTGGTCAAGGACATCATCCCGTCGGCGGCCGAGGACGAGACGTTCGACGTCACCTATCGGCTCGACGACGACAACATCCTCCGCGATGCCACCCTCAAGGGGCCGTTCTACCCCAACGGCGGCGACGTCACCTACACCGTCAAGCTCACGACCTCTGACACCGCCGTGACCATCGAGCCGCCGTCCACGTTCGGTCAATGACCTCACGAGAGGCGATCAGCCCCGCCTCGAAGATCCTCCTGGGGCTGGCGGCCGTCGCGATCTCCTTCGCGGCCGCTGACACGTACGTCGTCGTGCTCGCACTGCCCGACATGATGACGTCGGTCGGGCTCGACCTCGACGAGCTGCAGCGCGCCGCTCCGATCGTGTCCGGCTTCCTGCTGGGCTACGTGGGCGTGCTGCCGCTCATCGGTCGCATCTCCGACCTACGCGGACGCGTCCCCGTCCTGCTCGGGTCGCTCGTGGTGTTCGCGGTCGGCTCGTTGATCACCGCCGCGGCGTACAACCTGGAGAGCATCGTGCTGGGCCGCCTGATCCAGGGCATCGGCGGCGGTGGTCTGATCCCGCCCACGCTCGCACTCGTCGCGGATCTGTGGCCCCCGCAGCGCCGCGGCCTGCCGCTGGGCATCGTCGGGGCCGTCCAGGAGCTCGGCAGCGTCCTCGGGCCGCTCTACGGCGCCGTCGTGCTGGCCTTCGGTGACTGGCGGCTGATCTTCTGGCTCAACTGCGCCATCGGCCTGGTGCTGGCGGCGGCGATGCTGCACTCCCGGTCCTTGAGCTTGCCGAAAGGACATGACCACGTTTCGACGAGCTCAACGGGCAGACAGCTACCCGACATCATCGGCGCCGCCTTGGCGGTGCTCACGCTGACCGGCGTCGCGATCGTGATGCTCGAGCCCGATCGGCTGACCCAAGGAGTCACGAGCGGCCTCGCCTTCCTGCCGGTCACCGGCGATTCGCGCTGGCTCACCCCGCTGGCCCTCACGACGTACGGCCTGTTGGCCCTGTTCCTCCTGCGGCAGGCCACCGCGCACAACCCCCTCGTGGGCTGGCGACAGTGGCCCGCCCTCGCTCGTGAGACCGACATCTCCGGCGCGCTGCTGCTCACGACCGGCCTCGGCGCGGTCATCGTCACGTTCGCGTCAGCCGAGCCTGAGAGCGCCGCGATCTCGGACCAGGCTCCGTGGCTGATCCCGGTCGCCGTCGCCGCATTTGCGGGCTTCGCGATGCGCCAGCGGCGCGCTCCACGGCCCCTCGTCCCACGCGGCGCCCTCGGAGCCACGCCCGCATGGGGCGCCCTCGTCGTCTCGTTCTTCGTCGGCGCAGCACTCATAGCCGCGCTCGTCGACATCCCGTTCTTCGCCCGCCTCACGGTCCACCGTGACTCGCAGCTCGACGCGGCGCTGGTCCTCGTCCGCTTCCTGGTCGCCCTGCCGATCGGCGCCGTGCTCGGCGGATGGCTCCTGCGCAAGGTCCCCACGTCGATCCTGACCTCTGTCGCGATGCTGATGAGTGCGGTCGCGTTCTGGCACATGTCGACGTGGGACGCCCACTCGCTCGATCACCAGGTCGAGACGCTGTCCCTGGTCCTCGGCGGCCTGGGCTTCGGGCTGGCGATCGCTCCGGTCAACGCCGTGCTGCTCGCCCACACCGCCGATGCGGTGCACGGCGTCGCATCGGCGCTGCTGATCGTCGCGCGCATGGTCGGCATGTTGCTGGGCATCTCGGCGCTCACGACGATCGGGCTGCGGGCGTTCTACCACGCGTCGGAGAAGATCCCGCCCGCCGCCGAGCTGTGCAAGGGCAAGGCGACGCTCTGCCAGGCGTACAAGGATGCGGTCCGCGATGCCRGCATCACCCAGCTCCACGCCGTCTTCATCGGCGCCGCCGTGTGCGCCCTCACAGCGGCCGTCCTGGCATTGCTGGTGTTGCGTGACGAGGACGAAACAGCCACCCGATAATCTGTGACGCATGCCTGACTTCGACGACTTGCTCACTGCCAATCGCGAGTATGCCGAGGACTTCGGACTCTCCGGGTTCGACGGAATCGCCCACGCCGGCATCGCCATGGTGACCTGCATGGACTCCCGGATCGACCCCCTGCGCATGATCGGCCTCTCGCCCGGCGACGCCAAGATCCTCCGCAACCCCGGCGGGCGCGTCACCGACGCCGCTCTCGTCGCCCTCGTGCTCGGCGTCACCCTCCTCCAGGTGCGCCGGATCCTCATCGTCGAGCACACCCGGTGCGCCATGGCGTCGTCGACCGAGGATGAGCTCAAGGCCCGCGTCGGTTCCGCAGCCGGCACCGACGCGTCGTGGATGAGCCTCGGTGCGATCGTCGACCAGGAGAACACCGTGCGAGCCGACGTGATGCGCGTGCGGAGCCATCCACTGATCAGCGACGACATCCTCGTCGGCGGCTTCGTCTACGACGTCGACACCGGACTGCTCAACCCCGTCGCCTGATCCCTGCGAAGACAGGACAAAAGCGTCTCGCGGGTTCATCATGGGGGGTGGAGGGACCCCACGAAGGAGTCGAGATGCGCAAGACGTACCGAATCCTGGCCGACATCATCGCGATCGAGGTCGTCATCCAGGCCATGGCCATCGTGTTCGGTGTCGCCGGCCTGTTCAAGTGGATCGATGACGGAGGCACGCTCGACAAGTCCGTCATCGAGTCGTGGGAGGACGACCCTCCGACCTGGACGGGTTCGATCGGCCACTTCATCCACGTCATGAACGGCACGTTCCTGATCCCGCTGCTGGGCCTCATCCTGCTGATCGTGTCGTTCTTCGCCGCGGTCAACGGAGGCGTCAAGTGGGCCGCCATCATCTTCGTGTCGATCGTCGTCCAGGTCCTTGCCGGCACGCTTGCCGAAGAGTCGCCCTACCTCGGACTCGTGCACGGACTCAACGCGTTCATCCTGTTCAGCTCCGCCTTGATGGCCGCCCGAAGTGCCAGAGTGGCCAGACCCGACTTGGTGGACACACCGACGAACGCACCCTAGAGCGTGAGGCGTCGCGCGCTGCTGGTCGCGTCCCTCGCGACACTCGTCGTCGTGGCGCCGCTCGCCTGGTTCTGGCACGCCAGCCTGGTCCCGTCAACGTACTCCGTCATGGACATGGGGTACGTCGACACCGGTGGTGCGCCCGAGCACCACAGCGGTCATCACGGTGCTCACACGACGAGCGTCGCGGATCTCGTGGAAGACCCCGAGCGAGTGCCGGACGTCGTGGTCGAGCTGACCGCCCAGCGCGGCAGGATCGACCTGTCGTCGGGCTACTCCGTCGACGGCTACACGCTCAACGGCCGCTCCCCCGGCCCGACCATCACCGCAAGGGTCGGCCAGCTCGTCGAGGTGCACGTCATCAACGACAACGTGCCCGACGGCATCGCGATGCACTGGCACGGCGTCGACGTCCCGAACTCCCAGGACGGTGTCGCCGGCGTGACGCAGGACGCGATCGGCCCGGGCAAGAGCCACACCTACCGCTTCGTCGTCGACCGCGTCGGCAGCTACTGGTACCACTCGCACCAGGTCTCGCACGTGCAGGTCGTCAGAGGCCTCTTCGGCCCGCTCATCGTGCTGCCTGCTGCCGGGATCGACCAGGATCACGACGTCACGGCCGTCGCACACACGTACCGCGGCGTGCGTACGCTCAACGCCGTCCGTGGCGACGTGCCCGTCGCTGCGGCTGAGGGCGAGACCGTACGCGTGCGAGCCATCAACACCGACAACGGGCCGATGCGGGTGTGGTCCGACTCCGACTACCGGATCGCGGCGATCGACGGAACCGAGGTCAACCAGCCGACGGCTGTCTCCGGCAAGGATGTGACCGTGACGGCCGGCGGCCGCATCGATCTCGTCGTGACGTCACCGGCGCGCGTCCAGATCGGCGGCGCGACGGCGCTGCTGATCGCCCCGAAGGGCGCCACGCCTCCCCCACGACCGCCGCCGCCCACGAGCCAGGTCGACCTGCTGACGTACGGCGCACCGACCGAGACCGGGCTCGACGCGTCGGACCCGGACCGCGAGTTCACCTACTCCGTCGGCCGCAAGCCTGGCTTCGTCGACGGGATGCCGGGCATGTGGTGGTCGATCAACGGCCACCTGTTCCCCGACGTCCCGATGTTCATGGTCGCCGAGGGTGACGTCGTCGTGATGCACATCGAGAACCATTCGGGCGAGGTCCACCCGATTCACCTGCATGGCCACCACGCCCTGGTGCTGAGCCGTGACGGCAAGCCGTCAACCGGGAGCCCGTGGTGGACCGACTCACTCAACGTCAATCGCGATGAGAGCTTCGACATCGCGTTCGTAGCCGACAACCCCGGCGTCTGGATGGATCACTGCCACAACCTGAACCACGCCGCTGACGGCCTGGTCGCGCACCTGATGTACGAGGGCGTCAGCACGCCGTACGTGGTCGGCGGCGACTCCGACAACTCACCGGAGTGATCAGGCGTCGATCCGGTCCGCGTCGATCTCGTAGGCGCCCTGCACGATGAACTCCTTGCGCGGCGGCACCTCGTTGCCCATCAGCAGCTCGAAGACCGACGAGGCCTCCTCGCCGTCGTCGACCGTGAGCCGGCGCAGCGTGCGGTGGCGCGGGTCCATCGTGGTCTCGGCAAGCTGCGAAGCGTCCATCTCGCCGAGGCCCTTGTAGCGCTGCACCGGGTCTTTCCACTTGATGTTCTTGCGCTGGAGCTCGGCGAGCTTGCGCTGCAGCTCGGCGTCCGAATAGGTGTAGACGTACTTGTCCTGCCCCTTCTTGGGGTTGGACAGCTCGATGCGATGCAACGGCGGCACCGCCGTGTAGACCCGGCCGGCGTCGACCAGCTCGCGCATGTAGCGGAAGAACAGGGTCGCCAGCAGGCACCGGATGTGTGCGCCGTCGGAGTCGGCGTCGGCCATGAAGATGATGCGGCCGTAGCGCGCCGCGTCGACATCGAACGTACGCCCTGAGCCCGCCCCCACGACCTGGATGATCGACGAGCACTCGACGTTCTTGAGCATGTCGCCGATGCTGGCCTTCTGGACATTGAGGATCTTGCCGCGGATCGGCAGCAGTGCCTGGAACTCCGAGTCGCGTGCCGACTTGGCGGTGCCGAGCGCCGAGTCGCCCTCGACGATGAACAGCTCGGAGCGCTCGACGTCGTTGCTGCGGCAGTCTGCGAGCTTGGCCGGCAGGGCGCTGGACTCGAGTGCGTTCTTGCGGCGCTGGGTGTCGCGATGCTGGCGGGCCGCGAGACGCGTCTTGGACGCGTCGACGACCTTCTCCATGACCCGGCGCGCCTTGGCCTTGTTGACGGCCTTGGTGGACGTCAGGAACGCCTTGAGCTCGCGGGACACGACCTGGTTGACGATCTTGGTGACCGCCGGGGTGCCCAGCACCTCCTTGGTCTGCCCTTCGAACTGCGGCTCGGCCAGGCGTACGGTCACGACCGCCGTCATGCCCTCGAGCACGTCGTCCTTGATGACGTCGGCGTCGCCGGCCTTGAGCAGGCGCGTGGTCTTGAGCACCTCGTTGAAGGTCTTGGTGAGACCGCGTTCGAAGCCGTTGAGGTGCGTGCCGCCCTTGGGCGTCGCGATGATGTTGACGAACGACTGGACGTGGGTGTTGTAGTCGGTGCCCCAGCGCACGGCGATGTCGACGCCCAGGGTGCGCTCGATGTCCTGAGGGGTCATGTGGCCCTTGTCGTCCAGCAGCGGGACCGTCTCGGTGAAGACGTCCTCACCCTGCAGGCGCAGCACCTCGGTGACTGGCTCGTCCGTCGCCAGGAACTCGCAGAACTCGGCGATGCCGCCGTCGTGGCGGAACTTCTCCTCGTGCGGCTCGTCGCCACGTCGGTCAGTGATGACGATCTCGAGGCCGGGCACGAGGAACGACGTCTGTCGGGCGCGGGCGACGAGCTCCTCATAGGCGAACTTGGCGCCCTTGATGAAGATCTGCGGGTCGGCCCAGTAGCGCACCCGTGTGCCGGTCTTGGCCTTGGCGACCTTGCCGATCTTGCGCAGCTCGTTGGTCGGCGTGAAGTCGGCGTCGGGGCCTTCCCCGGCGAACACGCCGGGGACGCCACGGCGGAACGACATCGCCCAGGTCGCGCCGCCCTTGTCGACCTCGACGTCGAGCCGGGACGACAACGCATTGACGACCGAGGCGCCGACGCCGTGCAGGCCTCCGGTCGCGACATAGGAGCCGCCGCCGAACTTCCCGCCCGCGTGCAGCTTGGTGTAGACCACCTCGACACCGGTCAGGCCGGTCTTCTTCTCGATGTCGACCGGAACACCACGACCGTCGTCCTGGACCTCGACGGATCCGTCGTCGTTCAGGGCGACCCGGATGTGCGTGCCGTGGCCCGTCAGCGCCTCGTCGACGGAGTTGTCGATGATCTCCCACAGGCAGTGCATGAGACCGCGGGTGTCGGTCGAGCCGACGTACATGCCGGGGCGCTTGCGGACGGCCTCCAACCCCTCGAGCACGAGGAGATTGCGGGCGTCATAGGTGCTGTCGATGATCGGGAACCTTTCGAGCTGGTCGGCCTCCTCCAAGACTAACGACCACGGACGACCTTCCTTCTCCTGACACGCTGCTCATCCACGCGCCCCACAGCGCGCCTGCGTCGATTTGTCCCGCTCGGGGAGTATGTATGTCGTAGGTCACGAACGACCACGAGGAATAGCGCCCCGTGATTGGATGTTGATCTGATCAGAACCGCCGATTGCTCAGAGAGAAGGTCACCGTGACAACACTGACAGCCCCCATGCTGAGCTCCCTCGACCGCTGCGACCGCTGCGGCGCTCAGGCCTACGTACGCGTGACGCTCGGCGGTGGTGGTGAGCTGATGTTCTGCGCTCACCACGCACGGCAGCACGAGGACAAGCTCCGCGAGATGTCAGCGCTCATCCACGACGAGAGCGAACGACTCGCGGCGACGCCGTCGACGTTCGCCGACGAAGACGCATAACCACTTCGTCACCCAGACGCACGCGAAGGGCCGGCCAGATCATCTGGCCGGCCCTTCGCGTTGTGCTCAGTAGGGGTAGCTGCGGTACTCGTTGGACTGCAGGATCGCCTTCCAGTGCTCAAGGTACGTGTCGTAGATCTCCGGATCCGTCGTCTCGGTCGTGATCTCGTCACTGCCTACGAGGTTGGACCCCGTGAGGGCTGCGGAGCCGGCCTGGACGACCGTCGCCCGGGCGCCGTCGGACGGCCACGGACTGCCGTCAGGCAGCGTCTCCTCGGGGTTGTAGAAGTTCCGGCGCAGCTTGGCCTCGACCAGGATCGTCTTGTCGTGCGGCTTGGCCCACGCGGCTTCGATCGTCCGGCTCGACGTCTTGAACACGTCGAGGATCGGTCGGCAGACGCGAATGTAGAGCTGGCAGTGGGTCGTGCGGTTGACCTTGAGGTCGTCCTCGAAGTAGACGCCCGAGATCTTGCACCCACCCTCGGCGAGCTCGACGAGCTTCTGAGCCACCGCGATGCGGCGGTACTTGAAGCGGTTCTCCTGCAACCTGATGCGGCACTGGTCGTCCGGGATGACCCGCTTGAGCAGCATCAACACCGGGTCCTTGCCGTTCGTCGGCGTCGCACGGATCGGTGTCGGGTAGATCGTCACGTTGGAGAGGTTGGAGTAGAACATCCCGTAGACGGGATCCGCCTTCGTGTAGCCGAACTGGTCGGCTTCGGCCTGGGTGATGCCGTAGCGCTGGTTGTTGGCCTTGATGTACGCCGTGTAGTTGCTGTTGACGTTGCGCTCGGCCCACATGTCGCGCCACATCTGGCGGGTCTCGAACCACAGCTTGCGGTCGTTGTAGACCGTCAGGCCGTTGTTGTAGGTGCGCTCACCGCTGGGTCCGCCGAGGTTGGCCGATCCGGACCAGATCGCAGCGTTGGCCGGCTTGTTGGCGCGCGTGTAGGTGCTCGAGACGAGCAGGATCTTGGTGTGCATGATCGCGCCGCTGAGGCTCGACAGGCAGGCGAGGCTCTTGCCCTTGGAGCAGATCTTGAAGTGGCCATGCTTCAGGTTGTTGAGCTTGCTCTGCAGCGCGCGCGACTCCTTGGACTGCGACGCCTTGCCGTGGATCACGTAGACCTCGACGCCGTTCTGCGCAGCGCGAATGAGCTCGCGGCCGACCCTGTGCGAGTTCTCCATGCGGGAGATCGACATGTAGACGGCCTGGGAGCCGCGGTCTGGACGCAGGGCGCCGCTGGGCGTGCGGTAGGAGCCCCGGATCAGTCGCTCGAGGTCGTTGAGCAGCGAGAAGTCGCTGTTGGCCGAGCTGGAGATCGACCGGTAGGGCCGGGAGAAGTTGGACTCGAGCGTCACCGGCTTGGTGCTGCCGTAGGGACTCGGGAACGCCGAGAGGGTCGACGCAGCGACTGAGCTGTCGGTCGCCGCACCGTCGGTGGTGTCCGCCGGC
This sequence comes from Aeromicrobium sp. P2_G6, assembly GCF_056403535.1. NCBI lineage: Bacteria > Bacillati > Actinomycetota > Actinomycetes > Propionibacteriales > Nocardioidaceae > Aeromicrobium > Aeromicrobium sp. P2_G6. The sequence continues at coordinate 52,246 of NZ_JBFUFH010000007.1, read as the reverse complement.
GCCGCCGGGGTGGTGGACGTCGCCGAGCCGTCGGCCGTGCCCTCTTCGGCGCTGGAGGCACCGGACGCGTATCCGAGCAGCAGGCTGCCGAGCAAGGCACCCACCCCGAGCGTGCGCAGCACGCGCTTCGATCTGCCGACTTTTTGCACAGGTCTACTCTCCGAGGTGGCTCGATGGTCGTGACAGTCTAGCGCAATCAATCCCGGGGGACGGCAGACTGCCGTGTCGGCGCGGCCGAGTCACTCGGCACATCCACAGGCTACCGCGCCTGAGAACGCCGAAGGGCGCCATCGCGTGATCGCGTTGGCGCCCTTCGGCAGCGGCTTCTCAGTCGAGGTAGTCGCGCAGGACCTGCGAGCGCGACGGGTGCCGCAGCTTGCTCATGGTCTTGGACTCGATCTGGCGGATGCGCTCGCGCGTGACGCCGTAGACCTTGCCGATCTCGTCGAGCGTCTTGGGCTGCCCGTCAGTCAGGCCGAAGCGCATCGAGACGACGCCGGACTCACGCTCCGAGAGCGTGTCGAGCACGGCGTGCAGCTGCTCCTGGAGGAGCGTGAACGACACCGCGTCGGCCGGGACGATCGCCTCGGAGTCCTCGATCAGGTCGCCGAACTCCGAGTCGCCGTCCTCGCCGAGCGGCGTGTGGAGGCTGATCGGCTCGCGGCCGTACTTCTGGACCTCGACGACCTTCTCGGGCGTCATGTCGAGCTCGATCGCGAGCTCCTCGGGGGTGGGCTCGCGACCGAGGTCCTGGAGCATCTGGCGCTGCACACGGGCGAGCTTGTTGATGACCTCGACCATGTGGACTGGGATGCGGATCGTGCGGGCCTGGTCGGCCATCGCGCGGGTGATCGCCTGGCGGATCCACCACGTCGCGTAGGTCGAGAACTTGAAGCCCTTGGTGTAGTCGAACTTCTCGACCGCGCGGATCAGGCCGAGGTTGCCCTCCTGGATCAGGTCGAGGAACAGCATGCCGCGACCCGTGTAGCGCTTGGCCAGCGACACGACGAGGCGCAGGTTGGCCTCGAGCAGGTGGTTCTTGGCCCGGCGGCCGTCGATCGTGATCCACTCGAGCTCCTCGAGCACCTTGGCCGAGATGCGCCCGCCCTTGGCGAGCTTCTCCTCGGCGAAGAGCCCGGCCTCGATGCGCTTGGCGAGCTCGACCTCCTGGCCGGCCGTCAGCAGGGAGACCTTGCCGATCTGCTTGAGGTAGTCCTTGACCGGGTCGGCGGTGGCGCCGGCGACCATGACCTGCTGGACAGGCTCGTCGCTCTCGTCGGCGGCAGAGATCGTGAAGGACGACTGCTCGTCCTCCTTGAGGGTCGGGTCCGTCGCGAGGTCCTTCTCGAACTCCTCGTCAGGGATGTCCGGCAGGATCTTCTTGCCCTGCGCGTCGACCATCACCGTGCCGTCACCGACGGGCGGCACCTCGAGGGCGTCGGCCAGGTCGATGCCCACGGGGATCTTCGACTCCTCGGCCTCGGCGCCCTTCTTGGGGGCAGCCTTCTTGGCCGGGGCCTTCTTCGCGGCGGTCTTCTTGTCGGTGGTGCTTGATGCGGTCTTGGTCACTGTCGCTTCTGTCTTGGCCGGGGAACGGGACGGTGTGGTGGCCTTCTTGGCCGGGGTGTTGGCGGTGGCGGACTTCTTGGCCGCCGTCTTGCGTTCTGGTGTTGTCGTCTTGCTAGGTGTCTTCTTGGCCGGGGCCTTGTGGGCCTTGTCCACATGCTCTTCCTTGGCCCCACCGAGAATCTTCCTGACGGCACGGATCGGCGATCCTGCTGCGGGATTCACCGGCACGTCAACCTCACAAGCGGTAGATGGGCGCAACAATGAGGCCTGTGGTCAACCTCTGGCTCCAGTGTGCCATGCAGAACCAACCACCGGCATCTCAGGGTCCTCTCAGGAGTGTGTCGGCCACGTGTGAACCGGATCACCGCTGTGCATGTGTGCCTCGTACGCCTGCGTCGTGGACCGCATCGCGGTCAGACGGTCCGTCGACGAACCGAGCTGATGCGCGAACTCCTCGATCAGCCAGGTCGCGCCATTGCGTCCGGTGATGCACCGCTGCTCGATGATCCCGAGCAGCCGGTCGCGTACGGCGACGTCGACCTCCATCTCCTCGAGGCCGGCGTGGGCCAGCGGCAGCAGCTGGCGCAGCACCAGCTCGCGTGCCGGGACGGTGCCGGCCGCCGGCCAGTAGATCTCGGTGTCGATGCCGGCGCGGGCGGCTTGGTGGAAGTTGTCCTCTGCGGCACGGAACGACAGCTGCGACCAGACCGGCCGGTCGCTGCTGCCCAGGACCTTGACGAGTCCGTAGAACAGCGCGGCGTTGGCCATCGTGTCGACGACCGTCGGACCGGCCGGGAGCAGGCGATTCTCGATCCGGAGGTGGGGCCTGCCGTTCGCGACGTCGTATATGGGCCGGTTCCAGCGATAGATCGTGCCGTTGTGGAGCCGGAGCTCGGGCAGGTTGGGCACCCGGCCGGCCTCGAGCTCGACCAACGGGTCCTCGTCATCGACGATCGGCAGGAGCGCCGGGAAGTAGCGGACATTCTCCTCGAACAGGTCGAAGACCGACGTGATCCATCGCTCGCCGAAGAACACCCGAGGACGGACCCCTTGAGCCTTGAGCTCCTCGCTGCGAGTGTCGGTGGCCTGCTCGAACAGCGCGATCCGGGTCTCGTGCCAGAGCTGCTGGCCCAACAGGAACGGCGAGTTGGCGCCCACGGCGACCTGGACGGCCGCAATGGCCTGGGCTGCGTTCCACATGGGCGCGAACTCGTCGGGCTCGACCTGGAGATGGAGCTGGGTGCTGGTGCAGGCGGCCTCGGGAATGATCGTGTCGGCAGTCGTGTCGAGCCGGTCGACGCCGTCGATCACGATCTCGATGTCCTCGCCGCGAGCATTGAGGATCTGCTCGGACAGCAGGTGGTAGCGGGGATTGGCCGAGATCGAGTCGCGGCTGAAGTGCCCCTCCTGCAACGTCGGAAGGATGCCGATCATCAACAGATGTGCGCCGACTGCGGACGCCTTGGCCTGTGCGTGGTTGAGGTCGTCGCGCAGCGAGCCCTGGAGCTCGTCGAGTCCCACGCCGGAGATGCGGGCCGGCGGCACGTTGATCTCGATGTTGAAGAGCCCGAGCTCGGTCTGGAAGTCCTCGTCCGCGATCGCCTCGAGTGCCTCGGCGTTCTTGAGCGCAGGGTCTCCCTTGTCGTCGACGAGGTTGAACTCGATCTCGATGCCGACGTGGGTGTGCTCGAACGACAGGTCGTACTCGCTCAACATCCGGGCGAAGACATCGAGGCACCGGCGCACCTTGGCGCGATAGCGCGTACGGTCCTCGCGGCTGAACTCGCGTGCATCGACGTCCTGTCCCATGCACACAGCCTAGGGCGACGGGGCCTCCGCGGCTTGGAGTGCGAGCCAATGAGACGGGGAGACCCCGCCCTCCAGCATCTGGAGCATCAAACCGGCCATGGAGTACTCCCGGTCTGCGGCCAGGGCGCGCTCGACCGCGATGAGTGCCTGCGCGCCGTCCCCGGTCAACCATGCGGCGAACGCCGTGAGGCTCAGGACGGCCGGCTCGAACGGCGGGACGACGCTGCTCGAGATGAGGGTCAGCAGCCGCAGCATGTCGTCGGCCGTCTCGGCGGTGATCTGGCCCCACACCTCATCGCGCACCTCGATGCTGGACATCCAGACCGAGAATCGTGTGACCTCCTCGTCACTGAGCCGCTCCCCCGCCAGGCCGCGATCGAGGATCGGCTGAACCTGCTGCATCCCGACCGCGGCAAGGTCGCGATCGGGCGTGCGGGCGACCAAGGGCACGACCTGGCGCAGGATCTCGTCAGCGGCGCGCTCCATCCAGCCACGGCGCGGCTGGGCCACCGCCGCGAAGCGGTCGACGAGGGCTTGCCGGTCCGGCAGGATCTGCTGTCCGGCGGCGATCGCCTGGACCACTGCAAGGTGGTGGTCGGACGTCTCGTACGGGATGCCCTCGGCGGGGAACCCGGGCTCGTCCGACCAGTAGCGCTCACCGTCGGCCCGGACCGCGACGATCAGGGCGATCGGCGGGAGCTGCCGCTCGATCGCGGCAAGCAGGTCGCGCGCGACGTCCTGCTCCTGGGTGACCGCGAGGAAGATCGCACCCTCCGCGCCCTGGCGACCCAGGTGGCCCACGACGATCGCGGCGAGCTCATCGACGTCCTCAGGCGCGGGGATGTCGACGCGGAGCCGGAAGCCGAACCGGCGCCGTGGCCCCCGGGTTGAGACCGCGACCAGTGACTCCTCGGGCCGGAAGCCGAAGAGCGTGGGCAGCGTGTTGAGGAGGTCGGGGATGTCATGGGCCGTGTAGACCGAGGGCGTCTGCGTCATGCCTCAACGCTCGCGGCCCGAGCGCCCGCGATTCAGCCCGCTGACGGACATCTGTGGATCATGCGAAACCATGCCATCGGCATGTGCATGACGATGTGTCCGGACCTCGCGAGACACTGTGCGCATGCGGTCGACGGCGTCCATCATGCACCTCGACCTGGACGCGTTCTTCGCCTCGGTCGAGCAGCGCGACAAGCCATCGTTGCGGGGCCGGCCGGTCATCGTCGGCGGCATAGGCCCGCGCGGCGTGGTGGCCACGGCGTCATACGAGGCGCGAGTGCACGGCGTGCGATCCGCCATGCGTACGGCCGAGGCGCGCGCGAGATGCCCGCATGCGGCGTTCCTCGGCGGCCGGTTCGACGCCTACCGCGAGGCCAGCCGACTCGTCATGGAGCGGCTTCGTGCGGAGTCCGAGGTCATCGAGCCGCTGTCGCTCGACGAGGCGTTCGTCGACCTCGCCGCCGGTCCCGGCTTCGACGCCGACCGGGTCGAGGAGGTCGTTGCCGGGATCCGCGGCGACATTGCCGAGATCACCGGCGGCCTGACCGCCTCGGTCGGCGTTGCGTCGTCCAAGCTCATGGCCAAGATCGCCAGCGAGATCAACAAGCCTGACGGCGTCTTCATCGTGCAGCCAGGCACGGAGGCGGACGTGCTGGGCCCGATGCAGGCGACGGTCATCCCCGGCGTCGGCCCGGCCACCGCCGAGCGCCTCCGTCGGGTCGGCATCCTCACCGTGGAAGACCTCCGCTCCCCCAGCGAGGACGAGCTCGTACGCCTGCTCGGCCAGTCCTCCGGACGCTCCCTGCACCGCATGGCCCGGGCCGACGACGACCGGGCGGTCGTGGCGTCGCGGGAGACCAAGTCCGTCAGCGTCGAGGACACGTTCGAGCAGGACATCTCCGACCGGCTCCAGCTCGAGGCGATCATCGAGCGCATGGCCCGGTCGGTCTCCGGCCGGCTCCGCAAGAACGGGCTGTCGGGGCGCACCGTGACCCTCAAGATGCGCCACCACGACTTCGAGACGCACACCCGGTCGTCAACCCTGCCCAACCCCACCGACAACGCACGCATCCTGGCGACGACCGCGCGCGGGCTGTTGGCCGGCGAGGACATCAGCAACGGCCTGCGGCTGCTGGGTGTCGGGGTCAGCGGACTCGCCGACTGGGTCCAGGACGATCTGTTCGCCTCCGACGAGGACGACGAGCTCGACGAGGAGCCCGTAGAGGAGGTCACAGCGCGCCCCACGCGGTGGTATCCCGGCATGGACGTGCACCATGACGACCACGGCGATGGCTGGGTCTGGGGGTCGGGCCTCGGCCGGGTCACGGTCCGCTTCGAGACCCGTTGGACACCGCCCGGACCGGTCCACACGTTCCGCGCCGACGACCCCGCGCTCGGCGCGGGCCACACCGGTACGTTCGGGGTATGAACGTGCCCCCTCCCGTCGCCGAGCGCCGGCCCATCGTCCGCAGCCACCACGGAGACGATTTCGTCGACGACTACGAGTGGATGCGCGACAAGGAGGACCCGGCGACGCTGGCCTACCTCGAGGCAGAGAACGCCCACACCGACGCGGCGACCGCACATCTCGAGCCGCTTCGCCAGCAGATCTTCGACGAGATCAAGGCGCGCACGCTCGAGACCGATCTCTCGGTCCCGGTCCGCCGCGGCAAGTGGTGGTACTACGCCCGGACGCTCGAGGGCCAGCAGTACGCGATCCGGTGCCGCTGCCCCATCGACGACGCCGACGACTGGAACCCTCCGGTGCTCGAGGCCGACGCGGAGATCGCCGGCGAGGAGATCCTGCTCGACTCCAACGTCGAGGCCGAGGGCCACGAGTTCTTCTCCCTCGGGGCATTCAGCGTCAGCGACGACGAGAGCCTGCTGGCCTGGTCGGTCGACACCCAGGGCGACGAGCGCTACACGATCCGCGTCAAGGACCTGCGCACCGGCGAGGTGCTCCCCGACGAGATCCCTGCGACGAGCGGCGGCGCGACCTGGTCGGCCGGCGGCACCCACCTCTTCTACACGACGGTCGACGACGCATGGCGCCCTCACCGGGTCTGGCGGCACCGCCTGGGCTCGACCGACGAGGACGTCCTGGTCCTCGAGGAGCCGGACGAGCGCTACTTCATCGGGGTCGGTCGCACGCAGTCCGAACGCTTCCTGGTCATCGGGCTCTCGTCCAAGATCACCAGCGAGGTGCGAGTCCTCGAGGCGGACGATCCCGAGGGCGAGTTCCGTGTCGTGCTCCCCCGCCGTGACGGCGTCGAGTACTCCCTCGAGCACGCCGTCATCCGCGGCGAGGACTTCTTCCTGGTGCTGCACAACGACGGAGCACTCAACTTCGAGCTCGCCGCCGTACGGGTGGACGATCCGAGCGTGCGCACGGTCATCATTCCCGGCAGCGAGTCGACGCGGCTCGAGGACGTCGACGTGTTCGCCAAGCAGCTCGTCGTGTCCTATCGCCGCGACGCGCTGTCACGCATCGGCGTCATCCCCCTGGGCCCCGACGGGCTCGGGGAGCTCACCGAGATCGACTTCGGCGAGGAGCTGTTCACCAGCGGCGTCGGCGCCAATGCCGAGTGGGACCAGCCGCTCATCCGCGTCGGCGTCGGCTCGTTCATCACGCCTGCCTCGATCTACGACTACGTCGTCGACACCGGCGAGCTGATCCTGCGCAAGCAGGCCCCCGTGCTGGGCGGCTACGACCCGGACGAGTACGAGCAGCACCGCAGCTGGGCTGTCGCCGATGACGGCGTACGTGTGCCGGTCTCGGTTGTGTGCCGCAAGGACACGCCCCGCGACGGCACCGCCCCGGCGCTGATCTACGGCTACGGCGCCTATGAGGCGAGCATGGATCCGGGGTTCTCCGTCATGCGCCTGTCGCTGCTGGATCGCGGGTTCGTCTTCGCGATCGCCCACGTCCGCGGAGGTGGCGAGCTCGGCCGGCACTGGTACGACGACGGCAAGATGCTACACAAGCGCAACACGTTCACCGACTTCGTCGCGAGCGCCCGTCACCTCGTCAATGAGGGCTGGACTTCAGCCGATCGCCTGATCGCCGAGGGCGGCAGTGCCGGTGGCCTGCTGATGGGCGCCGTGGCCAACCTCGCGCCCGACGCCTTCACCGGCATCGTTGCGAGCGTGCCGTTCGTGGACGCACTCACCACGATCCTCGACCCGAGCCTGCCGCTCACGGTCATCGAGTGGGACGAGTGGGGCAACCCGCTGGAAGACCCCGAGGTCTACGCCTACATGAAGTCCTACGCGCCCTACGAGAACGTCGGGGCACACCCCTACCCCGCGATCCTCGCCGTCACGAGCCTCCACGACACCCGGGTCATGTACGTCGAGCCGGCCAAGTGGGTCGCCAAGCTCCGCGCGACGGCGACCGGCGATGCACCGATCCTGCTCAAGACCGAGATGCACGCCGGTCACGGTGGGGTCAGCGGCCGCTACGCGTCCTGGAAGGAGCGGGCCTGGGAGCTCGCTTGGATCATCGATCGGGCTCAAGCCGCTGGTCACGCTGGTTGAGGTGCGCAGCGAGCTCTGCGAGCGGAGCCTCGAAACCAGCACATCAGTGGTTTCGAGGCTCCGCTTCGCTCCGCACCTCAACCACCTAGACGTGGTCTTTAGCACGCAACTCCTAAGAAGCGTCTGAGAGCGGAATCCTTGGGGTAGTCAAAGCGTTCTGATCAGTACAGACACTGATGGGAGGCGCACGGTGAGCGCACGAAATGGCAGCACCAACATCGAGGGCAAGGACAGCGTCGGCATGTACCTTGCCGAGATTGCCCGCACTCCCCTGCTCGACGCCGAGCGTGAAGTCGAGCTGAGCAAGACCGTGGAGGCCGGGCTGTTCGCCCGACACCTCCTCGAGGAGGGTCGCGTGGGCCGTCGCAAGGGTGGCGCGCCCAAGTACGCCACGGAGGAGGAGCTGCAGTGGCTCGCCGACGAGGGTGACCGGGCCGTCCAGGAGTTCATCCAGGCCAATCTGCGACTCGTCGTCTCGATCGCCCGCAAGTACGGGCGCTCCGCGATGCCGATGCTCGACCTGGTCCAGGAGGGCAACACCGGACTGATCCGCGCGGTCGAGAAGTTCGACTACGCCAAGGGGTTCAAGTTCTCGACGTACGCCACGTGGTGGGTGCGACAGGCGATCACCCGCGGCATCGCGCAGCAGGCCCGCGTCGTACGCCTTCCGGTCCACGTGGTCGAGGAGCTCAACCAGGTGACGGCGGCTCGCCGCAACCTGGAGCGCCAACTCGGCTATGACCCGGAGCCTCAGGAGATCGCCCTGGAGCTCGGCATGGACATCGACCGGGTCATCGACCTGATGTCATGGGGACGTGACCACGTCAGCCTCGACTCACCCGTTGACGAGGACGGCGACACCTCGCTGGGCGACCTGATCGCCCGCGAGACGCAGCCCGGTCCCGACTTCGCGGTGCTCGACGACGAGTCACGGCACCTGATCTCGACGCTGGTCGACCATCTCGGCGAGCGTGAGGCCGACATCGTCCGAGCGCGCTACGGCCTGCTCGACGGACGCCAGCAGAAGCTCGCCGACATCGGCAAGCGGCACGGCATCTCGGCCGAGCGTGTACGTCAGCTCGAGCGCGAAGCCCTGGCCACGCTGCGGCGCATCGCGGATCCGGACCTCGCCGCCTAGGCGGAGGCCGCCCTGGACACGAGCTCGTCCCATGTTCCCCCGACGATGAGAGCGAGCTCGTCCATCGGACCGGTGTTGTCGATCACCAGATCGGCGGCACCGGTCCTTTGCTGTCTGGACGCCTGCGCCGCGATGCGGGCCCGGGCTTCCTCCTCGGACATCCCGCGAGAGCTGACGAGGCGGGCCACCTGGACTTCTTCGGGCACGTCGACCACGACGACGACGTCGCAGTGCTGGGCAGCGCCCATCTCGACGAGCAGCGGGTTGTCGTGCACGACGATCGCGTCAGGTCCCGCCTCAGCCTCGCGGGTGGCAGCGAGTCGCCAGATCGCCGGGTGCGTGATCGCGTTGAGGTCGGACAACGCAGCAGGGTCGGCGAACACGATCGCCGCGAGCGCCGGACGATCGAGCGTCCCGTCTGGAGCAATGACGCCGGCACCGAAGCGCTCAGCGATCGCCTCGAGCCCGGCGCTGCCCGGCTCGACCGCCTCGCGGGCCAGCACGTCGTAGTCGATCACGACGGCGCCATGCGCTGCCAACAGCTCGCTGACGGTGCTCTTTCCCGAGCCGATCCCGCCGGTGAGCCCGACCCGCAGCACGTACGCCCTAGCCTGCGGCGTTGCCGTAGGTGGTGACGTGCACGTGATCCATGTGGTTGGCCGTGGGGCTGCCGCGGTCCGACATGCTCCGCCACGCGCCCGATGTCGCCGGCCGCCAGATCTGCTGGTGCCAGATGAGGTACTCGATGCCGAGCTCGGCCCGGTGCTCCTGCAGGAACGCCGCGACCTCGTAGCCGATGGGGTTGCCGGTGCCGACCATGATGTCGAGCGCCTGGCCCGTGGCGTGCTCGCCGCGGCCGGAGACGCCGCCATAGCGGACGATCGACGGGAACTTCGCGCAGACGGCCCGGTGGACCTTGATGGTGTCGGGCTGGAGGCCACGCTCGGAGCTGGAGCCGGACGCGCACGGCGACGTGCCGAGCGGCATCTCCTTGGCCAGGCGCTTGGCCTCGACCCAGCGAGGCAGGCCCTTGTGGATGATCTGGGCCCAGTCACCCTTGGCGACGCCGGTGATGTCGACGGTGTCGCCGGAGGCGACCGTGGCGAGCACCGGGGAGGAGCTCTCGGGGGCAGCGTGGACCTCAACGGCCGAGACGGCGAAACGCTTGGCCTTGACCTTGTCCTCGGCGGCAGCCTCGTTGGTCAGCGGGACGCGCTCGGCGCTGCGGCTGATGTCGGGTGCCTTCTCTGCCGAGGACACCGCGAAGAGGTCCTGCTTGGGCTGTGCTGATGCGGCTGCGGCTTCGGTCGGTGCGGCGGGGTCCTGTGCGACCACGAGGGCACCGGCAGCTGCGATGGTCAGGAGACCGGCAGTGGGGAGGATCGTTCGCGAGAAGTTCAGCCGGCCGGGCGCCTTGCGCGCATGCCTGTGGCGAAAATCTGCCACGGATGGACCACCTAGTGCTAGACGAAGGTCTGACTCAGCGTTCGAGTGAAGCATACTTTGTGCGTCGGTTCACATTGCAAACGCCCATCCCCGCTGACCGACGTGACAGATGTCTCACGATGTGGGAGGTTCCGGGTGCCCGACGTCCTCACCGCGGCCGAGAGCGTGATCGCCCAGCAACGCGTCGCCGGTGCCCTGCACGCCCGCGGCCTCCGTCCCGGCGATCGTGTCGTGCTGTGCGTGCCCGGCTCGGCGGACTACGTCAGCGCAGTGCTCGGGGCCTCCCGTTCCGGCGTCGTCCCGGTGCCGCTCGACCCGAGACTGACTGCGTACGAGCGGGACGCGATCATCCGAGACGTCGAGCCCAGCCTGATCGTCGATGACCCAGGGGCACTCGAGTCACTGCTCGACGGCGAGCCGAGAGAGCTCGACGACTGGCCGCGGTGCCGTCCGATGCACTTCACCTCCGGGACCACGGGGCAGCCGAAGGGTGTGTGGTCTGGCCTGCTCACACCGGCGAACTCCGCGGCACTCGTCGAGGAGGAACGTGACCTCTGGGGGTTTCAAGCCGGCGACCTCGACCTCGTCGTGTCCCCGATCTACCACTCCGCCCCATTGCGGTTCGCGATGGGGACGCTGCTCGCCGGGGGCTCGATCGCCGTGCTCCCGAAGTTCGACCCCCAGGAGTTCGCCCGGGCCGTCGCCGACCTGCGCCCGACCTCGATGTTCTGCGTTCCCGCGCACCTGCAACGGCTGTTCGCCTGGCTCGACGAGCACGATCCGGCGCTCGACACGTCATCGTTTCGACTCGTCGCACATGCCGGCGCGCCGTGCCCCGAGCCCGTGCGCCGCCGCGCGCACGAGACCTTCGGCACGCATGTGGTGTGGGAGTTCTACGGCTCGACGGAAGGCCAGTTCACGGCCTGCCCTGCTCCGGAATGGATCGCCCACCCCGGCACTGTTGGGCGGGCCAGGCCAGGCCGCGTCGTCACCGCCGACGAGGACGGGCAGCTGTGGTGCGCCGTTCCGGAGTGGGCGCGATTCACGTACTGGAATGCCGCGGACAAGACGCGTGCGGTCTGGACCGAGACGCCCGATGGCCCCGCGTTCACCGTCGGCGACCTGGGACGAGTCGAGGACGGGTACGTCTACCTGGACTCCAGACGCGAGGACCTGATCATCTCCGGCGGGGTCAACGTCTATCCGGCTGAGGTCGAGGCCGCGCTCGAGGACGCCGACGGCCTCGTCGACCTGGCGGTGTTCGGCCGCGATGACCCGGAGTGGGGACAACGGGTGTGCGCGGCGTACGTCGGAGACGTCGACGAGGAGACCCTGCGCGAGCTCGCAACCCGACGACTCACGCCGCCGAAGCGACCCAAGACGTACGAAAAGCTCGCGTCACTGCCCCGCACTGCGACCGGCAAGGTCCGCCGCACTGACCTCTGAAGGCTCGAATTCGGGAATCTCGTCGGGGGCGGCGAATTTCTCTCCGACCCAGGCGCCGACGAATCCCAGCAGCAGGCCGGCAATGACGTCTGAGACGTAGTGCCAGCCGAAGTAGACGGTCGCCACCATCGTGATCGCGAGGAATGCGCGCAAGGCCCACACGAATGTCCGATGGAGGCCGGCCCGTTGCGCGACCAGGCAGGCCGTCGTGGCGATCGCGACATGGAGTGAGGCGAAGGCGGCGATGTTCTGGACGTTGTTGGTGTGCACCGGGTCGGCGAGGACCTGGAGACGCTCGGTCCACATCGACTGCTGCAGCGCCGTCGTCGAGGTGTGGCTCAGGTCCGCGAAGTCTCCCGGTCGGTCATAGATCGGGCCGAGGGTCGGCAGGGCGAAGTTGAGCGCCACTCCCATGACCCAGTCGATCGAGACCGCGGTCACCCACCACGAGCTGATGCGGTCACGGCGGGCCCAGACCAACGCGACAGCGAGTGAGGCCGGGAGTGCGACGATCCACACGATGTAGAAGAACGACAGCACCTGCGCCGCGACACCGGTGCCCAGGAGCTGGTGCAACAGCACGGCTGGCGAGTGACCGCCGAACATCGCGAAGTCGATGCGAGACAGGTCGCGATCGTAGAGCTCGTGGTTGGCGAACGGCACGAAGCCCTTGAGGTTGCGAACGGATGCGTAGGTGACGTACCAGCCGATGAGCCCCACGACCATGAACCGCAGGTTGGCTGCCGGCCACCGCTCACGCCAGACCTCGGCGACCGCGGCACGGGCGGTGCCCCACGACGTCGCCCGCAGGACAGCACGCGGGATGACGTCGAGAACCAGCGCCAGGAGCACGATGAGGGGAAGCAGCACGAACGTCGGACCGACCGATCCGTCCGGGTCGTGGAACCCCAGTCCCAGGGACTCTGCCATCACCAGAGCAGCGACCAGGGTCGCCACTGCAAGCGCGGAGCTGAACTCCAAACCGGATCTGCGCACGGTCAGACTGTATCGTCCGACACCCTCAGGTGCCGGATTCGCACGGCTAGACAGCCTCATCCACGCACGTGAACGTCTTGCGGTACTGCTGCGGCGTGGTGCCCCTCGCGGTCGCGAAATGATGACGCAGCGTCGCGGCGTTGCCGAAGCCCACGCGGGTCGCGATCTGCTCGACCGACAGCGAGGAGTTCTCGAGCAGTTCCTCGGCGTTGGCCAGCCGCTGGCTCGTGAGCCACTGCAGCGGGGTCGTACCCGTCTCGTCCCTGAACCGGCGGGCGAACGTACGCGGCGACATGTGCGCCTGCGCGGCGAGCTTCTCCACCGACAGCTGCTCGTCGAGGTGGTCGCTCGCCCAGGCCAGCAGCGGAGCAAGCGTGTCGGCCTCGGTCTGACCCATCGGCGTACGGATGAACTGGGCCTGGCCCCCGTCGCGGTGCGGCGGGACGACGATGCGACGAGCGGTCGTCGTGGCGACCTTCGCACCGTACATCTGCCGCATCAGGTGCAACGAGGCGTCGATGCCGGCGGCGGACCCCGCGCCGGTCATGATGTTGTCCTCCTGGACGTAGAGCACGTCGGGGCGCACGATCGCCTTCGGATACATCTGCGTCATCTGATCGGTGTAGCGCCAGTGGGTCGTGCACTCACGGCCGTCCAGCAGCCCTGCCTCGGCAAGCATGAACGCCGCCGAGCAGTGGGCATAGACCAATGCCCCGCGTTCGTACGTATCGCGCGCGGCCTGGAGCACGAGCGGGTCGAAGTCGAGGAACTCGCGCTTGGGCGAGAAGCAGACGAGGTCGGCGTCCTCGAGCGCGTCCAGACCGTGCTCGACGTGCAGGTCGAAGCCTGACCGGCCCCGCACCCGGCCGGGCCGCGGCGTGCACACCCGGAAGTCGAACACCGGATTGTCGTCCTCGGGGTGATAAGGCTCGGCCCACACCTCACATATCGATCCCAGCCCGAATGGCTCGGCCCCGTCCTGCACCACGACCGCAACAGTCTTCATGCACCGAGCATCTCAGACAGTTGGCAGTAAATCAATGCAGAGTGGCATTACTGCCACTGGTGGCAGCATCTCGACAGGACGAGAATTACTGCCATGTTCATCTTCCTGATCGCCCTTCTGGTCCTCGCCGCCGGGATCGCACTTGCCGTGCAGATCCCCAAAGACGGGTACGGCACTCGTCCAGGTCCGCGCAGTCACCTCGACTCATTCCCGCCCAATAGCTTCGTGTGAAGCCGCGAGAACAACGAAGAACCCCCGGTCCTGGTGGACCGGGGGTTCTTGCGTTGAGCGGAGTGGTTACTCGCCGCCCGTGAGCTTCTCACGGAGCGCCTGGAGCGCCTCGTCCGAGGCGAGCGAGCCCTCCTGCTGCGGGGCGTCGTCACCGCCTGCGGTGTCCGAGGAGTAGTTGGCCGCTTCGGAAGCCTCGATGCCGGCCTTCTCGGCCTCCTCGATCTGCTTCTTGTGCGCCTCCCAGCGCTCGTGCGCCTCGGCGTACTGCTTCTCCCACGTGGCGCGGGCCTCGTCGAAGCCCTCCTGCCACTCGCCGGTCTCGGGGTCGAAACCTTCGGGGTAGATGTAGTTGCCATCGGCGTCGTATGACGACGTCATGCCGTAGAGGGTGGGGTCGAAGTCATCGCTGACTGCGGCCTCGGTCTCGTTGGCCTGCTTGAGCGACAGCGAGATGCGGCGACGCTCGAGGTCGATGTCGATGATCTTGACCATGACGCTGTCGCCGATCTGCACGACCTGCTCGGGGATCTCGACGTGACGCTCGGCGAGCTCGGAGATGTGCACCAGGCCCTCGATGCCCTCCTCGACGCGGACGAACGCACCGAAGGGGACCAGCTTGGTCGCCTTGCCGGGCACGATCTGCCCGATCTGGTGCGTACGCGCGAAGTGCTGCCAGGGGTCTTCCTGCGTGGCCTTGAGCGACAGCGAGACGCGCTCGCGGTCCATGTCGACGTCGAGCACCTCGACGGTGACCTCGTCGCCGACCTGAACGACCTCGTTCGGGTGGTCGATGTGCTTCCACGACAGCTCGGAGACGTGGACGAGTCCGTCGACGCCGCCGAGGTCCACGAACGCACCGAAGTTGACGATCGAGGAGATGACGCCCTTGCGGACCTGCCCCTTCTGGAGCTCGGTGAGGAAGTTCTGGCGAACGGCCGACTGGGTCTGCTCGAGCCAGGCACGGCGCGACAGGACCACGTTGTTGCGGTTCTTGTCGAGCTCGATGATCTTGGCCTCGATCTTCTGGCCGATGTAGGGGTCGAGGTCGCGCACACGGCGCATCTCGACCAGCGACGCCGGCAGGAAGCCACGCAGACCGATGTCCATGATCAGGCCGCCCTTGACGACCTCGATGACGGTTCCCTCGACCACGCCGTCCTCGGCCTTGATCTTCTCGATGTCGCCCCACGCGCGCTCGTACTGCGCACGCTTCTTCGACAGGATGAGGCGGCCTTCCTTGTCCTCCTTCTGGAGGACGAGGGCTTCGACGTTGTCGCCGACGGAGACGACCTCGTTGGGGTCGACATCGTGCTTGATGGAAAGTTCGCGGGAGGGGATGACGCCCTCGGTCTTGTAGCCGATGTCGAGGAGGACCTCGTCACGGTCCACCTTGACGATGACACCTTCGACGATGTCGCCGTCGTTGAAGTACTTGATGGTGAGGTCAATTGCGGCGAGGAAGTCTTCCTCAGAGCCGATGTCGTTGACGGCGACCTGCGGTGCTACGTGGGGTGTGGCGAGACTGCTTGACATAGAGGAGTTGCTCCGATGGATGGGTGGAATTGTCGGGCACGTCTGACAGCCCTTGGATCGTGATGAGTCGAGGAGGTTCGCCCGACACGGCGCACGAGCACGGGCCTGCTCTGTCCGAGGTACGTACAGGCCGTCAGCGCAGCCTCAATCGTACGCGACGGCGGTCCTTTGCAGGAAGCCGGGTCGTGCGGGTGCCGGGTTGTGCCGTCACGCCGGTGACAAGAAGGCTGCGAGCGCACGGGCATACGTGTCCACGTCCGCCGCGCCCATGAGCTCTCGCGCCGAGTGCATCGCCAGCTGCGGGGCGCCGACGTCGACGGTCAGCATGCCGGTGCGCGCGGCACTCAGCGGCCCGATCGTCGAGCCGCAGGGCAGGTCGGCGCGGTGCTCGTAGCGTTGCAGCGGCACGTCGGCCTGCTCGCACGCGACGGCGAACGCCGCAGCACCCGGGGCATCGGTCGCGTAGCGGAGGTTGACGTTGACCTTGAGGACCGGTCCCCCGCCGATCGAGATGTGGTGGAGGGGCTCGTGGCGCTCGGCGTAGTTGGGATGCGTCGCGTGTGCCATGTCGCCGGAAGCGCAGACCGATGCGGCGATCGCGCGGTGGTAGTCGTCGCGCGTGCCTCCCGCAGCGAGCACAATGCGCTCGAGCACGGTGGCGAGCAGGTCGGACTGGGCACCGCGCTCCGAGGTGCTGCCGACCTCCTCGTGGTCGAACAGCGCGAGAACCGGACGGATGCCCTCGACGGCAGGGGCATCGAGCAGCGCCCGGAGCCCCGCGAAGCAGGTGACCTGGTTGTCGAGGCGCGGTGCGGAGACGAGCTCGGTGTGCGCGCCCGTGAGTGCGCTCGGAGTGGTGTCGTGGGCCATGAGCTCGAACCCCAGGATGTCGCCGCGCGCGACGCCGGCCCGGTCGGCGACGTACTCGAGGAACTCGCCCGGCTGCGTCGACCAGATCGCATTGAGATGGCGTTGGGGGTCGAGCTCGACACCCTTGCGCTCGGCCGACAGGTGGATCGCGAGCTGAGGCACCCGGAGCACCGGCTCGTCGATGTGGACGAGTGTCTCGGTGCCATCGCGCAGCGCGAGCCGCCCCGCAAGGCCGAGGTCACGGTCGAGCCAGGAGTTGAGCCACGCACCGCCGTACGGCTCCATCGCCACGACGCCGAGTCCCTCAGGGGCGATGTCGTGGTGCTGCTTGAGCCGGAGGTTGGGGCTGTCGGTGTGCCCGCCGACGACGCGGAAGGGGTCACCGGGAGTCTGGCTCGCCTCGGTCGACCAGGCGACGAGCGAGCCGCCGCGGATGACGTAGTGGCGCCCGGGCCCGGTCGGCCAGGCGTCCGCTTCCCGCACACGGGCGTATCCGGCTGCGTCCAGCTCGGCAGCTGCCGCCTCACACACGTGGAACGGGGTCGGCGAGCGGTCGACGAAGGTGCACAGCGCGGCAGCGGGAGCGATGGTCATAGGAAACTCACCCTAGAACACCGCACCGATGCACCTTGAGCCTGTCGAAAAGTGCTTTCGACAGGCTCAAGGCGTGGTGGTCGCAGGTCAGTGCGAGACGAGCTCGTCCTTGTGCGACCTGCGCGGCTCCGCACCGCTGCTGCGACGGGTGAACAGCCCGAGCCCGATCAGCACCAGGCCGAGAATCGCGCCGCCGACGGGTACGTACGTCTGCACGCCCTTCAGCAGCAGCGACTTGGACTTGAAGTCGTCGACCGTTGCCGCCGTGTTGGCCTCGGTGTACTTCAGCGTCGCCTTGGTCGTGGTCAGCGCGCGCTGGCCGTCGATCTCGAGATAGCTGTCCTGGGCCGTCTGGCCGACCAGGAGGACGCCCGTCACGGGCTCCACCCAGTAGGTGCTGACGCTGGAGTAGATCTGGTCAGCGGCAACGGTGGCCTCGTCGGACCCCACCAGCGATCCGGGCACGTCGATCGTGCTGGTCTTGATGGGTGCGATGGTCTGCACGTACTTGTAGACCTTCATGCCCTTGACCTTGCCCTCGCCGACGTACTTGGCAGGGGTGGCCTTGCGCAGCGTGCCGTCCCAGAACGGGTAGGTCTTCTTCTGCGCGTCGAACGGGAACTTGAAGTACAAGCCCTTGAACTCGCCCGGCTTGATGACCTTGCCGTCGACCTCCGAGTAGGCGCCTTCCCAGTTGACCGCCATGCCCGTGTGGCGGTCGAAGGCAACCCGGTCCTGAGTGGCCGCCAGAGGCGTCTCCTTGGAACCGCAATTGAAGTCGGGGGTGTCGGTGCAGTCGTAGATGTCCCACACCGCGACGTCCCGATCCAGCGCCTTGCTCGCCTTCTTGCCAGCCTCGACGTTGCCGACGATTGCCTTGGTGTTCTTCAGCGGGCCGACGGTGGACTTGAGTCCGGCATCCGCGTCCAGGTATTCGGCATCGGCGCCCGGCAGAGTCGACGAGAGGCTCGTCGTCTCATGGTTGAGCGGCACGACGGCCAGTTGGTCGTACATGTAGAACTTGGACAATGCGGCAAGTGCCAGCAAAAACGCGCCCAGGAACAGCGCGACTGTTCCCAATTTCTTACTCACTGTGGGCTCCCTCCACGGTATGAACGACTGACCGTAACACCGGAGGGGGTCATTTCCGCAGGCCAGGCGGCGTCTCCGGCACGGAGCCGAGACCCTCTGCTGTGCGACGATGGATGACGATGTCCGCGCCCTCGCCAGAGCTCCGATTCCGGCTCTCGTCTCTCGTCCCGGCCGGGATGTCGAGGGCACAGCGGGTCGGCCTCGCGGCACTCGTGCTGATCCTGGTCCAGCTCGTGATCCGGGCCTGGGCGCTGCTCGGCGGATCGTTCTACGTCGACGACTTCGCCCTCCTCTCCCTGACGCGGGACGTGAGCGGCGCCGGCTGGCTCCTCGATCCCTTCGACCACGAGCTCATTCCCGGCGCCCTCGGCATCGCCTGGCTCGTCTCACACGCAGGCTCCTTCCCCTGGCCTCTCGCGGCCGTGACGGTACTGCTGCTTCAGGCGGCGGCCAGCTGGTCGGTGTGGCACATGCTGCGGACGGTCTTCGGTCCTCGGTACGCCGTGTTGACCCCTCTCGCGGTCTACCTGTTCGCGACCACGACCCTCACCTCGGTCATGTGGTGGTCGGCGGCCATCACGCTGCTCCCGATCCAGGCAACCTCCTGCGTGGCAATCGCTGCGCACGTACGGTTCCTCGGTTCGCGGCGTGGGCGCGACGCTGCAGTCGCGATCGGCGCTGTCGTGGTCGGGCTCGCGTTCGACCCGAAAGCCCTGCTGGTGGTCCCCTTGCTGCTCGTGCTGACCGGCGTCGTGCTGGGCGAGGGTCGTTGGCCGCAACGGGCGGTCCGCGGCGCGCGCCAGGGCTGGCTGCTCTGGGCGGCATACGCCGCGGTGGCGGCTGGCTATGCAGCCCTGGTCGTGAACCGGGTCGACGAGCCGCTCCGCACGCCCGACCTCGACGGGCTCCCGCGGGTTGTCGGCACGGCTGTCTTCGAATCGTTCGTGCCCAGCCTGTTCGGCGGCCCCCTCGACTGGTCACTGGTCAACCCGCCGGCTGCCGTCGCGAACCCGCACGTGCTGGTGGTCGGCGTGTCATGCGTCCTGGCGGTCGCGGTCGTCGCCTACGCAACGCTCCGGCGCACCCGCGCGATCTCAGCGGCGGCCGTTCTCGTGCTCTACGTCCTGGCGGATGCCGTCCTGCTGGCGGCGCGCCCCGGCGGCGGGGCGGCGGACCTGGCTGCCGAGCCCCGCTTCGTCAGCGACGCAACCCCCGTCGCCGCGTTGTGCCTCGGGCTGATGTTCCTTCCGGTACGCCGCGAGGGTGTCGGAGGTGGTTCGCCTCGACGGCACCCCCACCGTCCCCCGGCCCCCCGCCGGGTCGTGGGCGCCGTGCTGGTCGCGTGCGCCGTCGCGGCCGTCGTGTCGACGCTGGACTACGTCTCGCCGTGGCACTCTGACTACGCCGGGAGGGTCTACATCGACAACGTGTCCAACACGACCCGGCGCACCGGCGATGTGGACGTCCTCGACGTGACCGTCCCACGGACCGTCATGTTGCCATCGCTGTTCCCCTACACACTCACCTCACGCTTCTTCAACGGGGACGACCGTGTGCACGCCCGGACCTACGGCAACGACCTGCGCATCTTCGACCGTGGCGGCTTCATTCGCGTGCCGGAGCCGGGGCGGGGCACCGCGACCGGACCGACGCCGACCCCGGGAACCTGCGGCACGTCCTACAGCACCGCGCGGGGCGCACCGCGTAGCTCGCGTGACAAGCCCACGATCCGGCTGTCCTCGACCGTGCCGGTCGCCCGGGCCTGGCTCAGCGTCGACTACCTCGCCAGCGCCGACGGGCTCGTCGACGTCACGGCGGGCGGGCGTACGCGGACGATCGAGGTGCTGCGCGGCGCACACACGTACCGGCTGCAGCCGACCGAGGAGATCCGCAGGGTGACGTTCGCGGCCCTGTCTCCTGATACGACACTGTGCATCGGCATGGTCACGGTGGGACCCCTCACGTCTTCGGAGTTCTCATGAGGGGCCGCGACGACTTCCCGGCCCTCGACGGGCTCCGTGCCGTGGGCGCATACGGCGTCCTGCTGACGCACGCCGCATTCCAGACCGGTCAGTACCCGCGCGGCCTGACCGGTGCGCTGCTGGCACGCCTCGACTTCGGGGTCGCGTTGTTCTTCGTGCTGTCCGGTTTCCTGCTGTCGCTCGGCTTCCTCCGACCTGTGGCCGAGCGTCGACCCCACCAGCACTGGCGCCGGTACGCCCTCAAGCGCGTGCTGCGGATCTGGCCGGCATTCGCCGTGGCGGTCGTGGCCGCCATGGTCGTCATCGGGTCAGACAGGTCGCCGAGCTCCTGGACTCTGAGCCTGACGCTCACCCACCTCTATTCGACCGAGTTCTTCACCGACGGCCTGACCCAGATGTGGAGCCTCGAGACCGAGGCGGCGTTCTACCTCGTTCTCCCCTTCATCGTGCTCGTGATCCGGTTCCTCACGCGGCGCCGGTGGTCGGCTGCGCGCGTCTACGGTGTGGCCCTCGCGCTGGCGGTCATCAACTGGTGCTGGCTCGGCTTCGGGGCCGGGCTGGTCGTGCCGCACCGCCCGTTCGCCTACCAGTGGCTCCCGGCCTACACCACGTGGTTCGGTGCGGGGATCGCGCTCGCGGTGTTGTGGATCGAGAGCACTCGAGACGGCCGCCGGGCCCCCAAGCTCGTCCGGGTCGCCGCTGGAAGCCCTGGGGTGCTGTGGGCCACCGCGTTCTGCCTGCTGCTGTTCTGCTCCACGCCCCTCGCCGGTCCACTCGACCTGACGCCCGCGACCGAGGCGACCGCGATCTTCAAGAACGTGCTCTATGGGCTCGGCGCGGTGCTGATCATCCTGCCTGGCGTGTTCGGCCCGCAGGGCACGACGTACGACTCGGTGTTCTCGTCACGGCCCGTGCGCTACCTCGGCCACCTGTCCTACTCGGTGTTCTGCATCCACCTCGTCGTGCTGTGGCTCGTCCTCGACGTCACCGACACTCCCCTGTTCTCAGGTGACTTCCTGCCCGTCGCCGGGCTGACCCTCGTCGGCAGCACCGCGGCCGCCGTCGTCCTCCATCACCTGGTCGAGCGCCCCGCGATGCGTTTGAGCCACCGCAGGTCGAGTGGCGACAAGGCCTGGGAGACCACCAGCACCAGCACGCCGACCCCCACCAGCTGAGGCCACGCGCGCGCCCCCATCCACGCGAACTCGGTGCCCCACGGCCGGATGGCGTAGGCGGCGAACACGATTGCCAAGGAAACCGACACCACGAGGCCGGTCGCCCAGGGGGCACGTCGTCGTTGCCGGGGTCGGGTCAGGGCAGTCGCCGCTGCCATGCCGATGCCGGCGACCACGACGCCCGCGATCCCGGCGACGATCAGGGCGAAGGCAGCGACGACGATCGGCCCCGTCAGCAGCCCCGACCGCGCGGGCTCGAGCGCGGGGTCATCGGCCCGATGACCGCCCCCCCGACGGCGTACCCAGGCGGCGAGGGCGACCAGCAGGGCACCGAGGACACCGCAGAACAGGCCGAGCCGGTAGACGGTGTCGGGCCCGAAGTGCAGGTCGACAGAGCTCGAGCCACCGCGCAGCACCCAGCCCTGCTGCCAACCGTCGACCGTGACCGGCTTCAGCGACGCCCCATCCTGATGAGCCGACCAGCCGACATTCTGGTTGACCTTCAGGACCAGCAGCCCCTCGTCGCCCCCGGCCGGCAACCGCACCGAGGTCGCAGCGGCGTCCTCGGTGACCTTCGCCGACACCGATGAAACAGTCGCCAACGGTTCGCGGCGCAGACGCAGGCTGACGGGCCGAAATGATCCGGATGGCTTCGCAACGAGACGATTGGCGCCGCTGTCGAGCCGCACGGTGCCGCCGCTGCCACACAACCGGGCGGTGAGGGTCTCTCCCCGGAAGACGGCATCAGGACTCGCCACCACGGCGGAGCGGCGGGTCCGCCCGTCGGCCTGGACGCTTGGCCCGCTGCCACAGCCCCAGTCGACCGGCTTCGCGGACAGGGGCTCGGCCCCGGCCGTGGCTCCGCCGAACGACAGCTCGCTCACCCCGACCGGCAGCTCACGACCGCTCTGCCCGTCGAGACTGATGCTGGTCGCGGAGTCGTTGCTCGTGAATCTCACGCGTACGGCGTCCGCGCGGACCGGCTTGAACGTCGCTCGCCCGTTGCGCAGCTCGACGGTTCGGGTCACGCCCTTGCCGAAGTCGAGCACGGCACGTGTCGGCGAGGAGGCGACAAGTCCGTCCGAGACGTATGCGCTGATCGAGTCGATCCTCTGCGGCTCGTCCCACGCGACACTCAGCGACGGATCGCGGTCCGCTGCCGAGGCGACCCAGCCGGTGCGACGATCGGCGTCGAAGGCCGCGACACCACCCGAGCGCGCATCATGGGTCGCCTGCGACGAGCCGACGACGACGGCGTCCCGATCGACCTGGATGAGGTCGTCGAGGTCCTTCGTCCCCCATGGGGAGACCCGCAGCGTCGCCCGGTACGTCTCGGCGTCCGGAAGCGTCACGATCCGGTCGAGCGAGCGGCCGTCCTCACTCAGTCGCTCGTTGTCCGCCGCGCACCGGGTGTCGCCGTCGACCACCAGGCAGCCCGGCCGTTCGCCAGCATCACCGGCGAGTGCGATGACCGCGGGACTGCCCCACGCTGCGGGGTAGGTCGGCAGGACCAGCGGACGACTCACCGAGACTCCGGGCACCGTGAGCTCGCTGATCCGCAGGGGCTGTCCGAGGTCGGAGCTGGCCGTCACGGAGACGAAGTCGGTGGTCCCCGGCCGGGTCCGGATCCTCGTGCTGTCACCTGGCGTCAGGCGTGTCGTCACGGTGCCGGTAGCGGTCGTGACGGTGACGGTGCGGGGCGAGGCCTTGTCGGCACCCGGCGAACTGAGCGTGAGGGCCCCCACTCGTCGCGGGGAACCCAGCATCAGGGTCAGCCGGTGCCGCCCGTTGACGGCCTGCCCGGAGACCCACGCGGTGTCGGGATCGCCGTCGATCGCCGAGAACGGCTGCTGGGACTTGTCGATCTCCCTCAGGTAGCCGACCGAGGACGCTGACGACGTCGCAGTCAGGGACTTCGCGCCTCGCAGCTCGGGGACTGCGAGCCAGCGGTCCGTGCGGCCCGTCGCATAGTCATGGATCGGCCGGCTGGACTGCCACTCCTCGGAGCGGGCGAGCGACGCCGAGCGGTTGTCGTGGACCTTGCCGTACTCGACTTCCTGCCGCCGCGTCCCGTCGGTGAGCACGAGCCGATGGGTGTTGACGCCCTTGCCGGCGTCCCGGGCGAACTGGACCGGTCCGTCGCCGACCGCGCGCATCTCGAGCGCCTGCAACAACGATGCCGAGTCGCCGATGAACAGCGGCAGCTGCGCAGGAGCCACGACAGCTCCTTGCGTACGGTCGGCGTTGTCGGTCTCGACCTCGAAGACCTCGATCGCACGGTGCCGCGACTGCCGGCCGTCGTCGACGAACACGGCCGACCGGTCGCCCTGGTCGAGCCTGGTGTCACCACCCATCGACGGGCCGAACGACGCGACCTTGACCAGCCCGGGCGTTGTCGCGATGGCCGCGTACACCCGGGCCTGGCTCGGCGAGGTGTCGGACGTACGCAGGTCGTTGCGGACCACGATCCTGCCGACGCCCGAACGAACGAGGTAGTCGTGAAGGCCCGCGGAACCCTTGCCGTCCACCATGCGTGACTCGATCGCATCCATCATGCGGATGTTGGAGCCGGGGACCAGCGGGATGACGCTGCGAGTCGCCCACGGCGCAGCGGACAGTGCCTGGATCGCCTCGTCCATGGGACGGCCCCACACGTAGTCACCGAAAGCAGCACCCGGTGTCACGTACGTTCTTCGGCCATCGTCGTGCGACTCGAGCCATGAGGCCGCGGACGTCCAGTACTTCGGCGGAGCGTCGAACGTGCCGGAGGAGGCCAGGCCCGCGGACCAGGCCACGGTCGCCGTGCCGACGAACGCAGCGACGGCCAGCGCACCGACGCCGAGGCGCAGGGCGGCCCGATCCTGCAGCGGCTCCCGGCGCCCGTCGACGACCTTGGTGCCGAGCACCGCCAGGAGATGGGCCAGACCGAGCACGAGCGGGAGGCGGATCATGACGTCCCACTTGTGCGTGTTGCGCAGGGGCGCCAGGACGCCGTCGAGGGCGTCGTTGAGGCTGCCGGCGAACAGGCCCTCGACCGAGCCGAGATGTCCCAGGGTCACCAGGATGACCCCGCCCATGACGCTCAGGACGAGAAAGCGCCGCTCAGGAAGGTCGCGTCGCGCCAGGCCGAGCAGCCCCATGATGACGAGGAGACCGGACTGCAGGATCACGAGCGGGTCGGCGAGGAGCTCGCGGCCCGCGGAGTAGTCGGGGTCGACGTACGGGACCCATTTGGTGGTCCCGCGCAGCGCATCGACGATCGTGGCTGGAGCAGTCGTGGCCTGCGCGCTCTCGATGTAGTCGAGAAATGGCGGGCTGAATCGGCCGAGGACCAGGAGCGGGATGATCCACCACAAGGTCGCGAGCCCCACGAACAGCGGCCACCAGCGCATCATGGTGCCTCTGCGGTGGCCACGACGACGTGTCAGCAGCCACAGCGCCGAGATGGGCAGGATCGCGGCCGAGGCCACGGCGTTGACGCCTCCGACGAATGCGGCTGCGAAGCCGCTGCGTGCGGCAGCCTGCCGGGCCGAGCCGCGCTGGGCACCGATGACGAGTGGGATCAGGACCCAGGGCGCCACCGCCGACGGCCAGTTCTCGATCGAGATGGGGCCCAGGTTCGTCAGCATGCGCGGCGACAGGGCGAAGACGAACCCCGCGAGGATGCGCGTCCACGGCGAGCCGATCTGCAGCACGCCGCACAGCTTGACGATGCCGAGGAACGCCACGACCAGCACCACGGACCACCAGGCACGCTGGACGACCCAGCCCGGCACCTGCGCCAGGTCTCCCAGCAGGAAGAACGGCCCCATCGGGAAGAGGTAGCCGTACGCCTGGTTCTGCACCTGCCCGAAGTTGCCGATGGGGTCCCACAGGTGCAGGACCTTGTCGAGGAACAGCGCTGGCCGGGCGACCAGGTCGTACTTGGTGTCGCCGACGATGCGCCCCGGCGACTGCACGAATGCGACGGCGGCGAGCACCAGGCTGCTGCACAACAGCCGCAGGCGCCACCGCAGTCGCGCTTCGGTCATCGGCGGCGACCCACGATGGCGAGGTTCCAGACCATGACCTCACGCACGACGGGCACGCGGACGATCCAGTGCATCCAGCTGGGCAGGTAGCGAGGCACGATGTCGACATCGACGAGGTCCGGGTGCTGGCGCGCCCAGGCGATGCCGTCACGAGCCGTCATGGCGAACAACGAGCGGCCGAACTCGTTCTTGGGCCCGAACCCGTGCTTGCGGCGGTAGCGTCTCGCCGCGCGCCGCCCCCCGAGGAGGTGCCATGGCGAGGTCTCGTGACCGCCCCAGGGGCCCCACCACAGGGTGTACGACAGGAAGATCAGTCCTCCGGGTCGGGCGACCCGGACCATCTCGTCGGCCATGCGCCAGGGGCCGTCGACGTGCTCGAGGACGTTCGAGGAGTAGACGACGTCGAACGTCGCGTCGCGGAACGGCAGCTGGCGCCCATCACCGAGGACCGTGCCCGGCTCGGGGTCACCCCGCCCGGCGAGCTCGCCCAGATCGGCGTCGAGCGCGGTGTAGTGGGCGCCGGCCTTGCGAAAGGCCTCGGCGAAGTAGCCCGGTCCCCCGCCGACGTCGAGCAGCTCGTGTCGATCGAACGACTCGTAGCTGCCGATCTGGCGTACGGAGTCGGCGGCGAGCTCACCGTAGAAGTGGTCAGGGTCGGTCTGCTCGAGGCGAAACGCCCGGAACAATCGCCAGGACCGCCTCAACGTCGCACGAAAGGGCAGGTCAGGCACGCCCGAAAGGATACGGGAGGGGTGGACCAGGCCCCTGTTAAGATTGCGGCGCCGTGTTGAGGGACACGGCGTCGCCACGTTGAGGGACGTGTCGCGAGGGAGCAGCCGGCTTCGCACGCCGGCACTGAAGGAGGCGCCGGCGACCGTCGGCCAACCGATGCACATCCTTTTCTGCAACTGGCGGGACACCAAGAACCCTGAAGGCGGCGGCTCGGAGCGCTACGTCGAGAACATGGCACGTGGCCTCGTCGAACGCGGCCACAGCGTCACGATCGCGTGCGCCGCGCACGACAACGCCCCGCACGACGAGACGATCGACGGAGTGCGCTTCGTCCGCCGCGGCACCAAGCTCGACATCTACGTGCGTACGTTCCTCGCCCTGCTGTTGGGCCGCTACGGCAAGGTCGACGCCGTCGTGGACGTGCAGAACGGATTGCCGTTCTTCACCCGCCTCGCCACCCGCAAGCCGGTCGTCGTGCTGGTGCACCACGTCCACCGTGAGCAGTGGCCGGTCGTCTACCCCGGTCTCGTCGGGCGCATCGGCTGGTGGATCGAGAGCCGTGTCGCCCCACGCCTCTATCAACGGAGCCGGTACGTCGCGGTGTCGCAGGCGACCCGCCTCGAGCTCGTCGACCTCGGCGTCGACCGCGACCGGATCACGGTCATCCACAACGGCAATGATCCCGCGCCGGTCGTCGAGGCCACTCGCTCCGCCACGCCGCGGATCTGCGTCGTCGGACGACTGGTCCCGCACAAGCAGGTCGAGCACGCCATCGATGCGGTCGCGTCCATGCGAGACGACCACCCGGAGGTCGTCCTCGACGTCGTCGGCACCGGTTGGTGGGACGGCGAGCTCCGCCGGCACGCCGAGCAAAGCGGCGTGGCCGACCGGGTCGTGTTCCATGGGTACGTCGACGACCGTGCCAAGCACGAGCTGCTCGCCCAGTCGTGGATCATGGCGCTCCCGTCGCTCAAGGAAGGCTGGGGGCTGGTCATCGGCGAGGCAGGCGCTCACGCCACGCCCACCGTCGCCTACAGCACGGCCGGTGGCACGACCGAGTCGATCGACCACAAGGACTCCGGTGTCCTCGTCGACACGCCCGACGAGCTCGTCGCGGCGCTCCGTGAGCTGATCGAGGACCGCGAATGGCGCGAGTTCCTCGGCAAGGGCGCCCTCCAGAAGTCCGGGACGTTCACCTGGGCGAGCTCACAGGCCGACTTCGCCGCGATCCTCCAGACGTCCGGGCGGTAGGAGCAGCCCCGGACGCACGAAGGGCGAGCTCCGAGGAGCTCGCCCTTCGCTGCGTCTGGACGCAGGTGAATCAGTTGTTGGAGCCGTAGCTCACATTCGTCGATGAAATCGGCTTCTCGCCAGCGTTCTGCTGTGTCTGGACGACGCCCACGACAGTGGCTCCGGCCAGGCCGAGTCCAGCAATGAAGGCGATGATGCCGCCAGTAAGTGTTCCCACGTTGTTGTCCTCCCTCGAGACCCCGCGAGTTTACCAGCCAGTAGGGTCACGCCCGAATCCGTGAGCGTGGCGCTTCTGGCTTCCGTCGTATGCGCTCGGCGGCCCCTCGAACCGCGCTGATCAGCGCGAAGACCAGCGTCAGACCCGCGACGATCCACGCCGCGATCATCACCTGCCGGTCACGCTTCGAGATCTCCGTCGGACGAGCTCCCGGGATCGCGAAGACCCTGACGGAGGACCCGACGACGTCGAGCTCCCGAGCCCCTCTGACCTGTCGCAACGCGGCGCGAGCGCCGGGCTCATCGGCCTCGACGACCACGAGACCGATGCCCTGCCGAGCCAGGCCCCGCCTGACATTCTTGCCGCGCAGCACCTGCTGGATCCGCGCGGCGCGAGGGTCCTCGCCGACAATCGTCCGCCCCGAGATGACGAGGTCGTCGTTCGTCACCGTCGTACGGTCGAAGAACCGGCCGGCTGGGTCCAGCACCGGGGAGCCGTGGTTCCACGACGGCTTGCGGTACGCACTGAAGGGCAGCACCAGGATGTCGCCGCGGACCGGGCTGGCCTCGATCACCCGTCGCGCATCCGTCCATGCCGCTGGGTAGGTGGCCGGCTCCAGGCGGCCACCCACGCCCCACGCCATGTCGGGCATCGCCGCGAGTGGCAGCGCCAGCGCGAACACGATGACCGGCACCTCCCACGCGGTGAACTCGGCTCGATACAGGATGGTGTGCACGCCGGCGCCGAACGCCACGGCCTCCAGCGGCACCAGCAGGCCGAGCCAGCGGGTGCCGTCACGGATGAGGCCACCGGCCGGGACGTCCGCAACGATCCGAGCGACGAGGTCGGGGGCGAGCCAGCCGGCGAGCGCGATTGCCAGCCCGACGCCGCCCGCCACCGCCAGCACAGCGAGCAGCCGACCGTCGTCGCGCCACATCGTGACGAGACCGACGACGATGACCGCGCCGATCGCGACCGCGATCAGGACCGCGAGCAGGAGCGTGCGGGAGGTCGGGACCACCTCGGTGTTCCAGATGCCGCCGAGTGTCAGAGCGGAGCCGAGGCGCCCGAAGTGGCCTTCGGGCTGGAGGTCGAACAGCCCCACGGCGGCCGGGTCGCTGCGCGCGATCGATGAGTGCAGGAGCCCGGCCACGATCCACGGAGCGTTGACCAAGGCGGCGAGGAACACCACACTGACCGCGCCACGGCGCCACGCAGCGATCACTCCCAGGACGACGCCCATGACACCTGTTGCCGGCGTCAACGCAGTGGCCGCCAGCGCCAGGACGGCGATGGGCCATCGCGGTCCGCCCTTGCCGCTGAGGGCATCGATCAGCCACGGGAATGCGGCGCATGCCAACAACAGCGGCCACTGCCCGAGCACCAGACGTTCGGCGACGAACGGATTCCACACCGCCAGCGTCGCACCGGCGAGCTGCGCCACGAGTGGACGCTCACGCAGGAGGCGAGCCGTCCCGACCGCGAGCAGGAACAAGGCCGCGAACAGCACGAGCCTCTGAACCAGCGCGGCAGGTATCGCGGCGCCCAGCAGGGCGGCGATCGCGTCGGACGGCACGGCTCGAGGCAACCCTGTGCCGAGACCCCAGAGCTCCGGACGATCGAGGTCGAGGCGGGGCACCCACACCATGTCGTACGACAGGACATACCCGTGGCCGAAGAGCGGCAGGCACACCACGAGCGCGAGCAGCGCCGACCACGCGGGCACGGCGGCTCGTTCGAGGTCGAGCTGTTGCCATCGTCGCTTCATCCGCGCCCCTGCTCTTTTTCGACCCCAGCCACGGCTATTGTGCCGTGGTGAGTACCACGCGCGCGACGATGACGGGTGGAACCCTCGTGGCGGCCGGCATGATGACGATGAACATCACCGTCTACGGGTTCAACTTGATCGCCGCGCGAGCGCTGCTGCCCAAGGAGTTCGGCGCCCTCACGGCATTGTTCGGCATCCTGCTCGTCGGGTCGGTGGCGTCGCTGGGTCTCCAGGCAGTCACTGCACGCCGCCTCGCGATCGACCCGGCACACCGTGACGAGATCATCGGTGCGACCGTCAGGGTCACGATCATGGTCGCCGCTGCCGTCGGTCTGTTCGTTGCCGCGTCGGCACTCGTCCTGACACCCGTGCTCAAGCTCGACAGCTACTGGGCGGTCGTCCTGTGCGGCGCGACCTTGATCCCGCTGACCGTGATGGGCGCGGAGTCGGGCATCGCCCAGGGCAACGCGCGCTGGGGCGCGCTCACCGCGATCTACGTCGGCAACGGGCTCGGCCGCCTGATCGGAGGGTCGCTCGCACTGGTCATCTCCCCGACCGTCAACTCCGCGATGATCGGCATCGCGATCGGCTCCTGGCTGCCTGCGATCGCCGGCGCCCCTCTGATGCTCGGCCACGGCAAGGGCCCACTGATCAGCCGACGACCGCTGCTGAAGGAAGCACTGTTCTCCACCCACGCCCTGCTCGCGTACTTCGTGCTCAGCAACCTCGACTCGCTGATCGCTCGCAACCGATTCGACGAGCATGAGAGCGGCCTGTACGCCTCGGGGCTGATCCTGGCCAAGGCCGCGCTGTTCTTCCCTCAGTTCGTCAGCGTCGTGCTGTTCCCGGACCTGGCACGCGCCACGACGCATCACGCCCGGCTGCGCGCCGTCTCGCTCGTCGCCGGGTTCGGCGGGCTGGCGGTGCTCGCAACAGCCCTCCTCCCCCAAGTCGCCCTGATCCTGGTCGGCGGTCACCAGTACGACGACATCACGGGCCGGCTGTGGTTGTTCGCGGTCGCCGGTTCCTGCCTGGCGGTCGTGCACCTGCTGGTCTTCGACGCCCTCGCCCGGCACGCCCACGGCATCGTCGTGATGATCTGGGGCGCCGTGATCGCGGTGCTCGCCGTGGCGTACGGCCTCGGGGTCGGCATCACCGGGCTCGTGCTCACGGTCGCCCTCGTCGCTGCCACGCTCGCCGCAGTCGTCTTCGTGTTCGCGCCGAGCCACCCACGCGTGTCAGCCGAGAGTTAGCCCGCGGACCGGGTCAGTGACCTGCTTCGTGCCAGGTGCGGCCGACACCGACCGACACGTCGAGCGGCACCGAGAGGTCAGCCGCCGAGGCCATCTGCTCCCGGACCAGCTGCTCGACCCGCTCCCGCTCCCCTGCGGCAACCTCGAGCACGAGCTCGTCGTGCACCTGCAGGAGCATGCGTGACGCCAGCCCGGCGTCGTCGAGGGCACGCTCGACACCCAGCATGGCGACCTTGATGATGTCGGCCGCCGAGCCCTGGATCGGGGCGTTGAGGGCCATGCGCTCGGCCATCTCGCGGCGCTGACGGTTGTCGCTCTGCAGGTCCGGCAGGTAGCGACGACGACCCATGATCGTCTCGGTGAAGCCGGTCTGTCGCGCCTCGTCGACGAGCCCACGCAGGTAGTCGCGCACTCCGCCGAACCGCTCGAAGTAGTCGTCCATCAGCCCCTGCGCCTCGCCCGTCGAGATGCCGAGCTGCTGACTGAGCCCGTAGGACGACAGGCCATAGGCGAGGCCGTAGTTCATCGCCTTGATGCGGGCCCGCAGGCCACCGTCGATCTCGCTCGGCTCCTTGGCGAAGACCTTGGCCGCCATGACGGTGTGGAAGTCCTCGCCGGAGTTGAACGCGGCAATCAGGTCGGCGTCCTCGGACAGGTGCGCCATGATCCGCATCTCGATCTGGCTGTAGTCGGCCGTCACGAGCGTCTCGAAGCCCTCGCCGACGCAGAACGCCTCGCGGATGCGCCGGCCCGACGCCGTGCGGATCGGGATGTTCTGCAGGTTGGGGTCGTTGGAGCTCAGCCGGCCCGTCGCGGCGATCGTCTGGGCGTATGTCGTGTGGATCCGGCCGTCGTCGGAGATCGACTTGCGGAGGCCCTCGACGGTCTGGCGCAGGCGCGTGACATCACGATGATCGAGCAGGTGCTGCAGGAAGGGGTGCTCGGTCTTGATGTAGAGCTGCTGCAGCGCATCGGCGTCGGTCGTGTAGCCGGTCTTGGTCTTCTTGGTCTTGGGCATGCCGAGTTCGTCGAACAGGACGACCTGGAGCTGCTTGGGCGATCCGAGGTTGATCTCCTTGCCACCGATCGCCGCGAACGCCTCGGACGCGGCGTTCTGCGCCCGGGCCGCGAACTCCGACTCGAGCTCGATCAGGTGGTCGTCGTCGATCGCGATGCCGGTGCGCTCCATGCGTGCCAGCGTCGCCACGAGCGGCAGCTCGACGTCATGGATCAAGGCCGTGCCGCTCGCCTGCTCGACCTCCTGGTCGAGCACCGCCGCGAGGTCGAGCGTGGCCCGGGCACGCAGCATGCCGGACTCGGAGCCGATGTTGTCGGTGTCGAGCGTCAGCTGGCCGGAGTCGTCGGACTCGTCGCGGAGCTCTCGCTTGAGGTAGCGCAGCGACAGGTCGCCGAGGTCGTACGACCGCTGGTCGGGCCTCACGACGTAGGCCGACAGCGCCGTGTCGGCGGCCACGCCCTTGAGCGGCCAGCCCTTGGCCTCGAGCGCCAGCGAAGGGCCCTTGGCGTCGTGCAGGACCTTGGGCCGCTCGGGATCGGCGAGCCAGGCGGCGATCGCGGCATCGTCATCCGAGGTGATGTCATCGGTGCTGATCCAGGCAGCGGACTCATCTGAGGCGATCCCCAGGCCGACGACGTCGCCGGTGCCGCGGCCCCACGAACCCTGCACGTGCAAGCCGAGTCGTGCGCCGGACTTCGACTGCGTCTCGAGCCACGCGGCGACCTCACCGGGGGCCAGCGTCGTCCCGTCAATGTCGAACCCCTCGTCGGCCTGCGGCTCGACGTCGCCGAACGCCTCGAACAGCCGAACGCGAAGCGCGTTGAACTCGAGCGCGTCGAAGACCGTGTGAATCGCTTCGCGGTCCCACACCGTGTCGAACGCCAGGTCGGCCGGACCCGCGGGCAGGTCGAGGTCGAGGATCAACGCGTTGATGCTGCGGTTGCGCAGCACGTTGTCGAGGTGCTCCCGCAGGGCTTCGCCGGCCTTGCCGGGGACGTTCTCGACGTCGTTGACCAGCGCCTCGAGCGTGCCGTACTGGTTGATCCACTTGGCGGCGGTCTTGGGTCCGACCCCAGGGACGCCGGGCAGGTTGTCGCTGGTCTCGCCCACGAGCGCAGCGATGTCGGGATAATGATCGGGCGTGACGGCGTACTTCTCCTCGACGGCCGCCGGCGTCATGCGAGCCAGGTCGGAGACGCCCTTGCGGGGATAGAGCACCGTGGTCTTGTCGGTGACCAGCTGCAGGGCGTCGCGGTCGCCGGTGCAGATCAGCACCTCCATGCCGGCCGACTCGGCGCGGGTCGTCAGCGTGCCGATGATGTCGTCGGCCTCGAAGCCTTCCTTCTCGAACGTCGTGATGTGCAACGCGTCGAGGATCTCCTTGATCAGGGGGATCTGGCCGGTGAACTCCGGCGGCGACTTTGAGCGGTTGCCTTTGTACTCGGCGTACTGGTCGAGCCGGAACGTCTTGCGTGAGACGTCGAACGCAACACCCACGTGCGTGGGCTTCTCGTCACGCAACACGTTGATGAGCATCGACGTGAACCCGAACACCGCATTGGTGCTCTGGCCCGTCGTGGTCGAGAAATTCTCGACGGGGAGGGCGAAGAAGGCACGGTAGGCGACGGAATGGCCGTCGATCAGCAGGAGGCGGTCCACCCGGTCGACTCTAGTCGGCGGGTCTGACGAACTGCGAGGGGTCAGCTACGGGAGACGCCGCGGGCGTCCGTGCGACGACGCAGCGTCCGGCGTACGGCGATCAGCTTGCCGGTGTCACGCGAGTTGGTGGCCTTCATCGAGAGCCGCGAGCGCAGCTTGCTGGCCTGGATCGCCCGCACGACCGCGATCTGGTTGAACCCGATCTTGGTCAGGTAGCGGTGCGGCTCTCGGGAGTGCACCGGGATCGCCGCGACGACGATCTCGCAGTTGTGCTCCTCGCCGTAGCTCGCAGCGGCCGACAGGAGCGTCGAGGCCACTGATTTGCGCCGAAACCGCGGCGAGACCTGGATCTCGGTGACGATCAGGACCCGGGTCAGGTTGATGGGCGTCAGGGTGCCGATATTGCACACGGTCGCGCCGACGATCTCACCGTCGACGAGGGCGAGGATGATGCGCTTGTCGCGATGGCCGAGGTTGAACTCGAGCGCTGCCGCGGCCTCGGCGACTCCGGGCTCTCGCCACAACGACTGCTGGGTGAACGCCTCGGAGCCTTCGTCCTGGCCCGCGCCGGCGCACTCGGCCCAGAGAGTGATCAGGGCGTGCGCATCCTCGCGATCCGCGTCCCTGAGAACGATGTGCGGTCGGACCGACATGCTCTTCCCTGTCTCGAGTCGGATACGGCCGCACTCCAGGCACAGGCGTCGAAATGACACACTACGCGCGGGGTGTTGGGGACGTACCCGGTTGAAACCTCAATTGTCGAAGGAGACCTTACATGTTCGTCGGGTTTGGCACAGCCACCAATGTGGCGACCGTCATCGCGGGCTCGGGCCTGGGCCTGCTGATCGGTCACCGGCTGAGCCTGCGCGTACGTTCGACCGTCACCTCGGCGCTGGGTCTCGTCACGCTGCTGATCGCCGCGGATGCGGCCATGGCGGTCAAGGACCCCGACCTGGTCGGCGCCGTGGACCGCGGCGCTCCGACCTTGATCGTCCTCGGCTCGCTGGTGTTCGGCGGGATCATCGGTTCGGTGCTCAGGCTGGAGGACCGGCTCGAGGACTTCGGCGGCTGGTTGCAGGGCCGGCTGACGCCCGGAGAGGCGGCCGAGGGCCGGCAGCGGTTCATCGAGGGCTTCGTCATCAGCTCGCTTGTCTTCTGCATCGGGCCCCTGACGATTCTCGGATCGATCAACGAGGGCCTCGGCAACGGTGCCGATCAGCTGCTGCTCAAGGCGTCGCTCGACGGCTTCGCCGCCCTCGCGTTCGCTGCCTCGTTCGGCATCGGGGTCATGGCTTCCGCTGTCTCGGTCGCCGTGATCCAGGGCTCACTCACCGTGCTGGGCGCGCTGCTCGGGTCGTTCCTCCCGGACGCGCACCTCGCCGCCCTCACCGCGACAGGGGGACTGATCCTGATCGGCGTCGCCTTCCGGTTGCTCGACCTCAAGTCGATCCATGTCGCGGACCTGCTTCCCGCTCTGGTGATCGCGCCCGTGCTGTGTCAGATCGCCGTCGCAGTGCGGTGACATGCCGTAATGAAACCCAACTGTTACCTCCAGACCCCCGGTGTGACGTGCATGACTCTCGCATGTGGCTATAGTCCGAGGATCACATCTGAACCAACCCGTGCATCAGCGGAACAGGAGTCATGCGTGCGACTGCGAACAGCGGCACTGCTCTCGATCCTCGTCGGGGCCCTTTTCTTCGGGCTCATGTCGCCCGCACAGGCGGCCACCAACGACACGATCGACGTCAACGGAACTCTCGTCGACACCCGCAGCGATCCGGCCAAGCCGGTGCCCGGTGTCAAGATCAGCGTCGAGAAGGACGGAGCCGAGATCGCCTCAGGCGTGAGCGGCCCCGACGGATCGTTCTCGATACCCCTCCCCGGCGCCCCCATCGACCTGCTTGGCGAGAAGATCACCATCAAGCTCGATACCGACACCCTCCCCAAGGGCACGGACCTTCGTGACAAGAAGAAGACGTCCTACACGATCACGATCAAGACCGACGCGGACATCCCCATCTCGTACGCGATCGGCCCTGCGACCGACAACTCGGTCGGCAAGCTCACCGAGATCGGCCAGAGCGGCATCAACGGAATCTTCCTCGGCCTGCTGCTGGCGCTAGCCGCGCTGGGCCTCTCGCTGGTCTTCGGCACGACAGGCCTCACCAACTTCGCCCACGGCGAGCTCATCACGTTCGGCGCCCTCGCGGCGTTCCTGTTCCAGGATGAGTGGGGCTGGGCGTTCTTCCCGGCCGCCATCGTCGCCGTGATCCTGTCAGGGGTCTTCGGCCTGGCCAACGACCGCTTGCTCTGGAAGCCGTTGCGCGGCAGGGGCACCGGGCTGATCGCCATGATGATCGTCAGCATCGGCTTGTCGATCTTCCTGCGCAACATCTACCAGTACTTCTTCGGCGCGGACAACCACCAGTACACCGGCGTCAAGGCCGGCAAGCTCTGGAACATCGGCTCGATCGGCATCTCCCCCAAGGCGTTCTACATCGCCGTGGTGTGTGTCGTGGTCCTCGTGGTCGTGTCGCTCGCTGTCCAGCGCACACGACTCGGCAAGGCGACCCGCGCCGTGTCCGACAACCCGGCGCTCGCGGCCTCCTCAGGCATCGACGTCGACCGCGTCATCACCACCATCTGGATCGTCGGCGGCGCCCTCGCGGGTCTCTCCGGGATCATGTGGGGCCTCACGAACGGCTTCGACTACCAGGTCGGCAACAAGATCCTGTTGCTCGTGTTCGCCGCCGTCACCTTGGGCGGTCTGGGCACCATCTGGGGAACTATGGCAGGAAGCATCATCGTCGGCCTCCTCGTGGAGATGTCGTCGATCATCCTGCCGTCCGAGCTCAAGTACGTCACCGCACTGGTCGTGCTCGTGCTGATCCTGTTGGTCCGCCCCCAAGGTCTGCTCGGTCGAGCAGAGCGCGTCGGTTAGGAAGGGAGAAGAACCATGGATTGGTCAAGTGTCCTCACCGGTGCGATCGAGCAGGGAATTGGTCCGAGCGCGATCATCTACTGCCTCGCCGCCATCGGCCTCAACATCCACTTCGGCTACACCGGACTGCTCAACTTCGGTCAAGCCGCGTTCATGATGGTCGGCGGCTATGCTCTCGGCTCTTTGATCCAGACCTGGGGCTGGCCGTTGTTCCCCAGCATCATCGTCGGACTCCTGATGGCGGTCGTCCTGGCCCTCATCCTGGGTGTGCCAACCCTGCGGCTCCGCGCGGACTACCTCGCGATCGCGACGATCGCCGCCGCCGAGGCGATCCGCCAGGTGCTCGGCTCGGCCGCACTGCATGACCAGTTCGGCGGCCAGGACGGCCGTTACGGATTCGTCGACGAGATGCGGTCGCTCAACTTCGTTCCATCAGGGGGTGTGCACTTCCTGGGCCTCGACTTCCGGTCGTACGACTTCTTCATCATGATCGTCGGCTGGACGCTCGCGCTCCTGCTCTGCGGGTTCGTCTTCCTGCTGATGCGGAGCCCGTGGGGCCGTGTCCTCAAGAGCATCCGTGAGGACGAGGACGCCGTGCGAAGCCTTGGCAAGAACGTCTACTCCTACAAGATGCAGGCACTCGTGCTCGGTGGCGTCATCGGCGCCCTGGCCGGCATCATGTCGGGCTTGGCGACCAGCAACGTCGCGCCGTCGGACTTCGCGACCGACACGACGTTCTTCACCTACACGGTCCTGCTGATCGGTGGCGCTGCCCGGGTCTTCGGCCCGGTCGCTGGCGCACTGATCTTCTGGTTCTTCATCAGCGGCCTCGACCTGTTCTTCGACAAGATGACCTCGGGTGCCAACCCGACCATCCCGGCGTCGATCATGTCCGACGACCAGGCCAGCTTGATGCGACTCATCTTCCTTGGCCTGATCCTGATGCTGATCATGATCTACCGGCCACAAGGAATCTTCGGAGACAGAAGGGAGCTGGCGATCGATGCCCACTGAAACAGAGCAGACCAGCGACACCCAGGCCAAGAAGTCCGACTCCATCCTGGTCGCCGACGGGGTGACCCGGACGTTCGGTGGCCTCAAGGCGGTCGACGTCGAGCACTTCGAGATCCAGCGCGGCAAGATCACCGCCCTGATCGGGCCCAACGGAGCCGGCAAGACGACGTTCTTCAACCTGCTGACCGGCTTCGACGAGCCTGACAGCGGCGAATGGACGTTCAACGGCGAGAGCCTGCACGGCGTACCCCCCTACAAGGTCGCCCGCAAGGGCATGGTGCGCACATTCCAGCTCACCAAGGTCCTGTCCCGCCTCAAGGTCATCGAGAACATGCGCCTCGGCGCGACCGGCCAGCGGGGCGAGAAGTTCCTGCCGAGCCTGTTCAAGGGGCTCTGGAGCACCCAGGAGAAGGAGAACAGCGAACGAGCCATGGACCTGCTCGCCCGGTTCAAGCTCGACGCCAAGGCCGATGACTTCGCCGGCTCGCTCTCCGGTGGCCAGCGCAAGCTGCTGGAGATGGCCCGCGCGTTGATGGTGGACCCCGAGCTCATCATGCTCGACGAGCCGATGGCCGGCGTGAACCCGGCGCTCAAGCAGTCGCTCCTGGGTCACGTGAAGTCGCTGCGCGACGAAGGCCGTACGGTCCTGTTCGTCGAGCACGACATGGACATGGTCCGCGACATCTCCGACTGGGTCGTCGTCATGGCAGCGGGCAAGATCGTCGCGGAGGGCCCACCGGACACCGTGATGGCCAACCAGGCGGTCATCGACGCCTACCTGGGCGCCCACCACGATGCCGCGCTGACCCACGAGACCGAGGAACAGATCCTGGCCGATGCTGAGGCCGCGCTCGAAGCCGAAGTGGCCGAAGCAGAAGAAGCCGAGGAGAAGAACTGATGGCCGACTACGCCTCTCCCGAGGGCGCGATCCTGCGCGCTGACAACCTGATCGCCGGCTACCTGCCCGGCGTCAACATCCTCAACGATGCGAGCCTGCACTGCCACGAAGGCGAGCTGGTCGGCATCATCGGTCCCAACGGCGCCGGCAAGTCGACGCTGCTCAAGGCCATGTTCGGCCTCGTCAAGATCCACGAGGGCACCGTCGTGCTCAACGGCAAGGACATCACCAACCTACGCGCCGACCAGCTCGTCGCCTCGGGCGTGGGCTTCGTGCCGCAGACCAACAACGTGTTCCCGTCCCTGACGGTCTCGGAGAACCTCGAGATGGGGATGTATCTCGACCCCAAGAAGTTCAAGGAGCGGTTCGGCTACGTCACCGACATCTTCCCGCGGCTCTTCGAGCGCAAGGACCAGCGCGCGGGCTCGCTGTCGGGTGGCGAGCGCCAGATGGTCGCGATGGGCCGCGCGCTCATGATGTCGCCGTCGGTGCTGCTGCTCGACGAGCCCTCAGCGGGCCTCTCCCCTGCGCTCCAGGACGAGGTCTTCGTCCAGACCAAGCGCATCAACAGCGCGGGCGTATCGGTCGTGATGGTCGAGCAGAATGCCAGCCGCTGCCTGCAGATCTGTGACCGGGCCTACGTGCTCGACCAGGGTCGCAACGCGCACACCGGCTCGGGGCGCGACCTCATGAACGACCCCAAGGTCATCGAGCTCTACCTCGGCACCCTCGCCAAGGCACACTGACCGGAGCCAGAATCGACGGGGCCCTCGCGCATTGCGCGAGGGCCCCGTCGCATCTCCTCACCCGGGTGCCACGGATCTCCCTGCGTTCGCGCTGCCCCAGCGACGCGAACGCATGAACATCCGTCACACCCAGACTGCCGACATACGAGTCTCCCTGCGTTCGCGCTGCCCCAGCGACGCGAACGCATGATCGTCCGTCACACCCAGATTGCCGACGTGCGAATCTCCCTGCGTTCGCGCTCCCCCAGCGACGCGAACGCATGATCATCCGTCAGGCGCTGCCAGGGCATGCAGCAGGGCCCCGGCCGAAGCCGGGGCCCTGCTGGTCTAGCGGCCTTGCTGGTGCGTACTTACTCGACGACGCCGGTGACGTATTCGAGGTTCTTGTACTGGTTGTTGTCGTCGTACTGGAAGATGCCGATCGTCGCCTTCGACGGCGATCCGGTCTCGTTCATGTCAACCGGGCCAGAGACACCGTCATAGTCGATGTCCTTGCCGTCCTTGACCAGCGCCAGGCAGTCGGCGTAGGCGGTGCACTTCTCGCCACCCTCGGAGACTTCCTTGATCTTCTTGGACAGGGCGACACCGTCGTCGCTCTTGGCCGCCTCGGCAGCGAGTGCCGTGAGGACCGTCGCGTCGTACGACTCAGGACCGTAGGTGAAGTCCTTGAGCTTCGGGTTGACCTCGAGCAGGCGAGCCTTGAAGTCATCCTTCAGCTGCGCACCCGGGTAGGTCGACTTGACGCCCTTCAGGGTTCCCTTCGGGAAGTCCTTGCTGTAGTCGGCGGTGTTGCCGTCCACGAAGTACGTCTTGACGTCCTTGGGGCCGATGCCCGCAGCCTCGAGGCCGGGAACGATCTTGGTGGCCTCGTTGAACGAGATGACCACGACAGCGTCGGGCTTGCTGTCCTTGATCTTCTGGATCTCCGAGGTGTAGGAGGTCGCGTCGACGCTGTAGAGCACCTTCGCGGCGACCGTTCCACCCTGGTCCTTGATCGTCTTCTCGACGTTGTTGGCGAGCGCCTCACCGTACGCCTCCTGGCGCGCGATGATCGCGACGTTCTTGGCGCCGTCCTTGAGGACGAGGTTGCCGAGCACGTTGCCCTGGAGCACGTCGGACGGAGCCGTACGGAAGTAGAGGCCCTTGTCGTCGTAGGTGTCGAAGGCGGTCGACGTGTTGGCCGGGGAGAACTCCACGACACCAGCGCCGACGATCTTGTCGATGACACTCAGCGAGACGCTCGAAGAGGCCGCACCGACGATGACGTCAGCCTTGGCAGCGAGCAGCTTGTCGACCGAGCCGGGCGCGATCTTCGGCGTACCGTCGCCGGAGTCTGCCTTGGACTGTGCGACGGGCTTGCCGAGCACTCCGCCGGCGTCGTTGATGTCCTTGACCGCGAGGTCGACACCAGCGAACTCCGGGGGGCCGAGGAAGGCGAGGTCACCGGTCGACGGCAGGAGGGTGCCGACCGTCAGGACTCCGTCGCCCTTGGCTGCGGGGGCGTCGGTCTTCTTGTCCTTGTCGCCTTCGCTGTCGCCGCCGCCACATGCAGCGAGAACAAGCGCGCTCGCGGCCACGACGGCCGCGAGGCGGATCGTCTGGGTACTGCGTTTCATCAATCCTCCGGATTTGTAGAAAGCCCATGGCCCGTGCCAGGGAGCGTGTACGTACTGATGAACTTAGTCTTTTCAGGGGTCAATTGTGTCAACGAGCCGATTACGGCAAGTAACGTAGCCAATTTGTAACCAGCGCGATCATCCCGGGCTGTCGACGGACGATCCGAGCTCGGGTCCGTGGTCGATCACGCCCTGCGCGACCTGCTGCATCGTCAGTCTCAGGTCCATCGCCGTGCGCTGGATCCAGCGGAACGCGTCCGGCTCACTGATGCTCAGCGCTTCCTGCAGCAGGCCCTTGGCACGCTCGATCGCCTTGCGGGTCGCGAGCTGGTCGGTGAGGTCTCCGACCTCGTGCTCGAGGGCCGTGATCTCGGCGAAGCGGCTCATTGCCATCTCGATCGCCGGGACCAGGTCGGACTTGGTGAACGGCTTGACCAGGTAGGCCATCGCGCCGGAGTCGCGAGCCCGTTCGACGAGCTCGCGCTGGCTGAAGGCCGTCAGCATCACGACGGGCGCGATGCGGGCCTGGGCGATCTGGGAGGCCGCCGCAATGCCGTCGAGCTTGGGCATCTTGACGTCCATCACGACCAGATCGGGCCGGAGCGCCATCGCGAGCTCGATTGCCTCCTCGCCGTCGCCGGCCTGACCGACGACGTCGTAGCCCTCCTCGGCGAGCATCTCGGCGAGGTCGAGCCGTATCAGCGCCTCGTCCTCGGCGATCACGACACGCGGTGAGGGCCGTCCCGATTCCGGCGCTTGATCTGTCACATGAGAAGGTTATCCCGCACGTGAACGCACGTTGGGCTTGCCCGACCACGTGCGGGCTTGCCCGCACGTGAACGCAGGTTGGGCTTGCCCGACCACGTGCGGGCTTGCCCGCACGTGAACCGCAGCTCTGGTCACCTGACCGGACGCGGGCTCGCGGGCACAAGCGCGCTGGTCGGCTCGACCGGCAGCGGGTATGCCGGGTTGGCGGAATGGTAGACGCGACGGTCTCAAAAACCGTTGTCCGCAAGGGCGTGCGGGTTCGAATCCCGCACCCGGCACCAACATAAGTGCAGGTCAGGCCCCACAAAAACATCAGCCAGTTGTCCATTTACCATTGGCGTACCCGCACTACTCGCATACAATGGAGTATGAGCCAAGACGAAATCGAACCGATGGTCACGCTGCGGATGCCACTCTCCAATTGGCGGGGAATCGTCAACGGGATCGAGAAGTGGGTTGGCGACAGCGCCAGCAGTGACGAGATCGAGATACTTCGGGACATCGAGCTTGTCGACGGTGACGAGAGCGCTATCTGGTGGCTGAACGGCTACTACGACGACCCCGAGGCCACCGTATGAGTACCGAGCGTCCAGACCTAAGGAGAACCCGCATGGACATCGCCGAATTCCTTAAAGCACGACTCGCCGAGGACGAAGCCACGGCGAGGGATGCACTAGAGATTGGCCTCTTGGCTCGCGTCAAGCTTTTCGCCACCGTCGCCACCCGTCGCGCCATCCGCATCGTTCGTGGGCCATCCGCATGAAGGCCTCAGCCACGCTCGCCTACATCCGGTTCCTGATCGGCACCGCGTC
The DNA here is from genome assembly GCF_056403535.1 of Aeromicrobium sp. P2_G6. Taxonomy (NCBI): domain Bacteria; kingdom Bacillati; phylum Actinomycetota; class Actinomycetes; order Propionibacteriales; family Nocardioidaceae; genus Aeromicrobium; species Aeromicrobium sp. P2_G6. The sequence continues at coordinate 10,099 of NZ_JBFUFH010000007.1, read as the reverse complement.
GGAAGCGGAATCGTCCGGGCTTTTGGAGTCGATTGACTGGCACGCGTCTCAGGCGCTCGACGCGTGTGCGTTGCAAGAGGCGCAGGCTCGGGCATGGGACGAGGGATTCGTCGCGCAGGGCGAGATGTCCTTCGACAGCGACGGCAAACCGATGATGCGCGTCACCAACCCGTACCGAGAGGCCGCCGTATGAGCAGTATTCGCGACGGTTTCGGATGGACCAACTTCCGCTTCCTCGACAATGACCCGCGATGCGATGGCTGCGGTTGCCCAGAATCCTCCGGTGAGCACGGGATGGACTGCCACCGATACGCCCCCACCAACCGAGAGGCCACCGTATGAGTGCCGTCGCAAACAACACCACCGACGCCGAGATTCTGGATGCCGCGCTTGAGGCTTACGGTGCGGTGTCATTCGAGGCGTACGAAGCGGGTTCCGACTTCGACCACGAGATGGCAACTCGCGCACTCCTCACCGCTGTTGAGCCGCTGATCCGTCAACGAATCGCAGCCGAAGTGGAAGCGGAAGCATACTCCTACCCGACGCATGACACCGAGGTCGGATTCAACGATGCCATCGAAGAACTGGCACGCAAGATTCGGGAGTCGTCGTGAGCGCATGGTGGCGGCACTGCTCGTGCCCACTATTCGGTATGAGCGCACTTTGGCGGATCGGAACAGATCCCGCATGCCCGCGCCACGGCACTCGGCGCGCTGATGCCTAAGCCCACGAGATACGTTGCGAAGTCCGGTGCTGTTTCCTGGCGTGTCAAATTCCGTATCGGTACAGGCACGCGGTCAGAAACATTCGCCACCAAAAAAGACGCCGACAGATTCTGCAAACTCATCGACGCAATGGGCGGCGCAAGAGCACGCGCCGTCATGAACGAAACCGAAGCGACCGCCGTCACAGACCACCTCGTCACCGACGTCGCGTTGAAGTGGCTCGCATGGAAAGGGCAGAAACGCGCAGACGGTTCGCCCAAACGCGTCAACTCCACCTACACCATCGACCGCTACGGCCAACTCATCCGTAACCAAATCCTCCCCCACCTCGGCACACGCCCCATCAACCTCCTATCCGAACGCGACATACAAGAATGGGTCGACGAGTTGGGCGACGAGCTCTCGGCGAAAACAGTCGCCGACGCACACTCCGTCCTCCACTCCATCTACAAATGGGCCGGCCAAAAAGCACAAGGGCTCGCGATCATCGACCCCTGCACCGAAACCGTCCTACCCAAACGCAAAAAGAACGTCGCCAAGGGACTGCGTCCAGACGAGTGGCAGATCCTCCACGCAGCCGCACGCGAAGTCTCAGAAGACGCAGCCGACCTGTTGCTGTTCCTGGTTCACTCCGGTTGGCGCTGGTCCGAAGCTGCGGCCGTGAGGTCACAGGATGTTGACGACCGCGGCGAGGATGGACTCTGGGTCACCATGGGCCGCGTCATGCGTCGTGGCGCACACGGCAGATTCGAATTCGTAGACGACGAAGCCAAATCCATGGCCGGACTCAGACGCATCAAAATGTCACGAGAAGCCGCAACAATGATCCGCCACAGACGTGTAGGACTCGCCCAAGACGACCTACTCTTCACCAACGAAACAGGCGGCAAGTGGTACTACACCGGGTTCACCGCACGCTACTGGACCAGACCCATCAACTACCGTGACGCAGCACCAAACCGGCCACGCATCCTCGAAGTCGCAAAGGCAATGGGCCTCACGCGACCCGTCCAACTACATATGACAAGACATACTCACGCTGTACTCATGCTCCTATCCGGCGAACCAATGGCCGCCGTACAAAAACGCATGGGCCACGAAGACATCACCACCACCGTCCGCGTCTACGGCTCACTCATCGCCGACGTATCCGACAAGGGCCTCGACGCATTCGAAACCGCCTTGGCCGGTGGGGTTCCCAAGCTCGAGGCTTAGACCGGCGCGAACCCCTCCGCGTTCATCAGCTCGGCAGGCGTGACCTCGAGCGCCTCTGCGATCCGCCCGATGTCGTCCGCATTGAACACACGATCGCCCGCGAGGCTGCGATGCAGCGTCATGTGGTTGATCCCCGACGCTGCCGCCGCTTGGCGGATAGACATACCGCTGCGGAAGATCGCCGCCGAGATCTGATCGTTCAGATATTCGGCGAAGGTTCGCCCCTGGCCATCGCGGAGTCCTGCGTGGGAGCGCACGCCTCATCATGAGTGCTACAACCTGTCCGGCGGGGGTTAACGCAAACATCGTCTTGCAGTGTCACAAATTTGTGACACGTTAGAGGTCAAAGATGGGCCGTCTCAAATCTGTGACACGGTTGTGGGCGGAGGAGAGGGAGGGGGTAGCTATGGCCAACACACCGAAACGGACGTTCCGATCACCTGGCCGGATCTGGAATCTGGCGGTGCGCAAATCGAAGCGGACCGGTAAGCCGATCGCCCACGTACTGAACGAGTGCTTGTGGGTGTGGACCAAAGACGAGCGCGAAAGACGCCGGGATTCCAGCGACGACTAAAGGTGCCATGACACCTGGGCGGCGAATCCGTAACCTTTTCCGCTCAGGTGCCCCACCCTTTGGCTATGCCTTTCACATTCCTGGAGGCACTCGGGGTCAGGATCGTTGAAGTCGACGACTTGGGGCCGGATGCCCGATATCTGCCAAGCCTTCGACTGCTGCTAGTCGAGTCCACGCTAGACGACGCTGGTCGAGACCGAGTCAGTGATCTGGTTCTTCCTGGTGCGTTTGATCTGAGCGAAGCAAGTTGATGTCCTCGCCCTCGTCCCGCACGACTTCGTTGCGCATCTTCTCAGCAGAGCGTTTGCCATGCTCCGTACCTGCTTCCTCGGTCACGATTACTCGGATCAGTTCGTCCAACGCTTTGCGCTGGTCGCGGTTCAGTCGGTTCGCCAGAGGGGTCGGCTTGTATGGCCCGAGCTCTCCCTGTGGCTGGCCGGCTAGATCGCGCAACTCCGTCACCTTCAGGTCAAGGGCGTCGGCGAGAGCTTGGAGAACATCCTCGCTCGGACGCTTGGCGTGCTTGCCCTTGAAGTAGTTGGCGAAGGTTCCACGATGGACCGTGTGGCCTTTCGCCTCGGCCCGAGCAACCACGACGTCAAGGCCATCAGTGCCCTTGGCTTCGTTGAGCCGATCGGAAAGCGCGGTCATAGGCACAAATTTCCTCCGTGTTGGCGTGCATGGCAAACCCCATTGTGCAGGCCTTATGCACAAATTCCATCTTTGTAAGACTCATTTGCGCGCAAAACCTTCACAAAAACACTTGCGCTTTGCCAATTCGTTATGCACACTGGTAGTAAGTCGTTGACGACAAACGACACAGAGAACTAGAGTGAGGCGATCAGATGTACCCCGATCAGCAGTGGAGGCTAGAGGTGAAACTCAAGAGCTACAAGGCGCTCCGAGAGTTCATGGATCACCACGAACTCAAGACCGCATACGCCCTGGCGAAGAAGGCCGGACTGAAGCCCGGAGCGGTCGGACACATCGTTTCCGGTCGCCGCGACAGGTGCTCACTGAAGACCGCCAGCGCCATCGAAAAGGCGCTCGAGTGCCCCACCGGCTTTCTCTTCGATCGCAAAATGTCGCAAGTCGCTGACACAATGCGACAGAGCGAACGGTTGAGCGCATGAGCCTAATGGCCGAACTTCAGAGGCGCGCCGATCCACCCAAGGAGCGCCGGCCCGACAGCGTAAGCGGGCGTCTCCGCACCCACGTCAAGCTCGAGGCGCGCATCCTTCGACGCATCCAAGTGACACCGGAAGGGTGCTGGCAATGGACCGGAGGCCTGAGTGATGGCTACGGGACCGTCTACATGAACGGCGCGAACCGCAGGTCGCACCGTGCGGCCTACCTGATCTTGGTCGGCCCGGTCCCCGACGGTCTCGACCTAGACCACCTCTGTCGCAACAGGGCCTGCTGCAACCCCGAACACCTCGAACCTGTAACGCGCAGCGTGAACTCGCTCCGCGGCATCGGCCCAGAGCTGGCTCGTCAGCGCAGGCGCGCAATCACCCATTGCGCCCAGGGCCACGAATTCACCGAAGAGAGTGTCAACAAGAAGGGCTATCGCGGCTGCCGCACCTGCCAGCGGGCCAGCAGTCTCCGATACCTAGCGAGAAAGAGAGCGGCCCTGAAATGAAGGACCTGTATTCGATGGAGTACGTCGCGAAGCGCTACGGCCTGACTCACAAGCAGCTCGTCACGAAATGTTCAAGTTCCATCTCGCCATGGCCCCACATGCGACCCAGTGCGCGCAAGTCCTCAACGTGGCTTTTCTCGGCGGAGGATCTCGAGGCGATTGAGCAGCGGATTCGCACACGTGAGGTGTCGGTCGACTCTTGGGGCCGCACCAAAGCGAGAGCGTCATGACCGCAATGCAGCGCCGCGTAATGGCCCGCCCACCTCTCCCCCGCGCTGATGTTGAGGATCGCGCGCAGGTCCGTGCCAAGTCGTTGTCGTTTCGCGCGAATCTTGAGGCCGCGGTTCTGGCTCGTACCCATTCGCAGTCGTGCGGCGTGTGTGGCTCGGTGCAGGTGTGGACGGGTTCGCTCGATGAGTGGTTGTCGAAGTCCGCAGCTTGGGTTGATGTTCATGATTGCGTGGCCGTCGCATGAGTCGCATTCTGTTGATTGCGTTCGTCATCGGTGCGCCGTGTGCTGGTTTGTTCGTCATTGCGTTCGTGCTTGATGAGGCCGCGAAGATTGCGGAGTCGCGGCGGGCTGGACGATGAAGACGCCGATTGAGGTTTCCGAGATCCGTGCTGGCGACAAGATCCTCGCGACATACAAGGTGTTCGACGCGGAGTACGAGGTCACCTACATATCATCCGCCGATCGAAGCCCGTGGAAGTCCAAGCGCGAAGTCGACATGGGCTCGGAGGTGAAGCACTTCCTCTTGGACCGCCCGAAGCCGCCCGTTGACCTGCCGACCGAGCCGAGCCTTGGTTGGGCCGATGGTCAGCTTGGGTTCTGGAACGAGTGGAAGGGAACGCTCAACGGGCGGTTCGCCAACGGGCACGTATCCCAAGCACCGCGGCCAGACAACTACGTTGCCGCAACCGCCGTCCCAACGTCTGTGCTGAAGGCATTGAAGGATGCGTGGCCCTGGGATGCGCCGACACCCGTCGCCAAGTTCCTCGCAGCCGTTGACGACACGGAGGCCACATCATGACCCGCACCGATCTTGCGTCCCTGCTGATTAACACGTTGATGGATAACGAGTTGGAGCGTCAACGTTTGCGCAATGGTTCGCAGCGTCCCGTTCGGCATCTGTCGTTGGTGCCGCCGCTGGTTGACGATGCGGACGAGTCATGAGTCGTTCATCGGCCGCTCGTCGTTCTGCGGAGTCTCGTCGCTGCCCGAAGTGCAATCGGAAGTCGGCGCAGGTGCAACATCTTCGACAAATTCCATATCACCGCCAACGAAAGGCACCGCCATGCCGAACATTGAACCTGCCGTGAACATCCCGCTTCTGCGCAAGGCCATCGAGTGGGCCGAAGCCGAAGCCGCGAAACCGTGGGAGTTGTCCGAGTGGAATCAGGGCTGGTGGATGAGCGAGCCGGCCTTGGTGCGCCCCTCATATGACCTCATCGATGCGGGGCTGGCAAGGCGTGACCAAGCAAAGGCGCCCGAGTGTGGAACCTGCTACTGCATTGCGGGCTTCGTGGCCGCAGAGACACAGAACGTTCACGATCCGTTCCTGGCTCGCGACACGGCGGCCGACGCGCTCGGGCTTGACGAGGATCAAGCCGACGAACTCTTTGACGGCGGCAACAACATCGCCGACGTTCGCCGCGTCGCCGAGTCGATCGCCGGTGAGCGGCTGTGAACATGACACCCGAGATGGCCGCGCTACTTGACGCATACGCCGACCTCGCCACAACACTCACCGAAGACCTCGACGCACGACTCGACCGACTCGCCAGCGACTGCGCATGACCCGCGAAAGTTGGGACATCGCCACCGCCGCTTGTGCCGTCCTCGCGCTACTCGTCCTCGCGCTGTGGACCAACCTGTCGAGGCTGCCATGAACGACGACGAGCTCGAGGACGGTTGCCCCGATTGTTTGCCGCGTTCCGAATGCCTCAGCTGTGCCGATGACCGCAGATTCCATGAAGACCGCGACAACAGATGCGAGGAGGGGCTATGAGCGGCGTCCGTGTGACCAATCTGGGAATCGTCTACAACGGCGAGCGCATGGTCGGTTACGTCGACCGACACGACCCTGAGAACAGGAGGCGCAGCTCGTTGTGGCGCGCAGTCCTTGAGGGCGGCCGATACAAGTACGGATTCAAAACCCGCCGCGCCGCCGTCGAGTGGCTGACGGTCGGCCACTTTGACAAGGCCAACCGGTGACCGACGACGAGGGCACCGGCCGTAGCTGCTGGGCGTGCCGGGGCGACATGTTCACACAAACCATCACCGAGCCAAAGGACAACAACGATGACGTTGCATGAGTACAAGGATCTCGAGCAGGGATCAGACTCCTGGCTGGATGCAAGACGCGGAATGATAACGGCGTCAACTATTGGCCGGCTCATCACCCCGAAAACGCTGAAACCAGCCGGCAATCCTGAGTCGCGTGCGTTGATCGCGGAACTGGCTGCCGAACGCATCACGGGCTGGAGCGAGACCGTGTATGTCAACGCCGACATGGAGCGGGGTGTCGAGTCGGAACCGTTGGCGCGCGACCTGTACTCGGAGCACTACGGCATCCCCGTGGCAGAGACCGGCTTCATGGTCGAGGACAACCTGGGCGGCAAGGGTTTCCGATTCGGCTACTCCCCGGATGGCCTTGTTGGTGACGACGGGTTGATCGAGGCTAAGGCCCCCCGCGCGAAGACGCACATTCAGACGATCCTGTCGGGTGAGGTGCCGCTGTACAACATGGCGCAGGTTCAGGCGGGGTTGCTTGTTTCGGGCCGTGAGTGGTTGGACTTTTTGTCGTACCACGGTGGGTTGCCGATGTGGCGGAAGCGTGTGACGCCCGACCCGCGATGGTTCGCAGCAATCCTCCAGACCGTCGAAGAGGCCGAGCTCGCTATTGAGTCGATGGTCAACCGATACCAGGGCGCAGTCATTGGGCTCCCAACAACCGAACGCATCGTCGATCCCTTTGAAGTGGAGTTGAAGCTCGCATGAAGATCACCGCACCCCCACGTTCAGATCAATTGAACGGTGACGATTTCAGCGGAGGAAGATCCGCCACGGTCACCATTGCAGACGTCAAGGAAGGCAGCACAGACCTCGCGCTTTACGACATCAATCTTGTTGAGGTTGAGCGTCGTGTGTGGCGCCCGCCGTTGACCATCCTGCGCTTGCTCATGGCGATGTGGGGCGACGAGGCAGCCGACTGGGTGGGGCGCAAGGTCACCCTGTACCGCGATGACACCGTGAAGGTCGGCAAAGAGGTCATGGGCGGGATCAGGGTTTCCCATGCCTCCCACCTGCCCACTGGTGACAAGCCGTTCGCGGTGCGGATCACGTCCACCCGTGGTCGCAAGGCACCGTTCACGATCTTGCCCCTCGCCGAGGATGCCCCAACCAGCACGCCGGCTCAGACGCACACGGAACCAACTGCCGCCGAGATCGCATCGTCAACGGACGCCGACCAATTGCGCGCTTGGTGGAAGGCGTCGTCCCCGGAACGCCGGGCACAGATCGAAGCGCGCGTGGCCGAGCTGACGGGTGCGGGCGAATGAGCCATCACGAGACGCCGGAATCCATCGAGGCCGATCGGGACGCAGCGAACGCGGATCACGAGGGTCGCGCGTCCGATGCCGCCTATGAGCAATTCGCCAAGGCTGTCAGCAATTACAGGGCGAACCGATGAGCGTCATCGAGTTGTCGTGGCCGATGAAGGAAACGTTGAACGCGAACCAGCGTTTGCATTGGGCGCAACGGTCGGCACGGACTAGGAATCTGCGACAGGTTGCGTACTCGTTCGGGCTGCACGCGACACCGATGGAACGTGCGTCGCTGGTGGTTGCGATCGGTTGGCCTGACAAGCGCCGCCGTGACGCACACAACCTGATGCCGACGATCAAGGCGTGCATTGATGGCTTCGTTGATGCGGGTGTGCTGCCTGATGATTCTGACGCGCATCTTGTTGGCCCTGATTTGCGGCCGTTCGTTGCTGGTGGCCGTGGCTACGTCAAGCTCGCCTTTACGTTCACGGAGATCTTCGCATGACTCTTCTCCCCCGGCTGCCTGTGGAGTTCATCATTCAGCTGCGTCCTCATTGTGGGATGCGCGCGTATGCGGTCGCTGGTCGTATCCACGTGTGCGGCGTTTGCGATCAGGAAGTCCCCGTGTCTGACAACGAGTGGGAGTTATGGAAGCCCGATGTCACACCGTTGCGCGGAGAGGTCATCACATGACCGTCTCGTGTCCGGCTTGTTTGGGTCTCGATCCGTCACGTTTCGGCGTCACATGGCGGCACCTCTGCGATTCCCACCTTGACCACTTCATTCGTTACGGCCATGTCGAACCTCCCCGAAAGGCAACCTCATGAAGCAACCCATTGAACCGTCCGACATCCGCGTTGGGGATCTGATTCGGAGTGAAGCGAGGGGCGACTCGTTCGGCGGCAGCGTGCCCCTTGTTGCCAGCGAGTGGATCGCCACCGCAGACGAAATTGGCGGGGACTACAACTCCGTACGGCTCTACCTTCTTGACCGTCCCGAGCCTGCCGTCGAGTTGCCGACCGAGAGCACGCTGGGATGGCTGTCGGTCGAATCTCGCGGGGTGGGTTGGCGCAGGCTCGCGCACTGGAACTTCCCCCGCATCAGCATGGATGGCGCCACTCATGCCCAGAACGAATGGGGCGTCAACGTAGTAGTCGACATTGACACGAAGAATCCGGCGTTCGTTGCTGCAACCGCTGTCCCGACCGCCGCACTGGACGAGTTGCGTGCGGCTGAGGGCAATTTCTTCCGGAGCGAAACACAGGTCGCAATCCGGAAGTTCCTCGCAGCGATTGACGAGGCAACCAAATGAGACGACTCATGTTCTACATCTGCGCCGCCCTCAACCACGGCCACGTTGTCAACGCCGACTCGCACCCATCACTCCGACACCGCAACAACCACGCACCCACCTTCGTATGCCTCCGCTGCAAAGGAACCGTCCAATGAGTGCCGGTAACCGCGGCTTCGGACCCTGGGACGACAAACTGCTCGCGCTCCCCGATGGTGCATGGCGGTTCGACCCATTCGCCAAGGTCATGCGATTCGTCCCCGCACCAAATGTTGCCGACAACTGGGCCGAGCTCGACGTACGCCCACAAGACTGCGGCACCAAGAAGGGTTACGCGTTCCACATCCGCTACAAGGAGCCGACGTGCTCCGAATGCCGGGCCGCACACGCAGCGGAACGGTTGCGCATTGCCCGCGAGAAGGGTTACGCGCATCGCGAACTTCAGCCCTGTGGGACTCGAGCCGCATACCAGCGCCACATCAGGGACGGTTCGGTGCCGTGCGACGACTGCCGTGCAGCCGAACGCGACCACGCCGCGATGCGCCGCGCAGAACGGAAAGCCGCATGAGGGATGTCAAAACCACTGTCCACAAGGACCCCACACAACCTCGCAAGGTGTCGCACTACTGCGGTTCAATTGAAGCAGCCCCGGAGAAGGCTGCAACCTCGCTCCAGGGCCTAACCAAATCCGCACCCGCACCAGCAAAGACACAGGGAGCATCAATGGCCTCACCTCAGGATAAACCAGCCCTCAGACCAGACGACCCAAGGCACGGAACAACCCGCGGATTCCACGCCGGCTGCCGTGACGCATGCTGCCGCCGAGCCATCGCCCGATACGAGAAGCTCACCAAGCACCGCCGTCGCGCCGGCATCTCGTGGGCAATACCCGCCACTGGCACGCAGCGCCGACTCCAGGCCCTCATGGCCCTCGGATGGACCAGTACGCAAATCGCGCACGAAGCGGGCTGGGGGAACCGCAACGGCGTATTCCGCATCCTCCACGGGCAAAAGGGGCGGCCCTGCCTATGGGTTGAACGCAAGACATACCGCACCGTGGCCGAGGTCTACGAGCGGCTGCACATGACCGTCCCCGAACACACCCC
>NZ_JBFUFH010000006.1:0-297584 GCF_056403535.1 Aeromicrobium sp. P2_G6 | reverse complement strand
TCGGGGATCCGGAACCCGCCGCGGCAGGTGCCGTCGCCGTCGTTGACCATCCAGAACTCCGAACGCCGCCAGGCGTCCTTCTCCTGCTCCTCCAGGTTGGTGTTCTCGATCTCGTCGACCTGGGGCTCGGGTTTGAACTGGTCGGTGATCCGCCTGGACCGCGACCGCAGGTCCTTGAGCGTGAACCGGCCGGCGTCGCCGATCAGCGTGTCCTCACAGGCCTGCTTCTGCTCCGCCGTGGTGTCATCGGGCAGGTCAGCCACCGCGTTGGCGATGATCCCCGCCTGCGCCGGCCCGATGTCACCGCGGGCCAGCGCGTCCTCGGTGCGGGTTGCGGACTCCAGTGCCTTGCCCATGGACACCAGCTGGTCACCGGACCGGCGGTCACCACCAAACGCACCGGCCAACATCGCACCGGTCGACGACGCCCCGGACGCCTTGGCCAACCCGGACGCATCCAACGCCCTGGTGCCAGCAACCTGCTGAGCCTTGACCCGAGCCTCGACCCGCATCAACCGCTCCACCAGGCCGCGCACCTCGACCGACTCCAGACCCGCCCAGGCACCCAACGGCATACGATCCAACGCACCCTCGATCTGCTCAACCGCACCCACCAACGGGTGCGGGAGCGAAGCGACGGGAGCAACAGACACAAGACGTCCTCAACGATGCTGGCGCAGCAGGTTTGAAGACGCGGAAGCGTGTAAGTGAAAACCCGACCACCGTGGTCGACGCTGATACCAGCCTATCGAACACAGCGCCCAGTGTCGAACACCTGTTCGAATAATGAGACGAAATCGCAGCCCACAGCAGGGTCATCGCAACATCACGCGGCCGATACTCCCTAGAGTGGTCCCATGGCCGCCTACCTCGACGACTACACCGCGGTCGGCGTCATCATCGTGGCCGGCATGGTGCTTGCTGGCGGGATGCTCGGGCTCAACCGGCTCATGCGTCCACGGGTCGCGGCACGCGAGAAGCAGCTGACCTACGAATCGGGCGTCGATCCGGTCGGCGCGGGCTGGGCGCAGTCGACGGTCCGCTACTACGTCTACGCCTTCCTCTATGTGATCTTCGCGGTCGACGCGGTGTTCCTGTTCCCCTGGGCCGTCGTGCTCGAGGACATCGGCCGCGCCGCAGCGGTCGAGATGGGCATCTTCATCGGCATCCTCGTGGTCGGACTCGTGTATGCCTGGCGCAAGGGGGTGCTGTCGTGGACGTCGTAGGTGCTGTCGATCTCCCCATGCCGACCCTGGCCCCGCCGACCCTCGGCGCCGTGTCGCAGCATGCCCCCAAACCGGCCCGCTACCTGCTCAACTGGGGCCGCAAGTACTCCCTCTGGGTCTTCAACTTCGGCCTGGCCTGCTGCGCGATCGAATTCATCGCGACGTCGATGTCGCGCCACGACTTCATCCGTCTCGGCGTCATCCCGTTCGCTCCCGGCCCCCGTCAGGCCGACCTCATGGTCGTCTCGGGCACCGTCACGGACAAGATGGCGCCGGCCATCAAGCGGCTCTACGACCAGATGCCCGAGCCCAAGTACGTCATCAGCTTCGGATCGTGCGCCAACTCTGGCGGCCCCTACTGGGACTCCTACTGCGTCACCAAGGGCGTCGACCAGATCATCCCCGTCGATGTGTACGTCCCGGGGTGCCCGCCGCGGCCCGAGGCGCTGCTCAACGGCATCGTCACGCTGCAGGACAAGATCGCCGGCGAGAACCTCGCGGAGCGCTACAAGCGCCCAGCCACGTCGCTGCTGAGCCCCCGTATGGAGGCGCCAGAGTGACGCTGGAGGAGAACAGCTTCGGCCCGCCGCACCGCGTCGTCGAGGTAGCCGACTGGCACGACGCCGTCGCACAGCTGAAGCGGGACGGCTACACGTACTTCGACTGGCTCTCGGCCGTCGACGAGCACCCAGAAGGCTTCCGGCTCGTGCTGCACGTCGCCCGGGTTCCTTCGACGGAGAGCCCGCTCGATCACCTCCTCCTCGTGACGTACGTCGACCGGGACGATGCGACGGTCGCGTCGATCGCCGACGTCTATGCCGGTGCCGCGTGGCACGAGCGGGAGACGCACGAGATGTTCGGCATCGACTTTGGCGTCGACCTCGATCCTCTGCTCCTGCCCGACGGCTTCGAGGGTCACCCGCTGCGCAAGGAGTTCGTGCTCGCCTCCCGCGTCGCCAAGCCGTGGCCAGGGGCCAAGGAGCCGGGCGAGAGCGACGCCGAGTCGACCCACTCGCCGAGCCGCCGGCGGATCAAGCCCCCGGGCGTACCCGAACCCGACGAATGGGGACCCGGGGCGATGGTTGAGCCTGTCGATGTCCTTTCGACAAGCTCAAGGACCGACGAAGGGGACACCGATGGCTGACGTCATCGATGCGGTCCTGCGCTGTCTCGTCGTGCTCGCGGTGTTCATGGTCCTGCCGCTGATCATCGGCCAGATGGAGCACAAGGCCATGGCGCACATGCAGAGCCGGGTCGGTCCTATGGAGGCCGGCGGCTTCCACGGCTGGGCCCAGCTCGTCGCCGACGGAGTCAAGTTCATCCAGAAGGAGAGCATCACGCCGGTCGCAGCCGACCGCCGCGTGTTCGAGCTCGCGCCGGCGGTGGCCCTCGCGCCCTACCTCGTCGCGCTTCTCGCGATCCCGCTCGGCCCGTTCTTCGGCCAGGGCATGCTGATCGGCCAGGAGCTCGACCTCGGCCTGTTCTTCGTGCTCGCGGCGATGAGCGTCGGTGTGCTCGGCACTCTGATGGGCGGGCTCGGCAGCGGCAACAAGTACTCCTACATCGGGGGCATGCGCGTCGCGGCCCAGCTGATGTCGTACGAGCTGCCGATGGTGCTCGCCGCCGCCAGCGTCGCCATGGCGGCCGGCACGCTGTCGCTGTCCGGCATCGCCGACGCGTGGGAGCCGTGGTGGCTCCTCGCCCAGCTGCCGGGTCTCGTCGTGTTCTTCGTCGCCGGACTCGCCGAGCTGCAGCGCCCACCGTTCGATGCGCCGCTGGCCGACGCCGAGCTCGTGATGGGACCGCTGACCGAGTACGGCGGAATGCGCTTCGCGATGTTCCTGCTCGCGGAGTACGCCGGCATCCTCGTGCTCGCGGCCCTGACGACGGTGCTGTTCCTCGGCGGCTGGGCCGGACCGTTCTCCGACGACATCGGCTGGCTCTGGACGCTGGTCAAGGTCATGGCGGTTGCGTTCCTCGTGATCTGGGCCCGCGTCGCATACCCGCGACTCCGCGAGGACCAGGTCAACGCGCTGGCCTGGAAGGTCCTCGTGCCCGTGGCCCTCGCGCAGATCACCCTGACGACGGTGCTGGTGGTCGCATGACGTACGGCAAGGGCCTGCTCCACGGTCTGCGGGTGACGTTCCAGAACCTCACCCGGCGCAGCGTCACGGCGCACTACCCGCATACGCAGCCCGACCTGCCGCCCCGCAGCCGTGGCGTCATCGCGCTGCAGGAGGAGAACTGCACGTCGTGCATGCTGTGCGCCCGCGAGTGCCCGTCGTGGTGCATCACGATCGACTCGCACAAGGAGACAATCCCGGCGACGACCGAGGGTGGCCGCGACCGCAGCCAGAACGTGCTCGACACGTTCGACATCGACTACTCGCTCTGCATGTACTGCAGCATCTGCATCGAGGTCTGCCCGTTCGACGCGCTGCACTGGTCGCCGGAGTTCGCGTACGCCGAGGGTGACATCGTCGACCTGACGCACGACATGAACCGCCTTCGCGAGTGGATGTGGACCGTCCCGCCGCCCCAGGCCCTCGACCCCGCAGCCGAGCCGTCCAAGGAGCTGAGCTCTTGGGAAGCCAAGCAATCGGTGGTTGAGGTGCGGAGCGAAGCGGAGCCTCGAAACCACGCCGCGGAGGACTCCGAGTGAGCGCGACCGAGGTCATCTTCCTGCTGTTCGCCGCCATCGCTGTCGGCTCGGCGCTGCTCTCGATGACGAGCAAGCAGCTCGTGCACTCCGCGCTGTGGCTCGTCGTGACACTCGGCGCGGTCGCTGGCTGCTTCGTGCTGTTGACCGCCGAGTTCGTCGCGTGGGTCCAGGTGCTCGTGTATGTCGGCTCGGTCGTCGTGCTCGTGATCTTCGCGCTGATGCTGACTCGCCAGCAGTCCACGATCTCGGCCGAGGTGACGAGCAATCGCTGGACCGCCGCGGTGCTCGGACTGGTCGCCGCTGTCGGTCTTGGCGCCACGGTCATCAGCGGCTTCCACGGCGAACGCATCGAGGGCCGTCGCATCGGCACAGCCGGCTCGATCGGCGATGCGCTGTTCAACGACTGGGTACTGCCGTTCGAGATCCTCAGCGGTGTCCTGCTCGCCGCCCTGATCGGCGCCATCGTCATCTCCCGGTCGGGAACCGAACGCTGATGCCCCTGCTCTATCCGCTGGTGCTGTCCGCCGCGCTGTTCGGGATCGGTCTCTACGGCGTCCTGGCCCGGCGCAACGCCGTCCTGATGCTGCTCGGGGTCGAGCTCATGCTCAACGCGGTCAACCTCAACCTGGTCGCCTTCGATGCATGGTTCGCGGACCAGCTCCATACCGGCCAGGTCCTCACGCTGTTCACGATCACGCTGGCTGCAGCCGAGATCGGCCTCGGGCTGGCGATCGTCCTCGCACTGTTCCGCGCCGTGCGTACGGTCGACGTCGACGAGGTCGGAGCCGATCGATGAGACGCCACTGGCTGTACGTGATCCTGACCGCCGCGCTCGCCGTGGCGGTCGCCGCGTGGGCGATCCCGCACCTCGATGGCGACCCGTCGACCAAGGTCTGGGTCGAGGGCAACGACCTGCTCGGCGTCTCGCTCGCCACCCACGTCGACAGCCTCGCGGCCCAGGTCCTGCTGCTCGCCGTCGGCGTTGGCCTGCTGGTGCAGATCTACTCCACGGCATACCTCGGCCACCACCCGCGCTACCGGTCGTACGCCCTCATCATCATCCTGTTCCTGCTCGGCATGATCGCGGTCGTCGCGGCCGATGACCTGTTCGTCCTGCTGATCGGGTGGGAGGTCATGGGGCTGTGCTCCTACCTGCTGATCGGGCACGAGTGGGAGACCGCGGTGGCCCGGTCCGGTGCGGCCAAGGCGTTCCTCATGACCCGCATCGCGGACCTCGGGCTGCTCGTCGGCATCCTGGTGATCGGCCAGACGTACGGCACCTATCGGATCAGCGAGGTGCTCGCGCAGGAGCCCAAGAACGCCACGGCGATCGGCTTGCTGCTGCTCGTCTCGGTCGTCGGCAAGTCGGCGCAGTTCCCGCTGCACACCTGGCTGCCCGACGCGATGCCCGGCCCCACGCCGATCACCGCGTTGATCCACGCCGCCACGATGGTCGCCGCGGGCGTCTACCTCGTCGCCCGGCTGCTGCCGATTCTCGAAGCGTCGGAGCTCGTCATGACGCTGCTGGCGATCATCGCTGCGGTCACGATGCTGCTCGGCGCGCTGTTCGCCCTGGTGCAGACCGATCTCAAGCGGGCACTCGCGTGGTCGACGGTCAGCCAGCTCGCGTTCATGTTCGCCGCACTCTCCGCCGGCGAAGGTGACGCGGGCACGGACCACCTGTTGTCGCACGGCGCGTTCAAGGCGTTGCTGTTCCTCGGCTGCGGCTGCGTCATGCACGCCGTCGGCTCGAGCGCGCTGTCGGCGATGGGCGGACTGCGGCTTCGCATGCCGGTCACGTTCTGGACGATGACAATCGGCTTCGCGGCCCTCGCCGGGGTTGTCCCGACGGTCGGCTTCTTCACCAAGGACTCGGTGCTGGCCGCCCTCGAGCACGGCCACGACGAAGGTCCGCTGTCGGGCGGCGTCGCGGTTGCGGTCTTCGGTGTCGCGTTGCTGACCTCGTTCCTCACCGCGGCATACGCCACCAGGCTCTGGCTGCTGACATTCCTCGCACCCGCTCCGGTGGACCGCGCTGAGGCCCATGAAGCCCCGCGCGCCATGACCGGGCCGGTCGTCGTCCTTGCCGTCGCCACCTTCGCCCTGTCGATCGGCCAGCCGTTCCACCTCGGCATCGGGCTGCTCTCGACGGCGGTGGCCGCGGCCGGCATCGCGGTCGTCTACCTGGCCTGGCGCCGCGGTCACTCACTCGACCTCGCCGCGCCATGGCTGGTCGCCGAGCTCGGCCTCGATCGTCCGTACGCCCGATGGATCCCCGCTGCGATGCGTTCGTCGGCGCGGGCGATCGTCGACGTCGACCGCGACGGCATCGACGCGTACTCGCAGGGTTCGGCCGGCGCCGCGCACCTCGCCTCGCGGGTGCTCGGTGTGGTGCAGTCCGGCAACGTCCAGCGCTACGCAACGGTCATCGCCGCCGGCGTCATCGTCATCACGGCAGCGGCGGTGGTCTGGTCATGATCACCGCTGCGCTCACCGTCCCGTTCGTCGTCGGCCTCGCCCTGCTGCTCCTGCGCAAGCGCGTGTCTGGACGTACGGCTGCGTGGCTCGGATCGGTCGCCATGGCAGCGTCGCTCGTCCTGTTCGCTCTGGTGTGGGAAGGCAAGGACAAGATCTCCGGTGAGGTCGACATCGAGTGGATCGAGCCGCTCAACGCCCGCCTGCACGTGGGTGCCACCTCCATCTCGTGGCCGTTCCTCCTGATGACGGCGTTCCTCGGGATGCTGTGCTGCGTGTGGCTCATCGCCGACGACACCGCACCGGCGCTCGTCGGGCTCGTGCTGATCATCAGCGCGTCGTCACTCGGGGTCTTCGCGTCGCTCGACTTCCTGCTGTTCTTCGTGTTCTTCGAGCTGGCGCTGATCCCGATGTGGTTCGTCATCGCCTGGTGGGGGAGTTCCGACGTCGGTTCGTTGGATCACCTCGACGATGGGTCGGGCTTCAAGAACGTTCCAGCGGACGTGACAGCGCGGAGCGCGGCGACCAGGTTCCTGCTGTTCACGGTCACCGGCTCGGCCTTGCTGCTCGTCGGCATCGTGCTGGTGGCGCGCGACAGCGGATCGCTGCAGTTCACCGGGATCGACGGCGGCCCCCTCGTGGCGGTGGCGCTGATCGTCCTCGGCTTCGCGGTCAAGACGCCGCTCGTCCCGCTGCACACCTGGCTGCCCGATGCGCACAGCAAGGCCCCGACCGTGGGGTCGGTGCTGCTCGCAGCGGTCTTCCTCAAGCTCGGCACGTATGGCCTGATCGTCACCTCCGGTCTGCTGTCGGACTCATTTGCCGACGTCGCTCCCTATGTCGCCGGCGCCGGAGTCGTCGGCATCATCTGGTCGGCGCTGGCCTGCTATGCCCAGGACGACCTCAAGCGGCTGATCGCCTACTCGAGCATCGGTCACATGGGCTTCGTCGCGCTCGCCATCTCGACGATGAGCGACCTCGGCGTCGCGGCTGCGGTGTTCGGCTCGGTGGCGCACGGCCTGGTCACCGGACTCCTGTTCTTCCTGTCCGGATCGCTCAAGGACCGCTTCGGCACGGCGTCGATGCGAGTCATCGGGCGCGGGCTCTATGCGCGTACGCCCTGGCTCGCGGTTGCGTTCGTGTTCGCGGCGGTGGCCAGCCTCGGTCTGCCCGGCCTCGCGGGGTTCTGGGGCGAGCTGCTGTCGCTGCGCTCGGCGTACGAGGTGGGTGTTCTCGACAAGCCCTACGCCTGGACCGCCCTCGGCCTCGCGGTGCTGGGTGTCGCGCTCACCACGGCGTACTTCGTCCGCGCGATCCGCCTGCTCGCCCAGGGCGAGCCGGTCGCGCAGGAGGCCGACCGTGACCTCAACGTGCGCGAGTCAGTCGTGGGCATCACCCTCGTCGTGTCGATCGTCGTGCTCGGCCTCGCGCCCGGGTTGGTTGTCGGCCTGTACGACTCGCAGGCCATCAACGGTCAGTCGGTGACGCCATGAACATCCCCGTTGACTGGGCCGTCGTAGGTCCCGCTGTCATCGTCGCGGTCGGTGCGCTGGTCGCGTTGCTGGTCGATGCGTTCTATCCCCGGCGTACGTGGCTGGGCTCGGGCCTGCCGTCGAGCGTCGCTCTGCTCTGGGGTGGGATCGAGCTGTTCCGACTCCAGGACGACTTGCCCGCCTTCACGTTCGCACTGTCGTTGATCGTGCTCGGCGGCACGCTGGTCGTCGTCGTGGCGTCGAACGTCATGAACTTCGAGAACGCAATGCCGCCGGGGGAGTACCACTTCCTCCTGCTCAGCGCCTCCGCCGGAGCGCTGATGATGGTCGCCGCTCGCGACCTGGTGACGCTCGTCGTCGCACTCGAGCTGCTGTCGTTGCCCTCAATCGCGCTGGTCGGGCTGCGGCAGGGCGATCGCCGAGCGATCCGGTCCGCATGGACGTTCTTCCTCGCCTCGGTGGTGTCGACAGCGATCACCCTGATGGGCATCTCGTTGCTCTACGGCGTCGCGGGCACACTCGACTACGAGGGCCTCCGCGCGGGGCTCCGTGAGTCCGACCTGCCGGACGGCGTCGTCGCCGTCGCGGTCGTGCTGACGATCATCGGGCTGCTGTTCAAGCTCGGTGCCGTGCCGTTCCACGTCTGGATCCCCGACACGTACCTCGGCGCCCCTGTCATGGTCGCCGGCTTCCTGTCGTCGGTGTCCAAGGCGGCCTCGCTCGGTGCCGTCCTGACCCTGCTCGCCGTCGCGCTGCAGTCGGCGGAAGACACGTGGCAGCCGCTCATGGCGATCGTCGCGGCGGTCACCATGACGGTGGGCAACCTCGGTGCGCTGCGCCAGACCAACGCCATCGGGATGCTGGCCTGGTCGTCGATCGCGCAGGCGGGCTTCCTGATCGCGCCGGCAGCAGCGCTGCTGACCGCAGACGGGCTGAGCGCGCCGGTGCAGTACCTCGCGGTCTACACGCTCGCCAACCTGGTCGCGTTCGCCGCCCTCGCGGTCGTGCTCCGGCTGCGCGGCAGCACCGACTACAGCGAGCTCAAGGGCCTCGCGCGCACGGACCCGCCGACCGGTGTACCCCTCGTCATGGCGATGCTGACGCTCGCCGGGTTCCCGCCTGCGGTGATCGGCCTGGTCACGAAGTACGTCGTCATCCGGCCCGTCGTCGAGGGTGACGAGATCTGGCTCGCCGTCGTCATGGCGGTCAACGTGATGCTCGGCCTGGCGTACTACCTGCGTTTCGTCGCGGTGCTCGTGGACCGGCCAGCGATCGACGATCCATACCGGAGCCCGTCGCCGCCGGTCTCGATCCGCATCTCCAAGGCCGCCGTGCTGATCGGCACCGCCGGCCTCATCGCCCTGAGCGCCTGGCCCGACCTCCTGCTGTCCAACCTGCCCTGAGACCACGCTCAGCGGAGTCTCAGCGGTAGTTGACGAACTGCACCGCGAAGTCGAGGTCGGCGCCCTTGACCAGCGCGATGACCTCCTGCAGGTCGTCGCGCTTCTTGCTGCTCACCCGGAGCTCGTCGCCCTGGATCTGCACCTTGACGCCCTTGGGCCCCTCGTCGCGGATCAGCTTGGAGACCTTCTTGGCCTGCTCCTGGCTGATGCCCTCCGTGATGGTCGAGGAGATCCGTACTTCCTTGCCGGACTGGCGGGGCTCGCCCTCCTCGAGGGTCTTGAGCGAGATGCCGCGCTTGATCAGCTTGTCCTTGAAGACGTCCAGGACCGCGAGGGCTCGCTCATCGGCGTTGGCCTTGACCTCGATGCCGAACTCGCCGCTCCAGTCGATCGAGGCGCCGGTGTTCTTGAAGTCATAGCGCTGGTTGATCTCCTTGACCGTCTGGTTCAGCGCGTTGTCGACCTCCTGGCGGTCGATCTTGTTGACGATGTCGAAGGAAGAGTCGGCCATGAGTGCTCCTGATGGTGCGCCGCGGGGATCTGATTTCTCTCACCCTAATCGGCTGCGATAGTCTTGCTTGTCGTTGCCCCGGCAACACCCCGGCAGGTTGCCCGAGTGGCCAAAGGGATCTGACTGTAAATCAGACGGCTCAGCCTACGCAGGTTCGAACCCTGCACCTGCCACGGGAATCGAGAAGGGCCTCTGACCTGCAGAAACGCGGGTCAGGGGCCCTCTTTGACTCTCTCCCTATCGACTCCACCAAGGGGAGCGTTCCTGGTGTCAGACGGCCCACGGCATGCGGATCGAGATTCGCATCAGCGCGGAGGCTGAAATCCGCGGCAATTTCAGGACTTTAGATGCGAGAACTCTTCTCAACCGGGAGCTACTTGCTCCATTCGAACTGGCGCTTGAAGTCGGTGCTGTCATTCACGAGTTGTACGCCCGTGCCCTGGGCCGAAATGACGTAGACCTTGTTCGAGGGATGCTCGAACTCATCGTTGCTGGGGTCAAGGCCGAAGACGATTTGCGTTCCATCAGCAGACCACTCTGGGGCGATGGCGAAGCCGCCGTCCTTGTCTTCAAACAGCTTCGTGAGTCCTGTCCCGGTTGGCGAGACCGTCCAGATTGGTCCGGTTGGGGAGAGCCGTTCGCTCGCGAACAGGATTCGCGTCCCATCCGGTGACCATCGGGCCCAGTCCGCTGGTGGGGACTCGGCTGTGGTGATGCGATGCGCTCCAGAACCGTCCACGTCGACGACCCACAGCGAGCCGTCGGTGTGCGGGTCGGGGTCTGCGTGCATGGAGCGGTAGAAGACGAGCTGCGTGCCGTCCGGTGAGTAGTCGAGCGGGAGGTCGTGGAACTGTCCTGGCCGGTTGGTGACGCGGACGAGGTCGGTTCCTTCCGCGGCGCGCGCGGTGTAGATGCCGGTCCGGTGCGGATCGGCGTCGTCCCACCCCTCGAAGGCGATCCTCGCCCCCGCCGGGGACCAGGCCTGTGGCACCAGGTTGAGGGTGGGGTCGGTGAGCTCGAGCCGGGTGAAGTTGCCGCCGTTGAGGTTGATAGTGCCGCCGGTGATCGGGGGCTCAATATCGCCGCCGGGCATCACCAGGAGGCGGCCTTGAGTCGGGGACTTTCGCAGGATGCAGCAAGCCTCACCCGGCTCGGTCAGCTGTTTCTCCTGTAGTCCGGAGGCGGCGAACACGGTCTGCACATCGCCTGCGGTTGTGCGAGTGAAGTACAAGTGGCCCCGGATGGGCACCCGTTCGGGCGTTGCCTCAGTCGTGCCCGATGTCGGGGATGTCGTTTCGGTGTTTTCCTGCGAGCTGCATCCGACGGCAAGGCTCACAATTGCCACCACAGCCACGCCGACGCGAACTGCGTTGCGGTTCATACTGACCTCCTGAGTTGGACCGGTTGAGCCACTTCAGACGTAGGTTCGCTGGCGCCGGCCGGTTTCCGTGCTAGCCCGGGATCTCGGCCTGCGGCTCGATTGCATGCCCTGTGGGCCGAGTATCCGCGGCGTCGCATGGTGTCAGATGTGGGTATCCGAGGTCGCGACGACCGCGGGCTGTCGCCACAGCGCGACGGCAAGGCAGAGCCCCCAGAGGATTC
This sequence comes from Aeromicrobium sp. P2_G6, assembly GCF_056403535.1. Lineage (NCBI taxonomy): Bacteria > Bacillati > Actinomycetota > Actinomycetes > Propionibacteriales > Nocardioidaceae > Aeromicrobium > Aeromicrobium sp. P2_G6. Next base: position 286,212 of record NZ_JBFUFH010000006.1, on the reverse strand, counting down.
CCAGCGGGGTGGTGTAGCCGCCGTACTGGGCGATGACGGCGGCGAGCATGATGACGGCACAACCGAGGCCGACGAACGCCATCCAGCGTGGCAGCGCGCCGGTGCGCAGCACCACGACGGAGACGGCGAGGATGCACATGCCGAGGACCGCCATCCCGGCAAGGCCGAGCAGCGTGTAGTTGATCGCGGTGGCCAGGCGGAGCACGTCGACGCCGGGGAGAGGCTCGTGCATCACGTCGACGAGGTGGCCGACAGAGGCTCGGACAGCACCCGTAACCAGCCAGACCGCGGTGACGGCCGCGCCCATCGACCGGGCGAAGGCCATCCATTGTGGTGCGTGTGCGGTGGCAGTCAGGGTGTGCAGATGGTTCATCACGATCGCGAGGGAGCAGGCGGCGACGATGGCCCAGAGTCCGGAGAAGAGTCCCGACATCCGGTTGCCTGAGTCCTGCCACCAGGTAAGGAGTTCCGCGTCGGAGGGATCGTGGGGAACATCGATGACCGCGACGGTCCAGAAGAGTGCGACCGCGAAGACGACGGCGGCGGCCGCCGCGGTGGCCCTTGCGGCCTTCGTGTGAGCGGTGGGCTCGGAGTGGCTCGGGATTTTTCGGGTGCTGGACACGGTGTGCTCCTCGGCGTCGACCAGGGCGAGATCCCTGGTCCACCCACTCTCCGGCGTCTGGGCGGGTCTGCGCGAGGGAGCTGGCACCTGTCTCCGGATACGTGCTGACTCGGAGTCCCTGGGGGCCGATTGCTGCCATGATGAGGCCATGTGGGGGTCGGCGAGACTCGACCTGGCGAGGTCACTGACCTGGCCATTGGCACCTGCCCTTCTCGTCGGGGCGCTCGTGGTCAACTCCTCGGGACCGACCGTTGGCGCCGCCGACGTGCCGTCGATCGTGGCACTCGTCACCTGTTGGATCGTTGGCGTTGTGGTGACGTGGCGGCTGCCGGACCAGCCGGCCGGGTGGGCCTTCCTCGGTCTCGGGACCGCGGTCACGTGGAGTGCGTTCTCTGAGGAGTACGTCGCATCGAGCCGCAGCGTGGGGAGCACGACCTACCAGCTGATGGCCACGCTGAACGACAGCAGCTTCGTGTGGTGGTTCGTGTTCCTGGCGCTCGCCGTCCAACTCACGCCACCCAAGGAGACACGTCCCGCTGTCACACGGCACCTCACCATCGTGACCGTCCTTACCGGCGCCGCCTTCCAGTCGATGGTCCTGCTGCGGACCACGAAGCTCGACCCGCCACTCGAAGAGATCTCCAGCCCGCTGGCGATCGAGTCTCTCGCACGCGTCACCCGGCTGGTGGCGGCGGTCGCCATCTACGGGCTGGGCCTCTGCCTGGTCGCTTCGGCCGTGGTGCTGGTGGTGGCGTGGCGACGGGCGGACGGCGAGCGCCGTCAGCAGCTCCTGTGGCTGGTGGCCGGTGCGATCCCGATCGCACCGTGTGTGGTCGCGGCCTTCGTACTGTCGCGCGCGGATCAGACCGGCGTCGCCTCGCTGGTCCTGAGCGGGGCGATGGTCGCGCTCGTGGCCGGAGCAGCCTTTTCGGTCCTGCGCTACCGCCTCTACGAGGTCGAGCGGGTCGTCACGGACTCCGCCGCGTACGCGATCGCGTCGGTGTCGGTGGTCGCGGCCTTCGTTGCGGTCCTCGTGGTGATCAACAGGAGCACGCCGATCGCCGCCGGCTCGCAGCTGCCCACGGTCGCCGCAACACTGGCCGGGGTGGCGGTCGCGCGGGTGTCGTGGGTTTGGGGCCGGCGTGCGGTGGGACGTCGAGTGAACCGGGTGCTGTACGACGCGGTGAACATCGTCAGGACGGGCTTGTCGGAGTCGTCGGCAGACCTCGACGACCTGGTCGCGAAGGTTCTCGGATCGGGCAGCCGCGTGTTGTACCCGGCCGACGGCGATGCCTGGGTCACCTCGGCAGGTCGTACGGTCACACCTGGCGGCGAGGTGGTCGACGTACGTCGCCATGGCACCGTGATCGCTCGCCTTGAGTTCGATCCCGCTGAGACCGAGCGCGATGTCGTTGAAGCGGTCGCGGGCGAGGCCGCCGCCGAGATGGACAACGTTGCGCTTCGCGCTGAGCTCGCCCGCCAGCTCGAGCTCATCCGTGAATCGCGCACGCGGCTGGCGACGGCGCACCTCGAGGAGCGCCGTCGCATCGAGCGCGATCTCCACGACGGGGCGCAGCAACGACTCCTCGCGATCGCGCTGCGGCTGCGGTCTGCGCGCCTGCACAGTGACGACACGCTCCTGGCGGCCGAGTCCGATCGCGCGATCGCCGAGGTCCAGGTCACCGTCCAGGAGTTGCGCGACCTCGCTGCCGGGCTGCAACCGGCGGCCCTGGCCGGTGGTGGCCTGGTGGCGGCGGTCGCGGATCTGGCCGATCGTGTGCCACTCGACATCCGCTATGACGTCGCCGATGAGCGGTTCCCTTCTGCCCTAGAAGGAGCCGCCTGGTTCGTGATCGCCGAGGCGGTGACCAACGCGGTGAAGCACTCGGGGTCCCCGGACGTCTCGGTGTCCGTACGCCGCCGGGGCAACCGGCTCCACGTTGCCGTCGAGGACCACGGGGTCGGCGGAGTCGAAATCGCTTCGGGAGGGCTTCGCGGGCTCGCCGACCGGGTCGGGGCCATCGACGGTGATCTGCGCGTTCGGGATATCGAGCCCCACGGCACGAGGGTGGAGGCGGTTTTCGCATGCGCGTCGTGATCGCTGACGACTCGGCGCTGCTGAGGGAGGGCCTGGTCACCCTGATGACCGGAGCCGGGGTCGAGGTGTGCGCTGCCGTCGCCGACGCCGCGGGGCTCGCGGCCGCAGTTGCCGAGCACCGGCCGGACATCGCGGTGGTGGACATCCGGATGCCACCGACGTACACCTATGAGGGGGCAGCCGCTGCCGTCGAGCTGAAGCAGCGATTTCCCAACCTGGGGATCCTGCTGCTGTCCCAGGCGGTGGAGACGCATTTCGCCGGGCAATTGGTCGAGCGGCACGCCAAGGGGTTCGGCTATTTGCTCAAGGACCGGGTGATCGACGTACCGACTCTGCTCCACGCGCTGGAGACGATCACGGCGGGAGGTACGGTGCTCGATCCGGAGATCGCCGCGAGTTTGGTGCGTGCCCACTCCCGCAACAGCCCGATGCTCGCGCTGTCGGAGCGGGAGCGCGAGGTGCTCAGTCTGATGACCGAGGGCCGGTCCAACGCCGCGATAGCGGAGAGGTTGGTCGTCTCGCATCGGACGGTGGAGGCGCACATCTCCAAGATCTTCACCAAGCTTGATTTGCACGAGGCGCCCGACGACCATCGCCGCGTTCTCGCTGTCCTGGCTGCCCTTCGGAACGTCGACAACTGACCCGGACGGAGCGTGCTCTCCGGTCGCAACCGCGTCATCGGTCCACCGATTCGTGACCGTCCTCTCCCCGAAGCGACGTCCCACCCCAGGTTCCGTTGACACCTGCCGTACAGCACCCATATCTTGATCGCGACCCATTGCCCAAAACGTTTTGGCAAAGGTGGCCCAGTGGGCCAACGACGCCGCAATGGCACTGAGGCCTTTGGCGTCGCACGAGTTCGGACATCCTCCATCTCGCGGCGGGCGTTGCTGCGAACCCCAACAAAAGAGGAAGACATGTCAAGCAGCAACTATTACGACGTCACCACATGGTCCGTGGGCGACCCGTCCGACGACGTCGGCGAAGTGATCAACAGCATCATCGCGGACATCAAGTGCCGGCAGACCGCGACCGATGCGAACGACGGGGGCAAGCCAGGCGCGGTGATCTACCTCCCGCCCGGGGACTACCGCCTCCGTACGCAGGTGGTGATCGACGTCAGCTACCTCACGATCCAAGGCTCGGGGCACGGCTTCACGTCGTCGAGCATCCGCTTCAACGTCCCCGAAGTCGAATGGCCGGATCTGCATGAGCTGTGGCCGGGCGGGAGCCGCATCTTGGTCGACCTCCCGCTCGTGCCAGACAGCGATGAGTCGAAAGGGGCCGCCTTCCTCGTCGAGCGAAGTGGAAGCCCGCGGATCAGCTCGGTCGAGTTCTCCAACTTCTGCATCGACGGGTTGCACTTCACCGCGGATGACTCGGGTATGCATCCCGAGAACACCTACATCAACGGCAAGACGGGAATCTATGTCGCCAGCTCCAACGACTCGTTCCGGGTCACTGGCATGGGTTTCGTCTACCTGGAAAACGCCCTCACCATCTACAACGCGGACGCGCTCTCGGTTCATGACAACTTCGTCGCTGAATGCGCAAACTGCATCGAGCTCCGCGGCTGGGGACAGGCGTCGAAGATCACCGACAACCTGATCGGGGCAGGATTCCGGGGGCACTCGATCTACGCCGAAAACCATGGCGGGCTTCTGATCACGGCGAACAACGTCTTCCCTCGAGGGGCGAGCAGCGTCCGGCTCGAAGGCGTCACGCGTTCGAGCGTCACCAACAACCGCTTGCACTCCTTCTATCCCGGGATGGTCATTCTCGGAGCGGCCAGCTCGGAAAACCTCGTGGCCACCAATCACTTCTTGCGCGACCACGAGCCCTGGACACCATTCCTGGGAATCGAGGGGCTGGATGACCTCTACGGGCTGCTCTGTGTCAGCGGCAGCAACAACTCTGTCATCGCCAACCATTTCTCACAGATCATCGACTCACCAAGCATTCGCCCGGCTGGTGCAACGCCTGTCACCATTCGGCTGACGGCTGGGACCGGCAACTTCGTATCCAACAACCACGTGGTCGCGATGGACGTCGACGCCAAGTCCAGCGACTCGTGCTACTCGGCTCAGGTGGATGCCCTGTTGACGATCGAGGCTTCAGCCGCACTCCCTGTGACAACCGTGCTGGTCGACTCCGAATCATTGGGGAACACCATCCTTGATTCCGGAAGCGATGCCCAAGTGGTCGCAGACAGGTCTGCCAACGCGTTGAGGTTCACACCTGCGGTCGGCAACCTCAGCGGGCCCCAAGCACCCGGGAACGCCTGACCCTTGACAGCACAATGTGACCCCGATTACATTGCACAAAACGTTTACCCAAAACGTTTTGGGAACTCGGGGCCCAGCGAGTGAAACTTCTAACCGGAGGGGTGATGAGTAAGTACAGCAAGACCAACCAGGGCCTGCGTGCGCGAGCCGTCGCAGTGGCCGCCGCAGTGCTGTTGATCGGGTCGACCGCAGCTGCTTGCGGCGCAGGCGGCGGCTCACAGGACTCGGCCAAGGACCTCCGAGTTCTGGTCGAGGCGGGCGGACACGCAGAACTCAAGCCCGTCGCTGCCGCCTTCGAGAAGGAGACCGGAACCAAGATCACCTTCGTGGAGCTTCCGTATGACGGCCTGTACGACCGGCTCTCGAGTGAGCTCTCGTCGGGCTCAGTCTCGTTCGATGTCGCCGCCTTGGACGCGATCTGGTTGAAGGGCTTCGCAGAGGGCCTGAACCCTCTCGATGAGATGTTCACCAGCGGCGTCAAGTCTGACTTGTTCCCGTCTCTTCTGTCTGAGGCAAATGTCGACGGACATTTCGTCGGGATGCCCGCATGGACGAACGCTGAGGTTCTCTACTACCGCAAGGACCTGTTCGACAACGCGGCGAACAAGAAGGCCTTCGAAGCGAAGTACGGCTATGCACTCGTGCCGCCAACGACCTGGGAACAGTTCGCTGACACAGCGCAGTTCTTCACTCGCGACGGCATGTTCGGTACGGACGTCAAGGGTGCGGTCGAGACCGAGTACCTCGCCACGCTGCTCCAGGCCGGCGCGAAGGACATGGTCCTGACCAAGAGCGGCAAGGCCGACCTCGACACGCCTCAGGCGCTCGAAGCGCTCAACTACTACACCGAGCTCAACACCAAGCTGAAGGTCAGCCCGCCCGGCGCTGCGCAGATCGACTGGGCATCGGCGCAGAACCTGTACAACCAGGGCAAGACCGCGATGACCCGCTTCTGGGCGCACGCCTACACCCAGATCCCGGCCGATTCGCCGGCGAAGGGCAAGACAGGCGTCACGGTGCTTCCCGCGGGTCCAGCTGGAACGGCTTCAGTTCCCGGCGCCTGGTACCTCTCGGTACCCAAGGCGACGAAGAAGTCCGACCTCGCCGAGAAGTTCATCACGTTCGCCTACGACCACAACGAGATGGGTCTCGACACCAGCCTCGGCTTGGCGGCGCGCAAGTCGGCTCTGGAGAAGTACAAGGACGAGCCCGGCCACGAGAACCTTGCGGCACTGATCGCAGCGCTCGACGCCCCGGCCACTGCACCGCGGCCGGCCAGCCCGCAGTGGCAGAAGATCGTCGACACGGTTCTGATCCCGATGCTCCAGAAGGCTGTCGCCGGCGGTGACAACGCGGCGCTGCTGCGACAGGCACAGGCCCAGACCGAGGACATCGTCAAGTGACGCGCACGGGGGTGGTGGTCCGCGCCGCCGCCCCCGCCGTGCCCGTTCGGGCCCGGCGGGGGACGGCCCCTCGCCGATCGGGCTCGCGGATGAGTGACCGCACTTTCGCCGCACTGTTGATGGCGCCGGCAGCGATCTTCCTCGGTGTCTTCGTGGCCTGGCCGCTGGTCCGACTCGTCATCGACAGCTTCTTCGACATCTCACCCATCGCTGGAGGTGCTCGCGAGTTCGTCGGGCTCGGCAACTACGGCGACGCGTTGCACTCATCTGCGTTCACCAGTGCCGCCCTCCGCACCGTGGCCTACACCGGCATCGTCGTGAGCCTCGAGTTCGTCCTCGGCCTCGGAGCGGCGTTGCTCTTCTCCATGCTGGGCTCGAGGTCGTCGATCTTCCGTACGATGTTCCTCTACCCGTTGATGATCGCGCCTGTGGTCGCCGGCCTGCTGTGGCGCTTCCTGCTCATCGACAACTTCGGCATCGTCAACGAGCTGCTGTCCCGGGTGGGAATCATGTCGAGCGCCGACTCCATCGGCTGGCTGAGCAACCCTGACATCGCCTTGTTCTCGGTCGCAATCCCCGACATCTGGCTCACCACGTCGTTCATGACCTTGATCCTCTTCGCGGGCCTGCAGAACATCCCCGGCGACGTGCTCGAGGCCGCTCGTATCGACGGTGCGTCCAGCGTGAGGATGCTGTTCCACATCATCCTTCCGCTGCTTCGGCCGGTGATCGCCGTGGCCCTGATCGTGCGCGGGGTCGACGCCGCCAAGGCGTTCGACATCATCTTGATCCAGACCAAGGGTGGGCCCGACAACGCCTCCCAGACGCTCAGCCTGCTGATCTACCAGACCATGATTCGGTTCCGTGAGCCCGGACTGGCGAGCGCGATGGCCACGATGTATCTCGTCGCCATGCTGCTGGTCGCGATGGTCGCCGTGTGGTTCATCTGGCGACCGGGAACGGACCAGTCATGAGCAGCATCGAAGTTCGATCATCCCGCACCCGCCTCTTGCTGTGGGGGCTGCTGATCTCGGTCCTGGTGCTGTACGGATTCCCATTCGTCTACCTGTTGCTCACCTCGTTCAAGTCGCCACTCGACACGATCGCGGTCCCGCCGAGCGTCCTGCCGAAGTCCTGGACCGGTGCCAACTACTCATCGGCACTCAACCGCGATGGCGTCGTGGCATCGTTCATCAACAGCATCACGACGGCGTCGATCAGCACGCTGCTCTCCCTGGTGCTGGCCGTGCCGGCGGCATACGGCATCACCCGTTTTCGTACGGTGACCGGTCGGGTGTTCATCATGGCCGCTCTGGTGGCTCGGATGGTGCCGCCTGTCGCCGTCGGCCTCCCGTTGGTCACGATGATCCGCTCCATCGGGTTGCTCGACACGCCTGCGGGTCTCGCGATCGCGCACACCACGGTGTCGCTCCCGCTGTCAATCTGGCTGATGGCGAGCTTCTTCGAGGCAGTGCCCGACAGCCTTGACGAGGCCGCCAGGATCGACGGCTGCAGCAGGCTCACCGCGCTCTGGCACGTCATCATCCCGGTCGTGACGGGCGGCCTGGCCGTGACGGCGATCTTCGCGTTCCTTGCGTCCTGGAACGAGTTCCTCTTCGCATTGCTGCTGACCTCGGTGCAGGCCCAGACCACACCGATCGTGATCGCCAACTTCCAGACCCAGTTCGGTCTCGACTGGGGTCCGATGACGGCCCTCGCCACGATGTACTCGGTTCCGGTCATCCTGCTCACCCTGCTTCTCCAGCGGCACATCGTTGCCGGGCTTACGCTCGGCGCGGTGAAGGGCTGATTCTGCATGCCGCATTCGGAGCACCGAAAGGACACGCACCATGGACAGACTGAGGGGACAACGTAGATGAAGCGCATCGGAATCAAGGACGTGGCCGCAGACGCAGGGGTCTCGGTGACTACGGTGTCGCACGTCCTGAACGAGGTCCCGCATGCACAGGTTCGTGACGAGACCCGGCAGCGCGTGCTCGAATCCGCCCAGCGGTTGGGATACCAGCCCAACCGGTCAGCGCGCAGCCTGCGTACGCAGCGGACGGGGACCATCGGACTCGTGAGCGACTCGATTGCGACCACTCCGTACGCCGGACAGATGATCCTCGGCGCTCAGCGAGCTGCGCAGGAGCGTGGCTACACCGTGGTCCTGTTCAACACGGACAACGATCCGGCAGTCGAGGAGAGCGAGCTCAAGGCACTCCTGCAGTTCCAGGTCGACGCTGTGCTCTACGCGACGATGTACCACCGGGCTGTCTCGGTGCCTACCGTTCTCGATGGAACACCACTGGTGCTGCTCGATGCGGTCGATCCAGCATCTCCCGCGCCCAGCGTGGTTCCTGACGAGGTCCAAGGTGGCCGAACCGCCACTGACGAGCTGACCGGACTGGGGCACCGCCGGATCGGATTCGTCACCAACATCGACGACGTGCCGGCCACGACAGGACGCCTCCAGGGCTATCAGGAGGCGCTCGCCGCAGCATCCATCGCGTTCGACCCGACACTCGTCGTTGCTGCGGAGTCCGAGACCTGGGGCGGCTATCGCGCGGCCCGCGAGCTGCTGGCAGGAGAAGACCGGCCCACGGCCGTGTTCGCGTACAACGACCGCATGGCGATGGGCGTCTATCGCGCTGCCGCCGAACTCGGGCTTCGCATCCCCGAGGACCTGTCCGTCATCGGGTTCGACGACCAGGAACTCATCACCCGCGGACTTCATCCTGAGCTGACGTCGGTGGCCTTGCCCCACTTCGACATGGGCTTCTGGGCCGGCGAAACGGTCGCTGACCTCCTCGACGGCTCATGGCCCCCGGCCCCGCCGGTCCAAGGCCCCCTGCTCATGCCGTGCCCGATCGTTCGCCGGTCCTCGACCGCGCCCGCCTGACCAACCACCCACCCACCACGTTCTGAAAGGCACCCGTGTTCAGACTTCCCTCGTCCTGGGTCTGGGACTTCTGGTTCGCCGACGACGGCGAGCACTTCCACCTCTTCTTCCTCAAGGCGTCTCGAGCACTGCACGACCCCGACCGGCGCCACTGGCGCGCGACCATCGGGCACGCCGTGTCGAGCGACTTGCGGAGCTGGACCGAAGTGGCAGATGCGGTCGTGCCCTCAGATGGCCCGTCGTTCGATGACCTCGCCACGTGGACCGGGTCGGTCGTCCAAGCCGCCGACGGCATGTGGCACATGTTCTACACCGGTGTTGACCGCGCCAGCGGCGGCCTTGTGCAGCGCATCGGTGCGGCAGTTTCGCCCGACCTGCACACCTGGCAGCGGGTTCCGGGCGTATCGATCGTCGAAGCCGATCCACGGTGGTACGAACGACTCACCGACGCCCAATGGCCCGACGAGGCGTGGCGGGACCCGTGGGTCTTCGCCGATTCTTCGGGCGATGGCTGGCACATGCTGGTGACCGCGCGCGCGAATGACGGTGAGCCTCGCGACCGGGGCGTCGTCGGTCACGCCCGCTCGCGCGACCTCTCGACCTGGACCGTCCAACCGCCGTTGAGCAAGCCCGGCGGGGGCTTTGGTCAGCTGGAGGTCCTTCAGGTGGCCGACGTCGATGGTCGATCGGTGCTTCTCTTCTCGTGCATGACTCCTCAGCTCGCGGACTCTCGTCTCGCCGCGGATGGAGAGGGCGGGATCTGGGCGGTCAACATCGACGACCACGCTGGCCCCTTCGACATCTCCAGCGCCTACCGGCTTCACGACGAGTCCTTGTACGTCGGGCGATTGATCCAGGAACGCGATGGCCGCTGGGTCCTGCTCGCCTTCCGCAACCTCGTCGGGGGTGGGGAGTTCGGCGGAGAGATCGTTGATCCCATTCCTGTCACCTGGGGCCGCGATGGCCGGCTCCAGCTCGTTCTCACCCCGGAAATCCGCACATGACCGCGCTTGTCGTCGGCGAGGCACTCGTCGACGTCGTGCAGAGTCCGGACGCGGAACCCGAGCGGCACGCGGGCGGATCGCCGTTCAACGTCGCCGTCGGCCTCGCCCGCCTCCAGGTGCCTACGCGGCTGGCCGCGCAGCTCGCAGACGATCCGTACGGCGACCTGCTTCGTAATCGCCTGTACGAGTCCGAGGTGGTGCTCGACGCGCTTGAACCCACCCCCGCGCGTACGTCCAGCGCCCGGGCAACGCTCGCTGACGACCTCAGCGCGACCTACGAGTTCGACCTGACCTGGGACCCCGCAGCCCTGCCGGATCCCGGCAGCTTCGAGGTCATCCACGTCGGATCGCTCGGCACATGCCTCGAGCCCGGCGCCGCCCTCGTCGCGAATCTCGTGGCGATTGCCGATGCCGTCGGCGTACCGGTGTCGTATGACCCCAACGTGCGCCTGACGGTCGAGCCGAACCATGCGGTGTGGCGGCGTACGTTCGAGGCAATCGCCCCGCACGCCGGCATCATCAAGATGAGCGACGAGGACGCTGGGGTGCTCTTCCCTGGTGAGGAGCCAGACGTCCTGGCCCAAAAACTTGCGGTCGGCGGCGCGCTTGTCGCGATCACCCTCGGCGGCGCCGGCGCAGTCATCGCCAGCTCGCGGGCCGTCACCCGGATCGATGCCCCGGCCATCACGGTTGTCGACACGATCGGCGCCGGGGACTCGTTCATGGCGGCGATGCTGTCCTGGAGCGCCGCACACTCTTGGCCGGCCGCCGACGAGCTCGACCTCGCGAAACTCACCGACCTCGGCATGTACGCCGTGGGAGCCGCGGCGATCACCTGCTCGCGCCCTGGCGCAGATCCACCCCGCACCGCGGAGCTACCGGGGTGGGCGTAGGCAAAGGCGTCTGACAGCGACCCAACTCTCGTGTCCGCGCCGCCGCGGACTGCCGCTCCATGCGCAGGTGCTGGGTACGTGTTGGTTCCTAGCCGCGTGACGAGACGGCGTCGCCGATCCGTGCGGAGAACTCGACGAGGCGGTTGGAGAATCCCCACTCGTTGTCGTACCAGCCGAGCACCTTGACCTGCTTGCCGACGACCTCGGTCAACGGCGCGTCGAAGATCGAGGAGTACGGACTGCCGACGATGTCCGCGGAGACGAGGGGCGCCTCGGAGTAGTGCAGGTAGTGCTCCAGCGGCTGGGTGGTGGCGGCTTCGCGGAACGCTGCGTTGAGCTCCTCGACGCTGGCGCTCCTGCGGAGGACCGCGGTGAAATCGGTGATCGAGCCGACCGGGACAGGGACGCGCAGTGAGGCTCCGGTCAGCAGCCCGTCGAGCTCGGGGATGATCTTGCCGATCGTGTTCGCCGCACCTGATGACGTGGGGATGATCGAGAGCGCCGCCGCGCGCGCTCGGCGCGGGTCCGAGTGCGGCGCATCGTGCAGCCTCTGGTCGCCGGTGTAGGCGTGGATCGTCGTCATGAAACCGGATTCGATGCCGAACGAGTCGTTGAGCACCTTCGCCAGCGGGGCGAGCGAGTTCGTGGTGCAGGATCCGTTGGAAAAGATGTCGTGGCCATCTGGGTCGAGCTTGTCGTCGTTGACCCCGAGCACGAACGTCGGTACGTCGCCCTTGGCTGGCGCCGAGATGATGACCTTCTTCGCGCCGCCCTTGAGGTGGGCTGAGGCCGCGCCGCCGTCGGTGTAGCGGCCGGTGGACTCGATGACGACGTCGGCACCCGCGTCGCCCCAGGGAATCTCAGCAGGGTCGGGTTGGGCGAACACGGTGATGTCCCTGTCGCCGAGCGTGATGGTGCCGTCCTCACTCCCGACGCCGTCGAGGTGGCCGGAGATGGAGTCCCACTCGAGCAGGGTCGCCAACGTCTGGGCGTCGGTGAGGTCGTTGACCGCGACCACCTCGACGTCCGCGATGGTGGCCAGGGCAGCTCGCAGATAGCTGCGCCCGATCCGCCCGAATCCGTTGATGCCGATGCGTACCGTCATGAGTTCATCTCTCTCTGTCGCTGGTGTGGCTAGTGCTGCTGCGCGGACCCGATCCTCGAGACGGAGGCGACTATGTCGTCTGTGTCTTCTTCGCGAGGGTCGTCATCACGTGGGTGAGCGAGTTTTGAAATTTGGCGACGCCCTGCTCTTCGAGGGCGCGGCCCACGTCGCTCATGTCGACGCCAACCGCGGCCAGAGCGCGCATGTGGCCGGTGGCGGTCGCCACCTCCCGGTCGACCGTACGGTCGAGGGTGCCGTGGTCCTCGAACGCTTCGAGTGTGCGTTCGGCAAGCGTATTGATGGTGTGGGGGCCTATGAGGTTGTCAACGTAGAGCGTGTCTGGAATATCAGGATTCTTGGTCGACGTGGATGCCCAAAGTGGCCGCTGGACGCGCGCTCCTAGTCGGACCAGTCTCGCCCACCGCTCACTGGCGTGGGCTTCTTGGAACAGTCGGTAGGCGAGCTTGGCTTGCGCGACCGCGGCTTGGCCCCGCAGGGCAAGGGCTTCGTCGGTGCCGAGTTTCTCCAGGCGATCGTCTACCTCCGTGTCCACCCGACTGACGAAGAATGACGCAACACTGCGCACGGTCGAGACGTCCCCACCGCGCTGGGCGAGCTGTTCCAGACCTGACAGATGTGCCTCGAGGACCTGGCTGTAGCGCTCGAGCGAGAAGATCAGCGTCACGTTGATGTTGCGCCCTTCCGCGGTCATGGCTTGGATGGCGGGCACGCCTTCAGGTGTGGCAGGGATCTTGACCAGTAGGTTGGGCTCGCTGATGCGCTCATGCAGTTCCCGTGCGGCCGCCACAGTGCCATCGGTGTCCCGTGCTAATCCGGGTGATACCTCAATGGACACGAATCCGTCGCCACCGTCGCTGCTGTCGAACGTTGGCCGAAGGACCTTGAGGGCGTCAATGACGTCTGTCACCGCGAGGTCCCAGTACATGTTTTCGAGCGACGTGCCCGACGCGATGAGTGCTCTGATCTGGTCGTCGTAGGCATCGGATGCTTCGATCGCTGTCGCCACGATAGTGGGGTTCGCAGTCACGCCGCGGATTCCGTCTGCGACGTATCGCGCCAGAGTGCCGTCACGGAGATATGGGCGGGTCAGGTTGTCCAGCCATGCGCTCTGGCCCTGCTCCACGAACAGACGAATGAGCCTTCTCATAGGTCCACTGCCGTCCGACAATGTCTTGGCGATGGGTACGGTTGGCGGCGCGAGAGGGCTGATTCTTGATGGTGAACGAGCCGCGTGTACGCGTGGGGCGAGTCTATGATCCGCCGAGTCCCCTGGATGGGACCAGAGTCCTGGTCGACCGGCTTTGGCCTCGTGGCTTGTCCAAGGAGAAGGCGGCGATCGACGACTGGTGCAAGCAGATCGCTCCATCGACTGAGCTGCGTGTCTGGTACTCCCATGATCCGGAGAAGTTCGAGGAGTTCGGCCGCCGCTATCGCGCGGAGCTCCAAGAACCTGAGCGAGCCGCCGCGCTCGGGGATCTGCAGCGGCTCGCCCAAGACGGGGTGGTGACGTTGCTGACCGCGACGAAGCGAGCCGACATCAGTGAGGCTGCGATCATCGCCGACGTCCTCAGCCGATAGGTGGCTTCGCTCGCTGCATCGCCCGATCCGGGATCCCGCGGCCACGTCGTGTCGGCTGCTGCGCGGGGTCATTCGGGAGCCGCCGGATCGAGACCATAACGCTCTATGGCTTGTCCAGGTAGCCCGGCATGGATCATGTGTTGGCGGGCGAGGACCTCAAGGACCTCCAGGACGATCGAGGCAGCATCGACTCTGAAGTATCGCCGCAGGGCCGTTCGTGTGTCGGACATGCCGAATCCGTCGGTACCGAGGGATGCCCAGTCAGCAGGTACGAAGGGCGCGATCTGGTCGGGAACTGCGCGCATCCAGTCCGACACCGCTACTACCGGTCCCGGTCGGCCACGGAGTCGGTCGGTGACGTAGGGGACTCGTGGCCGGTCGTCCGGATGCCGACGGTTCCAGTCCTCGGTCTCGAGCGCTTCCCTTCGTAGTTCAGTCCAGGACGTCACCGACCACACGTCAGCCTCGACGCTCCAGTGCTCCCGCAGCATCGATTGGGCCTCGAGTGCCCACGGAACAGCGATCCCGGAGGCCAAGATCTGCGCTCCCACGCCGGGCCGCAAGCCGCTGTCGGTGCTCGCGGGCGAGTACAGGTGCATCCCGGCAAGGATTCCCTCGACGTCGGCATCTTCCGGTTCAGCGGGTTGCTCGATGGGCTCGTTGTAGAGGGTGAGGTAGTAGAACACGTTGGGGTCCTTTCGCTTGACGGTCCTGCCGTACATCCTGCGCAGGCCGTCCTTGACGATGTGGCCGAGCTCAAAGGCGTACGCCGCGTCGTAGGCGACACAGGCAGGGTTCGTCGATGCCAGCAGCAGAGAGTGTCCGTCCTGGTGCTGGAGGCCCTCGCCGTTGAGCGTCGTTCGGCCGGCGGTGGCGCCCAGAAGGAATCCTCGCGTCATCTGATCGGCGGCTGCCCAAAAGAGATCTCCAGTCCGCTGGAACCCGAACATCGAGTAGAAGATGTAGATCGGGATCATCGGCTCGCCGTGAGTGGCGTACGAGGTCCCGGCCGCAGTCCAGGACGCTGCGCAACCGGCCTCGGTGATGCCCTCATGCAGCAAGACCCCGGCGATGTCTTCCCGGTAGCTGAGCATCTGGTCACGATCGACGGACAGGTAGTTCTGGCCATGCGGCGAGTAGATCTTCTTGGTCGGGAACAGAGCATCCAGGCCAAACGTCCGGGCTTCGTCCGGAATGATCGGGACCAGTCGATGCCCGATTGCCGGATCCTTCATCAAGGTCTTGAGCAGGCGGACGAAGGCCATCGTCGTCGCCATCGGCTGGTGAGAACCACGAGCCATGGCCGCGAAGGCGGACTCGGCCGGCTGGGGTGGGAACACGCAGCGGCCGCGCCTCTGGGGGAGCGGACCACCCAGCTGGCGGCGACGCTCCATCATGTACTCCAGCCCCTGTGATCCCTCGGGTGGTCTGTAGTAGGGCGGGAGCTGTGGGTCGAGCTGGTCATCGTCGACCGGGATGTGCAGATGGTCGCGAAGCGCCTTCAGCTCTTCGAGGGTGAACTTCTTCATCTGGTGTGTGGAGTTCCGGCTCTCGAAGTGGGGCCCGAGACCCCACCCCTTGATGGTTTGAGCCAACACGACGGTGGGCCGGCCTCGATGGCGAAGCGCGGCGTCGTACGCGGCATACACCTTGCGGCTGTCGTGCCCACCGCGCCTCAGATTCCAGATCTCGGCATCGGTCATGTTCTTGACCAGTTCTAGGGTGCGGGGATCGTGTCCGAAGAAGTGTTCGCGTACGAACGCGCCGGACTCGCCCTTGAAGGTCTGGAAGTCACCATCCGGGGTGTGGTTCATCAGGTCGACGAGCGCGCCTTGCTTGTCCGCGCTGAGGAGCCGATCCCACTCATGTCCCCACACGACTTTGATGACGTTCCAACCGGCACCCCGGAAGTAGGACTCGAGCTCCTGGATGATCTTGCCGTTGCCCCGGACTGGACCGTCGAGGCGCTGCAGGTTGCAGTTGACGACAAATGTGAGGTTGTCGAGCCCTTCGCGGGCCGCCACGCCGAGGGCGCCGAGCGCTTCCGGTTCGTCCATCTCTCCGTCGCCGATGAACGCCCACACATGCTGACCGCTCGTGTCCTTGATGCCGCGGTCGTGAAGGTAGCGGTTGAACCGCGCCTGATAGATCGCGTTGATCGGTCCCAGTCCCATCGAGACGGTCGTGAACTCCCAGAAGTCAGGCATGAGTCGTGGATGCGGGTATGAGGGAAGCCCCCCGCCATGAGCGTGGCACGAGAGTTCCTGTCGGAAACCGTCGAGCTGGGACTCGGTGAGACGTCCCTCGAGAAACGCACGGGCATAGATCCCTGGCGAAGCATGTCCCTGGAAGTAGACCTGGTCGCCGCCGCCTTCCGCGTCGTGCCCCTGGAAGAAGTGGTTGAACCCCACCTCGAAAAGGGTGGACGTCGATGCGTATGTCGACAGGTGTCCACCCAGGCCAAGACCTGGCCGTTGCGCACGGTGGACCATGATCGCCGCGTTCCATCGGATGTAGTCGCCGATCTGACGCTCGATGTCTTCGTCTTCCTCACCTTGGAACAGGGGTTCCGCGGCTTCGGGAATCGTGTTGACGTAGTCAGAGGTCGCGTTTGCCGGCAAAGTCAGGTGACGTTCCTGCGCCCGCTGCAAGACCCGGAGCATGATGTCGCTCGCTCGGGCAGTGCCTGCGTGATCGATGACGGCGTCCAGAGAGTCCGTCCATTCGCTGGTCTCGGACGGGTCGTCGTCTCGTGGCGGACTGGCCGGGTTGGCGTTCGCTTGCCGAGGAGGCTCGACACCGGCCGTCATGATGCTCGGCCCTCAATGGTGCCGATTGGTCGCGGGCCCCTCCCTATGGATTGGCTGGAGGGGCCCGCATCGGTCCGTCCGCGACTGCGTAAGCGCGGGCGGACGACTGGGAAAAGTGGGGTGAGGAGTTGAGCTGGCATCGTGTTTCCATCTGTCTCGGATGAGTTGATCCCGAATGCTGCGGTGGATCGCTTCGATATCCACTGTGCCGTGGCCGTTCATTGCCTTCTAGGTGCAACGACGGCGAACGTTGAGGGGCGCTCGTTGCCGACCCCGGGCAACAAGGGTCGGCGAGGTCGGGGCGTCCCGGAGGGCGAGCGAAGCTTGCACGAGGGCCGCGTGAGTCAGGCATTGGGGGAAGTTGCCGAGGTGATGATGTGTTCGTGGATCCATCTCTTCGCCGTACAGCCCGACTGGACTGGCCAGCGCGATGAGGTCGCAGAACAGTGCGTTGGCTTCGGCCGTACGACCGCTGCGGGCGAGGGCTTGGACGAGCCAGAACGAACAGGGCAGAAAGGCGCCTTCAGTGCCGGGAAGGCCGTCCTGCCCAGGTGGATACCGATAGAGCAATGGGGCCCCCGCGTCGAGGTCGTGAACGATGGCGTCGATGGTTCCCCGCACCCGCAGGGAGGCGGCTGGCTCGAGCCCCAGCTGCGGCAGGATCAGCAATGCGGCGTCGATGTCGGACGACCCGTAGCTACGGGTGTAGGTGCCTCTCACCGGGTCAAAGCCAAGTCTTTGGATCTCTTCGCGGAGTGCCGACCGTTCCGTCGTCCAGCGGAGCGTACGGGCGCTTGAGGTTCGATGGTGAGCGCCGATACGAAGTACGCGGTCCAAGGCAAGCCAGGCCATCATCTTGGAATGGACGTGATGGGCGGTGTCAGCGCGGACTTCCCAGATGCCGGCATCAGGTTCCCGCCACCTGGCCGCCACAGTGTCGGCGAATCCAGACATGGTCCGCCAAGTTTCGGAGTAAAGGTGGTGTCCCGATTGGGTGAGAAGCCACGCGGCGTCGAGGACCCAGCCGTAGCCGTCAAGCTGATGCTGGTCGGCTGCCCCGTTGCCCTGCCGAACCGGTGTGCTGGCCGCATAGCCTGACCAGCCGTTCAGCTCGCGCTCGGGTGGCGGGTGCTTGCCGTGCAGGGTGAGCAGCACGGGCAGACGCGGCCGATCCAGACGGGTGGCACTGAGCAGCCACGCCATGAAGGACCGGGCTTCCTCCTGCTTGCCGACGCCCAGGAAGGCGCCGATGCCGATGCTTGCGTCACGCGGCCAGGCATAGCGGTAGTCCCAGTTCCGGCTGCCGCCGAGGAGCTCTGGCAGTGACGTCGTGGGCGCGGCAACGGGTGCGCCCGACGGGGAGTAGGTGAGCAGGCGGAGAGTCAGCAGGCTGCGCACCACGGTCTCACGTTGGGGAAGGTCGTGGTCGATGTCTCGGCACCAGGCCTGCCAGCGCAGCTCATCTGCATGAAGCTCCTGCCATGCCGTTTCGGGGTCCAGATAGACGAGTGGTTCACGATCGGCGACAGACATCACCGAGGTGAAGGGCCGGCCTGGGGTGATGGTCACAGTGTGCAGCCGACCAGGCTGGACGGCCGTACCGGACGTCGTCGCCAGCGCGATGGCGGTGGTCGACCAGTCGCAGACCAAGATCGCACCACGCTGCTGGACGCGTGGTGCGCGATGGCCTTCTCCCAGGCGAGGATCGAACGTGATGACGGCCTTCACCGGGCTGTCTTCGGCCCTCAGCTGTCGAACCAGCATGGTGGACGGCAGTAGTTTTCCGCCCACCTCGGCGACCATGCCTTCGGACAGAGTCAGCCGCCCGGACTCGGTCTTCCAGGTCGTCTCAAGGGTGACGGTGTGCGGACGATAGCCGCGACCGATGACTGGGGCGGGGTGAGCGGGGCCCAGTCGGAAGCTGCCGGCCGCAGGTCCGCCGACCAGGCGACCGAACACCGGCTGCCCGTCGAAACGGGGGATACACAGCCAGTCGATCGATCCGTCGGAGTCGACCAACGCGCCGGTGCGGGTGTCGCCGATCAGTGCATAGTCCTCGATCGGGACGTCGCGGCCCTGGTCGCTCGCGCCGATTGCCGTTTGCGACGCCGGAGCCGACGAGGGACGAGAAGGCACTGGTTAACACCTCAGCTTGCGGTGAGCAGGAGTCCCAAGGCGACGCCATAGGCGACGTGGGCAGCGAGGGTGACGAGGGGTGTCTGGGCGCCGTAGTTGAGGCCGAGCAGCCCTGGTGGCTCGAGCACGGCGGTAGAGGTTGGGCCGGCACGGTTGGACGCCATCCGCGGATGGACCCCCACCAGCATCGGAACGAGGACTGTCAAGGCGACAGCGCCATGGAGCGCGCCGAGGACGCCACCGAGCCACCAGGTCGCCTGGCCCAGGGTCGCGAAGCAAGCTGCGTATCCGAGGGCGAAGAGTTGACCGACGAAGAGGTGGATGAGGAAGCCGACGACACGTGCTCGATCCGGGTCCGGAGTGAGGACGGTGCCCAGGATCAGGGGCAGATCCAAACGGCTGATCCCGCCCAGCTGGGCGCTGATCATCAGCGCCGTCAGGGCGGTGGTGGCCAGCAGCCCAAACAACCCCCAGCCTGCCCAGTCCACGTCAGACGTCCGAGCCGAGGGAGGGCTTGATCGCGCGTACGGGCACGACATGTGCGCTCAGGAGCGACCGGCTGACGTCATCCACGTTGGTGCCCGTTCGGCGCAGTGTGGAGGAGTGGATCTGACATCTCGGCTCCATCCGTTTGGGACGAACTGATCCGATGCTGCTGCGGATCACCTCGATACCCACTGTGCGCCTGTGACTCATTGCCCTTCTAGGCCCAACAACGACGAATCTCGCAGGTCGCTCGTTGCCGACCATCAGCAAGCTGGCGCACCTTGCCGGTTCTCGGCAACGTACCCAGTCGACCTTGTCCAGCCCAGATCACTGACGGCGGGCACTGGCAGGGCCCATGGTTGAAGTGAGCCGGGACGCATCGTCTGGGTCGTTCAAGGGAGTCGATCATGTGGTCAGTCAGCGTCGCTGTGCCCGCGTCGGGGCCGGTTGTTTCGGGCGATGGGCCTACCGAGCCCAACGTCTGTTCCTGGCCGCGGAACGCCGAACCGCAACAGGTCCCGACGGACCGCAGTGCGGAGCCAACGGATCGGTCGGTCCAAGTCTTTGACTGGTTTCCGCAGGACATCGTCGAAGAGTGGGGGCTGCAGTCATTTCCTGCGAGCGACCCTCCGGCAAATTGGTGACCCACAGCCTCGGGTAGAACGGCAGCGTGGAGGCACCGAGCAGGAACGCACCGATCGAGGAGATCTCGTTGAGCGTTTGCCGCGCATCCGCTCCGAGAGCCCGGCGTTCGACCCGCACCATCCCGAGACCGCCGCGTTGGATCTGGCTCACAACCCGGGGAGACGTCACCGATCGCCGTTGCACCGGACGTCACGGGAAAGGCAGGTTCGGAACCCGACTGGCAGTGACGATCCCGCCGGTCAGTGAGCTGCGGTTTGAGAGGGCAGTTCGTGTTCGGGCCAGGCGAGCAGCTTCGCGCCGAGGACGGCCGCTTGCAGGGTGAGGCGTTGGGCTGGGTCGGTCGGATCATGTGCGGTGAGGGCGTGGACTCGAGCCAGCCGATAAGTGACCGCCCGCACTGACAGATGGAGGCGCACCGCTGCCGTCGTGGCGACGCATCCGCTGTCGAAGTAGGCCTCCAACGTGTCAAGCAAGGGCCGGGCTCCTCCGCGCGAATCGCCGAGCGGACTGAGTACCGATTGGACCAGGTCGACGATCGCCGGCTGATCGCGGAACAACACCCGGTAGATCAGAACGTCCTTGGCCTCGACGATCGGGTTGTCCAACCGCAACCGCGCCGCGGTGGTGATTCCATCCCGAGCTTCTTCATAGGAACGAGCTATGCCGTAGGCACCAGGATGTGCGCGACCCACGGCAACCCGCCACGGCGACCCGCGCCGGAGGCGGCTCAACTCCGAATGGATGAACTTGCCCAGGCCGTTGATCCCACCGGTCACGGTGCTCTGAGCTTTGTCGGCGTCGTCGGCCGGCACCAGGACAACGATGAATCGGTCTTTTGTGGTGACGAGCACGTCACGGTCGCCAAAGCGCTCCAGGACATGTCTCTCCAATGAGTTGGTGGGAGGTCCAACGGGGGAGAGCCGGCCCTCAGCCTCGGCCAGAGCAACCTGGTGGGATCGTGTGAGATCCAATCCGAACGGCTGAGCACGTTCAGCGAGTTCTCCCAGGTGGGCGTCCCCGCGGAGCAGGTCGTCGATCAGCTCGCGACGGATGGTCTCCTCGTACCGAATCATCTCGCGGCCTCTGGCTGCATGCCCCTCGGCGAACGTGGCGACCGCATCCTCGACCACCTGTAGGACAGCCTCTGCCGCTGAACGCACCGCTGCGTTATCGCGGTCGCGGATCACTGCGGGAACTTCCTCCCACACCGCTCGAGCTGCGGACAGATAGAGGTTCACTCCGTGTCCGGCAGAAACACCCATTTCAGCTGCTTGCCGCCCGAGCGCATGCACGGCGTCGAGCTGGTCGCGGGTCGGACGAACACCGGATGTGGCCGCATCGGCCAGCATGAGCAGGTAGTCCCCAAGGAGATCCTCCGTCGAGTCGTCGCCTTCGCGGCGGAGCGCCGCTGCCACCCGGGTCAACCAGTCTTCCAGCTGCCGGCTATCAAGAGCCTTCGCGGAGCGGATCCACTCATCCCTCGAGTTGCTCGGCGCATCCATACCTGCATCCGTTCGCTGGCCGTCTGGATCACATCAATTAGAGCCCTCGGTGCGAGCATCCGGCAACCAACCTCCACAGTCGCAGATGTAGGGCTTGTCACTTCAGGTAGTGCGTCGACTCCGCGCCGTGATCATGGTGCGCCTTGGCCAGTCGCGCCAGTGCGAGTGCTGCGACCAAGAGACCGAAGTCCCGCAGGGCGACGTCGTAGTAGTCCTGCAAGGTCAGGAGGTTGACGATGATCCCGGCCAGCCACAGTGCGACGACGTAGCCGCCGATGCGCGGGAGGGAGGCGACCAGAAGACCGGCCGCGACCTCGACGACACCGACCGCATACATGGCTTGGTCAGCGTTTCCGGGGACGATGTCGTTGATCCATGGAGCCAAGTAGGTCGACCAGTCGACCAAATAGTTAGTGAACTTGTCCAGCCCGAAGACGATGGGCGCAACTGTGAATACGGTCCGCAGCAGGACGAAGGCTTGTTCGGCCGGGTCCGTGCGTAAACGGTTGGCGGTGAGTGACATGTGATGTACCTCTTTCTAGGAGAACTGGGTGCGGCTGGGGAGCCTCACCAGCGCAGGAACCTGCGGAGACGATGATCCGGCGAGGGTGGTGCCGCCGCCCGGGCTGCGCGCTTCGCCGACGGCACGGTGATGACCGGGCACTGGGCCTTCTTGAGGACCGCGTGGACGGGGGAGCGACGCCACCCGAGGAGGTTGGGCGAACCGGCTTGGCTGAGAACGAGAGCGGATGACCGTTGTGAGATGCCGGCCGCGGCCTCGGCGATCGGTTCGCGAATGACATCGGTGGTGAAGTTGGTCCCGGGATTAGCTCGCCGGCTCTGCTCGACCGCTTCGCTGACGAGCAAGATGTCGTGGTCCGATGGCCACTCGCGATGACGCAGAGGTGCGGCGTGGGTGAGGGTAACGCTGGTCCCGTGCCGTTTCGCTGTGGCGGCTGCGTAGGCCAGGCAGGCTGGTGATTCGGTTACCGAGTCGACCAGGACAGCCACGGGTCCGTGGGGGGCCAGGTCAGTGCAGCTTTCCGGAATAATGACCGATGGGCACCAGGCAACGGTTGACAGTCTGGCGCTGACGCTGGAGACGATGGCGTGTTGCAGCCACCCGACGGAGCGGCGTCCGACCACGATGCAGGGCGAGTTGTGGGATAGCTGGACAAGGGTGCCGGCGGGGTCTCCGGCGCAGAGCATGGTGGCGATCTGTGTGGCGGGGGTGGCTTCGCACCGGAGCATGTCGGCGAATTCGTCCAGCACCTGGTGGCCCGCGTGGCGCAGGTCGATGTGCGATCCCTCGGTCCAGTAGTCGCTCTGGACTGGGCTGTAGGCGTGGACGAGCAGCAGGGTGCAACCCA
Source organism: Aeromicrobium sp. P2_G6 (assembly GCF_056403535.1). Lineage (NCBI taxonomy): Bacteria > Bacillati > Actinomycetota > Actinomycetes > Propionibacteriales > Nocardioidaceae > Aeromicrobium > Aeromicrobium sp. P2_G6. The sequence goes on along the minus strand of NZ_JBFUFH010000006.1, from coordinate 263,352 downwards.
GTGACTCTGCCTCCTGCAGCGCATAGATGGCCGCTGTGTAGGACTCCTCGGAGCCATCTATTCCGACGACGACTTCGGCCCGGCTGTCGGTGGTGCTCATGTCAGCCTCGACCGGTCGTCGCAGCGTCCTGATTTCGGTCTCGGCCAGGACCTTAGCTCGCGTGCCACCGCGACGAAGCTGGCTGTGCCACACGCGGCGGCAGCCCCCGTGGACCCGGCCCCGAGGCACATCACGGTCGCGAACATCGCTGCGATTCCCCACCACGCAGTGCTCGAACATGGTTCGGCGGCCGACGCGATCGCCGGCTGGCGGGATGGGCTCTCGTCGCTGCGGTTGAGCTCGCGCTCGATGGCCTTGAACGTCTCCTGCTCGTACTCGCTGAGCATCTCTACCTCCAGCGGCCGGCCGCTAAGAAGAACCGGCAACAAAAATATCGTAACACGATATAAATGGGAAAGGAATGGGGGACGGTCGTGTGGTGTGCTTGTCATATGGGATCTGGTGAGCAGGACGTCTCCGCGGCATTGTCCAAGGCTGATTTTGAGGAGCTTGCGCGATTCAGGTTCGCGATTCGTCGTTATCTGCGATTCAGCGAGGAAGCGGTCCGCGCCCACGGAGTGACGTCACAGCAGTACCAATTGATGCTGGCGATCAAGGGGTTCCCAGGACGTGACTGGGCGACCGTGCGCGAGCTGGCCGAACGCTTGCAGCTCCGCCACCACAGCGTCGTCGAATTGGTGAACCGCGCTCAGGGCCAAGGCTTGGTGACTCGAGGATCTGACCCCTCGGATGGCCGCGTGGCGCGGGTGACTCTGACCGCTGCCGGCGACGAGCTCATCGGACGGCTCAGCGCTTTGCACCGCGACGAGCTGAGTCGCATGGGCACAGTCTTCGACTTTCCCGTATGGGGTCAGGGTGACGACGCGTCCATGTGAGTGGCCGAGCGAGCGCGGTCTCCGGCCCGGTCGATTAGGGCATTGGTAGTGGGGCGGCGACGTCACCACAGGAACTCGGCGCCCCCACCAGCAATAGACTTTATCGTAGTACGATAGAGTTATTGCACCTGTGTAGAACTGGAGACGGACCTCATGGAGACGCCCGACGCCTTTGCCGCTGCGGCTTGCCTTGTGTGGTTTGGCATGGTGCTAGCCATCTCCTTCCTCGAGACCCCTCTGAAGTTTCGCGCCCCGGGGGTGACGATCCCCATCGGCTTGGGCATTGGCCGACTGGTGTTCCGGGCGTTGAACTGTGTGGAGGCGCTCTTGGCCGTCGTAGCTGTTGTGGCCATGCTCAACGGCACCAACTCATTGCCCGCTTCTGGCGCCATGGTCACTGCTGTCGTGTGCCTGGTGATGCAAGTCCTACTGGTGCGACCTGCACTGGGCCGGCGAACTGAATCCTTTCTGGCTGGGCACGACGCCCCCAGGTCGCACGCACATTGGACGTACGTCGGCGTCGAAGCCCTGAAAGTCGTTGCGCTGGGAACGGCTGGCGGCGTGCTGTTGGTGGCTGCCTGAGTGCGAGTGATCCGACAAGACGATCGCAGTGCCAGCATCTGACCACTCATCTGTTCGCGCAGGCCTTGGGTTGTGTCCGGGCAGCACCGGGAGTCAACGGTTGAGTCGTGAAATCCGCGGGCAATACGCGGACAAACTAGCGAATCGGATGCGTAACTGCAGGTCAGAGGGCTAATGGCGGCATCCTGCAAATCAGACGGCTCAGCCCGCGTCGACGCGTCTGCGCCGACCTTGGATGCGGCGCGATGCGCATGAACGATCCTCGGTGCGGGTATCGATGAAACCAGCGCACCTCGCCCGTCGCGCTGACGTGCAGGGGTGGCAAGCGAGTGGAGCTGTCCGAAGCACGAAAGGTGTCGGGCAATGGGACACATCGACAGGATCGCGAAGCCATGGGGGACCCGGACGCCGTACGGACCAGGGGAGTCGTGGCCCACCCGGGTTGACTCTCACCTGGCCGAAGGCGTCGACATCGACTCGGTCGACAGCTGGGCGCAGTCGGCCTCGATCCTGCACTCCAACGGGGACGCCATGGACATCGCGGTCAAGGACGGCCGCATCGTCGGGGTGCGTGGTCGGGCCGAGGATCGGGTCAATCACGGACGGCTGGGTCCCAAGGACCTCTACGGCTGGCAGGCGAACAACTCCCCGGACCGGTTGACCAGGCCGCTGATCCGGCGGGACGGTGAGCTGGTCGAGACGGACTGGGACACGGCGATGGATGCCGTGGCAAGCCGGACGAAGGAACTGCTGGAGGAGCGGGGACCGTCATCGATCGCCTTCTACACGACCGGCCAGCTGTTCCTCGAGGAGTACTACACGCTGGGTCTCATCGCCCATGGCGGCATCGGCACCAACCATGTCGACGGCAACACCCGGTTGTGCACCGCGACCGCCGCGGAGGCCTTGAAGGAGTCGTTCGGATCGGACGGCCAACCCGGCTCATACACCGACATCGACCGCGCCGACGTGATCTGTCTCTACGGCCACAACATGGCCGAGACCCAAACCGTGTTGTGGACGCGGATCCTGGACCGGTTGGCGGGACCTGATCCGCCGAAGATCGTGTGCGTTGATCCTCGCCGGACCCCGGTGGCCAACCACGCCACGATCCACCTGGCGCCTCGGCCCGGCACGAACGTGATGCTGATGAACGCGCTGCTCAGTGAGCTCCTCGAGCACGACTGGATCGACCATGAGTACGTCGAGGCGCACGCGGTTGGCTTCGCCGAGCTGCAGAAGATGCTTTCGGACTACAGCGTGGAGCGGGCCGCCGAGGTGTGCGATGTCCCGGTTGCGGACCTGCGTGAGGCGGCTCGACTGATCGGCACCTCGCAACGACTGGTGTCCACCGTGCTGCAGGGCTTCTACCAGTCCCACCAGGCGACGGCGGCTGCCGTCCAGGTCAACAACATCCACATCCTCCGGGGGATGCTCGGCAAGCCCGGTTGCGGGCTGTTGCAGATGAACGGGCAGCCGACCGCGCAGAACACCCGCGAGTGCGGCGCCGACGGTGACCTTCCGGCGTTCCGCAACTGGTCGAATGATGCCCACGTCGAGGACCTCGCCAAGGTCTGGAACGTCAACCCGATGGACATCCCGCACTACTCCGCGCCCACGCATGCGATGCAGATCATGCGTTATGTCGAGGGAGGCTCGATCCGCTTCCTCTACGTGACCGCGACCAATCCGGCGGTGTCGATGCCGGAGCTGTCGCGGATGCGGAGCATCCTGTCGCAGGAGCGGTTGTTCCTCGTCGTGCAGGACATCTTCCTGACCGAGACGGCGCAGCTGGCCGATGTCGTGCTCCCCGCCGCGACGTGGGGAGAGAAGACCGGGACGTTCACCAACGTCGACCGCACCGTCCACCTCTCGGAGAAGGCGGTCGACCCTCCGGGTGAGGCCCGCTCGGACCTGGACATCCTCGTCGACTACGCCCGCCGGCTCGATCTCCGCGACAAGGACGGTGCCCCGCTCGTCAAGTGGAGCACGCCTGAGGAGGCGTTCGAGGGTTGGAAGGAGTGCAGCCGAGGCCGACCGTGCGACTACACCGGCATCACCTACGACAAGCTCCGCGGCGGCAGCGGCATCCAGTGGCCGTGCAACGACGAGCACCCCGACGGCACCGAAAGGATCTACGTCGACGGCGCGTTCTGGTCCAGCCCGGACTATTGCGAGAGCTACGGCCGCGACATGGTCACCGGTGCGCCGGTGGAGCCGACGGAGTACAAGGCGCTGAACCCTGCGGGCAAGGCGGTCATCAAGGCGGCTGAGTTCCTGCCCCTGCACGAGCCACCGTCGGACGACTATCCGTACCAGCTCATCACCGGCCGTACGCTCTACCACTTCCACACCCGCACCAAGACCGGCCGCGCGCCTGAGCTCCAGGCGGCGGCGCCCGACGTATGGGTCGAAGCGTCGAGTGGCGACGCACAACGGGAGGGCTGGGCCGAGGGCGACCTGATCCGGATCTCGAGTCCACGTGGCCAGGTGACCGCGCGTCTTCGCGTCAGCGGCATTCGCGATGGTGTGTTGTTCCTGCCCTTCCACTACGGCTACTGGGACACCGACGCCGGGCATGAGCCGGGGGAGTCGGGACGCGCGGCGAACGAGCTGACGCTGACGGATTGGGATCCTGCGTCGAAGCAGCCGATCTTCAAGACCGCCGCAGCTGCTGCGGTCTGCATTGCGAAGGGTGACGGCGTGCCGGCGCCGGCACCGACGACGACCGGATCGCGTCCCGTCGCGGGATCCGTCCCGGACACCCGAGGGGTCGAATCGGCCATCGCGGATGAGCTGCTCCAAGACGCGGGAGGACCACGATGAGCATGGGCCGGACACTTCGCAGCCTGCACGGCAACAAGGTCGGTGCGGCGATCGAGGAGCTGCATCGCGCCGAGAACGATCTTGCCGGTGCTCTCCTGAACCTGTCAGACCAGCAGAAGGTCGACCACGAGATCTTCTATGTCGCCCGGGACATCGCGCGCTGGTCCCAGGAGCACGTCCGGCGCCTCAGCGAGGTCGGACGCGACTACGGCCTGGACCTGGACCCCGAGCCCGAGGACGAAACCGCGTTGCTGGCACGGATGGAGCAGAAGGGTTCCGAGCTGGTGGGACGCTTTCACGAACCCGGTCTTCTGCTCCTGGCGGATCTGCGCCACGTCCACCGCACCGCAGCAGGAGTCTCCCTCGACTGGGAGGTGCTCGCCCAGACCGCCCAGGCCATGAAGGACACCACGCTGCTCTCCCTTGCTCAGGAGTGCCATCCCGAGACGCTCCGCCAGATGCGCTGGGCCAACGCGAAGGTCAAGGAGACCTCTGCCCAGATCATGGTCACTGGCTGAAGCGGCGAAGGGTGAACCGAGAGGCTACTTCGGTAGGTCGACGCGGAGGAACCGGGGTCGGTAGAGGAACGGGTTGCTGCCGACCTTTCCGAGGTCAGTGTTGTTCTGGCTGTACGAGACGACGACCGAGCCGTTCTTCGGGAGCAGGTCGGGGTGTGCCAGAGGCATGTAGCGCAAGGTGCCGGACGAGGCATCAGACGGGATCTCAGCGACGGAGGGGCCCGCTGTGAAAGGTCCCGTCGGGCTCGGCGCCGACCAGATGACCAGATGCGAGCCGAGGAACTCGTCCTGCTTGCTGACGGCGTACCAACGATCACCCTGCTTGAACACGCTCAGGGTCTGCGACACGCCGCCCTCGGCCGGGATGAGGATCGCGGCCTTGGCAGCGGAGCGCTGCCAGGTGGAGCCGTCCCAATAGCGCCACTTCGACGTCGTCAGGATGTCGTCGGGGCGTACGCGCGCGACCTGCAGCGAGTAGCCGAAGACCCCCTTCTTCTGCGGGTTGGCGGTGCCGTAGAGGTAGACCCACCCGTCCTTCACCGCCGATGCGGCACCCCAGGTCGGCCGCTTGGTGCCGCCCCGGTCGACGCCGATGTCCGTGACCTCGAGCAGCTGCGGAGTCTGTCCACGCGCCACGATGAACAGCGCGATCGCCGGCCCCAGGTTCTCGAATGCGAGCTCGCCGTCGGGTGCATTGCTGCCGCGGACACGTTGCGCTGCGATCCCGACGAGGTCGTAGCCCGTACGCTGGACCCTCGCGATCGACATGGGCCAGTAGCCGACGCCGTCCGCGCGGTCAGGGATCAGTGCGCCGTGATCCGCAGGCAGGACGACGTCGGCACAGCGCTCCTGGAAGACCAGCATCGAGTTGCGTACGAACCGCTGGCCGTCGAAGGCCGGCGCTCGCAGCGTGTCGCCGAAGACCCAGAGGCGGCGGCCGTCCTGCAGGCTCACGTCGGCACCGACGTCGGCGCCCTGGAACTCCGAACCGCCGCGGACCTTGGTCGCGAGCCGGTTGAGATCCCCGACCGAGGTGATCGGGTCGATCGGGAGGCATCGCGTCTCGGCCGCGAGCTCGGCAGGCGGGGTCGGCTTGTCGCGGGCATCGGGAGCGATCGCCACGGCCGCGAACATCGCGACGGCGGCAGGCAGCGTCACGAGCCCGACGCGCAGGCGCCAGGGCAGCCGGCCGGGGATCATGGCCTCACGGTTTCACATGGCTAGTGTCAGGTGGCATGGGACGGAGGCGGGTCGTTGCGGTGCTCGCCCTTGGCTTGCTGCAGCTCGGCGTCTTGATCTCGCTGGCGCTGGCCGGGCCGTCCGACCATCCGCGGCACGCCCCGATCGGCATCGTCGCACCGCCGGTCGTCGCCACGGCACTGGTGGACCGCGCGGACACCCTCCCTGACGACTCATTCGACGCGCACGCGCTGGCCACTGCGAAGGAGGGCCGGAGCAGCGTTCGCGCAGGTCACAGCATCGCGGTGGTCGTGGTCGACCTCCGTCGCGACCAGGACACGCTCTACCTCGCCGGAGCCAACGGTGACGAGCTCAACCGTGAGGTCCGCGAACGGGTCGAGGGCATGGAGCAGTCGTTCGGGCGTGATGTCGTGGTGCGCGACCTCGTGCCGGCGCGGGACGGCGATGCCGGGCGACGCGGTGTGTACGTGATCGCCGGGCTCTGCTCGGGCCTGGGGTTCGTCGTCGCCCTGGTCGTGACCTGGCTTCGGGGTCCAACCGCGCCGACGTGGGCACTCGGAGCCCGCCGGATCGCGGTCGTCGCGGCGATCGCAGGTGCCCTCGGAGGACTGATCGCAGTCGCAGTCTCGGTCCGCTATGACGGTGGCTTCTTCACCTGGTGGGCGATCGCTGCGCTCACGGTGTTGGTCGGATCGGTGACGACCCTCGCACTGGAGAGCGTCTTCGGCGTGCTCGGGCTCGGCGTGGCGACGACCGTGTTCGTGCTTGCCGCCGCACCACTCGTACGCCTGACCCATCCGTTGCTGCTGCCGGAGCCATGGGCGACCATCACGCCCTGGCTGCCGCACGGTGCGGCGCTGGAGGCGGGAACCGGTCAGGCGTACTTCGATGGGCCAGGCGGCCGGCCGCCGCTGATCGCCATGGTGTGGATCGTGCTCTCGGTGCTGACCATGGTGGTGGCGCGCCGCGAACGAGAACGAGCCTCAGGGCCTACCCGAACAACCGCATCCCAGCCGGCAGCTCGGCGAGGACGAACTCGTCAGGGAGGATCCGGATGAACTCGCCGTCGACGTCGCCGGAGCCGGGCCGGTAGCGACTCGCGCGCTCACCCTCCGCATCGAGCCAGGCCTGCCATACGGCGAGGACGTAGTTGGCGGCGATGGGAGCAGTGACCAGTGCCAGCTGGCTGGTCGGCACGGCAGGGACACCCGGCACCGGTCGCATGTTCGGTTGACGGTGCTGGACACTCGGGTCGTTGCAGACCTGGTTCCGATGGCTGTGCCACACCGCCTCCTGCAGCGTGCGGGCCGGCTGGCTGAGGTTGCGGATCGACGCCGGGTGCTCGCCGAGGCTGCGCGCGTACGCGGCGGCCTCGGGCGTCGGTGCGTAGAGGTAGCGGCCGGCGATCGCCTCCTGCAGCCGGGCGTACTCCTCGTCGACGTCGTCGAACACGACGGCGGCGGTGTGGGTCAGGTTGCCGCGACCCATCGGACCGGTGATCCACACCGCACCACAGCGGTTGGCTGACACGGCAAGCGTTGCGATCGTGATCACGGCGGGCTCCTTGGTCAGGACGTCTGACTGCCCATCACAGTTGGAGCCCGGTATTCACACAGGTGGGACAAGTTTTCTGCCGAGCGGCATCAGGGCGTGGCGGGCCCGGCCTGGTCCACGCGCTCAGATGCGAGGAACGCCGTGAAGCGAGTGATGGCCGGCGCCTTCACGTCGAGGTCGGGGACGGTCTTGATCAGGATCTCCTCGAACCCGAGAACCTGGCCGGTCTGCGGACTCGCGATCACGACCTGTCGGAACTCGTTCCGGTCCGATGGAATCAGCGAGATCCCGATGCCGGGACGGCCAGCGCGGTCCTCGACCTCGCCGAGGAGCCTCGTCACGCCTTGAGCCGCGATCAGGTCCCAGAGCGCGGCGGTGACCCGAGTGGGCACGACATACGTGCTGTTGTATTCCTCGATCCGCGCAAACAGGCACAGCGCGCGGCGGCTGCCGGCCGGGTCGCGATCGCAATCCGTCGCCTTGAGGAGAGCAGGCCGCAGCTGGGCTGGATCTTCGGGCAAGGAGGTGAGCAACGTCGGATCGACCGAGTCGGCCGGTTGCGACTCATCAGCTCGGGCCTTCAGGCCTTCAACCGCGTGCTTGGCGACGCCACGCCCGTCGGCGGTCAGCGGCTTGCCCGTGCGTTCGATCAGGCGGAATGATCCGTCGGGCGACAGCCAGGTCTCGTTGAGTGTCGGGATGAGGGCGATGTTGTTCGCCCCCTTGTCGTCGTCGATGGACCCGAACCAGCTGTCAGTGACCACGTGCTGGACGTCGCCCTGGCCAGACGCCTCAGTGAAGGCCTGCGCCGCTGTCGACAGCTGACGCAATGCGGAGGTCGGATCCTTGCCCGGGGCGTAGGCGATGTTCTGCGCGTTCGCGAACTCGTAGTCGAGCACGGGCGGCGTGTCCGCTGCTGCCGGGGAGGAGTGCCAGGGCTGCAGGACGCCCAGCACCAGCGCGGCGGTGGCCGCGACCGAGGCAGCTGCCAGGATCCCGAAGCGCCGCGTACGCCTGGCGCGCACCTCGTCGGCAGGTGGCGTGTGCAGCCGAGCCAGCAATTCGTCAGCGCTGTCGAGGCGTACGCCGAGGTCGTCGGGGTCCAGCCGCGGATCCAGGCCCGCCGCCAAAGCCGTCCGGCGGAGGAGCTCGACGTCGTCGCGATCCAGATCGCTGCTGTTCGGAGCCATCAGCGTCCACCTCCTTCGGCGCCCGCGAGCTCGCCCTCGGCGCTGTCCAACGTCGCGATCCGCTGGCGCAGTCGACTGACGCGCGTCGTGTAGGCGGTGATGCTGATGCCGAGCAGTGCGGCGGCTTGCTGCTTGTCCAGGTCGCGCACGAAGGCGATGTTGAGCAGGTGGTGCTCGGCGGGCGTCAGCTGGCGCCAGATGCGGCGTCCGGCATCCGACTGCGCGACCAGGTCGGCGATGTCAGGCGCATCGGAGGCGTCCAGCTGCGTCGAGTACTCGTCGATGAAGCGGTTGTCGTGATGCTTTCGGCGCACGCGCTGCATCTCCTGACGTATGTGATTCTTGGCGATCCCGAAGATCCACGCCGGCCATTCCGACGGCTCCGTGGGAACGTCATGTCGCTTGTTCCACACCACTTCGAACGTGCTGTTGACGACGTCTTTCGCCTGCTCGGGGGAGAGCCGGAGCGCGGCATAGGAGAAGATCTGCGCGCCGAGTCGCGCGTAGAGCTCTCTGAACTCGTCCTCTCCCACGTTTTGAGATTACGTGGTGAGGCGCTCGATATCAGCAGTACGTGGCGGTCGACAGATACACCGCCTCGGCATACTCGACCCAGCCCGACAGGTTGGAGTTCCTGTCGCCGGGGTTGAAGCACGCATACACGCCGCTGCCATCCGACTGCTCGTGGATGAACGTACGGTCTGATCGACGGTTGTAGGCCGAGTTGATCCTGGCGAAGTTGATCGTCTTGTAGCCACTGCCGGCGAACTTCTGCATGGTTCCGCTGTAGCTGGTGCCGGTCCACACGCACATGTACCCGCTGGGGCATTGGCTGAGGGACATCGTCGAGGCCTGATCACCGCTTGCCGGCGCGAGCGAGCCGGCAAACGCGATCAGTGCGATGAGTGATGCTCTGATGAGCCTTCGGGGCTCCACCGATCTGATGCTGTTCATGCCGGTTCATCGCGGGCGGGCTCAGGAAATCACCCACGCAGGAAAAGATCCTGACGCGTGTGAATTTCTGCCTCCTTGTGCGATGAGGTACTTGGGAGCTCAAGCGTGTTCGGCCGGCTCGGGGGCCGACCGAACACGTGGTGTCGGGGCGCGACGATGCGACCAGTGCCACATCGTCGAGGCGTGAGATCTGGTCGGTCGGCGTTCGCCGCGCCCCTACGCTTCTCCTCATGAAGTTCACCCCCAAGGGCGGTCTCACCGCTCTCGCCGCCCTCGCGCTCGCCCTGACCGCCGCATGTGCCCCCGCCGACTCAGAAGGCAGCGACACCAAGGCTGTGTCCGCCCTCGCCGACTGCAAGCCGGCCGACCTCCCCCTGGTCAAGGCCGGCACGTTCACGATCGCGACCGACGACCCGGCGTACGACCCGTGGTTCAGCAACAACGACCCGTCCAACGGCAAGGGCTTTGAGTCCGCCGTGGCCTACGCCGTGGCCGACAAGCTCGGCTTCGCCAAGAGCGACGTCACGTGGGTCAAGGCCGGCTTCAACCAGGCGATCCAGCCCGGCAAGAAGGCCTTCGACGTCGACATCAACCAGTTCTCGATCTCGAGCTCCCGCGCCAAGGCCGTCGACTTCTCGACTCCCTACTACTCCGCAGCCCAGGCGATCATCACCCTCAAGGGCTCGAAGTACGCCGGCGCGACGAGCCTCGCCGACCTCAAGGACGCCAAGCTCGGCGCCCAGATCGCCACGACCTCGCTCGACGCGATCATCGAGCAGGTCAAGCCGGCCGCCAAGCCATTCGTCTACGACGACACGTCGAAGGCCGCGCAGGCGCTGCAGAACAAGCAGGTCGATGCGATCGTCGCGGACCTGCCGACGGCCTACTACCTCACCGCGGCGGAGATCGACGGCGGCACGATCGTCGGCCAGTTCCAGCCCGCGAAGGGCAAGCAGGAGCAGTTCGGCCTGTTGCTGTCCAAGGGCAGCAAGCTGACCCCGTGCGCCAGTGCAGCGGTCGACGCCCTGGCCAAGGACGGGACGCTCGAGAAGCTCAAGAACGAGTGGCTCAACCAGGCGACCGACGTCCCCGAGCTGAAGTGACCCAGAGCGAGCGCCAGCTCGAACGCGACCGCTACCGCCGTCGCCGCACCCTGACCCGGGGCGCGGTGGCGGCGGTGTCGACGATCGTCGTGATCGGGCTGTTGGCGTATGTCGTCGGCAGCTCGCCGGGCTGGGACCGGGTCCACCGCACGTACTTCTGGTGGCCCGACGCGAAGGCCGCGTTCCCCGAGGTCGCCCGGTCGTTCTGGCTCAACATCCGGCTGTTCATGGTCGTCGAGGTGCTCGTGCTGGTGGTGGGCGTCATCGTGGCGATCATCCGGGTCATCCCGGCGCCGGCGCTCGCGCCGATCAAGCTGCTGGCGGTGCTCTATGCCGACGTCTTCCGCGGCACCCCGACGCTGTTGATCGTGCTGCTGGTCGGCTTCGGCCTCCCGGCGCTCAACCTCACCGGCATGCCGACGAGCCTGTTCTGGCTCGGCGTCATCGCGCTGACGCTGAGTTATGGCGCGTACGTCGCAGAGGTCATCCGCGCCGGCATCCTGTCGATCCACCCGACCCAGTGGGCCAGCGGCCGCGCGCTCGGCATGACGTACGGCCAGACGATGCGTCACGTCGTCCTGCCGCAGGCGCTGCGCCGTGTCGCTCCGCCGCTGCTCAACGACTTCGTCTCGCTGCAGAAGGACACCGCGCTGCTGTCGACGATCGGGCTCGTCGAGTCGCTGCGAGCCGCGCAGGTCATCTCGGGGAAGGACTTCGTCTTCACGCCGTACGTCGTGGCCGCCCTGTTCTTCATCGCCGCCACGATCCCCCTGGCGCGGTTCACCGACTACCTCACCGTGCGCTCCTTGCGCCGCGAGAACGGACTGATCACATGAGGAGCGGAACGTGCTGAGAGCTGACGCGGTCCGCAAGTCGTTCCACGGCACCGAGGTGCTCAAGGGCATCGACCTCGAGGTCACCGAAGGCGAGGTCGTGTGCCTCATCGGCGCCTCCGGTTCAGGCAAGTCGACGCTGTTGCGCTGCCTCAACCTGCTGGAGCAGGTCGACGACGGCGACATCTGGCTCGGCGACCTGGAGATCACGGACCCGCGCGTGGACGTCGACGCGATCCGGCGTCGGATCGGGATCGTGTTCCAGGCGTACAACCTCTTCCCGCACAAGACCGTCCTGGACAACATCGTGCTCGCGCCGGTCAAGGCCGGTGGCCGCAGCCGCGATGACGCCACGGTGACTGCGCGCGAGCTCTTGACCCGGATCGGCCTCGAGGACCGGGCGGGCGCCTATCCAGACGCGCTCTCCGGCGGCCAGCAGCAGCGGATTGCCCTTGTGCGGGCGATCGCGATGAAGCCTGAGGTGCTCCTGCTCGACGAGATCACCTCGGCGCTCGACCCGATGCTGGTCGGCGAGGTGCTGGACGTCATTCGCGACCTGCGCACCGAAGGGATGACGATCGTGATGGCGACACACGAGATGGCCTTCGCCCGCGAGGTGGCGGACCGGATCGTGTTCATGGCGGACGGTCGCATCGAGGAGTCCGGCCCACCGGAGCAATTGTTCACGGCACCCAGGAGTCCGAGGACCGCCGAGTTCCTGGCGCGGCACCGGTCCTGAGCCCGCACCCACGACGCGAGCCCGGTCCCGTGGGGGACCGGGCTCGCGTGCTTCCGCGGTCAGGCAGCGACGCGCGTCCGGCGCTTGCTGCCGACCCGGCGCCCCAGCGCGACCAGCCCGAAGCCGACACCGAAGATGGCCAGAGCGACCAGCCCGTAGCTCAGGGGGAACTCCTTGGGGTCGAACGCATCCCGGCCTCCATTCATCGCGTCGAGCAACAGGTAGACCCCTTGGTAGACGAACGCCCAGAGGTACGCGATGGCGTATGCCGTGTTGGCGGCGAGGTGCGAGCGGAGGAAGAACCCGAGCGGGAACGCCAGCAGGATCGTGACGACGGCGATCATGGCGGCACCTCAATCCATCACGGTGGTCGAGCGCCGGGCCGGTGAGAACATCAGCACGAGCGACGTGAGGGTCACGATGACGAACACCGTCACGAGAACCTTGATGAATGCCGGGACGTCGACGAAGAACGCCGGCATCGCCGACAGCATCGAGACGATGCGGGCTCCGGCAGCGACCCGGATGGCCGCGCCGCTCGCCTTGCGCCATGCGATCACCACGGCGATGACCGTGATCAGGCCGCAGATCGAGCCGAGGATGAGGATGCCCTGGGGAGGACCCTCTTCGCCGTCGGGCGTGCTGGTCAGGAAGCTCGGCAGGTCGAGGACGCCGAGCAGGCCGGCGAGTGCGAGGCCGACCTTGTTCTTGGTGGTGAGGATCATGATGAGCTCCTTGTCGTGGAAGGTGATTCCACGGTGACCCGGCCCACGCACCCCCGACAGGTGTGCCGGTTCCTCATTGTCCGGAGTTTTTCCCGGCCTGCCTAGGTGCAGGTTCCCGGGTCTTTTGCCCGGTTTTCTCGGCATCATGAAGGAATGACCCCCGACCACATCCGCGTGGTTCTCGCCGACGACCACCCCGTCGTACGCGGTGGGCTGCGCGCACTGCTCGAGTCGATCGACGGCTACGAGGTCGTCGGTGAGGCGGTCGACGGCGAGGGCGCCGTCCGTGAGACGCAGCTGCAGCGGCCGGACGTGGTCCTGATGGACATCCGTATGCCCGGGATCGACGGGCTCGAGGCCACCCGCCGTCTCCGCGACGCGGTCCCCGAGGCGATGGTCCTGGTCCTCACGATGTTCGACGACGATGACACGGTCTTCGCGGCCATGCAGGCCGGTGCCCGCGGCTACCTCCTCAAGGGTGCGCAACAGGAGGAGATCGACCGGGCGATCCGCGCCGTTGTCGCCGGCGAGGCGATCTTCGGGCCGGGCGTCGCCGCGCGCGTCCTCGGCCACTTCACCCAGCCGAGGACGACCCCCGAGGTGCCCTTCCCCGAGCTGACCGAGCGGGAGCGTGAGGTGCTCGACCTCGTGGCGGCCGGCAAGCGCAACCACGCCATCGCCGAGGAGTTGGAGCTCGCGCCCAAGACCGTCGCCAACCACATCTCGTCGATCTTCGCGAAGCTCGCAGTGTCCGACCGGTCGGCCGCCATCGTGCGAGCCCGCGACCAGGGACTTGGCAGGCCGAGATGACCGAGTGGTTCCTCGGCGCGAGCATCGCGGCATTCGCCATCGTGACCGGTGTCAGCGGGGCGGTGCTGCTGTACGTCCGCCGAGCGTCGGTGTGCGGGGCGCTGCTCGTGGTCGTTGCGCTCGCCGTCCTGGGCGCCCTCACGCTGCACGTCCGCGACGAGGCACCGGGTGTCGAGTGGGCTCTGAGCATCGGGTCGACGATGCTGGCCTTCCCGCTGGCGGTCGCGGCCTACCCCCGCTGGAGCTGGCGCAGGCCCGTCGACTTCCTCGCCGTGACGACGTTCGCTGCCGCCGGCGTCATCGCGGTCGCGGCACCACGCGAGGCGCAGACAGCCGAAGCGATGGGCGTCGTCATCGGGCTGGTCATCATCGTCCACGTGTGGTGGCGCCTGGAGACGGCGGACGACGCATCACGAGTGCCACTCCAGTGGTTCGCGGTGACCGCTGGGACGGTCGGGCTCGTCGGCGGCTTGCTGATGTTCTCCGCCGAGGGGACCAGCGGCACCACGCCGTCGTCGATCGTCACCCTGATGTGCGCGGCGATAGCGCCCGCGATGGTGATCGGCGTGATCCGTCCGGACGTCGTGGACGTCCGTGGGCTCATCGTCTGGGGAGTCGTCGCCCTGGTGGCGGTCATCGCGTACGTCTCGGTCTTCGCCGGGTTCGTGTCGGTGCTCGACTGGTCCGGCGCACCCGATCCGTCGGCGGGCGCGCTCGGCGTGATCGGCGCGGTGCTGGCCTTCGGATTCCATCCGGTCGTGGTGATGCTGCGCGGTGTCGTCGACCAGATGCTGTTCGGCGACCGACCGGATCCGCTGCAGGCGGCGACACGCGTCGTCGACCGCATCGGAGACGACCCGGTCCTGGCGTTGCGGGCGATCCGTGAGGCGCTTGTCCTGCCGTACGCCTCGCTGCGCGCGGAGGGACAGACGCTTGCGACATCGGGCACCGAGGTGACCCACACGCGTACGCTCCCGCTCCGGCTCGGTGAAGACGCAGTCGGCGAGATGGTCGTCGGACTGAGGGCGGGCGAGCTGATGCTGTCCGCGGACGACGAGCACGTGCTGCGGATCGTTGCGCCGTTGCTGGCGCAGACACTGCGCGCGACGGCGCTGGCCCGCGACCTCCAGGAGTCCCGCGGGGCCGCGATCGCCGCGATCGAGGACGAGCGCCGCAGGTTGCGGCGGGATCTTCACGACGGGCTGGGGCCGACGTTGACGGGTGTTGCATTCTCCGCCGACGCGGCCCGCAACCACCTCTCGACGGACGCCGATGCCGCCGACGCCCTGCTGGCTCGCCTCCGCGACGACACCGCAGGTGCCATTGCCGAGGTTCGCCGCCTGGTCGAGGGCCTCCGCCCGGCGACACTCGACGAGCTCGGCCTCGTGGGTGCCGTACGGCAGCACGCTGCGACCCTCCATGCCGCAGAGGGCAAGCCGCTTGAGGTCACGATCGACACGCCGGACACGCTCCCCGACCTCTCGGCGGCGGCGGAGGTCGCGGCCTACCGGATCGTCGTGGAGTCCCTCACGAACGTGGCCCGCCATGCCGCGGCGACCAAGGTCGAGGTCAGCATCTCCGCCGACGACGGGGTGCTGCATCTGACGGTCCACGACGACGGACCGTCGACGAAGCAGTGGAAGCCCGGCGTTGGGCTCTCGTCCATGCGGGAGCGGGCCGAGCAGGTCGGCGGCAGCGTCGTCGCGTCGGCGCGCCAGGACGGCGGCCGGGTCGAGGCCGTCATCCCGCTCTGAGCTGCCGGGTCAGTCCTTCCAGAAGTCCTGCAGCTTCTTGGCGGCCTCCTGGACCTTGTCGCCGTATCCGCCGTCCAGCGCCTTCTGCCGGATGTCGTCGCGGTATGCCTTGCGGTCGTCGCCCGGCTCCATGGCGCGCAGCTTCGTCAGATCGGCCTGGAGCTCGTCGGGCAGGAGCGCGAAGATCGCAGCCCGGTGAGCGGCGCGGCGGTCGAACCGCTTCTCGATCTTGTCGCCGTACTTCCCGGCCGTGGCATCCGCCACGACCTTCTTGACCGCGTCGGCTCGTGCCTTCCCCTTGAGCTGCCGGGCCGCCTTCATGTCGGCGTGGAACGCCTTCCGATCCGCCTTGGCCTCGGCCCTGGCCTCAGGACTCGGCTGGTCCTGGCTGAGCTCGGCCTCCAGGGTCATCGCGGTCTGCCCGATCGTCGCGTTCGCCGGTGTCGACGACGACGTGAGCAAGAGCGCCGAGACGAGTGCGGCGGCGATGGCGAGCACGAGCCCGGTGATCCAGAGCCTGCGGCCGACGGCGGCCTTCAAGGTGGAAGCGTTCATCAGTCACTCCTTCACGTCATGGTCGGGCCATTCCCGACGATCCTCACCCTTCCGCACGAAGGCAAGGGACGCGTCAAGCGAATGTTCGAGGAGCGTAAGGATCGTCGGCGGACCTACCTGCCGGAGGCGCGTGTCCTGTTTCATGGAGGCGTGACCACCGCGGGCAAGGGTTTGGTCCTCGTCGTCGAGGACGACCAATCGATAGCGGACGTGCTGCGCCTCTACCTCTCGCGGGCCGGCTACGGGGTGCACGTCGAGCACGACGGCGCACGCGGACTCAGCCAGGTGACGACGCTCCGGCCGGCGCTCGTCCTGCTGGATGTCGGACTGCCCGAGCTGGACGGCATCGAGGTGTGCCGGAGGATGCGCGCGAATGACGACTGGACGCCGGTGATCTTCGTGACGGCCCGTGACGACGAGGTCGATCGTGTGCTCGGCCTCGAGCTCGGTGCAGACGACTACGTCACCAAGCCGTTCTCGCCCCGCGAGCTGGTCTCGCGGATCGCCGCGGTCCTGCGCCGCAGCTCCGGGGGCGCCGAGTCGGCCTCACTCAACCTCGGTCCCGTGCACCTCGAGCCCGCCACCCGCGAGGTGACGGTCGACGGGCGCAGCGTCGATCTCACCGCGACGGAGTTCGACCTGCTGGCTGCGCTGATGCGCCGGCCCGGCATCGTGCTGAGCCGCGAGCAGCTGCTGTCGACGGTATGGGGCGCCGCGGCGTACGGGCAGAGCCGGACGGTCGACGTCCACATCGCCCAGCTGCGCGCCAAGCTCGGTGACGAATCGCCGATCCGTACGCACCGCGGCGTCGGCTACTCGGCGGCACGGCCATGACTACGACCTTGTCCCGCCGCATCCTCCTCGTGACACTGGCCGGCGGTGTCGTCGTCGCGCTGGTCGCCCTCGTGCTGACCGTCCCCGTGGTGCAGGGCGTCGCTCGCGACCAGGCCCGTGAGGAGCTGGTCCGCTCGGTCGACAGCCTCGCTGCGAAGCCCGCAGCGGCGGCGAAGCTCCTCGCGCAGGAGCAGAAGGTGCTGGGCCGCGACGACCGCCGCTATGCCATCGTCCGCCGGGGCGGGGATGTCACAGGCGCTGCCGGCGACCTCCTGACCGACGCGCAGGTCGCCGAGCTCTTGGAGACCGGGACGCTGTCGGCGACGTCGACCGTCGAGGGCGAGACGATCCTGATCGAGGGGCGCCGGACGAGGCGAGGCTTCTCGGCCGTCGCCGTCCAACCGGTTGCGGGCGTGGACGAGGCGACGGCTGCCCTGCGTCGCCGGCTGCTGCTCGCCCTGCTGCTCGGGCTCGCAGCGGCGGGCACCCTGGGTCTCGTCCTCTCCCGTACGTTGACCCGTTCGATCGCCGCGGCGGCCGGCGCGGCCCGCCGGCTCGCCGCGGGGGAGCGGGGCGTGCCCATCGGATCGTCGACCGTGCGGGAGTTCGACGACATGGGCCGCGCCGTCGCGTCGCTGGACGAGGCGCTGGCCACCAGCGAGGGACGTCAGCGCGAGTTCCTGCTGTCGGTCTCCCACGAGATCCGCACACCGCTGACCGCGCTGCGGGGCTATGCCGAGGCGATGGCGGATGGGGCGATCGAGCCGTCGGACGTACGGGCGACCGGCGAGACCCTCGTGGCGGAGACCGCGCGCCTCGACCGGTTCGTGAGCGACCTGCTCGCACTCGCGCGGCTCGAAGCCGATGACTTCACGATCGAGCCGCGGGAGGTGTCGCTCGCGAGCCTGCTGAGCGACCTTGGGCTCGCGTGGCAGGCGACGTGCCAGCGCGAAGGTGTCTCCTTGCGAGCCGACACCCAACCCGGCACGGTGCACGCCGATCCCATGCGCCTGCGCCAGCTGCTCGACGGGCTCGTCGAGAACGCGATCAGGGCGACTCCGACGGGTGGTGTCGTCGCGGTGCGGGCGGCGAGGTCCGCAACGGAGGTCGTCATCGAGGTCGAGGACTCCGGCCCCGGTCTCGAGCCCGCCGATCTGGACGTCGCATTCGAGCGTGGGGTCCTGCAGGCGCGATATCGCGAGGTGCGGTCAGTCGGGACCGGCCTGGGCCTGTCGATCGCCCACGGCCTGGCCTCGCGCATGGGCATGCGCCTCGAGGTGCGCAACGGCGCCGACCGGGGCGCGGTGTTCGCCGTCGTCGTGCCGATACGCTGACTGCGTGGTCTATCGCGCCTTCTTCGACGCCGTCTTCCGCTCGATGGATCCCGAGAAGGCGCACGAGCGTGGTTTCGCCGCGATCCGCGCCGGCCGGTTCGGGACTCGGCTGGTGTTCCACCAGACGTACGCTCCACGGACCGTGCTGGGCATCGAGTTCCCCAACGCGTTCGGCCTCGCGGCCGGCTTCGACAAGAACGCCAAGGCCGTGCCAGGGTTGCTGGCTCTGGGCTTCGGCCACGTCGAGATCGGCACCGTCACGGCCCGCCCCCAGCCCGGCAACCCGCGCCCGCGGCTGTTCCGCCTCGTCGACGACCGCGCGATCATCAACCGGATGGGGTTCAACAACGACGGCGCCGCGGAGGTCGCGTCGCGACTCCACCGGCTGCGCGGCACCAAGGCCGGCCGGGCGGCGGTCATCGGGGTCAACATCGGCAAGACCAAGGTCGTCGAGCCCGAGCACGCCGTCGCTGACTACGTCGAGAGCGCCCGGCTGCTGGCCCCGTACGCGAGCTATCTCGTCGTCAACGTCTCCTCGCCCAACACCCCTGGCCTGCGCGACCTGCAGGCGGTCGACGAGCTGCGACCGCTGCTCACCGCCGTCAAGGAGGTCGCCGACCGTGTGCCCGCCGGGCCCGTGCCGTTGCTCGTCAAGATCGCTCCCGATCTCGCCGACGCCGACGTCGATGCCGTTGCGGATCTCGCGCTCGAGCTGGGGCTGGCCGGCATCAGCGCGACCAACACGACGATCGCCCGGCCCGAGTCGCTCAGGACCTCGCGTGAGGTCATCGACGCCGCGGGAGCGGGCGGCCTGTCCGGCCCGATCCTCGCCGAGCGCGCCACCGAGGTGCTCGTGCGCCTGCGCGCCAGGGTGGGCGACAAGCTGGCGATCATCGCGGTCGGAGGAGTCACGACTCCCGACGACGTACGCACTCGACTGGCCGCCGGAGCCGACCTCGTCCAGGGCTACACGGGGTTCATCTACGAGGGCCCGGGCTGGCCCTCACGCCTCGCCGCGGCGAGCACCTCGGCGTCGTCGTCCCGCCGGTAGTTCGCGGATGAGGCGACCAGCCCGGACAGCATGATGTCGATCCCGAACTCGAAACGATCGCCGATGTCACCGGTCGTCATGACGTGGGCGAAGGCGCGCATGAGCGGGAACCTGTCGTGCGGGAGGTTCTGGAAGTACGCAGTCAGTTGCTCGTCGAGGGCTTCGTGGTCCGCCGGCTCGCCCGCGATCGTCGTGTTCTCGCGTTCGGCCCAGATCGACTCCTCGAACGCCACGGCCCCCACGTAGAGCGACACGAGATCGCAGAACCAGGCCGCTGCCTGCGGGGTGATGCCGCCGGCGAGGCACACGGCGATCATGCCCTCGGCGCCGACGAGGCCGCCCTCGCCAGTGGGAATCGTGCCCATGGCCGCGCGTGCAGAGCCGGGATGGACGCGGTACGCGGCAAGGATGTCGCGTAGCAGCTGTTTGATCTGTTCCTGCCACCGATCGGGGTCAGGCTCTGGCACCGAGACCTCGGAGACCACGCGCTCGAGGACGAGCTGATCCAGCTCCTCGCGATTCGCGACGTAGGTGTAGAGCGTCGCGGGCCCGGTTCCCAGCTCGCGAGCCAGAGAGCGCATCGAGACCGCGTCGTAGCCGTGCGTCGCCATCAGGGACATCGCGGCGTCGACGATGCGATCCGTCGTGAGCCGCTCCTTGCGCGGCGTCTGCGCACCCGGCGCAGCGCGCAGTCCCAGAGGCGGCCGCGGGCGGGCAGGTTCTCGTCGGTCGACCATACGGCTCAGCGTACTTGACGCGAACGTCGTTCGCGATATAGAACAGTGTTCGTACTTTACGAACACTGTTCGCGATCTGAAGGGAAATCATCATGGAGACCATCACCGAGAGGGGATATCGCTACCGCTGGTACGTCATGGCGGTCGTGATCATCGCCGACGTCATGGACCTGCTCGACGCGACCGTCGCCAACCTCGCCGCGCCGTCGATCCGCGCCGAGCTGGGCGGAGGTGAGAGCACGCTGCAGTGGATACTCGCGTCGTACACACTGACGTTCGCGGTCGGCCTCGTCATCTCTGCGCGCCTCGGCGACATCGTCGGCCGCAAGCAGATGTTCATCATCGGGATGGTCGGGTTCACGCTGTCGTCGTTGCTCTGCGGCATCGCGCCGACGCCCAGCCTGCTCATCGCCGCCCGCGTCCTTCAGGGTCTGCTCGGCGCCGTGATGATCCCGCAGGGACTCGCCATGGTGAAGCAGTCGTTCCACCCGGACGATCTGCAGAAGGCGTTCATCCCGTTCGGCCCGATCATGGCGCTGTCGGCCGTCGCCGGTCCGATCCTCGCGGGAGTCCTGATCGACGGGGACCTGTTCGGGACGGGCTGGCGGATGATCTTCCTCATCAACGTCCCGATCGGACTGGTCGGCGCGTACCTCTCGTGGCGCTACCTCCCCGACGTCGAGCGGGACCCCGCGGCGCGCCTCGACCTTCCCGGGTCGCTGATCCTCGCGCTGGCCTCGGGCCTCCTGGTCTACCCGCTCGTGCAGGGCCGCGAGCTCGCCTGGCCATTGTGGATCTTCGGGATGATCGCCGCCTCGATCGTGCTGTTCGTCGTCTTCGCCCGGCACGAGCGTCGCAGCTCCTTCCCGGTCATCGAGCCCTCGCTGTTCAAGCACCCTGGGTTCGTCGCGGGGCTGGTCTTCCTCGGCCTGTTCTTCGTCGCCATGACGGGATTTAGCCTGGCCAGCAACCTCTTCATCCAGATCGGCCTCGGCTACTCCCCGTTCGACACCGGGCTGGCGCAGACCCCGATGGCGTTCGGCATGGCGCTGGGCGCGGTCGTCTCGGGCGCTCTGCTCGGTCCGCGGCTCGGACGCCACGTGCTGCACCTTGGTCTCGCCGTCGCAGCGCTCGGCCTGGCGTGGCTGGCCGTAGTCGTGGGCCGCGGCACCGGGATCGATGGCTGGGACCTCGCCCCCGCGCTGTTCCTGTCGGGCTTTGGCATCGGGCTGATCTTCGCCCCGTTGTTCGACATCATCCTGGCCGACCTGGGCGACCGCGAGGTCGGCTCAGGCTCGGGACTCCTCAACGCGGTGCAGCAGTTCACGGGCGCTCTCGGTGTCGCGGTGCTGGGAACGCTGCTGTTCGGCTGGGTGCCCGACGCCGGCTGGTTCGTTGCCACGCAGCACCTCATCTGGGTCTGCGTGGGGTGCTATGGCGCGGCATTCGTGGCGGTGTTCGCCCTGCCGATGCGGGCCCGTGAAGAGGCGGTTGTCTGAGCGGGCCCCCCGATTTCGTTCCAGAGCCGTTCACCCTGTATCTTTGGCTGTCGGCTTGCCCCTTTAGCTCAGTCGGCAGAGCGTTTCCATGGTAAGGAAAAGGTCTACGGTTCGATTCCGTAAAGGGGCTCTGGACTCGGATCACATTTGAGTCCTGGACATGAGGCAACTCATGCCCATCACGGCTGGGTAGCTCAGGTGGTCAGAGCACACGACTCATAATCGTGGGGTCGCGGGTTCGAGTCCCGCCCCAGCTACCGAAACACGTACGACCTTCAGCATCACCGATCAAGAAGAGGCACCCTCGTGGCCAGCAAGAGCTCAGACGTTCGTCCCAAGATCACCTTGGCCTGCACCGAGTGCAAGGAACGCAACTACATCACCAAGAAGAACCGTCGCAACGACCCCGATCGTCTCGACCTCAAGAAGTTCTGCCCGCGCTGCAAGACCCACCAGGTCCACCGCGAGACCCGCTGACCCTGTCCCACAGATCGACGGCTCCCCCTGCTCCGGCAGGCGGGAGCCTTCGTCGTGTTGGACGCTGCTAGCGTCGCGGCCATGGATCTCGCCGAGCTGACGACCCTGCGCCTCGGTGGCCCCGCCCGAGCCGTGATCGACGCGACCTCCGAGGAGCAGCTGCTCGACGCCGTGCGGGTCGCGGACGAGGCGGGCGACCCGATCCTGATCGTCGCCGGCGGCAGCAACCTGGTGGTGGCCGACGAGGGCGTCCAGGGCACCGTCATCCGCGTGCTGACCCGCGGCATCGAGGTCGATTCCGATGCCTGCAGTGGCGCGATGGTCACGGTCGCCGCGGGGGAGCCCTGGGACGGCATCGTCGCCCGGGCCGTCGACGAGGGCTGGGTCGGCATCGAGTCCCTGTCAGGGATACCCGGCTCGGCCGGAGCCACCCCGATCCAGAACGTCGGCGCGTATGGCCAGGAGGTCGCGCAGACGATCGCGACCGTGCGGGCGTACGACCGGTTCGAGCGCAGGGTCCGCACGATCCATGCCGTCGACTGCGGCTTCGGCTACCGCACGAGCCGCTTCAAGGCCGAGCCGCAGCGCTGGCTCGTCCTGTCGGTGGCCTACCAGTTCCGGCTCGGTGACCTCGGTGCTCCGATCGCGTACGCCGAGCTGGCTCGCACGCTCGGCGTCGAGATCGGCCAGCGCGCTCCCGCCGCCGAGGTCCGCGAGGCGGTGCTGGCACTGCGACGCGGCAAGGGCATGGTGCTCGACGCCGATGACCACGACACGTGGAGCGCAGGCTCGTTCTTCACCAACCCGCTGCTGACGGCGGACCAGGCAGATGGGCTGCCCGCGGAGGCGCCCCGGTTCCCGCAGCCCGACGGCACGGTCAAGGCCAGCGCTGCGTGGTTGATCGACCACGCAGGCTTCTCCAAGGGGCAGACGCGCGGCAACGTGGGCCTCTCGACCAAGCACGTCCTGGCGCTGACCAATCGCGGGGGCGCGACGACCACCGAGCTCCTCGCGCTCGCCCGCGAGGTGCGCGACGGCGTGCGCGAGGCGTACGGCATCACGCTGGTCAACGAGCCAGTGCTCGTCGGCTGCGAGCTCTGACTAGAAGATGCCTCCGAGGAACGTGTCGGAGTAGTAGGGGTCGTTGTACGGATCGTCGTCGAACCCGCCATTGATCCCGACGATGATCAGGACGACGATCCCGATGAGCACGAGCACCAGCAGGCACGTGCCGATGATGCCCATGATCTTGCCGGCGTTGGCCTCACCACGGCCCGAGTACGCCGCAGGGTTGGCGTCGATCTCCTTGACCGCCTTGGCGCCGAGGATCCAGGCGACGGGCGCCAGCAGGATCGGCACCACGCAGGCGAACAGGCCGGCGAGGCTCACGATGCCGAACACCATGGCCGGCGTCGCCTGGCTGTGCTTGGGCGGCGGTGGGGCGTATTGCGGGTAGGGGTAGCCGTATCCCGGCGGGTACTGCGGCGGAGGGGGATAGGCGCCACCCCAGTTGGGCGGCTGCTGGCCGTACCCGGGAGGTTGCTGGCCGTAGCCGGGAGGCGGAGGAGGTTGATGGCCCGGAGGTGGCGTCTGACCGGACGGGTTCCCCTGCTCGTCGCTCATGCGAACACCCTTGCACATACGCCCTTCATTGAGGGCAGGTCTAGCCGGACGTGGCCGCGAACGAGGCGCTGAGCGCGAACATGCCCACCACCGCCACGATCGCAAGGGCGATCAGGCAGGTCCCGACGATCCCCAGGATCTTGCCGGCGTTGGCCTCGCCGCGGCCGCTGTATGCCGCTGGGTTGGCGTCGATCTCCTTGACCGCCTTGCTGCCGATGCTCCACGCGACCGGCGCGAGAATCCCGCAGACCGCAATGCCGAGGATCCCCAGGACCATCGCTGTGATGGCCTGTGGGTGCTTCGGCGGGACGTAGTACGGCGGTGGGTACCCGGGACTCATGGCAGCACCTTTGCACAGGCGAGCAGGCTCATGTGCCGTATCCGGCGTCGTAGTGAGTGCCGATGACCATGAAGGTGACGAGCACGAGCAGCATGAGGAGGCCGACTCCGAGCATCGCCGTGCCGATGATGCCCAGGACCAGCCCCGTCCGGGCGGCGCCGGCGCGACGGTAACGGGTCGGCTCGCGCTCTGCCTCACGGTCGGCGACCGCCCCGAAGTACCACGCCAGCGGCGAGACGAGCACCGGCAGCAGCAGGATGGAGCCCGCGACGCCGATGATGCCGAGGACCAGCGCCGCCGTGGCTCGCGGGGGTGTGGGCAGGTGTGCCGGCTGCGGAGCGTACGCGTAGGGGTAGGGGTGCGTCATCGCCCAGCTCCCTTCGCCGACGGGCTGGAGATCCAGTCATCGATGTTCTTGAGCGTCGCGCTCACGGTGTCTGAAGGAGCGTACGACCTGCGGATCGACATGCGGGCGAGTTCGGCCAGCTCGGTGTCGGTGAAGTCCTGCGCCGCGCGCAGGACGGCGTACTGACCGGCGAGGCTCGAGCCGAACAGCAAGGGGTCGTCGGCACCGAGCGCCACGTCGATGCCGGCGCCGGTCAAGGTTCGGACCGGCACCTCCTCGAGCGTCGCGTAGACGCCGAGCGACACGTTGGAGGTCGGGCAGACCTCGAGCGCCACCCCGTCGGTGGCGAGACGGTCGAGGATCGCCGTGCTCTCCGCCGCGCGCACGCCGTGGCCGAGGCGGTCGGGGTGGAGATGGTCCAGGCACTGCGTGATGTGTGCCGGGCCGCGCAGCTCGCCACCGTGGGGCATCAACGCGAGCCCGGCGCGCTCCGCGATCGCGAACGCCGGCCCGAACTCCGACGTGTCCCCGCGCCGCTCGTCGTTGGAGAGGCCGAACCCGATGACACCGCGGCCGGCGTACTGGGCCGCCAACCGGGCGAGCGTACGCGCGTCCATCGGGTGCCGGGTGCGGTTGGCCGCGACGACCAGACCCAGCCCGATGCCCGCGCGGTCCGAGGCATCCCGCACGGCGTCGATGACCAGGTCCGTGAACGCCGTGATGCCGCCGAAGCGCGCGCCATAGCCGGAGGGGTCGACCTGGATCTCGGTCCACGCCGCGCCGTCGGCGGCGTCGTCCTGCGCGGCCTCGAGGACCAGCCGGCGCACGTCCTCCTCGGTGCGGAGCACGGAGCGTGCCACGTCGTACAGGCGCTGGAACCGGAACCAGCCTTTCTCGTCCGTCGTGCTGAGCTGCGGCGGCCACTCCTCGGTCAGCGAGGCGGGCAGACGTATGCCGTCCCGTTCGGCGAGCTGGAGCAGGGTGCCGTGCCGCATCGACCCGGTGAAGTGCAGGTGGAGGTGTGCCTTGGGGAGCGACGAGAGCGACCGGCGATCGGGGTGGTCGAACTCAGGCGCGCTCACGCGACCCAGTCAACACGTAGCGGTCCGGCACGGCGTACGCCGGTCAGTGGTGCTTGCCGTCCGCCGCCTCCGCCGCCTTGCGCACGGCCGCTGCCACTCGCTTGTGGACGTCAGGGTGGAACACGCTCGGCACGATGTAGTTGGCGTTGAGCTCGTCAGCCGTGACACTCCCGGCGATCGCCTCCGCGGCGGCGATCAGGATGTCCATCCCGATGCCGTGGCTCTGGGCGTCGAGCAGCCCGCGGAAGATCCCGGGGAAGGCGAGGACGTTGTTGATCTGGTTGGGATAGTCCGAGCGACCCGTCGCCACGACGCGTGCGTGCTGGCGGGCGGTCGCAGGGTCGATCTCAGGGTCGGGGTTGGCCAGCGCGAACACGATCGAGTCGTCCGCCATCGACTCGACGTCCTCCGCGCTGAGCAGGTTGGGCGCGCTCACGCCGATGAAGACGTCGGCACCGGGCAGTGCCTCGCGCAGCGTCCCGGTGAGCTTGTCGGCGTTGGTGTTGTCGGCGATCCACTGCAGGGACTCGTCGAGTCCCTCCCGACCGTCATGCACGACTCCCTGGACGTCACACACGACGACATGCTTGGCGCCGGCATGGATCAGCACCTTGAGGACCGCGGTGCCCGCGGCTCCGGCCCCGGCGAGCACGATGCGCGCGGAGCCGATGTCCTTGCCGACGACCTGGAGCGCGTTGCGCAGGGCGGCGAGGACGACGACGGCGGTGCCGTGCTGGTCGTCGTGGAAGACCGGTATGTCGAGGCGTTCGCGCAGCCGAGCCTCGATCTCGAAGCAGCGCGGCGCCGAGATGTCCTCGAGGTTGATGCCGGCGAAACCGGGGGAGATCGCAGCAACGGTCTCGACGATCTGGTCGACGTCCTGCGTGTCGAGGCAGATGGGCCAGGCGTCGATGTCGGCGAATCCCTTGAACAGGGCGGCCTTGCCCTCCATGACCGGCATGGCCGCGTGGGGGCCGATGTTGCCGAGTCCAAGCACGGCCGATCCGTCGCTGACGACCGCGACACTGTTGCGCTTGACCGTCAGGCGACGGGCGTCCTCCTTGTCCGCAGCGATCGCCATGCAGATCCGCGCGACGCCGGGCGTGTAGATCATCGAGAGGTCGTCGCGGTTGCGCAGCGGGTGCTTGGTCGCGGTCTCGATCACGCCGCCGAGGTGCATGAGGAACGTACGGTCGGAGACCTTCTCGACCTTGACGTCGCTGATGGCCTCGAGCGCCGAGACGATCTTGGCGGCATGGTCCGTGTCGGACGCCGCACACGTCAGGTCGAAGCGCAGCGCCTCGGCGCCGGACGCCGTGACGTCGAGCGCGGTGACGATCCCGCCCGTACGTTCGACCGTCGTCGTGAGCTCACTGACCGCCGATCCGCCGGACGGCACTTCGAGTCGGATCGTGATCGAGTAGGAGATGCTGGGTGCAGTGGGCATGGACCCCATGTTAAAACATGAGGAAATGCTCAGGTTCTCCGGTCACCTGCCTCGGTTCGACGAGGGCCGGGCCCACCACGTACACTTGACGCACCGGTGAATATTCACTCTAGATCGTCATGCCCGGACACGGGTGTGACGTGGAGCGGAGTTGACTGAGGGCACTAGCTCAACTGGCAGAGCATCGGTCTCCAAAACCGAAGGTTGGGGGTTCAAGTCCCTCGTGCCCTGCGAGACATGACAACGAACAACGACGAAGGAGTACCGTGAGCGACCGTCACGAGCTGGCCGGAACATCCGGCAAACGCACGTCGCCGATCACGTTCTACCGCCAGGTGATCGCCGAGCTCCGCAAGGTGGTCTGGCCGACTCGCCCCCAGGTGGTCAACTACTTCTGGGTCGTCCTCGTCTTCGTGCTCGTCATGATGGCCATCGTTGCTGGACTCGACTACGGGTTCGGCAAGGCCGCTTTCTGGATCTTCGCGTAGCAACCAAAGGAATTCTGTGACTCAAGGCATCGACCCGCAGACCAGCTCCGAGACCGACGAGGTCGAAGAGCTCGAGCCGTCGACCCCTGCCGATGACGCCGACGTCGACGTCGACGCGCCTGATGCACCCGAGGCCGAGGCCGAGGACGACGCAGCGATCGCCGACGAACCCGTCGAGGAGACGATCGCACCCGACGCCCCCGTCGAGGCTGTCGTCGAGGACGAGCCGTCCGAGGACGTCGCCGCTGAGGACGCCGTCGAGGACGAGCCGTCCGAGGACGAGCCGGTTGCCGATGCGCTCCAGGAGTTCCGGGATCGCCTCCACAACCAGATCGGCGACTGGTACGTCGTCCACACCTACTCCGGCATGGAGAAGCGGGTGAAGTCCAACCTCGAGAACCGCGTGACCTCGCTCAACGCGGAGGACTACATCTTCGAGGTCGTCGTCCCGACCGAAGAGGTCGCCGAGATCAAGAACGGCCAGCGCAAGCTCGTCAAGCGCACCGTGCTCCCGGGCTATGTCCTGGTCCGCATGGACCTCACCGACGAGTCGTGGGGCGTCGTCCGCCACACCCCGTCGGTCACCGGCTTCGTGGGCAACTCCCACCAGCCCGTACCCCTCAGTCTTGCCGAGGTCGAGAGCATGCTCGCCCCGGCAGTGGAGGCAGAGGTCGCAACTGCGGCCGACACCCCCGAACAGCAGCAGGCGAAGGCCTCCAAGGTCGAGTTCACCGACTTCTCCGTCGGCGACTCCGTCATGGTCGTCGATGGCCCGTTCGCGACGCTGCACGCGACCATCACGGAGATCAACATCGACGCACAGAGGGTCAAGGCCCTCGTGGAGATCTTCGGTCGCGAAACCCCGGTCGAGCTCAGCTTCACCCAGATCCAGAAGGTCTGAGCCAACCGGTTCTCATCAGCACCAACCATTCAGTAGTCAAGGACCCGAGAAATGCCTCCCAAGAAGAAAGTCGCAGCCATCGTCAAGGTGCAGCTGCAGGCCGGTATGGCCAACCCGGCGCCGCCCGTCGGCACCGCGCTCGGCCCCCACGGCGTCAACATCATGGAGTTCTGCAAGGCCTACAACTCGGCCACAGAAGCCATGCGTGGCAACGTCGTTCCGGTCGAGATCACGATCTACGAGGACCGTACGTTCAGCTTCATCACCAAGACGCCGCCCGCGGCTGAGCTGATCAAGAAGGCCGCTGGTCTGCAGAAGGGTTCGGCCGTCCCGCACAAGGACAAGGTCGGCAAGATCTCCAAGGACCAGATCCGCGAGATCGCCACGACCAAGATGCCGGATCTCAACGCGACCGACATCGACGCCGCCATGAAGATCGTCGAGGGCACTGCGCGCTCGATGGGCGTCACGACGGACTGACAACACTCACCAAGCAGTAGGTGGCAGGGCCCGCTGGGCCCGTTCAGACCACAACTGGTTCATACACGAAGGAAGACCAGAGATGGCACAGCACAGCAAGGCGTACCGACAGGTCGCCGAAAAGATCGACAGGGACAAGCTCTACACACCGCTCCAGGCCACGACGCTGGCCAAGGAGTCGGGGAGCAAGAAGTACGACTCGACCGTTGACGTCTCCGTACGTCTTGGCGTCGATCCTCGCAAGGCCGACCAGATGGTGCGCGGCACCGTCAACCTCCCCCACGGCACGGGCAAGACCTCACGGGTCCTGGTCTTCGCCACCGGCGCCAACGCCGATGCCGCACGTGAGGCAGGAGCTGACTACGTCGGCGCCGACGAGCTGGTCGACAAGGTCAACGAGGGCTGGCTCGAGTTCGACGCCGTCGTCGCTACGCCGGACATGATGGGCAAGGTCGGTCGCCTCGGCCGCGTCCTCGGTCCCCGCAACCTGATGCCCAACCCCAAGACGGGCACCGTCACGACCGACGTGGCCAAGGCCGTGTCGGACATCCAGGGCGGCAAGATCGAGTTCCGCGTCGATCGCCACGCCAACCTGCACTTCGTGATCGGCAAGGCGTCGTTCAGCGCCGAGCAGCTCGCCGAGAACTACGGCGCCGCGTTCGACGAGGTCCTGCGCCTCAAGCCCGCGAGCTCCAAGGGCCGCTACGTCAAGAAGGTCACGGTCTCCACGACCAACGGTCCTGGCGTTCCGGTCGATCCGAGCCGCACCAAGAGCTACTCCGTCGACGACTTGGGTTGAGTGCCCGCGAGGCACGAGCGGGTGTATCGAAACCGCCTGAGCCTCCGAAGACGACACCACGAAAGCCCCCGGCATCGCCGGGGGCTTTCGTGCGTCCCCGGGTTTCCGACATGCTGTCGAGACTCCTATGCTCGAGCCATGACGTTCTCCCGAAGGCTCTCCTCGATCGCCGCCGTCGTGCTGCTCGCCGGCCTGACCCTGTCGGCCTGTGGTGACGAGGACAAGGGCGAGTCCGCCCCGAAGTCGGTGTCATCGGCCAGAACTACGGACAAGGATCTGGATGCCGAGTCGTTCTTCACGACGCTGATCGAGGCGCAGGAGAAGGCGGGCTCTGCTCACGCCGAGATGACCGTGGGCGTCGGTGGTCAGAGCATCAAGGCCGACGGCGACGCAGAGTTCGGCAAGAACTTCGCCGACACGTCGATGTCGATGGACATGGACATGGGTTCGGCCGGCCCCGCGACGATGAAGATGGTCCTCGTCGACGGAGTCTTCTACATGAACCTCGGCCAGATGACGAAGGGCAAGTACGCCAAGATCGATCTCACCGACGAGGACAATCCGGTCGGCAAGCAGTTCGGCCAGCTGGCAGAGCAGATGGATCCGTCCAAGCAGCTCGAGCAGTTCAAGAACGCCGTGACGTCGTTCAAGAAGAAGGGCGAGCCGACGAAGCTCGACGGAGTCGACGCACAGCCGTACGAGATCGTGCTCGACACGAGCAAGCTGGATGCCTTGTCGGACCTGCCAGGCGGAGCCGGCGCCAACATCCCCAAGACGATCACGTACGTGATGTACCTGGGCACGGACGACCTGCTCCGGCGCATGGAGTTCGACATCGCCGGGACGAAGATGACGATGGACTACTCCAAGTGGGGCGAGCCGGTCGCCGTCGAGGCGCCTCCGGCCAGCGAGGTCACCGACCAGGACCTCAGCAAACTGATGGGCAGTGCGACGACGAGCAGCTGATCCGGCGGCGACGATTTGGTCGCCGTCCGGCCGTGCCCTATTCTGGACATACCGAAGACCGCTGGTCGGTGACTCGCAAGAGTCGCACGAAGCGCCCGGAAGGGCGGCCCGCGCAGGTTGCGAATGTTGGTCCTTTCAACGTCCCGTGCCTTGCGCCGGGACGTTTTTTCGTGTCGGGCCCGTGTACGCACATGGGGTCGCAGTCGTCGGATGGACCCATGTGCTGGAAGGAGACCCATGGCAAACGCGGACAAGACAGCAGCTGTTGCCGAGCTCGCGGACAATTTCCGTGAGTCGAACGCTGCTGTGCTGACCGACTACCGCGGTCTCACCGTGAAGCAGCTGCAGGAACTGCGGCGCACTCTCGGTGCGAACGTGAGCTATGCCGTCGCCAAGAACACGCTGACCAAGATCGCCGCCAAGGACGCGGGAGTGGAGCTCGACACCGATCTCCTCACCGGTCCGACCGCCATCGCCTTCATCAAGGGCGATGCCGTGGAGGCGGCCAAGGGTCTGCGTGACTTCGCGAAGGCCAACACGCCACTCGTCATCAAGGGAGGCTTCCTCGACGGGAAGATCCTCACTGCTGACGAGATCAACAAGCTGGCCGACCTCGAGTCGCGCGAGGTCCTCCTCGCCAAGCTCGCAGGTGGCATGAAGGCCAGCCTGACGAACGCCGCGTCGCTGTTCAACGCCCCGCTGTCGCAGGCCGCCCGAGTTCTGGGTGCCCTGCAGGCGAAGGCCGAGAGCGACCCGTCGGTTCTGGCAGCCGGCCCCGCGCCTGCTGCCCCTGTCGAGGAGGCCCCCGCGGCCGAGTCGGCGGAAGCAGAAACCCCGGCCGAGGCACCCGCCGACGCCGCCCCTGTCGAAGCGTCTGCCGACGCCGAGACGACCGAGGGCTGAAAGCCCGATTCACATCGGGACCCCCTCGGGGTCTCAATAACGGAAGGACGCCCCCATGGCGAAGCTCAGCACCGGCGATCTGCTGGATGCATTCAAGGAAATGACCCTCATCGAGCTCTCCGAGTTCGTGAAGGAGTTCGAGGACACGTTCGACGTCACCGCGGCCGCTCCGGTTGCCGCGGCTGCCGCTCCTGCTGCCGGTGGCGCTGCCGCCGGTGGTGAGGCTGCTGCTGAACAGGACGAGTTCGACGTCATCCTCGAAGGTGCCGGCGAGAAGAAGATCCAGGTCATCAAGGAAGTCCGTACGATCACGGGCCTCGGTCTCAAGGAGGCCAAGGACCTCGTCGAGGGCGCCCCGAAGCCTGTTCTCGAGAAGGCCAACAAGGAAGCTGCCGACAAGGCCAAGGAGGCCCTCGAGGCCGCCGGCGCCAGCGTCACTGTCAAGTGACTCGTCGCTGAATCCATTCAAGAGCGCCCCTCCTTCGGGAGGGGCGCTTTTGTCTGTCACCAGGTGACGGTTTGTCTGTTCGCAGTGACGTGGCTCACGATTGTCACCCCGAGTTACATGGGGTAAGTTTCACCGGGTCCTCAGGTTGTTACTGGTGAGTCACGAAGGGCCGCGAGAGCGTAACCTCGGTTGCCATATCTCGTTACTCTCTGTGTCCACAGTCACACAGACCTAGGATGAGGTAGCTCGGCCGGCAATCGCCGGCAGACCACGGCAAGCAAGGAGGGGCCGACCGTGGGCGTAGAAGTCGTCGTCGAGGGGCTGACCAAGAAGTTCGGCAGCTCACTCATCTGGAAGGACGTCTCGCTGACCCTTCCGGCCGGAGAGATCTCCGTCATGCTCGGCCCGTCCGGCACCGGCAAGTCGGTGTTCCTCAAGACGCTGATCGGTCTGCTCAAGCCCAACGAGGGCCACGTCTACATCGAGGGCACCGACATCGCGAACTGCTCCGAGAAGGAGCTCTACGAGATCCGCAAGCTGTTCGGTGTGCTGTTCCAGGACGGCGCGATGTTCGGCTCGATGGACCTGTTCGACAACGTGGCATTCCCCTTGCGTGAGCACACCCGCAAGTCCGAGTCCGAGATCCGCACCATCGTGATGGACAAGATGGAGCTGACCGGTCTGGTCGGCGCCGAGAACAAGCTGCCCGGTGAGATCTCCGGCGGTATGCGCAAGCGTGCCGGCCTGGCCCGCGCCCTGGTGCTCGACCCCGAGATCCTGTTGATCGACGAGCCCGACTCGGGTCTTGACCCGGTCCGCACGTCGTACATCAACCAGCTGTTCATCGACCTCAACGCGCAGATCGATGCGACGTTCCTGATCGTGACGCACGACGTCAACACCGCCCGCACGGTGCCGGACAACATCGGCCTGCTCTACCACAAGCACCTGGCGATGTTCGGTCCGCGCGAGATGCTGCTGACGTCGTCGGAGCCTGTCGTGGCCCAGTTCCTCAATGCCCAGACTGTGGGGCCCATCGGTATGTCCGAGGAGAAGGACGCCGACGAGCTCGCCGCGGAGCAGGGCATCGAGATGCCGCCGCTGCCGCCTGTCCCGCTCCAGCTCGAGCCGTCCGACGGCCGTCCCCGCCGCGCCCAGCGTGAGCCGGGTGCCTGGTGCCGCGACAACGGAGTTTCTGCCCCTGCCGGTTCTTTCGGAGAGAAGATGCCGCTGGCTGCCGGCGGTGTTGCGTGAGCGAGCGCCAGCCGGCGAATCATGAGGCAGGAGTCGCGCCACTGCCTTCGAATCGTGTGTTCCTGACGGAGGTAGCGGTATGACTGCCGCCGTCGTCGCCGGACCCGCGAGGGTTGCCGGCAACCTGTTCGCCTTCATGCTGGACGTCTTGGTGGCGCTGTTCCGCCGACCGTTCCAGCTCAAGGAGTTCCTGCTCCAGTCGTGGTTCATCGTCAAGGTGACGATCGTCCCGACCGCGTTCGTCTCGATCCCGTTCGGCGCTGTCATCGCGCTGCAGGTCGGCGGCCTGATCAAGCAGTTCGGCGCCCAGTCGTTCACGGGTTCGGCCGCAGTGCTGGCCGTCGTCCGTGAGGCCGGCCCGATCGCGTGCGCCCTCCTGATCGCCGGTGCGGCCGGGTCGGCTATCGCCGCCGACTTCGGTGCCCGCCGCATCCGCGAAGAGCTCGACGCCATGATGGTGCTCGGCATCGACCCGATCCAGCGCCTCGTCGTCCCGCGCGTCCTGGCCTGCATGCTGGTCGCGGTGTTCCTCAACGGCCTCGTCACGGTCGTCGGCGTGGCCGGAGGCTACGTCTTCAACGTCATCCTCCAGGACGGCACGCCGGGCTCCTACGTGGCCTCGTTCACGGCGCTGGCCCAGCTGGAGGACATGATCCAAGGCATGGTCAAGGCCCTGATCTTCGGGTTCCTGGCTGCCATCGTCGCGTCCTACAAGGGCATGAACGCCAAGGGCGGCCCGAAGGGCGTCGGCGATGCGGTCAACGAGGCCGTGGTCATCACGTTCACCTTGCTGTTCATCGTCAACTTCTTCGTCTCGGCGATCTACATCCAGCTCGTGCCGCCGAAGGGGATGTGACGATGTCTGACAAGACAGCTCTGTCCACCGTCATCGCCCTTCCGGCGAAGTTCAACGGGTTCCTCGACGGCCTCGGTCGTCAGATGCTCTTCTACATCCGCGTCGTCGGCTCGATCCCGCGCACGATCAAGCACTACGGCAAGGAGATCGTGCGACTGCTCGCCGAGGTCGCGCTGGGCTCCGGCTCACTCGCTGTCATCGGCGGCACGGTCGGCGTCATCACTGCGATGTGCTTCTTCACCGGCACCGAGGTCGGCATCCAGGGCTACGCCGCGCTCGACCAGCTCGGCACGTCCGCACTGACCGGATTCGTCTCCGCCTACTTCAACACCCGCGAGATCGCGCCGATCGTCGCCGGCATCGCTCTGGCCGCGACCGTCGGCTGCGGGTTCACCGCCCAGCTGGGTGCCATGCGGATCAGCGAGGAGGTCGACGCGCTCGAGGTCATGGCGATCCCGTCGCTGCCGTTCCTCGTGACGACCCGAGTCCTCGCCGGCCTCATCGCCGTCGTCCCGCTCTACATCGTCGGACTGCTGTCGTCCTACTTCGCCACGAGGCTGACGATCACCAAGATCAACGGGCAGAGTGCGGGCACCTATGACCACTACTTCCAAACCTTCCTG
The DNA here is from genome assembly GCF_056403535.1 of Aeromicrobium sp. P2_G6. Classification (NCBI taxonomy): domain Bacteria; kingdom Bacillati; phylum Actinomycetota; class Actinomycetes; order Propionibacteriales; family Nocardioidaceae; genus Aeromicrobium; species Aeromicrobium sp. P2_G6. The sequence goes on along the minus strand of NZ_JBFUFH010000006.1, from coordinate 228,585 downwards.
CCACCAGGCGATGTGCTGTGGTCGTTCGCCAAGGTGCTGATCTTCGCCATCGTCGTGATCCTCATCCACTGCTACTACGGCTACTACGCCAGCGGCGGACCCGCAGGTGTCGGTGTGGCCGTGGGCCTGGCCGTCCGTACGTCGATCGTCGCGATCAACGTCGTGGACCTGCTCGCCTCCATGGCGATCTGGGGCACGAACGTCACCGTCAGATTGGCGGGCTGAACCATGGCTCGTACCCCCCTGCTCGAGCGCTCCGGCTCCCTCAAGATGCTCGGCGCTGCCTTCATCGCGCTGATCCTGTTCATCGTCTGGGTGTCCTACGCGTTCTTCACCAAGGCATTCGTCGACTACGACGCCGTGACGCTCAAGACCGACACGACCGGCGTCAACCTGCCGCAGAACGCCGACATCAAGCTGCGCGGCATGATCGTGGGCGAGGTCCGCAAGGTCGAGCCCGACGGAGACGGCGTCAAGCTGCTGCTCGCGATGAACCCCAAGCTCATCAAGGACGTCCCCAAGGGCGTGACGGCGCAGCTGATCCCCAAGACGCTGTTCGGTGAGAAGTACGTGGCGCTGATCCCGCCGGCCAGCTCCGATGGCGAGTCGTTGCAGGCCGGCGACACGATCACGAAGGCCAACGTGCCGATCGAGGTCGAGACCGTGCTCAACGATCTCTACCCGCTGCTCGATGCGGTCGACCCGGCCAACCTGTCCTACACGCTCAGCGCGGTCTCGACCGCGCTCGAGGGCCGCGGCAAGCAGCTCGGCGAGACCTTGGTCCAGGCCAACAGCTACCTGCAGAAGACCAACCCCGACATCCCGCAGCTCATCGATGACCTCACCAAGCTCGGCACCGTGTCCGACGGCTATGCGGCCGCGATGCCCGAGATCGGCCGGCTGCTGCGCAACACCGTCGTCACCGGCAACACGATCGTCGCCAAGAAGTCACAGCTCACGGCCTTCTTCGACGAGGGCACGGAGCTGTCGAACACGTTGACGACCTTCACCAAGGACAACGGGGACAACATCAAGACGCTCAACAAGCTGAGCCGGCCGATCCTCGAGACGGTCGGCAAGTACTCCACGACGTTCCCGTGCTTCCTGTCTGCGATGCACACGCTCATTCCGCGACTCGACAGCGCCTACCGCGACGGCCGGCTCCACATCAACATCGAGGTCATCGCGCAGCCCGATGCCTACGACGCCAACGAGAACCTCAGCGTGACGCAGAAGACCTTCGACGACGCGTCGTCCGGCGCACCCGCCAAGAGCGGCAAGGACATCAGGGCCGACAACGCGGCAGCCCCGAGCTGCCTCGACCTCAACCAGATCAACAAGGGTGCGGCCGAGGAGAAGAAGTACTCCTCGCAGGAAAACCCGTTCAAGATCCCGGCCGACGTCTACAAGTTGATCGGCATCAAGAAGCCACACGCCAAGTTCGGCAGCGACGCCGACTACGCCAACCGTGCGGCCGTCTCGAGCGTCTCGTTGCAGGACCTGGTCCAGCCCAGCGTCACCGGCATCGACTCGGCCAGCGAGCGCGCCGAGCTCAACGTCCTGCTCGGCGGCACGCTCGGCATGCAGCCGTCGAGTGTTCCCGACATCGGCTCGCTGTTGATCAGCCCCGTCCTCCGTGGGACGGAGGTGACGCTGCGATGAAGCAGATCGATCGCGAATCCATGGGAGCGCTCGTCAAGCTCGGGTTCTTCTTCGCCTTCACCGGCATCTCGACGCTGATCCTGGCGCTGACGCTGACCAACGGCTCGTTCGGCGACCGCAAGGAGTACAAGGCGGTCTTCACCGACGTGACCGGCATGGCCAAGGGTGACGACATCCGCATCGCCGGTGTCGCCGTCGGCTCTGTCAGGAAGGTCCAGATCGTCAAGCGCGACAAGGCGCTCGTGACGTTCGGGGTCGACTCCGACGTACCGCTGACCGACAACACCCACGCCACGATCAAGTTCCGCAACCTCGTCGGGCAGCGCTACATCGCCCTGACACAGGGTGCGGATGGCGCCAAGACGACCCTCAAGGCCGGCAGCACGATTCCCGAGAGCCGCACGCAGGAGGCACTCGACCTCAACGTCCTGCTCAACGGGTTCAAGCCGGTCTTCCAGGCGCTCTCGCCGTCGGACACCAACAAGTTCGCCTACGAGATCGTCCAGACACTGCAGGGCGAGAGCGGCAACGTCGAGAACCTGCTGGCCCGCACGTCATCGCTGACCAACACGTTGGCCGGTCGCGACCAGCTCATCGGCGACGTCGTCACCAACCTGAGCGAGGTGCTCGACACGGTCGGCAGCCGCGACAAGGAGCTGACCGACACGATCGACACGCTCCAGCAGTTCGTGACCGGGCTCAAGAACGACCGTGACGCGATCCTCAACTCGGTCGACTCGATCTCCGACCTGACCGACGAGACGTCCGATTTGCTCGTACAGGGCCGACCGGCGCTCAGCGAGGACATCAAGCAGCTCAACTCGCTGACCAAGAACCTCAGCAGTAAGAAGAACCTCTCCACGCTGGAGAACTCGATCAAGATCCTGCCGATCAAGCTGCAGAAGATCGGCAACGCGGCCTCCAACGGCGGCGAGTTCAACTTCTACCTGTGCGACGTGCGGGGCAGCATCACGATCCCCGCCATCGCCGGCATCCTGCCGGAGACCAAGCTCGACCTGGGCGGCCCCCAGGGCCTCGCGGTCGGTGGCCCACGTTGCAACCAGCCGGGGTACGCCAAATGAAGCCCTTCCGCGAACGCAATCCCGTCATCATCGGCGTCATCGGCATCGCCGTGATCGCGCTGATGATGCTCGGCGCCTTCCGCGCCGACCGGCTGCCGATCATCGGCAGCGGCGACACCTACAAGGCGGACTTCGCCGAGATCGGCGCGCTCAAGGCCGGCAACGAGGTCCGGGTCGCGGGTGTCTCCGTCGGCAAGGTCGAGGGCATCGAGCTCAGCGGCAACAAGGTGCGCGTGACCTTCAAGATCGACAAGGGCACCAAGTTCGGCACCGAGACCGGCGCCGACATCCGAGTCCGTACGTTGCTGGGCGCCGAGTACCTCGCGCTGACCCCCAAGGGGCCGGGGCAGCTGCCCAAGGGCAGCGTCATCCCGCTCGATCGAACCATCGCGCCCTACGACGTCGTGCAGGCGTTCTCCGACCTCAGCAAGACCACCGACCAGATCGACATCCCGGAGCTGTCCAAGGCGCTCAACGCCCTCGCCGACGTCTCGGCCAGCACGCCTGAGGAGTTCCGTGGCGCCATCAAGGGCGTCTCCGACCTCTCGCGCAACCTGGCGGCCCGTGACGACCAGATCAACACGCTGCTGATCAACCTCAAGAAGGTCTCGGGTGTCCTCAACTCGCGCAACACCGAGCTCGTCACGCTGTTCAAGGACTCCGATGTGCTGTTCCAGGCGATCAGTGAGCGCCGCGACTCGATCCACCGACTGCTCATCTCGACGCAGACGATCTCGACCCAGCTGCGCGGACTCGTCAAGGACACCCGTTCGGACCTCAAGCCGGCGCTCGACCAGCTCGACGTGGTGACCACGATGTTGCGCAAGAACGAGGTGAGCCTCGACGAGGCCCTGCGGATGTACCCCGGATTCCTCCGGGTGTTCTCCAACCCGCTCGGCACCGGCCCATGGTTCGACACCTATCTCGGCGGCACGGCCTCGGGCGCCGGCCTCCGCGACCAGATCGAGAACGCACTTGCGGGAGGGGGCAACTGATGAGTCCATCCGGATTGGCGCAGCGGTTCGCCGGCATCTCCAAGGTGCTGACGGCGTTCGTCGTGCTCGCCCTGCTCGCCGCCCTCGCGCTGGTCGTCAACAACGGCGACGGCAAGCGCTACATCACGATCGACTTCGAGCAGACCAACTCGGTCTACAAGGGATCGGACGTCAAGATCCTCGGCGTTCCCGTCGGCCGGGTCGAGAGCCTCACGCCGCGTGGCGATGTCGTACGCGCCAAGGTCTCCTACAAGGGCGATGTCCGCCTGCCCAACGACGTCAAGGCCGTCGTGGTCTCGCCGTCGATCGTCGGCGACCGGTTCATCCAGCTCGCGCCCGCCTACGACGGCGGTGCGGCCCTCAAGGACCACGCGTTCCTGCCTGTCGAGCGCACCGCGGTGCCGGTCGAGCTCGACCAGGTCTACAAGTCCCTCGACGACCTCTCGGTCGCCCTCGGGCCCGAAGGTGCCAACAAGGAGGGCTCGCTCAGCAACCTCATCGACGGCACGGCCGAGCAGCTCGACGGCCAGGGCCAGCAGCTCAACGAGACGATCCACAACTTCGGCAAGCTCAGCACGACGCTGTCCAACAACAAGGACGAGCTGTTCGGCAGCCTGCGGGAGGTCGAGCAGTTCGTGAAGCTGCTCAAGTCCAACGACTCGGCCGTACGCTCGTTCAACGACAGCACGGCCCGGGTGTCGACCGTCCTCGCCGGCGAGCGCGAGGACCTCGAAGAGACGCTCCGACAGCTCAGCCTGGCGCTGGTCGACGTCAACTCGCTGGTCAAGGAGAACCGCGGCAAGCTGCGCAGCAACATCGACAACATCGCCTCGCTCGCGGCACTGCTGGCCAAGCACAAGGACGAGCTCGCTGAGCAGACGATCAACGCGCCGACGGCACTGACCAACGTCGCCCTCGCCTACAACGGCACGTCCGGAAGCCTCGACACCCGCAACGACCTCCCCGAGGTGCTGTTCGGCGCGGCCACGGACCCCACGACATTCCTGTGCAACCTGCTCGGGGACAAGATCGAGAACGGCACGTGCGGGACGCTGAGTGGTCTGCTCGGCGGCAAGACCGCCGCGCCCACCACGCCTGAGCTGCCCGCCCTGCCGCGGTCAGCCGCGGCGTCGTCACCCGAGCGAGTCAACAGTTCCGTCGCCGACATGCTGGCGGTGAAGTGACATGAACATGAGACTTCTTCGCGTAGGCGTGATCGGCAGCGTCATGGCCGTGCTGCTCAGTGGCTGCGGCTTCTCGCCCTACAAGCTCCCGTTGCCCGGCGGCGCCGATCTCGGCAGTCACCCCTACACGGTCAAGGTGCAGTTCCGCGACGTGCTCGACCTGGTGCCGCAGAGCGCCGTGCGGGTCAACGACATCGCGGTCGGCAAGGTCACCGACGTCAAGCTCAACGGCTGGACCGCCGTCGTGACGGTCAAGGTCAACGGGGACTCCAAGCTTCCGGACAACGCCGTGGCGACGATCCGGCAGACCAGCCTGCTCGGCGAGAAGTTCGTCTCGCTGGCGCCGCCGGCGACCGGTGCTCACGGCACCCTCAAGGATGGCGACACGATTCCGCTCGACCGTTCGAGCCGCAACCCTGAGATCGAGGAAGTGCTCGGCGCTGCCTCACTCCTCTTCAACGGTGGCGGGCTCGAGAAGACCAACACGATCGTCAAGGAGCTCAACAACGCGCTCGGCGGCAACGAGCCCGAGGTCAAGGAGCTCATCGACTCCACGACGTCGTTCATCTCGCAGCTCGACGACAACAAGGCCGCGCTGCTGACGTCGCTCGAGAAGGTCAACCGGCTCGCAGTCGCGACCAACGGCCAGAAGGCAGCCATCACCGGTGCGCTCGACGACCTGCCCGACGCGCTGCGGGTCGTCAACAGCCAGCGCGACGACCTGGTCAAGCTGCTCGAGTCGCTGTCCAGGCTCAGCGATGTCGCGACCGGCGTCATCCACGACTCCAAGGCCGACACCGTCGCCAACCTGCGGGCCCTGGTGCCGACGCTGACCAACCTGACCAAGGCTGGCGACGACCTGGCGTACGCGTTGAAGGCCCTGCTGACCTACCCGTTCTCGGACGGCTTCGTGGGCAACACCTACGCCAAGGCCTCGGGCAAGTGCGACAACGGTCCGCCGATGGTCAAGGAAGGCGTGTGCTTCGGCGACTTCTCCAACCTCTCGCTCGGTCTCGACATTGGTGCCAACCAGCTGCAGACGATCCTCGACGGCTATGCCTCGCTGGCCGGTGCTGGCGACACCAGCGCGCTGCCGACCGGAACCGGCACGACGTCCGCCGACCCGACTCAGCAGCTGGTCGACCTGGTCGCCGGCCTTGTGCCCGCCTCCGGCGGCTCGGGTCTGCCTGACCTGACACCGGATGAGAGCGGGGGAGCGACAGCGACCCAGCCCTCACCGAGCGCGACCCCGACCCCGAGCCAGGGCGGCATCTGCTCGCTGCTCGGCACGTGCCGCACGGCAGTCGCCAGCACGCCGGCCGGCGATCTCGGACGACTTCTCGTGGAACCGGCGGTGGCACCATGATCTCCAGACTCACCAAGATCCAGCTGGTGATCTTCGCGATCGTCACGGTGCTCGGTGGCGCGTTCGTGGGCGGCCGCTATGCGCAGATCGACCGGCTCGTCGTCGACCGCAGCTTCCCGGTGTCGGCGCAGTTCAAGGACTCCGGCGGCATCTTCGCCGGGGCCCAGGTGACCTACCGCGGCATCCCGGTCGGCAAGGTCGGCAAGCTCACCTTCAAGGACGACGGTGTCCAGGCGACCCTCGACATCGAGAACGGCGCCCCGAAGATCCCGGCCGACGTGCTTGCTGTCGTCGCCAACAAGTCGGCGATCGGTGAGCAGTTCGTCGACCTGCAGCCGCGCACCAACTCCGCGCCCTACCTGCACAAGGGATCGGCGATCTCGCTGCGTGACACGCGCATCCCGATCGACACCACGACGCTGCTGGTTGACCTGAACAAGCTCGTCTCGTCGGTCAACACCGACAGCCTGCGCACGGTCGTCGACGAGCTGGGGCAGGCGTTCGAGGGCACAGGTCAGGACCTGTCGACGATCCTCGACACGTCGTCGGAGTTCATCAAGGCCGCCGACGAGAACATCGACGTGACCCGCTCGCTGATCAACGACTCGTCGTCGGTCCTGCAGACCCAGATCGACAAGCAGGGTGAGCTCGGCACGTTCTCCAAGAACCTGGCGCTGCTGTCCGACAGCCTGGTCGACGCGGACCCCGACCTGCGGCGCCTGTTCGACAAGGGCAGCGAGAGTGCGGCAACGCTCAACGCCGTGGTCAACGAGAACTCCGCTGATCTCGGCAATGCGATCCGCGATCTCGTCACGGCCAACAAGCCGCTGTCGGAGAACGTGCTCGGCCTCCAGGCGATCTTCATCCTCTACCCCTACCTCGTCGAGGGCTCGTTCTCGGTGCTCGACAAGGTTCCGGGCACTTCGGACTACAACGCGACGTTCGGGCTGGTGATGTCGGGTGGTCTGCCCCCGCCGCCCACCTGCACGTATGCCCAGAACGGTGAGGCTTCGGGCTACACCAAGCGTCGCGCCGAACAGGTCATCAGCGACAAAGAGTTCCTGACCAACCTGGACTGTAATGTTCCTGACAACAAGATCGCGCGACAGCCGTGCAAGACCGAGGTGAACGGCAAGAGGCCGGTTGCCTGCCCGTTCAAGCTGGATCGGGCGGCGGCAGCGTCGGAGACGTCAGCACCCAATGGAAAGGACTCCTGGAAGTGGCTTCTGCTCGGCCCGGCACAACAGTGACCGAAAGGTCCAGCCGCTCCCGAGTCATCGCTCTCCTGGTGGTCGCCACGGCCTTCGGCGTGGTGCTCGCGGCAATCGGTGGCGTCCTGCTCCTTCGGGACCCCTCCGGCAGTAACGGCGACTCGAAGGACCGCAACGAGGTGATCTCGCGGGCCAACGACTTCGCGGTGGCCAACAACACGTACGACGTGCTGGAGCTCGCCGAGTATCAGAAGCGGCTCAAGGGGTTGCTCACGCCGGCGTACGACAAGGAGTTCGTCAAGATCACCGATGCCGTGTTCAAGGCACTCGAGGTCAAGAAGCAGAAGAGCGGCGAAGCCAAGGTGCTCGGCACCGGGGTTGAGAGCATCGACAAGGACTCAGCCGTCGCGCTCGTCGCGGTTGATGCCAAGATCACCAACACCGACAACGAGGCCGCGGTGCTGAGGCACTTCCGCTGGAAGGTGTCGTTCGTCAAGAGCAAGGGCGACTGGCTGGTCTCGGCCTTCGAGAGCGTCGCGCCCGTCGAGGCCCAGGCCACGCCGGTGCCGTCGGCGACGCCCAGCGCCACGGAAGGAAGCGGCGAATGACGGATCCCACTGGGCCGACCCGCCGCCGCCGGATCGCGGGGGAGGGCAAGCCTGCCGTGCCGGCTGCGAAGCCCGCCGCTCCGAAGGTGCCGGCCAGGAAGGCTGCCGCCAAGAAGGCGGCGATGCAGAAGGCGGCCCCGCCGGCGGCCCCGCCGACCAAGAGTGTCGCGACCCCCAAGGCCACCCGACCGACGAAGGGTGCACCGGCGCCCACTCGCGACCGCGCTGATGCGATCAACGCTGCACCGCTCTGGCTCGTGCTGGTGGCAGGCGTGGCGATCATCGCCGGCGTCGCGCTGACCGTGTTCGGCGTACAGCACATACGCGGTGACGGCGGCGACGATCCGCTCGACACGTCGCGCGAGCAGGCCGTCTCGGCTGCCGGGAGCGCCGCGCAGACGATCTTCTCGTTCAGCTCCGACAAGCTCAAGGAGCACGAGTCAGCCTCCAAGGCACTCATGACGCCGTCGTTCGGCAAGGACTTCGACAAGGTCGCGCCGGCGCTCTCCGAGGTCACGGCGGACCGCAAGATCGTCGTCAAGGCAGTGACCCGCGAGGCTGCGCCTCTGGCCTGCGGGGACGAGTGCTCGCCCGACAAGGTCACGGTGCTGGTCTTCCTCGACCAGGCACGCCTCATCGGCTCGTCCACGGAGCCGACGGTGTTCGCCAACCGGATCTCGTTGTCGATGGTCAACACCGACAACGGCTGGCTCGTCAACAACGTGAGGGCTCTGTAGCAGCGTTGGAACTCGCCGCGAGGTGCTAAGACTGCAGCGGCAGGGCGCCGAGCTCAGGAGTTCGTTATGTCCCGTCGACGAGCAGGCGACGCAACGCAGGCTGCCGACGCGACGGCGCTTGTCGATGGGACATAACTGACTCGTGAGCGCTGGTGACGACGGCGCAACGCGCGAGCCGACGACGCAAACGCGGTAGCCCTATCCCAACGAAAGCCATGAAAAACTGGCGGCGAGATTCAGGCGTGAAATCCGGCGTTCTTCATGAAAAGCCAAATAGACTCCCCCAAGCAGCGGGCTTTGTCAAGACCCGCCCTTGCTTCGCTGTGCCCTGCGGGTTACACTGAACTTTCGCGCTCGCTCTGTCTGCCCATGTCCCCTTGACCGGGGTCGATTGGCGTGCGCGCAGCACGATCCATCGAGCCACCCGCCTGCGAGCCCTTGGAAGGACCCCTCTTGGCCGCCTCGCGCACCTCCGCACCTGTTCAGCCCCGTCGCATCTCTTTTGCAAAAATCTCAGAACCTCTCGAGGTCCCAGAGCTTCTCGCTCTCCAGACCGACAGCTTCGCCTGGTTGATCGGCGACGACTCCTGGAAGGCTGGTGTCGAGGAAGCCCTCGCCGGCGGCCGCACGGACGTCTCCACCAAGTCCGGACTCGAGGAGATCTTCGAGGAGATCTCGCCGATCGAGGACTTCTCCGAGACGATGAGCCTGTCGTTCCGCGACCACCGCTTCGAGCCGCCGAAGTACTCCGTCGAGGACTGCAAGGACCGCGACGTCACCTACGCCGCTCCGCTGTTCGTCACGGCCGAGTTCATGAACAACGAGACTGGCGAGATCAAGAGCCAGACCGTCTTCATGGGCGACTTCCCGCTGATGACGGACAAGGGAACCTTCATCATCAACGGCACCGAGCGCGTCGTCGTGTCGCAGCTCGTCCGTTCGCCGGGTGTCTACTTCGAGCGCGTGCCCGACAAGACGTCCGACAAGGACATCTACACCGCGAAGGTCATCCCGTCGCGTGGTGCATGGCTCGAGTTCGAGATCGACAAGCGCGACCTCGTCGGCGTACGCCTCGACCGCAAGCGCAAGCAGAGCGTCACGGTCCTGCTCAAGGCGCTCGGCTGGACCGAGGCCCAGATCCTCGAGGAGTTCGGCCAGTACGAGTCGATCCGCCTGACCCTGGAGAAGGACAACACCACGACCCAGGACGAGGCGCTCCTCGACATCTACCGCAAGCTGCGTCCGGGCGAACCGCCGAGCCGCGAAGCCGCGCAGACGTTGCTGGACAACTACTATTTCAACGCCAAGCGCTACGACACGGCCAAGGTCGGTCGCTACAAGATCAACAAGAAGCTCGGCGTCGAAGAGGCCTTCGACCAGCAGACGCTGACGATCGACGACATCGTGTCGACGATCAAGTACATCGTCGCGCTGCACGCCGGTGACGAAGAGCTGACGACGCCTGCTGGCCAGACGATCGTCGAGGCCGATGACATCGACCACTTCGGCAACCGTCGTATGCGCACGGTCGGCGAGCTCATCCAGAACCAGCTCCGCACGGGCCTGGCCCGCATGGAGCGCGTCGTCCGCGAGCGCATGACGACTCAGGACGTCGAGGCCATCACGCCGCAGACCCTGATCAACATCCGCCCGGTCGTCGCTGCGCTCAAGGAGTTCTTCGGCACCTCGCAGCTCAGCCAGTTCATGGACCAGAACAACCCCCTGGCCGGACTGACGCACAAGCGTCGCCTGTCCGCCCTCGGACCTGGTGGTCTGTCCCGTGAGCGCGCCGGCTACGAAGTCCGTGACGTCCACCCGTCGCACTACGGCCGCATGTGCCCGATCGAGACCCCGGAAGGCCCCAACATCGGCCTGATCGGCTCGCTCGCGTCCTACGGCCGGATCAACTCGTTCGGCTTCGTCGAGACGCCTTACCGCAAGGTCGTCAAGGGCAAGGTCACCGAGCAGGTCGACTACCTCACCGCGACGGACGAGGACCGCTTCATCATCGCTCAGGCCAACTCGGTCCTGACCGACAAGAGCACCTTCGCCGAGGACATGGTCCTCGTACGCCAGAAGGGTGGCGAGGCCGAGCTTCGCCCCGCTGCTGACGTCGACTACATGGACGTCTCGCCTCGACAGATGGTGTCGGTCGCCACGGCGCTGATCCCGTTCCTCGAGCACGACGATGCCAACCGCGCCCTCATGGGCTCGAACATGCAGCGTCAGGCCGTCCCGCTGATCCGCAACGACGCCCCGCTCGTCGGCACCGGCATGGAGTTCCGTGCCGCCGTCGACGCCGGTGACGTCACGGTGGCCAAGGTCGCCGGCGTGGTCAACGAGGTGTCCGCGGACGCCATCGAGATCATGCAGGACGACGGCTCCTACTTCACCTACCGTCTGGCGAAGTTCCGTCGCTCCAACCAGGGCACCTGCACCAACCAGCGTCCGCTGGTCGAGCAGGGTCAGCGCGTCGAGGTCGGCACCCCGCTGGCCGACGGCCCGTGCACCGACGAGGGCGAGATGGCCCTCGGGACGAACCTGCTCGTGGCGTTCATGCCGTGGCAGGGTCACAACTACGAGGACGCGATCATCCTCTCGCAGCGAGTCGTCCAGGACGACCTGCTGACCTCGATCCACATCGAGGAGCACGAGGTCGATGCCCGCGACACGAAGCTGGGTCCCGAGGAGATCACCCGCGACATCCCCAACGTCAGCGAGGAAATGCTGGCGGACCTGGACGAGCGCGGCATCATCCGCATCGGTGCCGAGGTCGGCAACGGCGACGTCCTGGTCGGCAAGGTCACGCCCAAGGGCGAGACCGAGCTGACGCCGGAGGAGCGACTGCTCCGCGCGATCTTCGGTGAGAAGGCGCGCGAAGTGCGCGACACCTCGCTCAAGGTCCCGCACGGCGAGTCGGGCACCGTCATCGGCGTCCGGGTCTTCGACTCGGCCGAGGGTGACGAGCTCTCCCCGGGCGTCAACCAGCTCGTACGCGTCTACGTCGCCCAGAAGCGCAAGATCTCCAACGGTGACAAGCTCGCCGGTCGTCACGGCAACAAGGGCGTCATCTCCAAGATCCTTCCGGTCGAGGACATGCCCTTCCTGGAAGACGGCACGCCCGTCGACATCGTGCTCAACCCGCTCGGTGTCCCCGGTCGAATGAACGTCGGACAGGTGCTGGAGACCCACCTCGGGTGGGTCGCCAAGACCGGCTGGCAGATCCCGGACGACGAGAAGGACGAGTGGGCGCAGACCCTCCGCAAGATCAAGGCGGACAAGGCTGAGCCCTCGACCAACATCGCGACGCCCGTGTTCGACGGTGCCCGTGAGGACGAGATCCAGGGCCTGCTGGCCTCGACGCTCCCCAACCGGGACGGCGAGCGCATGGTCAAGCGTGACGGCAAGGCGGTGCTCTTCGACGGTCGTACCGGCGAGAAGTTCCCCGACCCCGTCTCGGTGGGCTACATGTACCTGCTCAAGCTGCACCACCTCGTCGACGACAAGATCCACGCACGTTCCACGGGTCCCTACTCGATGATCACGCAGCAGCCTCTCGGCGGTAAGGCGCAGTTCGGTGGACAGCGCTTCGGTGAGATGGAGGTGTGGGCCCTCGAGGCCTACGGAGCGGCGTACGCGCTGCAGGAGCTCCTGACCATCAAGTCGGACGACATCCTCGGACGCGTCAAGGTCTACGAAGCGATCGTCAAGGGCGAGAACGTCCCCGAACCCGGAATCCCGGAGTCGTTCAAGGTTCTCGTCAAGGAGATGCAGTCCCTGTGTCTCAACGTTGAGGTGCTCTCCAGTGATGGCTCGGCCGTCGAGATGCGCGACGCGGAAGAGGATCTCTTCCGTGCCGCCGAAGAACTCGGCATCGACCTGTCCAGGCGCGAGCCTTCCAGCGTGGAGGAGGTCTAGCCCCCAGGGCTGGACCTTCCCCACCGCAACCACATCAGTTTTCAGAACAAGCAAGGGAAAGAAGACAACGTGCTCGACGTGAACTTCTTCGATCAGATCCGGATCGGTCTCGCGACCGCCGACGACATCCGCGGATGGTCGTTCGGTGAGGTCAAGAAGCCGGAGACGATCAACTACCGCACGCTCAAGCCCGAGCGTGACGGCCTCTTCTGCGAGAAGATCTTCGGTCCCACCCGGGACTGGGAGTGCTACTGCGGCAAGTACAAGCGCGTGCGCTTCAAGGGCATCATCTGCGAGCGCTGCGGCGTCGAGGTCACGCGGTCCAAGGTGCGCCGTGAGCGTATGGGCCACATCGAGCTCGCCGCTCCGGTCACGCACATCTGGTACTTCAAGGGTGTGCCCAGCCGGCTCGGCTACCTGCTCGACCTGGCACCGAAGGACCTCGAGAAGGTCATCTACTTCGCGGCCTACATGATCACCAAGGTCGACGAGGACGCGCGCCACAAGGACCTCTCGAGCCTCGAGACCAAGATCGACCTCGAGCGCAAGCAGCTCGAGAACCGTCGTGACAACGAGGTCAACGAGCGCATGCAGAAGCTCGAAGAGGACCTCAAGGCACTCGAGGACGAGGGCGCCAAGGCCGACGCCAAGCGCAAGGTCAAGGACGCCGCCGAGCGCGAGGCCAAGCAGCGTCGCGACCGTACGCAGCGCGAGATCGACCGTCTGGACGAGGTCTGGAACCGCTTCAAGAACCTCAAGGTCCAGGACCTCGAGGGCGACGAGCTGCTCTACCGCGAGATGACGTACCGCTTCGGCAAGTACTTCGAGGGCTACATGGGCGCCACGGCGATCCAGAAGCGCCTGCAGGACTTCGACCTCGACGCCGAGGCCGAGTCGCTGCGCGAGATCATCGCGACCGGCAAGGGCCAGAAGAAGACCCGCGCGCTCAAGCGCCTCAAGGTCGTCTCGGCGTTCCTCGGCAGCAGCAACGCGCCCGAGGGCATGGTCCTCGACGCCGTCCCGGTGATCCCGCCGGAGCTGCGCCCGATGGTCCAGCTCGACGGTGGACGCTTCGCGACGAGCGATCTCAACGACCTCTACCGCCGCGTGATCAACCGCAACAACCGGCTCAAGCGACTGCTCGACCTGGGCGCTCCGGAGATCATCGTCAACAACGAGAAGCGCATGCTTCAGGAGGCCGTCGACTCGCTGTTCGACAACGGCCGTCGTGGCCGTCCGGTCACCGGACCGGGCAACCGTCCGCTGAAGTCGATCTCCGACATGCTCAAGGGCAAGCAGGGACGCTTCCGTCAGAACCTGCTCGGAAAGCGCGTCGACTACTCCGGCCGTTCGGTCATCATCGTCGGCCCGCAGCTCAAGCTGCACCAGTGCGGTCTGCCCAAGCAGATGGCGCTCGAGCTGTTCAAGCCGTTCGTGATGAAGCGACTCGTCGACCTCAACCACGCGCAGAACATCAAGAGCGCCAAGCGCATGGTCGAGCGTGCTCGTCCGGTCGTGTGGGATGTCCTCGAAGAGGTCATCACCGAGCACCCCGTGCTGCTGAACCGCGCACCCACGCTGCACCGTCTGGGCATCCAGGCGTTCGAGCCGCAGCTCATCGAGGGCAAGGCCATCCAGATCCACCCGCTCGTCTGCTCGGCCTTCAACGCCGACTTCGATGGTGACCAGATGGCCGTGCACCTGCCGCTGAGCGCGGAGGCGCAGGCCGAGGCCCGCGTCCTGATGCTGTCGACCAACAACATCCTGAAGCCGTCTGATGGCCGCCCGGTCACCATGCCGACCCAGGACATGATCATCGGCCTGTACTTCCTCACGCTCGAGCGTGCGGGGCACATCGGTGAGGGTCGCGCGTTCAGCTCGGTCTCCGAGGCGATCATGGCGTTCGAGCGCAACGAGATCACGCTGCAGAGCCACGTCAAGATCCGCATCGACGGCGAGACCGTCGAGACGACCCTGGGTCGGGCGATCTTCAACGAGGCGCTGCCCGAGGACTACCGCTACGTCAACTACCAGGTGGGCAAGAAGGAGCTCGGTGTGATCGTCAACGATCTCGCTGAGCGCTACTCCAAGGTCGACGTCGCCAACTCGCTCGACAACCTCAAGGACACCGGTTTCCACTGGGGCACCCGCTCCGGCGTGACCATCTCCATCGAGGACGTCGTGACCCCGGGCCGCAAGCCCGAGATCCTCGCGACGTACGAGACGCAGGCCGCCAAGGTCCAGACGCAGTTCGACCGCGGTCTCATCACCGAGGACGAGCGCCGTCAGGAGCTCATCGAGATCTGGACGCAGGCAACTGCCGAGGTCTCGGCCGAGATGGAGAAGGGTTTCCACGAGGACAACCCGATCTACATGATGGTCGACTCCGGTGCCCGCGGAAACATGATGCAGGTCCGTCAGATCGCCGCCATGCGTGGTCTGGTCGCCAACCCGAAGGGCGAGATCATCCCTCGCCCCATCAAGGCCAACTTCCGCGAGGGCCTGTCGGTGGTGGAGTACTTCATCGCCACCCACGGTGCTCGCAAGGGACTCGCGGATACCGCTCTGCGTACGGCTGACTCGGGCTACCTGACGCGTCGACTCGTCGACGTCAGCCAGGACGTCATCATCCGTGAGGACGACTGTGGCACCGAGCGAGGCCTGCCCAAGGTCATCGCGACGAAGCTCGACGACGGCCGTCTGGTCGCCGCCGAGAACGTCGAGACGTCGGCCTACTCGCGCACCGCTGCCACTGACGTGACCGACGCCAAGGGTGCTGTGCTCATCGCAGCCGGCGGCGACCTCGGCGACGTCGAGATCGAGCAGCTCATCGCTGCCGGTATCGAGGAGATCAAGGTCCGTACGGTCCTCACGTGTGAGGCCAAGGCCGGCACGTGTGCCAAGTGCTACGGCCGTTCGCTCGCGACCGGCAAGCTCGTCGACATCGGTGAAGCGGTCGGCACCATCGCCGCCCAGTCGATCGGTGAGCCCGGCACGCAGCTGACGATGCGTACGTTCCACACCGGTGGTGTGGCCGGAGACGACATCACGCACGGTCTGCCGCGCGTCGTGGAGCTCTTCGAGGCGCGTCAGCCCAAGGGCCGTGCGCCGATCACCGAGTCCGCTGGTCGGGTCGAGATCGATGACTCGGACAAGACGCGCAAGCTCGTGGTGACGCCGGACGACGGTTCCGAGGTGCTGGAGTACCCCGTGACCAAGCGTTCGCGTCTGCTCATCGCCGACGGCGACCACGTCGAGGTCGGCCAGCAGCTCACTCACGGCACCCCGGATCCGCAGGAAGTCCTGCGCATCCTCGGTGTCCGCCGGGCTCAGGAGCACCTCGTGGACGAGGTCCAGGAGGTCTACCGCTCGCAGGGCGTGGCGATCCACGACAAGCACATTGAGATCATCGTGCGCCAGATGCTCCGTCGCGTGACGGTCATCGAGCAGGGTGCGTCGAACCTCATCCCGGGTGACCTGGTCGATCGGGCCAAGTTCGAGGAAGAGAACCGTCGCGTCGTCGCCGAGGGTGGCACCCCCGCCTCCGGCCGTCCGGTCCTGATGGGCATCACGAAGGCCTCGCTGGCCGTCGAGTCGTGGCTGTCGGCCGCCTCCTTCCAGGAGACGACCCGCGTCCTCACCGACGCCGCCATCCACGGCAAGTCGGATGCGCTGCGCGGCCTCAAGGAGAACATCATCATCGGCAAGCTCATCCCGGCTGGTACCGGTCTCGACCGTTACAAGAACATCCGGGTCGAGCCCACCGAAGAGGCCCGTCAGGCCGCCTACGCCGTCACCGGCTACGGGGACTACGACTACGGCTTCGGCGCCCCGGACTCCGCTCCGGTGCAGCTGGATGACTTCGACTTCACGTCGTACGAGAAGTAGCCAGCACGACACGTCAGAAGCCCCCGGCCATCGGCCGGGGGCTTCTGCGTTGCTACAGGCCGTTCTTGCGCAGGATCCGGGCCAGCTGGTGGCCGGTCTCTCGGGCATGGGCGGATGTCTCGTAGAAGTGGCGGTGGGTCTCGGACAGCGGTCCGGCGTAGCCGCCAGGCGGCCAGTTGCAGATCTCGTCGCCGGTCGCGCAGAACGTGATGGCCTTGGCCTTGAGGGAGTCCGGCAGCGGCGTACCGGCCCCGAGCTTGCCCGGACCGGGCGCGGCCTTGCCGTAGGTCCACGAGGCGAACGCGTCGTCGGGGTTGCGTCGCGGATCGGCGATCATCGCGACGAGGGCGACCCGACGCGACGCCGAGGCCGACAGGTCGATCGCGAGCCCGTGCACGGCCTGGGCGCCCTGGCTGAAGCCCACCAGCGCGATGCGGCTCTTGGGGCACCGCTCGGCGAGCTGCGCCATCCGCGCCCTCGTCCGCGTCACCCCGTCCTCGATGTTGGCCTGGTAGATCGCCGCACTCGCTGCACTCTCAGCCCGGTAGGGGATGCCTTCGAGGCGAACAGTCGTCTCGGACGTGCGGTGCAGGTCGGCTGACATCGCGCGTACGGTGCGCAGGATCTCCTGACCCGCCCCGAAGTTCTGGTCCGCCGACTGGTTCGACCCGCGCAGCCCGAGCACGACCAGATCCGCGCACCCGGTGGTCACGAGGACCGGGGCGGGTTTGCGATTGGTGGACGACGGACCGGGTTCGTGTGCCGGGCTGGGGCTCGAGCACCCCGCGACGATGAGCAGTGCCAACGTTGCGGCGAGCCGCCTCACGTGGTGGCGGTGGAACGGTCGGTCGCCGGTTCCGACGCCTTGGCCGGGCTCGGCTTGGGGGTCTCCCTGAACAGCCAGGCCAGCTTGGGCTCGAAGATCGGGCGGAACATCGTCGCGATGGGCTTGGTCATCAAGAGGTTGGCGACGACGACCGCGACCAGCGTGCAGCCGATGACGGCGCCCACGCCGAACCGGTCGAGGCGATCGAAGACCTCGAACTGGTACTGCAGGTACAAGATGATGTAGCCGTGGATCAGGTAGCAGTAGAACGTACGGCCGCCGAGTGCCGTGGTCCACGAACGCCTGCGGGGGACGAGTGACAGCGCTGCGAACGTCAGCAGGAACCCGACAGCCAGCAGCTCGGCTCGCTGCGTGATGCCCTCGATCGCGGTGGCGCTCAGCGGGTTCTCGTCGTAGCGCTGCTTCCACAGCAGCCAGTCGGTCGTCCAGTTCTTGGAGTAGACGTAGCAGATCAGGAGCGCCGAGCCGAGCAGGACGACCGATGCCGCCCGGACGCGAGGTGTGGTGAGCCGTTCGAACCGTTCGCGGCTCATGTGCAGCCCGACGACGTAGAACGGGAGGAAGCCGAGGATCTTGGGCAGGGCCAGGACGTTGGGGACCTCGATCAGCCCGACGAGCAAGGAGATGACGATCGAGGTGGTGATGGGGTACTTCAGCGCCCGCCAGATCGGTGTCGTCAGGCGCCAGACGAACAGCGCGGCCATGAACCACGCCAGCCACTGGGGCGACAGGATCATCAGCGGATCGGGCTCACCGACGTAGTGCCGGGTGATGAGCTGCATCGTGGTCTCGACCAGCAGGTAGGGCACGACGAGCGTGCTGACGATCCGGCGTACCTGGCGGGCGTCGCCCATGTAGCGGCGTGCGGTGTAGCCGGAGATCAGGATGAAGAACGGCATGTGGAACGAGTAGATCCACACGTAGACTCCGCGGGCCGAGTCCATGTCGGTGAACTGCGTGAGGGAGTGGCCGATCACCACCAGGAGCATGACCCAGTAGCGGGCGTTGTCGAGGTAGGCCACGCGCTCCTTGGCCGGAGACGTGGTGACGGGCAACGGTTCGAGGGCACTCATTGTGATTGACTCTATAAGCACTGTCTGAACACGCACTGTGACGATCGAGTGGGGAGAACGAGTGGGCGACCCCTTACGTACCCAGCGCCTGGGTGCGTATGCCGTCGCCGTCCACGAGGATCGCCTCCTCCTGACCCGGATCTCGTCGATCGGCTATCCCGCGGGGGCGTGGACACTGCCCGGTGGCGGCGTCGACCACGGGGAGTCGCCGCACGACACCGTGCGGCGCGAGCTGTACGAGGAGGCGGGCCTCGAGGCCATGAGCACCCGGCTCGTCGACGTCCACCACGTGCACATCGTCGACGTCGGCCGTGGTGACCAGTACGAGGACTACCACGGCGTCCACCTGCTCTACGCGGTCGAGGTCGACCCCTCGATCGAGCCGCATGTCGTCGACGTCGACGGCACGACCGACCTGGTCCGTTGGGTGCCGATCGACGAGATCGGCTCAGCGACCGCGCCGGTGCTCCCGATGGTGACCCACGCGATCGAGCACCTGGATCAGTTCGTCGCCGGTTCGTAGAACAGCATGGTGTAGTTGCCGCGCGCCGACAGGACGTACGTCGCTCGCGCCGTGCTGCCGTTCTTGGTGCGGGTCGTGTAGGTCGTGCTGACCTCGTTGAGGTCCTCGACGATGTCCTTCGTGATGCGGCCGTTGGGGCTGTTGCCCAGGACGTATTGTTCCGCGGTCACGTCCGCGTCGACCGCGCGTGCGGCGGTGATGACGACGAACCTCGGGTGATAGCCGCTGAGCAGGATCGTCGCGGTCGGGGGTGCGGTCCACCCGTTGAGCAGCTTGCTGCTCGCGGGGGCGTCCTCGTCCATCTTGGGCCAGATGAGCCCCGACTTCTCAGGCTCGGAGTCGATGCCCTTGACGCCGTCGAGGGAGTTGGACTCCCGCGAGAGCTGGCCCTTGCGGGGCTCCCCGACGTACTCGACGGAGACCGTCATGACCGGACGAGTGAGGTCCGACGGACCCGACGTGCGCGACCTGACGTCGCCGGGGTCGACCGTCATGACGACCCGGATCTCACGATCGCCCTGGGCGATGCCGGTGATGGCCAGCCGGCAGCTCGTGATGCGGCGGAGGCTCGCGGTGCAGTAGTTGCCGATGTCGTCCGTCGAGACGCCCGAGTCAGGCAGGAGCGCGGCGATCTGCGAGAGCATGCGGCGGACGACGTCCGACGGAGACCCGTCGATCCGCATCAGCGACACCGTGGAGTCCGGCTTGGGCGGGTCCTCGAGCAGCTTGAACGAGTCGTCGCTGGGCCGGGTGTCGGGGGTGGGGGTGGTCGGCGTGGGTGGCGTGCCCTCGCTGGCCTCCTCGGCCTCCTTGTCGCGGGCCTCGGCGTCCTTCTGGGCCTGCGCGGCCTTGAGCTCGGGCAGGTAGGCCGCGATCAGGCGTGCACTGCGGTAGCGGATCAACGGTCCGAGCTGGGTTGCCCCGCGGGGGACCTGCAGGCCGTACGTGATGGGGCTCTCGGGACCCGACTCGTGCTCGGTGACGTCCGGCGGCTGGGTCGTCGTCTGGGTCGTCGTCGGCGTGGGATCGGCACCGGATCCCTCACCGTCGCACGCGGCGAGCAGGGTCAACGCGACGAATGACAGCACCACTCGGAAGCAGCGAGACTTCATGCGTTCCCCTCGTCGAAGTCCCCATGGGGGACGCGGTCGGTCAGGCGTTCCGAGCAACGCCATTGCGACGAGATCTCGTGCACCAACACCACACGATATCGTTCCCGGCCAAGGGTCCCGGATGTGTGGTCCTGCGATCGGGAGAGGAGGAGGCCATGGCCGCGCGGACGACGACGACCGATCGGGTGTTCGCATCGCTGCGCGAATCCATCCTCTCCGGCGAGTTCCCTGCCGGCTCGCTCCACTCGATCTATCGGCTCGCGGACCTGCTCGAGGTCTCGCGTACGCCCGTCCGTGAAGCCGTCCTGCGGCTCGCCGACATCGGTCTGGTCACGATCGAGCGCAACCGTGGCGTCCGGATCCGCGGCGTCTCGGTCGCAGACATCCGTTCGGTGTTCGAGCTGCGGCTCATGATCGAGGTGCCGACTGCCGCGTACGCCGCGGCCCACGCCAGCGATGATGACGTACGTGTGCTCGAGGCCGAGCTCGACGGGATGCGGGCCGCGGCGTCAGACAGCGATGAGCAGCGGTTCACGGCCCACGACAAGGCCCTCCACCACGCGATCGGCTCGATCCTTGGCAACCAGAGGGCCCAGCACGAGGTCGCTGCGCTCCGCGACTCGATCCAGACCCGAGGAGCCTCGACGCTGCATCGTTCGCGCGGCATGCCGGAGATCCTCGGCGAGCACGTGCCGATCGTCGAGGCGATTGCAGCCCGGGACGCGAAGGCGGCCGCCGCGCACATGGAGCAGCACCTCGTCAGCACCGCCTCCCTCCTCATGGCGCAGGCGGCCACGGGGGACGACCCCGCGCCGGAGTCCGGGTGGGCCGACCGGCTGCGGGGGCACCTGTACGTCCCGGGGAGAGCGGCCTCCCCGAGCGAGTAGCATGCTAGTAGTCTGATCGCGTCGATCCGAAGGAGCAGCACCGTGCCGAGCTTCCATCCCGCGCACCCCGAGACGGTCTTCACGTACGGCGCCCCGGGCCTGAAGTTCGGTGTCGGAGCACGGCATGAGCTCAGCCACGACCTCGGGCAGCTCGACGCCCGGCGCGTGCTGATCGTCACGGATCCAGGCGTCGCCGCGACGGGCCGGCCCGCCGAGATCGCCGAGTCGCTGCGGGCTGCGTCGATCGAGACCGTGGTCTTCGACCGGTCCCGCGTCGAGCCCACCGACGCGAGCCTGATCGAGGCGATCGACTTCGCGCGCGCCGAGGGACCGTTCGACGTCATCGTCGCGGTCGGCGGAGGGAGCAGCATCGACACCGCCAAGGCCGTCAACCTCCTGACGACCAACGACGGCGAGCTCATGGACTACATCAACGCGCCGGTCGGCAAGGCCAGGGCGCCGAAGCATCCGCTCCTGCCGCTCATCGCCCTGCCGACCACGACGGGCACCGGCAGCGAGAGCACCACGATCTGCGTGCTCGACGTCGTGAGCCAGCACGTCAAGACCGGCATCTCGCACGCCCGGCTCCGTCCGACGCTCGCGATCGTCGATCCGGAGCTGACGCTGACCCAGCCCGCCGGCGTCACGGCAGCCTCGGGGCTCGACATCCTGTGCCACGCGCTCGAGAGCTACACGGCGCGCCCGTATCAGTCGTACGAGCACAAGCGCGCCGACGAGCGGGTGCCCTATTGCGGCGCCAACCCCATTGCCGACATGTGGTCCGAGAAGGCACTCAGCCTCATGGCCTCGTCGTTCCGCAAGGCCGTCCACGACGGGGACGACCTCGCAGCCCGTACCGAGGTCGCGATGGCGGCCACCTTTGCGGGGCTCGGCTTCGGCAACGCCGGTGTGCACATCCCGCACGCCAACGCGTACCCGATCGCCGGCCAGGTCCGGGACTTCCATCCCGAGGGTTACGACGCCGATCATGCGATGGTGCCGCACGGGATGGCGGTGTCGCTGACGGCTCCGGCGGCGTTCCGCTACACGTTCCAGGCTTCTCCCGAGCGACACCTCCGAGCGGCCGAGCTCCTGGCGCCCGGCGCCGAGCGGCCGGACGACCCCGCCGAGCTGCTGCCGCAGGTGCTCGCCGGGATCATGCGCGATGTCGGCATCCCGGCCGGCATCGGCGCCGTCGGCTTCTCGACCGGCGACATCGACTCCCTCGTCGAGGGCACCATGAAGCAGCAGCGGCTCCTCGCGACCGCCCCGCTGGAGGTCACCGAGGACGCCGTGGCGACGATCCTCGACGAGTCGATCGAGCTGTGGTGATAGCCGTGACGCGCTCCTTCGTCGCGCTCGGGCGCGGCTCCGCCACTGCACGGCTGTCGACCTTCGGTCGATCATGGTGACGTCCACGGTGACGTCCGATGTCGTCCACGCGTTGCGAAAGCTGGGGGTCACCGATGTCGATGACTCGACCCTGACCCGCGCTCTCTACAGCACCGACGCGTCGCTCTACCGCGTCGTGCCCCAGGTCGTCGTACGCCCGCGCAGCGTCGAGGAGGTGCTCGCCACCGTCGAGGCCTGCCGCCTGACCGGTACGCCGCTGACATCGCGCGGCGCGGGCACCTCGATCGCCGGCAACGCCGTCGGGACGGGTGTCGTCATCGACTTCACGCGCCACCTCAACCACGTGCACGACATCGACGTCGAGGCGCGTACGGCCCGCGTCGACCCCGGCACGGTGCACGCGGTGCTGCAGAAGGCCGCAACCCCGATGGGCCTCCGCTTCGGCCCCGATCCCTCGACGCACACGAGGTGCACGGTCGGCGGCATGATCGGCAACAACGCATGCGGTTCGCGCGCCCTGGCCTACGGGCGTACGGCCGACAACGTCGTGGGCCTCGACGTCGTGACGATGGCGGGGGAGCTGCTGTCACTCGGCGCCGGAGGGCGCACCGAGTCGCCGACCCTCAGCCGGCTGGACGATGTCGTGCAGGGTGGCCTGGGCGCGATCCGGACGGAGTTCGGGAGGTTCGGCCGCCAGGTCTCGGGCTACAGCCTCGAGCACCTCCTGCCCGAACGCGGTTTCGATGTCGCCACGTTCCTCGCCGGCACGGAGGGGACCCTCGCGACGATGACGTCGGCGACCGTCCGGCTCGTCGAGGACCCGTCGCACCGGCAGATCCTCGTGCTGGGCTACGCCTCGATGGCCGAGGCCGGGGATGACGTTCCGGCCCTGCTGCCGTTCGGTCCCACCGCCTGCGAGGGTCTGGACTCCCGCATCATCGACGTGTTCCGTACGCACAAGGGCTCGGTGCCCGAGCTGCCACGCGGCCAGGGCTGGCTGTTCGTCGAGATCTCCGGCGACGAACCGGGACTCGTCGCCGACACCGTGCAGCGTGCGGCGTCGGCATCGTCGGCGATCGCGAGACGGGTCGTCACCGACCCGCGCGAGCAGGCCGTGCTGTGGCGCATCCGCGAGGAGGGTGCCGGGCTGGCGAGCCGCACGCTCCCCGGCAAGGCGCTGTCGGGCTGGGAGGATGCCGCGGTGCCGCCGGACCAGCTCGGCACCTACCTCCGCGAGTTCGACGCGCTGCTCCGTGAGAACGGACTGGACGGCGTGCCGTACGGCCACTTCGGCGACGGCTGCATCCACGTCCGGATCGACTTCCCGATCGACGCACCTGGCGGTAAGGAGCTGTTCCGGTCCTTCATGTTCGACGCGGCGAGGCTCGTGGCGTCGCACGGCGGCTCGTTCTCGGGTGAGCACGGTGACGGGCGAGCCCGCTCCGAGCTGCTGCCGCTGATGTACTCGCCGGAGGCGATCGACCTGTTCGCGCGGGTCAAGGGCGTCTTCGACCCTGACGACCTGCTCAATCCCGGTGTCCTCGTGCGTCCGCGACCGGTCGACGCGGACCTGCGTGGCCCCGAGTCGTCTCGTGACCGGCTCGAGGGCCGGCTCGGGTTGCGGCTCCTGCACGACGACGGCGACTTCGGCAAGGCGGTGCATCGTTGCACCGGCGTCGGCAAGTGCATCGCCGACAACACGGGTTCCAACGGCGTCATGTGCCCCTCCTTCCAGGCCACCCGCAACGAGAAGGACTCGACTCGCGGTCGCGCCCGCGTGCTGCAGGAGATGATCGACGGACGGCTGGTGACGGGCGGGTTCCGCGCGCCCGAGGTCCACGACGCCCTCGACCTGTGCCTGTCCTGCAAGGGCTGCGCCAACGACTGCCCGACCGGCACGGACATGGCGACGTACAAGTCCGAGGTGCTGCACCAGTCGTACAAGGGCCGGCTCCGTCCTCGCAGCCACTACATCCTCGGCCGCCTGCCGTTCTGGGCGCGGATGACGTCGCCGATCGCCTGGCTCGCGAACCTCGGCCTGCGCACGCCCGGCATCCGCTCGCTGGCTCGCTGGGCGGCCGGAGTCGACCAGCGCCGCAGCCTGCCGACGTTCGCGCGGGGGAGCCTCACCCGCTGGGGCCGCCGGCGTACGCCCGACACCGCGGGTCGCCCCCGCGTGCTGCTCTGGGCCGACTCGTTCACGGACTTCTTCTCGACCGATGGCGGCAAGGCGGCCGTCAAGGTTCTGGAGGCGGCCGGCTATCACGTCGAGTTCCTGGCGCGTTCGGCGTGCTGCGGTCTGACCTGGATCACGACCGGACAGCTCGACCAGGCGCGGTCGATCGTCGGAAACGCGGTCGCGCAGCTCCATCCGTACGTCGCCGAGGGCGTGCCGATCGTGGGGCTCGAGCCGTCATGCCTGGCGGTGCTGCGCTCGGACGCTGTCGAGCTGCTCGACGATACCCGTGCGGTCGACGTGGCCGGCGGCGTGTTCACGTTGTCGGAGCTGCTGCAACGCACCGAAGGGTGGCGGGCTCCCGACCTCACGGGCACGACGCTCATCGTCCAGCCCCACTGCCACCAGGCCTCTGTGCTCGGGTTCGAGGCCGATCTCGCCGTCATGGAGTCGACTGGCGCCACGATCCAGCGCCTGTCCGGCTGCTGCGGGCTGGCCGGCAACTTCGGCGTCGAGAAGGGTCACTACGAGGTGTCGGTCGCGGTGGCCGAGCAGCAGCTCCTGCCCGCAGTTCGTAACGCTGCGGTCGGCGCGGTCGTTGTCGCTGACGGATTCTCCTGCAGGACACAGCTGGACGACCTAGCCTCGGTGGAGGCGCTACACCTCGCGCAACTCCTCGCGCCCTGATCGGAAGCTGACGACATGGACCACATGCTCGAGCTCGGCTCGGCCATGTCGCGCTTTGTCGAGCTCGTCAGCAAGGCGGCGGGGGACGAGCCGGTCCCGGCGTGCCCGGGCTGGACGGTCCGCGACCTCACGACGCACCTCGGCACGATCCACCGATGGGCTGCGGCGACGGTGCTGAGCGGCCAGCGGCTGCGCGACCCCGAACCGCTCGTCACCGATCCCATCGTCGACTGGTACGCCGGCACCGCGTCGGCGTTGCTCGGCGCCCTCCAGGCCGTCAGCCCCGACGAACCCGTGCCCAACTTCTCCTACGTCGACGAGCGCGCCGCGTTCTGGTCCCGGCGGCAGATGCACGAGGCCACGGTCCACGCCATCGACGTGGCCCAGGCGCTGAACCTCGCCGAGGACGACTGGGGAGTGGCCTCGGCGGTCGCCGCCGACGGCATCGACGAGGTCCTGCAGGTCTTCTTCCCCCGCATGACGGCGCGCAAGCAACGCCCAGACGTGCGCTCGCGCATCCGGCTCGTCGCGACGGACACGCAGCAGTCCTGGCTGGTGGCACCCGGCAGCGGTGAGCTCGGCCCGCCGTTGCAGCTGCACCCGACGCTCGACGCAGACGGATCCGTGAGCGGCACCGCCGTCGAGCTCTACCTGGTTCTGTGGAAGCGGATGGGCCCCGAACGGCTCGACTTCGAGGGTGTCGACGGACGTATCCTGTTCGACGGCCCGACCACGCCCTGACCGGCGGCAATCCAGCGCAGTCTCGGTTTGGAATCTACCGACGCAGCCCGGTAGTATTGGCTGCTGTGCCTGAACCACTCAGGCCGATGCACGCATCCTGCCGGATTGCACGGTGGCGAGTGCATCACGACTCATGGCTCACACCAGTCAGAAGAAGGAAGTTTGTAGTGCCCACGATCAACCAGCTGGTCCGCAAGGGCCGCCAGCGCAAGGTCGTCAAGACGACGACTCCCGCGCTCAAGGGTTCGCCTCAGCGCCGCGGTGTCTGCACCCGCGTCTACACCACCACTCCGAAGAAGCCGAACTCCGCGCTCCGCAAGGTTGCTCGTGTGAAGCTCTCGAGTGGCACCGAGGTCACTGCATACATTCCGGGCGAGGGCCACAACCTGCAGGAGCACTCGATCGTGCTCGTGCGTGGTGGCCGCGTCAAGGACCTTCCTGGTGTCCGTTACAAGATCGTTCGCGGCGCCCTGGACACCCAGGCCGTCAAGGGCCGCAAGCAGGCTCGCAGCCGCTACGGCGCGAAGAAGGAGAAGAGCTAATGCCTCGTAAGGGTCCGGCAACCAAGCGCCCCGTCGAGACTGACCCCGTCTACGGGAGCCAGCTCGTCACCTCACTCATCAACAAGGTCCTGGTCGACGGCAAGAAGCAGGTCGCCCAGCGCATCGTCTACACCGCGCTCGAAGGCACCCGCGAGAAGTCCGGTACCGATCCGGTCATCACGCTCAAGCGCGCGCTCGACAACGTCAAGCCGGCCATCGAGGTCAAGAGCCGCCGTGTCGGTGGCGCGACCTACCAGGTCCCGATCGAGGTCCGCGCGGTCCGTCAGAACACCCTGGCCCTGCGTTGGCTCGTCAGCTACGCCGGCGCACGTCGTGAGAAGACCATGGCCGAGCGCCTCATGAACGAGCTGCTCGACGCCTCGAACGGTCTCGGCGGCGCGGTCAAGAAGCGTGAAGACACGCACAAGATGGCCGAAGCCAACAAGGCCTTCGCTCACTACCGCTGGTAAACCCAGCACCACATTCACCAGTCGCCGTGACCCGGCGATGCTCCGTAACAAAGGAAAGCGACCAACTCGTGGCTACAGATATCACCACCGACCTCAACAGGGTCCGCAACATCGGCATCATGGCGCACATCGATGCCGGCAAGACCACGACGACCGAGCGCATCCTCTTCTACACCGGCATCAACTACAAGATCGGTGAGGTCCACGACGGCGGCGCCACGATGGACTGGATGGAGCAGGAGCAGGAGCGCGGCATCACGATCACGTCCGCCGCGACGACCTGCTGGTGGAAAGACAACCAGATCAACATCATCGACACCCCCGGTCACGTCGACTTCACCGTCGAGGTCGAGCGCAACCTGCGCGTCCTCGACGGTGCTGTCGCCGTGTTCGACGGTGTCGCCGGTGTCGAGCCGCAGTCCGAGACCGTGTGGCGTCAGGCCGACAAGTACGGCGTCCCGCGCATGTGCTTCGTCAACAAGCTCGACCGCACCGGCGCGAGCTTCGACTACTGCGTCAAGACGATCCGTGAGCGTCTCGGCGCGACGGCCCTCGTCCTGCAGGTGCCGATCGGTGCCGAGGGCGACTTCATCGGTGTCGTCGACCTGATCGGCAACCGCGCGCTCGTCTGGCGCGGCGAGACCGCGATCGGCGAGGACTACGAGGTCGAGGAGATCCCCGCGGACCTCGTCGACAAGGCTGCCGAAGCTCGCAACGAGATGATCGAGACGCTCGCCGACCACGACGACGAGTTCGCCGAGGCCTACCTCGACGGTGCGGAGATCACCCCCGAGCTGCTCAAGCCGGCCATCCGTCGCGCGACGCTGGCCGCCAAGCTCAACCCGATCCTGTGCGGCACGGCGTTCAAGAACAAGGGCGTCCAGCCCCTGCTCGACGCCGTGATCGACTTCCTCCCGTCGCCGATCGACGTCGGCGCCATCACGGGTCTCGACCCGCGTGACGAGAGCAAGACCGACACGCGTGAGCCCAAGGAGACCGAGCCGTTCGCGGCCCTGGCGTTCAAGATCGCCTCGGACCCGCACCTCGGCAAGCTGACCTACCTGCGCATCTACTCGGGTCGCCTCGAGGCCGGCAGCACGGTCATCAACGTGACCAAGGGCCGCAAGGAGCGCATCGGCAAGATCTACCAGATGCACGCCAACAAGCGTGCCGAGATCGCCGCCGTCGGCGCCGGTCAGATCGTCGCCGTCATGGGTCTCAAGGACACCACGACCGGTGAGACGCTGGCCGATCCCAACAAGCAGATCGTCCTCGAGTCGATGACGTTCCCGGCTCCCGTGATCCAGGTCGCGATCGAGCCCAAGACCAAGAGCGACCAGGAGAAGCTCGGCACCGCGATCCAGCGGCTCGCCGAGGAGGACCCGACGTTCCAGGTCCACACCGACGAAGAGACCGGTCAGACGATCATCGCCGGCATGGGCGAGCTGCACCTCGACATCCTAGTCGACCGCATGAAGCGCGAGTTCAACGTCGAGGCGAACGTCGGCAAGCCGCAGGTCGCCTACCGCGAGACCATCAAGCGCAAGGTCGAGAACGTCAGCTACACCCACAAGAAGCAGACGGGTGGCTCGGGCCAGTTCGCCAAGGTCATCATCAGCATCGAACCGACCGGCGTCTCCGTCGGCGGCGAGGGTGGCTACGAGTTCGTCAACAACGTCACGGGTGGCCGCGTGCCCCGCGAGTACATCCCGTCGGTCGGCGCCGGAGCCGAAGACGCCATGCAGTTCGGCGTCCTCGCCGGCTACCAGATGGTCGACGTCAAGGTGACGCTCGAGGACGGCGCCTACCACGACGTCGACTCCTCGGAGCTCGCGTTCAAGCTGGCCGGCTCGATGGCTTTCAAGGAAGCCGCGCGCAAGGCCGATCCGGTGATCCTCGAACCTACTTTCGCGGTCGAGGTCACCACGCCCGAGGACTACATGGGCGACGTGATCGGCGACCTCAACTCTCGCCGTGGCCAGGTAAACGCCATGGAAGAGGGCATGGGAGGCGTCAAGATCGTCAAGGCGATCGTCCCCCTGTCCGAGATGTTCGGGTACGTCGGCGACCTGAGGTCGAAGACCTCGGGCCGTGCGTCATACTCGATGCAGTTCGACTCCTACGCGGAGGTTCCCAAGAACGTCGCGGAAGAGATCATCAAAAAGGCCCGCGGCGAGTAGCAGCGGACCATCTCATAAGATGGCCTGAGGCTTCCGTACGGCGGGACCCAACGGCGTTCAACAGCAACCAATTCGAAGAAGGAGCCCCAAGTGGCTAAGGCGAAGTTCGAGCGGACCAAGCCGCACATGAACATCGGCACCATCGGTCACATCGACCACGGTAAGACGACTCTTACCGCGGCGATCACCAAGGTGCTGCACGACAAGTACCCCGACCTGAACGAGGCCTCGGCCTTCGATCAGATCGACAAGGCGCCGGAAGAGAAGCAGCGCGGCATCACGATCTCGATCTCGCACGTTGAGTACCAGACCGAGAACCGTCACTACGCGCACGTCGACTGCCCGGGTCACGCTGACTACGTCAAGAACATGATCACCGGTGCGGCTCAGATGGACGGCGCGATCCTCGTGGTCGCCGCCACCGACGGGCCCATGCCCCAGACGCGCGAGCACGTGCTGCTCGCTCGCCAGGTCGGCGTGCCCGCGATGGTCGTCGCGCTCAACAAGTGCGACATGGTCGATGACGAAGAGATCCTCGAGCTCGTCGAGCTCGAGGTCCGTGAGCTCCTGAGCGATCAGGAGTTTGACGGCGACAACGTCCCCGTCGTCAAGGTCGCCGCTCACCCGGCGCTCCAGGGCGACGCCAAGTGGGGCGAGTCGATCCTCGAGCTCATGCAGGCCGTCGACGACTACATCCCGATGCCTCCGCGTGAGACCGACAAGCCGTTCCTCATGCCTGTCGAGGACGTCTTCACGATCACCGGTCGTGGAACCGTCATCACGGGCCGTATCGAGCGCGGCATCATCAAGGTCAACGAGACCGTCGACATCGTCGGCATCCGTGAGGCCAAGCAGACCACGACGGTCACCGGCATCGAGATGTTCCGCAAGCTGCTCGACGAGGGCCAGGCCGGCGAGAACGTCGGACTGCTGCTTCGCGGCACCAAGCGCGAAGACGTCGAGCGCGGCATGGTCATCATCGCGCCCGGTTCCACGACTCCCCACACGGAGTTCGAGGGCCAGGTCTACATCCTGTCGAAGGAGGAGGGCGGCCGTCACACGCCGTTCTTCAACAACTACCGTCCGCAGTTCTACTTCCGCACCACGGACGTCACCGGCGTCGTCACGCTGCCTGAGGGCACCGAGATGGTCATGCCCGGCGACAACACCGAGATGAGCGTTCAGCTGATCCAGCCGATCGCCATGGAGGAAGGCCTCCGCTTCGCCATCCGTGAGGGTGGTCGCACGGTGGGCGCCGGACGCGTCACGAAGATCAACAAGTGAGCTAGCCACACCAGCTCAGCGAGAGCCCCGTCCTGCTTCGGCAGGACGGGGCTCTTGTCGTACCTGACACTGGTTCCCGGTGGCGTCCTTTTGGCGGACATCGGCTCGTTGTTTACGCAACGCCGCCCTATCCTTAATGGCATGGGACACGACCACGCGCACGGTGCCGGCGCGGCGCATCGCGGCCGGCTCGCGCTGGTCCTGACGCTGTCCTTTGCCGTCCTGCTCGTCGAGGCGGTCGTCGCCTGGATCACCGGCAGCCTCGCGCTGCTGGCTGACGCCGGCCACATGCTGGGCGACTCGTTCGGCATCCTCATGGCGCTCGCCGCCATCACCGTTGCTCAACGCGGCGGCGGGCCCGGCTCGCGCCGGACGTTCGGCTACTCCCGCACGGAGGTCCTCGCCGCCGGCATCAACGGACTCGTGCTGCTGGGGCTGGCGGGCTGGGTGGCCTTCAGTGCGATCCGGCGTTTCGGAGACTCACCGGAGCTCGAGGGCGGGCTGATCCTGGTTGCCGGCGGGGTGGGCCTGGTCGTCAACGTCATCGGGCTCCTGCTGCTTCGTCACGGCGCGCAGGAGAGCATCAACGTACGCGGGGCCTATCTCGAGGTGCTGGGCGACGCCCTCGGCTCGGTGGCGGTCCTGGTGTCGGCGACCGTCATCCTGCTCACCGACTGGTACGCCGCGGATGCCGTCGCGTCCCTCGTGATCGCCGCGATGATCGTGCCACGCGCGATCTCGTTGCTCAGGGAGGTGGCCGAAGTGCTGCTGGAGTCGACTCCGCGTGATGTCGACCTGGCCGAGCTGCGCGAGCACATCCTCGCGATGGACGGCGTCAAGGACGTGCACGACCTGCACGTATGGACCATCACGTCGGGCATGCCGATCATGAGCGCACACGTCGTGGTGGAGGACTCGGTGACGGCGATGGACGATGCGCACGGCGTCCTCGACCGCCTGCGCGGTTGTCTGTCCGACCACTTCGACGTCGAGCACTCGACGTTCCAGATCGAGCCGGCCGGCCATGTGGACTCTGAGCATCACGTGCATCACTGAGCTGCCACCGGAGGATTGCCATGCGGACCGAGTTGTCGAGCAAGTGGGTCCGCGGCTACGTCGGCGAGACGGTAGTGGTCGACAGTCGTGCACCGATGCTCTTCTTCGAGGACTCGTTCCCGGTCCCCGGCTACGCGTTCGCTGACGACGACGTCCGGCTCGACCTCCTTCGGCCGACCAGCGATCCGCCGCCCCACGGACCGTTCTTCTACCTGCCCAAGGGGCCGGTCGCCGAGTGGTATCACCTCGAGGTCGAGGGCCGCATCGTCAGGCACGCCGCCTGGCGGCGTGACGACCCGGAGATCAGCGACCGGCTGGTCCTCAGCTGGCAGCCCGGCGTCCTCGACCGGTGGATGGAGGAGGAAGAGGAGGTCATCGAGCATCCTCGCGACCCACACAAGCGGGTCGAAGCCATCGCCAGCTCGCGCCACGTGGAGATCAGCCTCGACGGCAGTCCCCGCGGTCGGAAAGATCGCCGGCCTCGTGGCGTTCTACAACGAGATGGTCGACATCGTGGTCGACGGCGTGCCTCAGGAACGGCCGGTGACGGTGTTCAGCGCACGCGCGCACCGGCCGGTTTCCTCGGGATGAACGGACTGTGGTCGGCAGAGGCCGGGTCCTTGCCTAGCACTCGGCGACCTCGATTTGTATTAGGGCGCGTAGGTCTGTCAGAATAGTTCGGTTGCTCCGGCTTGATCGCTGGGGCGCCGACCGTCCGGCCTCTCACGCCGATCATGACGCCGGTGCCGAACCTGAGATCGAGCTTGTCCCGCTGAAGCGGGTCCAACCACCTAACTCGACAAGTGTGTGACGTATGCGCCCAAGTGGCCGCGACACGCCCGACCTCGGGGGTCGGCGGGAGGGAGGAGCCTTTCTCCCTCGATCCGGGGCGAGACTGCGAAGCGAACGAACGTAAAGGACAAGCGAGAGCATGGCGGGACAAAAAATCCGTATCCGGCTCAAGGCCTACGACCACGAGGTCATTGACTCCTCGGCGCGCAAGATCGTCGACACGGTGACGCGCACGGGCGCCAAGGTCGCAGGACCGGTGCCGCTGCCCACCGAGAAGAACGTGTTCTGTGTGATCCGTTCGCCGCACAAGTACAAGGACAGCCGCGAGCACTTCGAGATGCGCACGCACAAGCGCCTCATCGACATCATTGACCCGACGCCGAAGACAGTCGACTCGCTCATGCGCCTCGACCTGCCTGCCGGCGTCGACATCGAGATCAAGCTCTGAGGGGGACAGCGACCATGAGCACCAGCAGCACTGCCACCACGCGCGGCCTCCTCGGCCGCAAGCTCGGCATGACCCAGGTATGGGACGCCGACAACAAGATCATTCCCGTCACCGTGATCGCTGCCGACACCAACGTCGTCACCCAGATCCGTACGCGTGAGACCGACGGCTACTCCGCCGTCCAGCTCGGCTTCGGCGAGATCGACGGCCGCAAGGTCAACAAGCCGGTCGCCGGTCACCTGGCCAAGGCCGGCGTGACTCCTCGCCGCCACATCGTCGAGATCCGCACCGAGGCCGTCTCGGACTACACGCTGGGCCAGGAGGTCTCCCCGGAGATCTTCACGGCCGGCGACGTCGTCGACGTCACCGCGACCAGCAAGGGCAAGGGCTTCGCCGGAGTCATGAAGCGTCACGGCTTCCACGGCGTCGGCGCCTCGCACGGTGCGCACCGCAACCACCGCAAGCCCGGCTCGATCGGTGGCTGCGCCACCCCGGGTCGCGTCTTCAAGGGTCTGCGCATGGCCGGCCACATGGGCGCCGAGCAGGTCACGACGCAGAACCTCAAGGTTCACGCTGTCGACGCCGACAAGGGCGTCATCCTCATCAAGGGCGCCGTACCCGGCCCCAAGGGCGCACTCGTCGTCATCCGCTCTGCTGTGAAGGGAGCCTGATCATGGCAAAGACCATTGACGCTCAGCTGCCTGTCGACATCTTCGACGTGCAGGTCAACATCCCGCTGATCCACCAGGTCGTCGTGGCGCAGCTCGCCGCGGCTCGCCAGGGCACGCACAGCACCAAGTCGCGTGGCGAGGTGTCCGGTGGTGGCAAGAAGCCGTACCGCCAGAAGGGCACCGGTCGCGCTCGTCAGGGCTCGATCCGCGCACCCCAGTACAACGGTGGTGGCATCGTGCACGGCCCGACGCCGCGCTCGTACGACCAGCGCACGCCCAAGAAGATGAAGGCCGCCGCCCTGCGCGGTGCCCTCTCCGACCGGGCCCGCTCGGGTCGCCTGCACGTGGTTGAGAGCATCGTCGCCGGCGACAAGCCGTCGACCAAGCTGGCTCTGGCCACACTGCGCGAGCTCACGCCGCGTCCCCGCGTGCTGATCGTCGTGGACCGTGAGGACACGATCACGTCACTCAGCCTGCGCAACGCCGGCGAGACGGTCATCCTGACGTTCGACCAGGTCAACACCTACGACGTCCTGCTCAGCGACGACGTCATCTTCACGCAGGCAGCATTCGACGCCTTCGTGGCGGCGCGTTCGGCCGAGGGTGCGAAGACGATCGCCCTGAGCGCTGCGGCGACCGAGGTCGACGCCCGCGACGCCAAGCCGGCCGCCAAGAAGGCGCCTGCCAAGAAGGCCCCCGCCAAGAAGGCGGCAGCCACTGAGGCCGCCGCTGGCGAGGAGCCGGCCAAGAAGGCCACCGCCAAGAAGGCGCCTGCGAAGGCTGCCGACGAGGAGACGCCGGCCAAGAAGGCCAGCACTGCCAAGAAGGCGCCGGCCAAGAAGGCCGATGCTGACGAGGCCCCGGCCAAGAAGGCTGCTGCCAAGAAGGCCCCCGCGGCCAAGAAGGCGCCGGCCAAGAAGACCGCTGCCAAGAAGGCTGCACCCGGAGGCGATGACAAGTGAGCACGATCCACAAGGACCACCGCGACATCCTGATCGCGCCGGTCGTCAGCGAGAAGAGCTACGGCCTGCTCGATGACAACAAGTACACCTTCGTGGTGCACCCGGACGCCAACAAGACGGAGATCAAGATCGCCGTCGAGAAGATCTTCGGCGTCAAGGTCACCGCAGTCAACACGCTCAACCGCAAGGGCAAGACCCGCCGCACGCGTTCGGGTCTCGGCAAGCGCAAGGACACCAAGCGAGCCATCGTGAGTGTCGCCGCAGGCCAGAGCATCGACATCTTCGCAGGCCCGAGCGCCTGAGACGAGGACTGAAGACATATGGCAATTCGCAAATACAAGCCGACAACCCCGGGCCGTCGTGGCTCGAGCGTTGCCGACTTCGCCGAGATCACCCGCACGACTTCGGAGAAGTCGCTGACGGAGCCGCTGCCCAAGAAGGGCGGCCGCAACAACCAGGGACGCATCACGACGCGTCACCAGGGTGGCGGTCACAAGCGCGCCTACCGCATCATCGACTTCCGTCGCTATGACAAGGACGGCGTGCCGGCCAAGGTCGCTCACATCGAGTACGACCCCAACCGCACCGCGCGCATCGCGCTCCTGCACTACGCCGACGGCGAGAAGCGCTACATCATCGCGCCCGAGGGCCTCAAGCAGGGCATGACCGTCGAGTCCGGTGTCGGTTCCGACATCAAGGTCGGCAACAACCTGCCCCTGCGCAACATCCCCGTGGGAACGACGATCAACGGCATCGAGCTGCGTCCGGGCGGTGGCGCCAAGATGGGCCGCTCCGCCGGCACCAAGGTCCAGCTCGTCGCCAAGGAGGGCAACAAGGCGCAACTGCGTCTGCCCTCCGGCGAGATGCGCTACGTCGACGTCCGCTGCCGCGCCACGATCGGCGAGGTCGGCAACGCCGAGCAGTCCAACATCAACTGGGGCAAGGCCGGACGCAACCGTTGGAAGGGCAAGCGCCCGACCGTCCGCGGTGTCGCCATGAACCCGGTCGACCACCCGCACGGTGGTGGTGAGGGCAAGACGTCCGGTGGACGTCACCCCGTCTCCCCGTGGGGCAAGCCGGAAGGCCGTACGCGCAAGCGCAAGGCCAGCGACTCCCAGATCGTCCGCCGCCGCAAGTCCGGCCGCTGAGAAGGATTGGTTAACAGATGCCACGCAGTTTGAAGAAGGGCCCGTTCGTTGACGGGCACCTCGAGAAGAAGGTCGACGCGCAGAACGCCGCCGACACTCACACCGTGATCAAGACCTGGTCGCGTCGCTCGATGATCCTGCCGTCCTTCATCGGACACACGATCGCCGTGCACGACGGCCGCAAGCACGTGCCCGTGTTCATCACGGACTCGATGGTGGGTCACAAGCTGGGCGAGTTCGCCCCGACCCGCACGTTCCGCGGTCACGAGAAGGACGACCGGAAGGCGAAGAGGCGATGAGTGCAGCTACCCGTGAGAGCATCAGTGCTCGACGTGAGCGTCTGCTGGGCGACGAGCCCGGTGCGTTCGCCGTCGCGCGCTTCGTGCGCGTCACCGCGCAGAAGTCGCGCCGTATCGCGGACCTGATCCGCGGCGACTCGGTCGAGAACGCCCTGGCCACCCTGCAGTTCGCGCCGCAGGCCGTCGCCGAGAACTTCTACAAGCTCGTCGACAGCGCCGCGTCCAACGCGGAGACGACCGAAGGCCTCGACCGTTCCAACCTGGTCATCACCGTGGTCCAGGTCGACGAGGGCCCGACGATGAAGCGTTGGCGCCCCCGCGCCAAGGGTGCGGCCAACCGCATCCTCAAGCGCAGCAGCCACCTGACCGTGGTCGTGCAGCCCCGCGAGGTCGTTCAGGCCAAGCTGGACGCGGCCAACATCAAGAACTCCAAGAAGAAGGGCGGGAACCGATAGTGGGACAGAAAATCAACCCGCACGGGTTCCGACTGGGCATCTCGACGGATCACAAGAGCCGTTGGTACGCCGACAAGCTCTACAAGAGCTACGTCGGCGAGGACGTCAAGATCCGCAAGATGCTCACCAAGGGCATGGACCGCGCCGGCATCAGCCGTGTTGAGATCGAGCGCACGCGTGACCGCGTACGCGTCGACATCCACACCGCTCGTCCTGGCATCGTCATCGGCCGCCGTGGCGCCGAGGCTGACCGCATCCGCGGCGACCTCGAGAAGCTCACGGGCAAGCAGGTGCAGCTGAACATCCTCGAGGTCAAGAACCCCGAGATGGACGCGCAGCTGGTCGCCCAGGGCGTTGCCGAGCAGCTGTCGGGTCGCGTGCAGTTCCGTCGCGCGATGCGCAAGGCCATGCAGACGACGATGCGCAGCGGTGCCAAGGGCATCCGTATCCAGTGCTCGGGTCGTCTCGGCGGCGCCGAGATGTCCCGCTCGGAGTTCTACCGCGAGGGCCGCGTGCCCCTGCACACGCTCCGCGCCGACGTCGACTACGGCTTCTACGAGGCCAAGACGACCTTCGGCCGCATCGGCGTGAAAGTCTGGATCTACAAGGGTGAGGTTGCGGGCACCCGCGCCGAGCGCGAGGCCGAGGCGGCCAAGCGTGCGGCAGCTCCCGGCAGCAGCCGTCGTCCCGCCCGTGGTGGCGCGGCCGGTGGCGCACGTCGCCCCGAGCGTCCCGCCCGTGAGGACGCCGCTCCGGCGGCCGACGCCGCTGCTGCGGCTCCGGCCACCGCCGAAACCGTTGCCGCGCCCGCCGCTGCAGCACCTGAAGGAGGGGAGAGCTGATGTTGATGCCCCGCAGGGTCAAGTACCGCAAGCAGCACCACCCCACGCGCCGCGGTGCGGCCAAGGGTGGCACCGAGCTCGCGTTCGGTGACTACGGCATTCAGTGCGTGACCGCCGCCTACGTGACGAACCGTCAGATCGAGTCCGCTCGTATCGCCATGACGCGTCACATCAAGCGTGGCGGCAAGGTCTGGATCAACATCTACCCGGACCGTCCGCTCACGAAGAAGCCCGCCGAGACCCGCATGGGTTCCGGTAAGGGTTCGCCGGAGTGGTGGGTCGCCAACGTCAAGCCCGGACGCGTCATGTTCGAGCTGTCGGGTGTCTCCGAGGAGGTTGCTCGCGAGGCCATGCGCCGCGCGATCCACAAGCTCCCCATGAAGGCCCGATTCATCACCCGAGAGACAGGTGAGCTGTGATGGCGCAGCACACAACCGCAGCAGAGCTGCGCAGCGTCGCTTCCGACGACCTGGCGGCCAAGCTGTCAGAGGCCAAGGAAGAGCTGTTCAACCTGCGCTTCCAGAACGCCACTGGTCAGCTCGACAACACCGCCCGGCTTCGGGCAGTGCGCAAGGACATCGCCCGGATCTACACCGTCATGCGTGAGCGCGAGCTCGGCATCGTCGAGGAGGTCCAGGCATGACCGACAAGAACCAGAAGGACGAGGCAGTGACCGAACGCACCACGCGCAAGACCCGTGAGGGTCTTGTCGTCAGCGACAAGATGGACAAGACCGTCGTGGTCAACGTCGAGGATCGCGTCAAGCACGCCCTCTACGGCAAGGTCCTGCGTCGCAACATCAAGCTCAAGGCTCACGACGAGGCAAACGCTGCCGGCATCGGTGACCGTGTCCTGATCATGGAGACACGTCCACTGTCCGCCACCAAGCGTTGGCGCATCGTCGAGATCCTCGAGAAGGCCAAGTAGGAGACGACAGATGATTCAGCAGGAGTCGCGACTCAAGGTCGCCGACAACACCGGTGCCAAGGAGATCTTGTGCATCCGTGTCCTCGGTGGCTCAGGTCGGCGCTACGCGGGCATCGGCGACACGATTGTCGCCACTGTCAAGGACGCCATCCCCGGCGGAAACGTCAAGAAGGGTGATGTCGTCAAGGCTGTCGTCGTGCGCACCGTCAAGGAGCGCCGTCGTCCGGATGGCTCGTACATCAAGTTCGACGAGAACGCAGCCGTGATCCTCAAGGCCGATGGCGACCCGCGCGGTACGCGCATCTTCGGTCCCGTTGGCCGTGAACTTCGCGACAAGAAGTTCATGCGCATCATTTCGCTCGCACCGGAGGTGCTCTGAGATGGCCCGCAAAGGCACCATCAGCATTCGCAAGGGTGACCAGGTCAAGGTCATCGCTGGCAAGGACAAGGGCGTGACCGGATCGGTGATCGAAGTGATCGCTGACCAGAACCGCGTCATCGTCGAGGGCGTCAACCGCGTCAAGCGCCACACCAAGCCTTCACAGGCCGGTGGCGCAGGCTCGGGCGGCATCATCACCAGCGAGGCTCCGATCCACATCTCCAACGTGATGCTGCTCGCCGACAAGACCCCGACGCGTGTCGGCTACCGCCGCGACGACGTCACCAAGAACCGTCCCGACGGTTCCACCTACACCGCGCAGCGCAGCGTGCGCATCGCGAAGAAGACCGGAAAGGAGATCTGAATATGAGTACCAGCGTTGATTCCAACACGGCTTCCTCCACGGCTCCCCGCCTGAAGGCTCGGTATCGTTCCGAGATCCTTCCGGCGCTCCGTGAGCAGTTCGACTACGCCAACGTCATGCAGGTTCCCGGCCTCACCAAGATCGTCGTCAACATGGGCGTCGGCGAGGCTGCCCGCGACGGCAAGCTGATCGAGGGCGCGCTCCGCGACCTCACCGCCATCACGGGACAGAAGCCGCAGGTCACCAAGGCTCGCAAGTCCATCGCTCAGTTCAAGCTGCGTGAGGGCATGCCGATCGGCGCGCACGTCACGCTGCGTGGCGACCGCATGTGGGAGTTCCTCGACCGTCTGCTGACGCTCGCGCTGCCCCGCATCCGCGACTTCCGTGGGCTCTCGCCCAAGCAGTTCGACGGCCGCGGCAACTACACGTTCGGTCTGACCGAGCAGGTCATGTTCCACGAGATCGATCAGGACAAGATCGACCGGTCGCGTGGCATGGACATCACGATCGTCACCACGGCCACCAACGACGACGAGGGTCGCGCGCTGCTCACGCTGCTCGGCTTCCCCTACAAGGAGAACTGACATGGCGAAGACTGGACTCAAGGTCAAGGCCGCCCGCAAGCCCAAGTTCGCGGTACGCGGCTACACCCGTTGCCAGCGCTGTGGCCGACCCCGGTCGGTCTACAAGAAGTTCGGCCTCTGCCGCATCTGCCTTCGCGAGATGGCACACCGTGGCGAGCTGCCGGGCATCACCAAGAGCTCCTGGTAATCACTTCAACCACTGAAAGCCGCAGGTCCTCATCCGCCGGATGACGGAAACCACGGCAGGAATGGAACACACGAACTATGACAATGACCGATCCGATCGCCGACATGCTGACGCGTGTCCGCAACGGCAATCAGGCGTACCACGACAGCGTGTCGATGCCGTACTCCAAGCTCAAGGCCGGCGTAGCCGAGATCCTGAAGCAGGAGGGCTACATCACCGCGATCGAGGTCACCGAGCCCAAGGAGGGCGAGGTGAGCAAGACGCTCACGATCACCCTCAAGTACGGGCCGCACCGCGAGCGTTCCATCGCCGGCATCCGCCGCATCAGCAAGCCGGGTCTTCGCGTCTACGCGAAGTCGACCGGTCTGCCCAAGGTGCTCGGTGGACTCGGCGTGGCGATCATCTCGACGAGCCAGGGTCTGCTCACGGACCGCCAGGCCAACCAGAAGGGCGTAGGCGGAGAAGTCCTCGCCTACGTCTGGTGAGAGGGGTCTGAACACATGTCACGCATTGGCAAGATTCCCGTCCCGGTCCCGTCCGGGGTCGAGGTCACGATCGAGGGCCAGGACGTACGCGTCAAGGGCCCCAAGGGCGAGCTTTCGCACACGGTCGCGGAGCCCATCACGGTCTCCAAGTCCGACGACGGCAGCCTCGCGGTCGAGCGTCCCAACGACGAGCGTCGCAGCAAGGCGCTTCACGGCCTCTCACGCACCCTGATCGCCAACATGGTCACGGGTGTCACCGAGGGCTACGAGAAGAAGCTCGAGATCGTCGGCGTCGGTTACCGCGTCCAGGCCAAGGGCCCGGCTGCACTCGAGTTCGCGCTCGGCTTCAGCCACCCCGTCCCGGTCGAGGCTCCCGAGGGCATCACGTTCTCGGTCGAGTCGCCCACCAAGTTCGCCGTGCACGGCATCGACAAGCAGGCCGTCGGTGAGGTCGCAGCGAACATCCGCAAGATCCGCAAGCCCGAGCCTTACAAGGGCAAGGGCGTCCGCTACGCCGGCGAGCACGTCCGCCGCAAGGTCGGAAAGGCTGGTAAGTAGTCATGGCTATCTCGATCAAGCACGCCAAGCACACGTCGCCCCGTACGGCTTCGCGTCTGCGCCGTCAGGTGCGAGGACGCAAGAAGATCGAGGGTTCGGCGGAGCGTCCGCGTCTCGTCATCACCCGCTCGAGCAAGCACATCGTTGCTCAGGTCGTCAACGACCTCGAGGGCCGCACGCTGGCCTCCGCGTCGACGATGGAAGCCGATCTGCGCTCGTCCGACGGTGACAAGACCGCCAAGGCCCGCAAGGTCGGCGAGCTCGTCGCTGACCGCGCCAAGGCCGCCGGTGTCGCCACCGTCGTCTTCGACCGCGCGGGCAACAA
Source organism: Aeromicrobium sp. P2_G6 (assembly GCF_056403535.1). Classification (NCBI taxonomy): domain Bacteria; kingdom Bacillati; phylum Actinomycetota; class Actinomycetes; order Propionibacteriales; family Nocardioidaceae; genus Aeromicrobium; species Aeromicrobium sp. P2_G6. The sequence goes on along the minus strand of NZ_JBFUFH010000006.1, from coordinate 187,577 downwards.
GTACGCCGGCCGTGTCGCAGCTCTGGCTGACGGCGCGCGCGAGGGCGGACTGGAGTTCTGATGAAGACTAACAACCAGAGGAGTGCCGCATGAGCGGGCAGCAGCGCCGCGGAGGCGGAGGCGGACGGGGTCGTGGAAACGACCGCGGAGCCGAGAAGTCCAACTACATCGAGAAGGTCGTCACGATCAACCGTGTCGCCAAGGTCGTCAAGGGTGGTCGTCGCTTCAGCTTCACCGCTCTGGTGATCGTCGGCGACGGTGACGGTCAGGTCGGCATCGGCTACGGCAAGGCCAAGGAAGTTCCGACTGCGATCGCGAAGGGCGTCGAAGAGGCCAAGAAGTCCTTCTTCCGCGTTCCGCGCATCCAGGGCACGATCCCGCACCCGGTGCAGGGCGAGAAGGCGGCTGGCGTCGTCTTCCTGCGTCCCGCATCGCCCGGTACCGGCGTCATCGCCGGTGGCCCGGTGCGCGCCGTGCTCGAGGCGGCAGGCGTCCACGACGTCCTGTCCAAGTCGCTCGGTTCGTCCAACGCGATCAACATCGTCCACGCGACCGTGGCCGCCCTCAAGCTGCTCGAGTCGCCGGAGATGGTGGCGGCGCGTCGTGGCCTGACGGTCGAGGAGGTCGCTCCGGCGGCGCTCCTGCGGGCCGGCAAGGAAGGCATCGCCGAGGCCAAGGCCAAGGCAGAGGCCGGAGTGGGTGCGTGATGGCGAAGATCCAGGTCACCCAGATCAAGTCCGGCATCGGCCGCAAGCCCAATCACCGTCAGACCCTGCGCACGCTCGGTCTGAAGCGCATCGGCGACGTCGTCGTCAAGGAAGATCGTCCCGAGATCCGCGGCATGGCTGCGTCCATCTCGCACCTCGTGGACGTCAAGGAGGTTGACTGACATGGCGCTCAAGCTGCACCACCTGCGTCCCGCACCGGGAGCCAAGACCGCCAAGACCCGCGTGGGTCGCGGTGAGGGCTCGAAGGGCAAGACCGCTGGTCGAGGCACGAAGGGCACCCAGGCTCGTTACCAGGTCCCCGCGGGCTTCGAGGGCGGCCAGGTCCCCATCCACATGCGACTGCCCAAGCTGAAGGGGTTCAAGAACCCGTTCCGCGAGGAGTACCAGGTCGTCAACCTCGATCGTCTCGAGGAGCTCTACCCCCAGGGCGGTGACGTCGACATCGCGTCGCTCGTCGCCAACGGTGCGGTCCGCAAGGGTCGCCCGGTCAAGGTCCTCGGGCAGGGTGAGATCACGGTCAAGCTCCAGATCACGGCGAACAAGTTCTCCGGGTCGGCCAAGACCAAGATCGAAGCAGCCGGAGGCAGCGTCACCGTTCTCGGTTGATGCTGTCCGGGGCAGGACGCCATGTCCTGCCCCGGCTGTTTCGGTGACTGCTAGAGTCACCCTGCGGGCGAAAGCCCGCTTTTGTCCGTCATACCGAAGCCCGTTTTTTATATGCACAGTGGTGCACGAGGAGGCATGCGGTGCTCACCGCTTTCGTCCATGCGTTCAGGACGCCTGATCTGCGGAAGAAGATCCTCTTCGTCCTGTTCATCATCGTGCTGTTCCGCCTCGGCTCGACCATGCCGGCGCCGGGCATCAACGTCGGCAACGTCAAGGACTCCGTCGACGCGGCGACCAACGGCGACAACAGCAGCCTCTTCGCGCTGATCAACGTCTTCTCCGGTGGCGCTCTGCTCCAGCTGACGGTCTTCGCGCTGGGCATCATGCCCTACATCACCGCGAGCATCATCCTGCAGCTGCTCGTCGTCGTGATCCCACGGCTCGAAGCCCTCAAGAAGGAGGGCCAGGCCGGCCAGACCAAGATCACGCAGTACACCCGCTACCTGACGCTCGGCCTGGCGATACTCCAAGCCACGGGCATCGTGGCGCTCGCGCGATCGGGCAACCTCTTCGGCGGTCAGACCACCGGCGACCTGCTCTATCACAACGACAGCATCCTGTCGTTCCTCCTGATCGTCCTCACGATGGTCGCCGGCACCGCGGTCATCATGTGGCTCGGCGAGCTCATCACCGACCGCGGCATCGGCAACGGCATGTCGATCCTGATCTTCACGCAGGTCGTGGCGACGTTCCCCGGTGCGATGTGGCAGATCAAGCAGACCAAGGGCTGGACGACGTTCGTCCTGGTCGTGCTGATCGGCCTTGTCATTGTGGCGGCAGTGATCTTCATCGAGCAGGCGCAGCGCCGCATCCCGGTGCAGTACGCCAAGCGCATGGTCGGCCGGAGGATGTTCGGCGGCTCCTCGACGTACATCCCGCTCAAGGTCAACCAGGCCGGCATCATCCCGGTCATCTTCGCCTCGAGCCTGATGTACCTCCCAGCCCTGATGGCCCAGTTCAACCAGGACGCGTCGTGGGCCTCATGGGTCAACGACAACTTCGTCAAGGGCGACCACCCGTACTACATGATCTCGTTCTTCCTCCTGATCGTGTTCTTCACGTACTTCTACGTGTCGATCACGTTCAACCCCGAGGAAGTCGCCGACAACATGAAGAAGTACGGCGGCTTCATCCCGGGCATCCGAGCCGGCCGGCCGACGCAGGAGTACCTCGCGTACGTCCTCAGCCGCATCACCGCGCCGGGCGCGCTCTACCTGGGCCTGATCGCCCTGATCCCGATGATCGCGATCGCGGTCCTCAACGCCAGCCAGAACTTCCCGTTCGGCGGAACGACGATCCTCATCATCGTCGGCGTGGGGCTCGACACGGTCAAGCAGATCGAGAGCCAGCTGCAGCAGCGCAACTACGAAGGGTTCCTCAAGTAATGCGCCTGCTGATCATGGGTCCCCCCGGCGCCGGCAAGGGAACCCAGGCCGTGGCGCTGGCGAAGCGCATCGGTGGCGCGCACATCTCAACCGGCGACATCTTCCGCGCCAACGTGCAGCAGCAGACCGAGCTCGGCAAGGTCGCGCAGCGCTTCATGGACGCCGGCGAGTACGTCCCCGACGAGGTCACCAACGCGATGGTCGAGGACCGGCTCGGGCAGGAGGACGCGCGTGACGCGTTCATCCTCGACGGCTATCCCCGCACCGTCGACCAGGTCGACACGCTTGACCGCATCCTCGACGGCTTCGGCACCAAGCTCGATGGCGTGCTCGAGCTCGTGGTCGATCCCGAAGAGCTGATCCAGCGCCTCCTCAAGCGTGCCGAGACCAGCGGCCGCGCCGATGACACCGAAGAGGTCATCCGGCACCGCCAGGAGGTCTACACGGCCGAGACGGCACCGCTGCTCGAGGTCTACGGCGCCCGTGGCCTCGTCATCGAGGTCGACGGCATGGGCAACGTCGACGAGGTCACTCGAAGGATCGACGCCGCCCTGCCCGCGTGAGGGCGAGCTCGTAGCCATGTTCGAACGCGGCATCGAGATCAAGACTCCGGCTCAGATCGAGTCGATGCGTTCAGCGGGCCTCGTGGTGGCGTCGACGCTCGAGCTGATGCGTCGTTCGGCCGTAGCCGGGATCACCACGGCAGAGCTCGACACGATCGCCCACGACCACATCCGTTCGCAGGGCGCGACGTCCAACTTCCTCGGCTATCACGGCTTCACGGGCGTGATCTGCACGTCGGTCAACGACCAGGTCGTCCACGGCATCCCCGGCACCCGCGTGCTCCGCGACGGCGACATCATCTCGATCGACTGCGGTGCGATCGTCGACGGCTGGCACGGCGACGCCGCGACGACCGTGGCGATCGGCGAGGTGCCCGACGAGGTCACCGAGCTCATGCGCGTCACCGAGGAGGCGCTCTGGCGCGGCATCGCCGCCGCGCACCTCGGCGGCCGGGTCTCCGACATCAGCCACGCGGTCGAGCAGACGGTCGACTCCGCGGGCGACTACGGCATCGTCGAGGGCTACACCGGCCACGGCATCGGCTCGGCGATGCATCAGCCGCCCAACGTCCCCAACTACGGCAAGGCCGGTCGGGGACCCAAGCTCGTCAAGGGGCTCGCGCTGGCCGTCGAGCCGATGGTCACGCTCGGCTCACCCGAGACACGTACGCTCGCGGACGACTGGACGGTCGTGACGACCGACGGTTCCTGGGCGGCCCACTACGAGCACACCTTCACGCTGACCGACACCGGGGCGTGGGTGCTCACGGCGCTCGACGGCGGGGAGTCCCGGCTCGCCGAGCTCGGCGTGCCCTACGGGGGACACTGAAGGCATGAGGAAGATCGTCGCGGTGGCCGCCATGCTGGTCGTCGCGGCCTGCGGCACGTCGGATCCACCCGAGCCGGCGAAGCCGACAGCATCGCGCAGCACGTCCGCGGCCGTCCCAGCGCTGGCACCGGCCGAGGCAGCGGTCGACGCGCTGATGCGCGCCCTGGACGCTGGTGACTGTGAGGCAGCCAAGAAGCTCGTCGTGACGCCCTCGGAGCTCGGGTGCGACGTGGTCGAGCAGTCCAAGGACTCGTTCGCCGACGAGGGCATCGACCTGGACAAGGTGACCTACCGCGCCGGTGCTGTGCACGACGCCAGCTCAACCGTCAGCATCACGTGGGGCAATGGCTATCCCACCGAGTCTTACGACGTGCAGAAGGTCGGCGATCGGTGGAAGGTCGTCTTCGACTCCGCGGCGTGATCCTTGGGTTGCTGCTCAGCCGATCGTGACGGACTTGCTGAGGGTCGCTGACGTCACGGTCGCGGTGGGCCGCAGCGTGAAGGCATACGTCTGGACGCCCGAGGCCTGGCCCGTCAGCGTCAGCGTCGCCCGGCCGTCCACCACCGCGACGGTGCGGGACTGGTCGCCGGCGAAACGAACCACCACCGTGCCGTCGGGTGCCGCGATGCCGGTGGCTGCGACGCGGATCGTGAATGTCACGCGACGGGTGCCTGGGGTCGCCGAGACACTCAGGGTCGACTTCGCCTTGACCCAGCCGGTCAGGGCGGTGGTGGCGGTGCGTGTCGTGTAGCCGGTGGCCGAGAACCGCACGCGGGCCGACAGCCGGTGTCCCAGGTCGCCGACGGTGAGCGTGCGGGTGCGGCTGGTGGCGCCGGTCAGCACCTTGCCGTCGCGCAGCCACTGGTAGCGCACGGTCGCACCAGCTGGGGTGTGCTCACCGGGCGAGACCGACATTGAGGAGCCGAGCCGCGGCGAACCGGTGATGGTCGGCGCGGTCTGGCTGAGGATGCGACCGTAGCCGATCGCGGCGGTGCTGTAGGACAGGGCCGAGTTCGTCACGAAGCCGTCCTTGCGGACGTGGACCCGCACCTGGATCCTCGAGCCCAGCTGGCGGCTCGTGGGGATGTACGACGAGCTCGTGGCACCGGTGATCGGGACGCCGTCGGCGTACCAGGTGTAGGAGTAGGTGCCGGTCGGGGACCATGAGCCCGTCGAGGCGGTCAGTCGCGAGCCGACGCGGGTGTTGCCCGTGATCGCCGGCCGTGACCTGAGCGCGAACGTGCCGCGCGCGACCGCCGCGGTCTGCGGTGAGATCGCCGTCGTCGTGGTGTAGCCGGCGCGGCTGGCGGTGACGTGCACCGTCACCGGGAGCCCGACATCGGCGGCGCGCGGCACGAAGGTCGAGCGGTCGGCGCCACTGACCGGCGTGCCGTTGACGACCCACTGGTAGGCGTACGTGAGGCCGGGCTTGGACCAGGTGCCGGTCGACGCGCTGAGGGTCGAGCCGACCTTGGGCGTGCCGGAGATCGATGGCTTGGTGATGGCGCTCAGGAGACCCGGCGCGATCGCTGCTGTAGGAGCGGACCTCGACGTGACGCTGGTGTAGCCGGTCTTGGTCGCCTTGACCGCGACGGTGACCTGGCGCGTGACGTCGGCGGGCCCGGGCGTGAACGTCGAGCCGGTGGCGCCCGGCACGGGCACGCCGTCAACCATCCACTGGAACGTGTAAGTCGAGCCGGTGGGCGACCAGGTGCCCTTCGAGGCGGTGAGGGTGGAGTCCACCCGGGGAGTCCCGGTGATCGCCGGGACCTGGGTGGCCGTGAGCGTCCCCGGCGCGACCTTCTTGGAGAGCGAGTAGGCCCTGGCGGTCGGGTAGCCGGGCCGGCTGGCCGTCACCTTGACGGTGAGGAGCTTGCCGAGCTGTGCCGATGTCGGGGTGAACGCCCTGCCGAGGGCACCGGGGATGTCCACGCCGTCCGCGCGCCACTGATAGACGTACGTGTTGCCCTTGGGCGTCCAGTCACCGCCCGAGGCGCTCAGGGCGCCACCCACCTTGACGACGCCGCTGATCGACGGCCGGATGTTGTTGACGATCTTGAGGTCCTTGAAGTGGATGAAGCCGTCAGGCCATCCGGAGCCGGACTTGGTGATCTTGCGCCAGTCGAAGGAACCGCTCCAGTTGGACTCCGACACCCAGATCTCGCTGGAGGACACGATCTTCTCGACGTACGCGACGTGGTGGCCGGTCTTGCCCCACCAGGCGACCGAGCCCAGGGCCGGCGTCGAGTTCGTGATCGAGGCCATCGCGAAGCCCCAGTCCTGGGCATTGCCGACGCCGGACTTCGGCCGGATGTTCGGCATGCCGTTGGTCGTGACGAGGCGGTAGGCGACGTAGTTGGTGCAGTTGGTCCCGGTGTACATCATCCAGTAGCTCGTCGACTTGTGCGTCGAGTAGCCGTAGTTGGAGTAGCCCTTGTCGCTGCACGACGAGTAGCCCGTGCAGATCAGGTAGGAGCTCGCGTGGGCGGCCGATGTGGGGACCAGAAGGGCAGCGCAAAATAGCATGGCGAGGATGATCCGGGCGCGCGACACGCCGTTACCTTACGTTACTGGTGGGGCTTGTGTGACTGGATTGCCGTGAAATCCCTGGCCGCACGGCCCACAGTGCTCGGCGTCGCGTCTAGCGGTGGAGCTCCATCGTGCAGCACTTCACGCTGCCGCCGGACTTGATGTACTCGCTCAGGTCGACCGGCACCGGCGTGTAGCCGCGCTCCTTGAGGGAGGCGGCGAGGCCCGTCGCCGCGGACGGCAGCACGACGTGGCGACCGTCGCTGACGGCGTTGAGCCCCAGCACCCGGGCGTCGGCCTCCGAACAGATGACCGCGTCGGGGAACAGGTCGCGCAGGGTGCGCTGGCTGTGCTTGCTGAACGCCCCGGGGTAGTAGGCGATCTCGGCCGGCGCGTTCCCGTTGCCGTCGTCGAGGACCGCGATGGCGACGTCGAGGTGGTAGAAGCGCGGGTCGACGAGCTCGAGCGAGACGACGGGGCGGTCGACCGCCTCAGCGGCTTCGATGTGCGCAGCAAGCGAGGTCCGGAAACCCGTGCCGGCCAGGATCATCGAGCCAAGCGCCAGGAAGTCACCCTCGCCCTCATTCGTGTGGGTCGGCTCGACGACGCTGACGCCCGAGAGCCGGAGCCACGTCGCATACGCGTGGCCTTCGGCAGCCCGCTCGGGGTGGCGGAACTTCGCGCCGTACGCACGACCGCCGACGACGAGCCCGCCGTTGGCCGCGAACACCATGTCGGGCTGGGTCGCCATCGGCTCGATCAGGTCGACGCGATGGCCGAGGCTCAGGTAGGTGTTGCGCAGGACCTCCCACTGGAGGTGTGCGCGCTCGACGTTGACCGGGTTGGCGGTGTCCATCCACGGGTTGATCGCGTAAGTCACCTCGAAGTGCGTCGGTGCGCACATCAGGTAATGACGGGTTCTCGACGTCCGGGTGAGGGGCGCGGCGGTACGGACGGGGGTGCGGGTGTCGAGAACGGTCAACGTGTGCCTCCAGAGATGAGCTCCTGCGCAATGAATCAATGCTAGAGCCGGCATTGGCAGGCCAACGAATCCGAAAGTGATGATCACCCCGACGATTTGTTGCGTCCTCTTCGGATCTGTGGCGGATTCTTGCAATACTGGGTGGATGGACGATCTGGATCGCCGGCTCATCGGTTGCCTGCTCGAGGACGGGCGGGCGAGCTACGCCACGATCGGCGATCGCATCGGGCTGTCAGCGCCGGCCGTCAAACGGCGGATGGACCGGCTGCTGGCCGACGGCGTCATCAGCGGGTTCACCGCCGTGCTCGATCCGGACCTGGTGGGCTGGAGCACCGAGGCGTACGTCGAGGTGCACTGCAAGGGCACGATCTCGCCGGACGAGCTCCGGGCCGCGTTCAGCCGTGTGCCGGAGGTCCACGCTGCCGCCACCGTGTCGGGCGCCGCCGACGCGATCCTGCACATCGTGGCCAAGGACGTGCGCGACCTCGAGCGGGCACTCGAACGCGTCCGGGTCGAGACCGACAACATCGACCACACTGAGACGGCGATCGTGCTGTCCCGGTTGATCGAGCGCTACGGCCCCGGCCAGTCGGAGTTCAACCTCCCGGCGTGAGTCTGTCGCAGGGCCTCAATTTGAGTCTGCCGCCTGTGTAAGCGTAGAATCGGGAGTCGGCCTTTTCAGGTCTGCATTCCCATGTCTTGGCTACCGCTCAGGCGGCTTCGCTGGGGTGCGCCAGAACGGTCCGGCCGGCAGACAAGCAACCAGAAGTTGAGGTTATGGCGAAAAAAGAAGGCGTCATCGAGATGGAAGGCGCCGTAGTAGAGGCACTTCCGAACGCGATGTTCCGCGTGGAGCTGGCCAATGGCCACAAGGTTCTCGCGCACATCAGCGGCAAGATGCGCCAGCACTACATCCGCATCCTCCCCGAGGATCGCGTTGTGGTGGAGCTCTCGCCGTACGACCTCTCCCGCGGTCGCATCGTCTACCGCTACAAGTAAATCCAACACGTTCAGATCCCAAAGAGAGAATCTCGATGAAGGTCAACCCGAGCGTGAAGAAGATCTGTGACAAGTGCAAGGTGATTCGTCGCCACGGCAACGTCATGGTGATCTGCGAGAACCCGCGTCACAAGCAGCGCCAGGGCTAAGCAGAGTTCTTCACAGCAACACGAAACATCTGATCGCTCCCGTCACAGCACGATCGTGGCGGGTCACCCCCGGAAGCGTAGGCCGGGGCCCGACTCAGGATCGACCAAAGATCCTGGAGGCAGTTGGGATGCATCAGGTGGCCATACCTCGCCGAATGGAAGGAAATGCCTAGATGGCACGCCTCGTAGGAGTCGACCTCCCGCGCGAAAAGCGCATTGAGATCGCACTCACGTATGTATTCGGGATCGGCCGCACCCGCGCCACCGAGACCCTCGCAGCAACCGGCATCAGCCCGGACAAGCGCGTCCACGAGCTCGACGACAACGACCTCGTCGCTCTGCGCGATCACATCGAAGCGAACTACCAGACCGAGGGCGACCTGCGTCGTACGGTCACCGGTGACATTCGCCGCAAGATGGAGATCGGCAGCTACCAGGGCCGTCGCCACCGTGCGCACCTGCCCGTTCGTGGCCAGCGCACCAAGACCAACGCGCGTACCCGCAAGGGCCCCAAGCGCACCGTCGCCGGAAAGAAGAAGTGATAGCGCATGCCTCCTAAGACAGCTGGCAAGAAGGTTCGCCGCAAGGAGAAGAAGAACGTCGCTCAGGGCGAGGCCCACATCAAGAGCACGTTCAACAACACCCACGTCACCATCACGGATCCTTCGGGCGCCGTGATCGCATGGGCTTCCGGCGGCACCGTCGGATTCAAGGGCTCGCGCAAGTCGACCCCGTTCGCAGCCGGTATGGCTGCCGAGTCGGCCGGTCGCCAGGCGATGGAGCACGGGATGAAGAAGGTCGACGTCTTCGTGAAGGGCCCCGGTTCGGGCCGCGAGACGGCGATCCGGTCGCTGAGCGGAGTCGGCCTCGAGGTCGGCACCATCTCCGACGTGACCCCCAGCCCGCACAACGGCTGCCGTCCTCCCAAGCACCGTCGTCTCTGACGACCCTGCCCACCACAGTTTTCTAGGAGCTATCAACCATGGCCCGTTACACCGGACCTCTCACCAAGAAGTCGCGCCGTCTCGGCATCGACCTCGTCGGTGGTGACGCTGCATTCGAAAAGCGTCCTTACCCTCCCGGCCAGCACGGCCGCGCGCGCGTCAAGGAGTCGGAGTACCGCAACCAGCTGCTCGAGAAGCAGAAGGCGCGTTACACCTACGGAGTGCTCGAGAAGCAGTTCCGCAAGTACTACGAGCTCGCCTCGCGTCGCCCCGGCAAGACCGGCGACAACCTGCTGCAGATCCTCGAGTCACGCCTCGACAACGTCGTCTACCGTGCGGGCTTCGCTCGTACGCGTCGTCACGCCCGCCAGCTCGTCAACCACGGACACTTCGTGGTCAACGGCGTCAAGACCGACATCCCGTCGTTCCAGGTGAGCAAGCACGACATCATCGACGTCAAGACCAAGTCACTGGAGACCACGCCGTTCATCGTCGCGCGTGAGACCCACGACCGCGACACCGTGCCAGCCTGGCTCGACGTCGCACCCGAGCGCGGCCGCATCCTCGTCCACAGCCAGCCTGTGCGCGAGCAGATCACGGTCCCGATCAACGAACAGCTGATCGTGGAGTTCTACTCCAAGATCTGATCGGCCCGCTCTCACCTGAGAAAACAACCCGGACCTTCAAATAGAGGTTGGTCCGGAAAGGAAGAAACAATGCTCATCGCCCAGCGCCCCGCCCTGTCCGAAGAGGTCGTCGACGAGTTCCGTTCGCGGTTCGTCATCGAGCCCCTGGAGCCCGGCTTCGGCTACACCCTCGGCAACTCCCTGCGTCGTACGCTCCTGTCGTCAATCCCGGGTGCGGCCGTCACGTCGATCAAGATCGACGGTGTCCTGCACGAGTTCTCGACCGTCCCCGGCGTGACCGAGGACGTCACCGAGATCATCCTCAACCTCAAGGAGCTCGTGGTCTCCTCGGAGAACGACGAGCCCGTCGTCATGTACCTCCGCAAGGAGGGCAGCGGTGAAGTGACCGCCGCCGACATCCAGCCCCCGGCTGGTGTCGAGGTCCACAACCCCGACCTGCACATCGCGACGCTCAACGCCAAGGGCAAGATCGAGATCGAGCTCGTCGTCGAGCGTGGCCGTGGCTACGTGTCGGCCGTGCAGAACAAGTCCGGTGACGAAGAGATCGGCCGTATGCCGGTCGACTCGATCTACTCGCCGGTCCTCAAGGTGACCTACAAGGTCGAGGCAACCCGAGTCGAGCAGCGTACGGACTTCGACAAGCTCGTCATCGATGTCGAGACCAAGAAGTCGATCCTGCCGCGTGACGCGATCGCGTCGGCCGGTTCCACCCTGGTGGAGCTGTTCGGCCTGGCTCGTGAGCTCAACGTCGAGGCCGAGGGCATCGACATCGGACCGTCGCCGGTCGACGAGCAGCTTGCTGCCGACCTGGCACTGCCGATCGAGGACCTCAACTTCACGGTGCGCTCCTACAACTGCCTCAAGCGCGAGGGCATCCACACCGTGGGTGAGCTCATCACGCGCTCGGAGCAGGACCTGCTCGACATTCGCAACTTCGGTTCGAAGTCGATCGACGAGGTCAAGGCCAAGCTCGCCGAGATGGGCCTCGCGCTCAAGGACAGCCCGGCTGGTTTCGACCCGTCGGCCGTCATCGACGCCTACGACGACGACGCCAGCTTCGCCGAGGACGAGCAGTACTGAGTACTGCCCGTCCTTGACGGCTCAGCCCGAACAATTTTGGAGACGAAACCATGCCAACCCCCACCAAGGGACCTCGCCTCGGCGGTAGCCCGGCCCACCAGCGTCTGATCCTCGCCAACCTCGCGCAGAACCTGTTCGAGCACGGCAAGATCACGACGACCGAGGCCAAGGCCCGTCGTCTGCGTCCCTACGCAGAGGCGCTCATCACGAAGGCCAAGACCGACACGGTGGCCAACCGCCGCCAGGTCGTCAAGGTCATCCGCGACAAGAGCATCCTGCACACGCTGTTCACCGAGATCGGTCCCGCCATGGCGACCCGTCCCGGCGGCTACACGCGCATCACGAAGGTCGCGCCGCGCAAGGGCGACAACGCCCCCATGGCCGTCATCGAGATCGTCGAGGCCAAGCAGTTCGGCGCGCAGAACCAGACGCCCAAGAAGGCCAAGGCTGCCCCCAAGGCCGCCGCGCCTGTCGAGGAGCCGGCTGTCGAGGAGACCGAGGTCGTCGAGACCGAGGACCTCGGAACCGACGTGCCCGTCGACGCGACCGACGACGCTGCTGAGGCGGCCGAGACGGTTGCCGAGGCCACTGAGGCTGACGCCGCCGAGGAGGCTCCTGCAGAGGAGACCACCGAGGACGACGCCAAGTAGGCATCACTTCGTCAGGAGGCCCGTCACCGCAAGGTGGCGGGCCTTCTGCATTGTCGGAGCCGAGCAGGAGCGAGTCCTCTGCATTCCGCCTCGAGAAGACCCCCACGAATGGTAGATTTCCCCGGCCGGTGCCACTTCGGAGCTCCGACCAATACCTGTCGGGGGACCCGTATGCACACGCTGGCCGTTCGTCGTTCGTTCGTCGTGATCGCGGTCGGCGCGCTGACCGCCGCGGGCCTCGGCCTCGGCCCGGTCGCCGCCGAGACCGCCGCGCCGGCCCCGGTCTCGCAGCCGAGCCCGGATCGGCGGCCCGCGTTGGCGGCGGGTGTCATCGTCAAGACGACGACGTCGACCGCCAGCTCCGGACTGGTCCGTGCCGCTGAACGCGCGCTGCCGAAGGGTGTCGAGCTGGCTGACGTCCGCAAGAGCGCCGCTGGCGGGCGTACCACGGTGCTCCCGACCGGAAAGAGGGTGACGGCGGCTGCCGCCGAGGCTGTCGCCGCGGAGCTGCGGAAGCGTCCCGACGTGGTGTGGGCATCGCCCAACTACATCCTGCGACCGCACACCGATCCGCCGGTGCCGGCCACCGACTCGTACTTCGTGCAGGACAAGGCGCGCGCGGTGTGGGACTGGCGAGCGAAGACCGACCCGAAGGTCCAGTCGGTCATGGGCTCCTCCAACACCTTCGGCAGCGGTGGCTTCAGCTCACGCGCTCCGTACGCCTGGCAGGCGACGAAGGGAGCGGGAGCCGTCGTGGCGGTTCTCGACACGGGCATCACGACGCACCCCGAGCTGCCGAGCGGTCGGATCCTTCCCGGCTACGACTTCGTGAGCCAGTACGAGTTCGAGGACGGCGACTTCGAGGACACGGGTCGTGACGGCGATGGCTGGGACTCCAACCCTCAGGACGGTGGCGACTACACCGATTTCGACGACTACTGCGCTGCTGACGAGCCGGCGTACGGCAGCTCGTGGCACGGGACCCACGTGGCGGGCATCATCGCGGCCGCCAAGGATGCCGGTGGCGGCATCGTCGGCGTGGCGCCGGAGGCGCAGATCCTCCCGATCCGGGTGCTCGGCCTGTGTGGTGGGACCACGGAGGACATCGCCGCAGCGATGAAGTGGTCGGTGGGCCTTCAGGTGACCGATCCGCGGACCGGCGACGCAGTGCCGGTCAACGCCAATCCCGCCGACGTGATCAACATGTCGTTGGGCGTGAGCAGCTCCTGCACGAGCCCTGATGCGATGCCGACGGTTGACGCCATCAACGCCGTGCGAGCCACGGGTGCGGTGGTCGTGGCCTCTGCAGGCAACGACGGCGTCAACATGTCGACGTACCCGGTGATCCCGGCCAGCTGTGCCGGCGTCCTCGCTGTCGGTTCTACGAGTGAGTACGGCGACAGGGCAGGCTATTCCAACACCAGCGGCCGCAAGGTCGTGTATTCCAACTACGGTTCTGCCGTCGACCTGGCGGCGCCCGGCGGGGATGTCTACTGGAGCAGCACAGGCGGCATCCTGTCGTCGATCAACACTGGTGCGACCACGCCGGTGGGTCCGGGATACGCCCGCTACAGCGGGACGAGCATGGCCGCTCCCGTCGTCTCGGCCGCCGCAGCACTGCTGAAGTCCGTCAACGGCGACCTCACCGCCGCCCAGACGGAAACGGCAGTCAAGGCGTCCGTCCAGCCGTTCCCCAGCGGTACGTCGTCGCAGTTCAAGCCGTGCTCGACCTCGATCTGCGGCACGGGGATCATCGACCTGGCCAGGATCGAGGTTCCGCGGTCTGCGACGACGATCACCGGCACGCCCACAATCGGTGAACCCTTGACCGCAGTCACGGGCACCTGGGTCAAGACACCGACGACGTTCAGCTACCAGTGGCTGCGTGACGGTTCGCCGATCTCCGGCGCGACCGGCGTGACGTACTACCCGACCCGCGACGATGTCGGCAAGGCGCTCTCCACCCGGATCAGTTCCGGCACGGCTGCCTATGCGATGTTCGGCTCGACGTCGGCTCCAGTCTCGGTGCCCGACGGGCCAGAGGTCACGATGACCGGACTGCCGGCCTCGGTGACGTACGGCGTGGGGGCCACAGCCACGGTCACGGTCAAGAACGGCGACGTGCCCGTCGACGGCGTGGTGGAGCTGCGTCGCGGCAGCACCGTCCTGGCCAGTCAGCCGACCAGCGGCGGGACGGCAGAGATCACGATCGCTGGCTCCAAGTGGGTCGCCGGCACCAACGTCGTGCGCGCCGCGTTCGTGGGAAGCGACAGCGCCGCGTCCTCGGTTGGGACCCCGGTGGCGGTCAGCAAGGCCGTGACCTCCTCGGTGGCCAGGTCGGTGCCGAGTCGCGTGCGCTACACCTCTCGCGCGACGCTGGTCGTCGAGGTCAGGGTGCCCAACGTCCCCAACCCCACGGGTGAGCTGCGGGTCTATGACGGCTCGCGCCGGATCGTGACGTCCGCCCTCTACTCGACCTACGGCGGGAAGCGGTCCATCCTGCTGCCCAGGCTCTCGAAGGGTTATCACCTGATCAAGGTCACCTACATGGGGAACTCGGTCATCACGGCGAAGAGCTCGACCGCACGCGGCGTCACGTCCTACTAGTCGGCGCGACGGACCTCGAGGATCCGGAAGCCCTTCTCGCTGGCGACGCGGCCGGTCGGCCAGCCCTGGTCGACCAGCCAGCGCTGGAGGGAGTCCGCACCGAGGTTCTTGCCGACCACGAGGCGGGCGACGCCGTCCGGTGCGAGGCGGGGGAGCCAGCGCAGGAGCAGGTCGTGGAGGGCCGACTTGCCGATGCGGATCGGCGGGTTCGACCAGATCTCGTCGAAGGCGAGGTCGGCTGGTACGTCGTCGGGCACCGCCGTACGGACGGTGACGCCCAGGCGGGACGCGTTGAGGGCGGTGAGCTCGAGTGCGCGTTCGTTGGTGTCCGTGGCCCAGACCGTCGCCCCGGTGCCGGCCAGCGCGCATGCGATCGGTCCCCAGCCACACCCGAGGTCGAGGATCGTCCCGCCGGTGGGTGGCGTCGAGCTGCGCAGCAGGACGGCGGTGGCCTTGTCGAGGCCGTCGTGCGAGAAGACGCCCGCCGATGTGGTGAACGTGAGCTCCTTGCCCCAGATCCGCGCCGTGACGTCCTGCCGCTTGTCGGGGGTTGACGGGCTGGCGTCGAAGTAGTGGTCCGGCACCCCGCCATCCTCTCAGTCGGCTGCGTGCCGCTTGCGCAGAGTCGCCGGGGCGGCGATGTGCCAGGCGTCGGAGATGAGCTCGCACAGCTCGTCGGGCTCGACCAGCTCGAGGTTGACCGCGACGTAGTTGTAGCCGTCGAAGTGCGGGGTGGTGTAGAACGCCGGGTCGTCGCCGCCCACGAGCGCCGCCTTGTCGGCCGCCGAGCACTTGAGCGCGAGTCCGCCGTCGTCCTCCGTGCGGAGCCGGGCCATGAGCTTGCCGGCGACCTTGAGCGATGGGGTCCCGTAGGACGTCGATTCTGCGACCTCCGGCAGCGTCACGGCGTAGGCCACGACGTCTTCCCAGGTCATCACGGCTTCAGTGTCGCACCTGGCTCAGACGGCGGCCTTGAGGAAGCGGAGCTGGCGGCCCCACCGGGGGTGCATGCGATCACCGTCGGGGGTGAACCCGGCCTGGGTGATGACGCCGATCGACGCGGCGTTGTCGGGGCTGATCGTGGCGAGGACGCGCGTCACCGCCGGCTCGAGCTCCGCGCGCGCCACCATGAGCCTGGCGGCTGCGAGAGCGAGGCCCTGGCGGCGATGGGCGGTCAGGATGCGATAGCCGAGCTCGATCTCCCCGTGCTCGTCGGGCGCACCCTTGAAGCCGGCATTGCCGACGATCTCGTCGGCGCGGACCAGCGCGTGCATGGTCCACGTCGCGTTCTCCGGGCGCCCGTCGAGGAGCGTGACCATGAAGTTCCAGATGTCGGTCTGCGCGGCGAACTCCGACGGGATCGGGAGGCCGATCAGGCTCTCGGCTCTCGCGGTCTCGCCATCACGGAGCGCCAGCATGACCGGCAGCGGCAGGTCGACGACGCGCAGGCTCACTCGTCCCTCCGTCTGCGAGACTCCGCAGCCCGTGCCGCGAGCCCTTCGTCGTCGGGGTAGACGACCTCCTCGAGGACCAGGCCGTGAGGCGGCATGACCATGACCCGGGCGTCGCGCGTGGCATTGGCCAGCACGTCGTTCGACCACTCCGGCTCGTACCGCCCCTCACCGACCGCGACCAGCAGGCCCATCAGCGACCGGACCATCGAGTGGCAGAACGCATCCGCGCGGACCGTCGTCTCGAGATTGTCGCCGGTCCGAATGGTGCTGAGCTGCCGCAGCGTACGCGTGGTGGTCGCGCCTTCGCGGCGCTTGCAGAACGCCGCGAAGTCGTGCAGGCCGAGCAGGTGTTGCCCGGCGGCATTCATGGCGTCGACGTCGAGGCGGCGCTGCCACCGTACGACCGAGGTCCGGGTCAACGGGTCGGGCCCTGACGGGCCGTCGAACATCCGGTAGGCGTAGCGACGCTCCAGCGCAGCGAAGCGGGCGTCGAAGCCGTCCGCCGCGACGGTCAGCGAAAGCAGGACGATGTCGTCGGGCAGGAGCCGTCGCAGCCGGCGCTGAAGATAAACCGGATCGACGTCGTCGAGGTCAACGTGAGCCACCTGACCGCGCGCGTGCACACCGGCGTCGGTGCGTCCGGCGCAGGTGAGCTGCGCTGACCGGGGGAGGCGCAGGATCATCGCGATCGCGGCTTCGACCTCGCCCTGGACCGTACGCAGACCGGGTTGGGTGGCCCATCCCCGGAAGCCGGTCCCGTCGTAGGACAGGTCGAGTCGCAGTCGCACCCCGTCACGCTACCGGTCAGGTCAGCGCCACGAGTAGAAGGACCACGCACCCAGGGTCGCGCCGACCGTTCCCAGCGCGAGGTAGATCCCCCACCGCAGGAGGGGTTCGGTGGGTTTGCCGCTGGCACCCTTGCCGGACGTCCACATCGTGCCGCCGGAGTCAACGACCACAATCAGCCCCGGCAGGGCCATCAGCTCGAACACGATGCCGCACACGATCCAGCCCGGCACGTTGCCGTCGGGACCCGCGAACCCGTACTCCAGGAAGTTCCAGCCCAGCGAGCCGAACAGGACGGTCCACATCGGCACCAGCAGATTGGGCGCGTTGAGGCTGACCGCGGCGAACGTCCCGGCGAATGTCGCCAGGATCATGACCGGGATCGCGATGCCGATGAATCCCGCACCACCGGGGCACGGCTGCGCGCTGACGTAGGGCCCGCCATCGGCACACGAGCCGCCGACATCCATGACGGTGCGCATGCTGAGGAACGCCCACGTCAGGGTGAGCGCGAGCACCACGACGCTGATGAGCAGGACCGAGAGCCTCCGCACGGGCACCGCCGTCTGCGTGTCGCTCATGCCGACACTCTGGCAGAACCGACGCCAAGCCCGTCAGCGAAATGGACCATAGGTCGGGCGAAGCCCGACAGGCGGGCCGCGACGGAGTCGCGGAGTGAGCGCGAGGAACGAGCGCGTACCGCCTACCAGCGCTTCTCGGCGGGGACGAAGTCGAGCCGGCGGTCACCCGTGTAGATCTGCTTGGGACGTGCGATCTTCTGCTCCTTGTCGTCCACCAGCTCGAGCCACTGGGCGAGCCAGCCAGCCGTACGCGGGATGGCGAACAGGACCGTGAACATCTCGGGCGGGAACTGCAGCGCCTCGTAGATCAGGCCGGAGTAGAAGTCGACGTTCGGGTAGAGCTTGCGCGAGATGAAGTAGTCGTCCTCGAGCGCGATCCGCTCGAGCTCCTGGGCGATCTCCAGCAGCGGGTTGACCCCGGTCACCTCGAAGACGTCGTCGACGGCCTTCTTGATGATCGTGGCGCGCGGGTCGAAGTTCTTGTAGACCCGGTGCCCGAAGCCCATGAGCTTCTCGTCGCCCTTCTTGACGCCCTCGATGAACGCGGGGATCTTGTCGGGCGTACCGATGCGCTTGAGCATCTTGAGCACGGCTTCGTTGGCGCCACCGTGGAGCGGGCCGTAGAGGGCCGCGATGCCGGCGCTGACGGCCGAGTAGGGGTCGACCTCGCTGGAGCCCACGGAGCGTACGGCGTTGGTCGAGCAGTTCTGCTCGTGGTCGGCGTGCAGGATGAACAGCACCTCGAGGGCCTTGGACAGCCGCGGGTCGGGGTTGTACTTCTGCTCGCTCATCTTGAACAGCATCGAGAGGAAGTTCTCGGTGTAGGTCAGCTCGTTGTCGGGATAGACGTACGGCTTGCCCTGCGCGTGACGGAACGACCACGCGCCGAGGGTCGGCATCTTGGCGATCAGGCGTACGACCTGGTCGTGCCGGATGTCGGGATCCTTGATGTTGCGAGCCTCGGGGTAGAACGTCGACAGCGCGCCGACGCTCGACAGCAGCATGCCCATGGGGTGCGCGTCATAGCGGAAGCCCTGCAGCTGGGACTTGAGGTTCTCGTGCACGAACGTGTGGAACGTGATCTCGTGGACCCACTGCTCGTGCTGCTCCTTGGTCGGCAGCTCGCCGTGGATCAGCAGATAGGCGACCTCGAGGAACGTCGAGTCCTCTGCGAGCTGCTCGATGGGGTAGCCGCGGTACTCGAGGATGCCCTTGTCGCCGTCGATGTAGGTGACGGCGCTGCGGGTCGAGGCGGTGTTGGTGAAGCCGGGGTCGTAGACCGCGAGGCCCGGTTCGTCCTCCGACTTCCCGATCTTGCCGAAGTCACTCGCACGGACGGTGCCGTCGGTGATCGGGAGCTCGTACTCCTCGCCCGTCCGGTTGTCACGGACGGTCAATGTCTGGTTTTCGGTCACGATGGGTCTCCTGTGACGGCGGGGAAATGCCCTGCTGCGAGGTGGTGCAGCACTCAACCAACTTAGTGCGACTCTGCAATTCACACGATGTGGGGTCTCAGGTGTGAGACGAATGGGGGACTCGTTTTGACCCGAGTGGCTGCCGCCGGTTAACCTTGTGTGTCGTGTCTCCGTCGGCTTGACCCGCGGAAACGACCATTTGCTTCACCACCAAGCCACACCACCAAGAACGAGAAGGTCACGCCGTGCGCACGTTCAGCCCCAAGCCGTCTGACATCACCCGTCAGTGGCACGTCATCGACGCCGAGGACATCGTCCTGGGCCGTCTCGCCGTCCAGGCTGCGACGCTGCTCCGCGGCAAGCACAAGCCGACCTATGCACCTCACGTCGACGGCGGTGACTTCGTCATCATCATCAACGCCGAGAAGGTCGCACTGTCGGGCAACAAGCGCACCGACAAGCTGGCCTACCGCCACAGCGGCTACCCGGGTGGACTCAAGTCCATCGCCTACGGTGACCTGCTCAACAAGGATGCCCGCAAGGCGATCGAGAAGTCGGTCCGCGGCATGCTTCCCAAGAACCGTCTGGGTGATCAGCTGATCACGAAGCTCAAGGTCTACTCCGGCCCCGAGCACCCGCACCACGCCCAGAAGCCCCAGCCGTTCGAGATCACGCAGATCTCCCAGTAAAGAAGAGCATCGTGACTGAGACCAGCACCGAAGAGACCGAGTTCGAGACCAACGCCGAGGGTGTCGCATACACCTCGGAGACCGTTGGCTCCGCTGTCACCTCCGACAAGCCCGCGACGATCGCTCCGGGTGCCGCGACGGGCCGTCGCAAGGAAGCCATCGCGCGCGTCCGCATCGTTCCGGGCACCGGTGTGTGGACCGTCAACGGCAAGCCGCTCGAGGAGTACCTCCCCAACAAGCTGCACCAGCAGATTGCCAAGGAAGCCTTCGCCGAGACCGGTCTGCAGGACCGCTTCGACGTCATCGCCCGTGTCACGGGTGGCGGCATGACCGGCCAGGCCGGTGCGCTGCGCCTCGGTGTGGCTCGCTCGCTCAACCAGATCGACGAAGAGGCCAACCGTCCGGTCCTCAAGAAGGCTGGACTGCTGACGCGCGACTCGCGCATCAAGGAGCGCAAGAAGGCCGGTCTCAAGAAGGCCCGTAAGGCTCCCCAGTACAGCAAGCGCTAAGACAGCTGTGGGCCAGATCTTTGGCACAGATGGCGTTCGCGGACTCGCGAATCGTGATCTGACGGCAGAGCTGGCGGTCGACCTCGCGGTCGCCGCGGCCCACATCCTCGGCGAGGTCGGTGCTTTCGCCGACCAGCGTCCGACCGCAGTCGTTGCCCGCGATCCCCGCGCCTCAGGAGAGTTCCTGGAGGCTGCGGTGGTCGCGGGTCTTGCGTCTGCCGGGGTCGACGTGCACCGGCTCGGCGTCGTCCCGACGCCCGGCGCGGCCTACCTGACGTCCTACCTGCAGGCCGACATGGGTGTCATGATCTCGGCCAGCCACAACCCGATGCCGGACAACGGCATCAAGTTCCTGGCACGCGGCGGGCTCAAGCTCGACGACGACCTCGAGCTGCAGATCGAGCAGCGGCTCGAGGAGCCGTGGGACCGGCCGACCGGATCCGGCGTCGGCCGCATCGGCGACAGCCACGCGGGTGTCGGTGCGTACGTCAAGCACCTCGTCGCGTCGTCGCCAGGACCGCTCGACGGGCTGAAGATCGTGCTCGACTGCGCCAACGGTGCGGCGTACGACGTGGGGCCCCAGGTGTTCGAGCAGCTCGGCGCCACGGTCATCGCGATCCACGCCGAGCCCGACGGCCTCAACATCAACCTCAACTGCGGGTCGACGCACCTCGACGACCTGCAGAAGTCTGTCGTCCGTCACGGTGCAGACGCCGGGTTCGCGTTCGACGGTGACGCCGATCGCTGCCTGGCAGTCGATCACTCCGGTGCCGTCGTCGACGGCGACCAGATCCTTGCGATCCTCGGGATCGCGGCCCGTGATGCCGGCCGGCTGGCCGACGACACCGTCGTCGCGACCGTCATGAGCAACCTCGGCTTCGTCCAGGCGCTCCACGCCGCCGGCATCACGGTCATCCAGACTGCTGTCGGCGACCGCTACGTCCTCGAGGCGATGCGCTCGGGCGGGTTCAGTCTCGGTGGAGAGCAGTCCGGTCACGTCATCATGGCCGACTTCGCCACGACCGGCGACGGCGTCCTCACGGCGGTGCACCTCGCCTCCCGCATCCGCGAGAGTGGTCAGTCGCTCGCTGACCTGGCTTCGGTCATGACGCGGCTGCCGCAGGTGCTGATCAACGTCCCCGACGTCGACAAGTCGCGCGCCGACACCGACCCGGTCCTGCAGGGCGAGGTGGCGATCGCCGCGGCCCGACTCGGCGACAGCGGCCGCGTGCTGCTGCGCCAGTCCGGCACCGAGCCGCTCGTCCGGGTCATGGTCGAGGCGGCAACGCATGACGAGGCCGCCGAGGTCGCAGAACGCCTCGCCGGGGTCGTACGCTCGACCCTCGCGCTCTGACACTGCGACGCACCGGTTCCATACACTTTCGGCGTGACCACCGTCGAGAGCCTCGATCCGACCGACGACGACCAGTTCGCGGCGTTCCATGCCGTCTACGCCGCCGGGCACGACGAGGAGTGGGACCGGCCCTACACGGCCCGTGAGCAGCGCGCTGAGCTGCTCCAGGAGGCCCCGCACCTCGAGATCCACGGCGTGCTCGCCCGCGACGACTCCGGCACCCCGGTCGGCATGGGATACATCGAGATGCCTCAGAAGGACAATCTCGATCTGGGCTACATCGACGTCGTCGTGCGGCCGGAGCATCGCCGTCAGGGTCACGGCACGGCGGTGCTGGCGCGGCTCGACGAGATCGCCCGGGCAGCGGGACGGCACACGTTGTACGTCGAGGTGCGGTGGGACCTCGGTCAGGACGGCTCCGGCCATACCGCGTTCGCCGAGGCGATGGGCTTCCAGCGCGACCTCGTCGATGCTCATCGAGTCCTGACGCTGCCGGCCGAGATGCCATCCGCGCCGCCACGCGACGGATATGTGCTGCACTCGTGGCGCGGGCCGTGCCCGGATGAATGGATCGACCAGTACGCGCGCCTGCTGACCCTCATCGTGCAGGAGGCGCCGTCAGGCGACTATCCACTCGAGAACGAGTTCTTCGACCGGACGCGCATACGCTCGGACGAGCAGCTCCTGGTGGAGCAGGGGCGGATCATGCAGGTGGTGGCAGCCGAATCACCAGATGGCGTCCTGGCCGGCCACACGCAGCTGGTGTTCTCCGAGACCGACTCGCATGACGCCTATCAGTGGGACACGCTCGTGCTCGGCGACCACCGCGGCCACGGACTCGGGCTGTCGCTCAAGGTGCGGGCCATGCAGGACTCGGCAGACCTGCTCGCGGGGCGCCGCTACGTCCATACGTTCAACGCGGCCAGCAACGGCCCCATGATCTCGGTCAACGAGAAGATCGGGTTCCGGCAGGTCGGCTGGCTCGGCGAGTACGTCCGCACGAGCTGATCGCTCAGATCTTGCGGAGGCGGACCCAGTCGACCGAGTGGTCTGGTCCCTTGCGCAGGACGAGTGATGCCCGGCCGCGGGTCGTCTGGATGTTCTCGCGCAGGTTGGGCAGGTTGATCGTGTCCCACAGCTCGCCCGCGCGGGCCTCGGCCTCGGCGTCGGTGAGCGCGCTGTAGCGGTGGAAGTACGACGCGGGGTCCGCGAACGCGGTCTTGCGGAGCGTGAGGAACCGGTCGACGTACCAGCGGCGCAGGTCCCGGCTCGAGGCGTCGACGTAGATCGAGAAGTCGAAGAAGTCGCTGACCGCCAGGCCGGGGCTGCCGTCGCCGCGAGGGCGGGCCGGTGCGAGGACGTTGAGGCCCTCGACGATCACGATGTCGGGCGCCTTGAGCGTCACGACTTCGTCGGTGCGGTCGTACGTGAGGTGGGAGTAGACCGGGGCCGACACGACCTCGACGCCCGACTTGACCTCCATGACGAACCGGAGCAGCGCCTTGCGGTCGTACGACTCGGGGAAGCCCTTGCGCTCGAGCAGCCCGCGCCGCTCGAGCTCGGCGTTGGGGAACAGGAATCCGTCCGTCGTGACGAGGTCGACGACCGGGTGGTCGGGGGAGTGGGAGAGCAGCTCCTTGAGCAGCCGGGCGGTGGTCGACTTGCCGACGGCGACCGACCCGGCGATGCCGATGACGAACGGCGTCCGGTTGGCCTGCGGGGCGTGCAGGAAGGCCTCGGTGGCCTGGTAGAGCGCGCCGGCCAGGCGTACGCGCATGCTGATGAGCTGTGTCATCGGCAGATAGACCTGACGGACCTCCTCGAGGTCGAGCTCGTCACCGAGCCCTCGTACGCGCTCGATCTCGGCCGGCTGGAGCGGTTGCGGGGCGTCGCCGGCGAGCTTGGCCCACGCGGCGCGTTCGAGCTCGACATACGGTGACTGGTCGCGCGTCATGTCGCCATTCTCCCGCCTGCCTCGTATCACGGGTGCACTCGGGCCTCCCACGGCTCTCCCGCGTGCCTCCGGGCAAGGCCGCCGCCGGTACTCTGGACGCTATGTGTGGAATCGTCGGATATGTCGGACAGCGCTCTGCGCTCGACGTCGTCATGGGTGGTCTGAGGCGTCTTGAGTACCGCGGATACGACTCCGGCGGTGTCGCGCTCGTGCACGAGGACAAGATCGTGTCGGCGAAGAAGGCCGGCAAGCTGGTCAACCTCGACGCGGAGCTCGAGGCCAACCCCCTTCCGGTGGCGCACACCGGCATCGGACACACCCGTTGGGCCACGCACGGCGCCCCCAACGACGTCAACGCGCACCCGCACCTGGACCAGACCGGACGCATCGCCGTGGTGCACAACGGCATCATCGAGAACTTCGCCGCGCTGCGCGCCGGGCTCGAGGCGGCCGGCCACGAGCTGATCTCCGAGACCGACACCGAGACCGTCGCGCACCTGCTCCACGACGAGCTCGAGCACACCGATGACCTGTCCGAAGCTGTACGCGCGGTGTGCCGCCGCCTCGAAGGTGCGTTCACCCTGGTGATCTGCGATGCCGCCCAGCCCGACGTGGTCGTCGGAGCGCGCCGCAACTCCCCGCTCGTCGTCGGCCGCGGCGAGGGCGAGAACTTCCTCGGCTCCGACGTTGCCGCGTTCATCGAGTTCACCCGTGACGCGATCGAGCTGGGCCAGGACCAGGTCGTCACGATCACGCCCGACGACATCGTCGTCACCGACTTCGACGGCAATCCCGCCGAGACCAAGGAGTACCACGTCGACTGGGACGTGTCGGCCGCCGAGAAGGGTGGCTACGACTGGTTCATGCTCAAGGAGATCGCCGAGCAGCCGCAGGCCGTCGCCGACACCCTGCTGGGCCGGCACTCCACGGACGGGCACCTGCAGCTCGACGAGATGCGACTGTCCGACAGTGAGTTGCGCGACGTCGACCGCATCATCATCGTGGCGTGCGGCACCGCGGCGTACGCGGGGCTCGTGGCGAAGTACGCGATCGAGCACTGGACCCGCATACCGTGCGAGGTCGAGCTCGCGTCGGAGTTCCGCTACCGCGACCCGATCCTGGACCGCTCCACGCTGGTCGTGTCGATCAGCCAGTCCGGCGAGACGATGGACACCCTGATGGCGGTCCGCTATGCCCGCCAGCAGAAGGCGCGCGTCCTGTCGATCTGCAACACCAACGGCTCGACGATCCCGCGCGAGTCCGACGCCGTGATCTACACCCACGCCGGCCCGGAGATCGCGGTCGCCTCGACCAAGGGCTTCCTCGCGCAGATCGTGGCCTGCTACCTCCTCGCGCTCTACCTCGCGCAGGTCAAGGGCACGAAGTTCGGCGACGAGATCAGCCACATCATCGCTGACATCGAGCAGATCCCGGCGGGCATCCAGCGGATGCTCGACGAGGGTGACCAGATGCGCAAGCTCGCCGCTGACCTCGCGGGCTCGCGGTCGATCCTGTTCCTCGGTCGTCACGCGGGCTATCCGGTCGCGCTCGAGGGTGCGCTCAAGCTCAAGGAGCTCGCCTACATCCACGCCGAGGGCTTCGCCGCCGGCGAGCTCAAGCACGGACCGATCGCCGTGATCGAAGAAGGCCTCCCGGTCTTCGTCGTCGTGCCGCCCAAGGGTCGCGACCAGCTGCAGGAGAAGACGGTCAGCTCGATCCAGGAGATCCGGGCCCGCGGTGCTCGCACGATCGTGCTCGCCGAGGACGGTGACGAGGACGTCGTGCCGTACGCGGATCACCTGATCCGGCTGCCCAAGGTCCCGACGTTGTTGCAGCCGCTCGTCGCGGTCGTGCCCTTGCAGATCTTCGCGTGCGAGTTCGCCTCGGTGCTCGGCCACGACGTCGACCAGCCCCGCAACCTGGCCAAGTCCGTCACGGTGGAGTGACGAGCACATGAGCGAGCGCCAGCGAGCGAAGCATCAGGCATGACCATCCTGGGCATCGGGGTGGACGTCGTGGACCTGGCGCGCTTCGCGCAGACCCTCGAACGTACGCCGACGATGCGCAGCCGCCTGTTCACCGACGCCGAGGCGCACCTGTCGGTCGAGTCGCTGGCCGGTCGGTTCGCCGCTAAGGAGGCGTTCGTCAAGGCGTTGCGGGCACCTGCCGGCATGTCCTGGCAGGACATCGAGATCGTCAACGACGCGCAGGGCGCACCGGTGTTCCAGCTGTACGGCGCGGCGCTCGACCGGGCCAAGGAGCTCGGCATCACGACGGCCCACCTGTCGATCTCCCACGACACCAGCGTGGCGACGGCCTTCGTGGTGGCTGAATGCTGAGTGCTCACACCGTCGGCGACATCCGTAGCGCCGAGGAAGCCCTCGCGGCGACGCTTCCCGACGGTGAGCTCATGCAGAGGGCAGCGCGCGGGCTGGCCGACCGCCTCGGCCTGATCCCCGCCGGCGACGTCGTCCTGTGCCTGATCGGTCCGGGCAACAACGGCGGCGATGCGCTGTATGCCGCGGCGCACCTGCTCGATCGCGGCGTGCGGGTCGACCTGTGCCTGCTCGACGAGGCCAAGGTCCACGCCGGCGGGCTTGCCGCCGCGACCGGCGCCGGCGCGACGCTCGTGGCTGCGCCGGGCCTGCAGCGTTGGTGCCTCGACGCGATCTTCGGCATCGGGGCGCGTCCCGGACTCAGCGGCAGGGCAGCGGAGTGGGCGGCCTGGATCGAGGAGATGCGGCCGTACGTCTGGGCGGTCGACGTGCCGTCCGGCGTCGACGTCGACGGGGCGACCTTGCCTGGCGCGTACGTCCGAGCGGATGCGACGGTGACGTTCGGGACGTACAAGGCGGCGCTGCTCGCCGACCCGGCTGCCGGCGCTGCCGGCGCCACGAGGTTGGTCGATATCGGCCTCGGGCCGCACCTCTCGTCGCCGTCTCTCGAGTCGATCGAGGCGTCGGACGGCTATCTGCTCGACTCGGTGCTGCCGGGCGACAGCTCGCACAAGTACTCCCGCGGCGTGCTGGGCATCGCCGCCGGCTCCGAGCAGTACGCCGGTGCCGCGCACCTCTGCGTCGCCGGCGCCCAGGCCGGATTGGCCGGGATGATCCGGTTCGTCGGCAGCGCGGCGCTCAGCCAGCGCGTGATCGACCGCGCGCCAGAGCTCGTGGCCGGCCGTGGCCGCGTGCAGGCGTGGGTCGTCGGTCCCGGGAGCGGCGACGATGCGGAGTCGCAGCTCGCGATGGCGCTGGAGGACGGGGTGCCGGTCGTGGTCGACGCGAGCGCGCTGCAGCACCTACCTGAGACGTTCGACGTCCCCGCTCTCCTGACTCCGCACGCCGGAGAGCTCGCGGCGATGCTCGGCGTGGAGCGTGAGGACGTCGAGGCTGACCCGCTCGGCCATGCCAGCGCGGCGGCGGAGCGCTGGAACGCCACCGTGCTGCTCAAGGGCCGGCGGACCGTCGTCGCCCAGGCCGGCACGCCCACCCGGGTCAACCGCAGCGGATCGTCGTGGCTCGGCACCGCGGGCGCTGGTGACGTCCTTGCCGGCTTCGCGGGCTCGCTGATGGCTGCCGGCCTCGACCCTCGCGACGCAGGGTCGGTCGCGGCGTACCTCCACGGTGTCGCATCCGTGAACGCCAATCCGGACGGACCGATCGTGGCGACCGATGTCGCGTACGAGCTGCCCGCGACCGTGGCGGCATTCATCCAGGGAAGCCTGACGTGACCGCACCGCAGGCCGAGGCGGTCATCGATCTCGATGCCTTCCGCGACAACATCGCCGCGCTCAAGACCTGCGCTCCCGCATCGGCGCTGATGACCGTCGTCAAGGCGGACGCCTACGGCCACGGTATGGCGCAGATGGCCCTCGCCGCGCGGCAGGCCGGCTCGGAGTGGCTCGGCGTCGCGACGATCGACGAGGCCCTCGCGCTGCGCGGGATGGGCGACACCGGGAACCTGTTGTGCTGGCTCGCGGCGCCCGGCGCCGACTTCGCAGCGGCGATCGAGGCGGGCATCGAGGTCACCGCGTCGTCGGCCGAACAGCTCGCCGAGATCCTCGCGGCAGCCACGTCCGTACGCCCGAAGGTCCAGCTCAAGGTCGACACTGGCCTGTCGCGCAATGGTGCACTGGGGCCGCAGTGGACGGAGCTGGTCGCTGCTGCTGCGGCCGCCCAGTCCGCCGGCAATGTCGAGATCACCGGAGTCTGGTCGCACTTCGCGTGCGCCGACCAGCCGGAGCACCCGGCCAACGACGCCCAGGAGGCTGCGTTCGGCCAGGCGGTCGACGAGCTGAAGGCAGCTGGCGTCGAGCCCCCGCTGCGGCACCTGAGCAACTCCGCCGCGACGCTGACCAGGCCGTCGGCCCACCTCGACCTGGTGCGCGTCGGCATCGCGGCCTACGGCATCAGGCCCGATCCCGGCATGACCTACGCGACCGAGCTGACCGCGGTCATGACGTTGCGGGCGCGACTCGCCGCGGTCAAGCGAGTGCCGGCTGGGACCAGCGTGTCGTATGGCCACACGTGGACCTCGGACCGGGAGACCACACTCGGGCTCGTGCCAATCGGATACGGCGAGGGCATCCTGCGCACGGCGTCCAACCGCGCGGAGGTCGGCTTCGGCGGCAACCGCGTGAGCCAGGTCGGCGTGGTCTGCATGGACCAGTTCGTCGTCGACCTCGGCGACGCCGAGGCCGCCCGCGGCGATGTCGTGACTCTGTTCGGGCCCGGAAGCAACGGCGAGCCGACTGCTGAGGACTGGGCTGTGGCCGCGGGCACCATCGCGTACGAGGTCGTGACCCGGCTCGGCGGCCGCATCGAGCGTACGTACCAGGGGGATGTGTGAGCGAGCGCCAGCTGGGGGTCCCCCCACGAGCTCTGCGAGTAGGGGGCGCGAATCATGAGGCAGCAATCATGCCGTTGCCTCCGTATCGTGGGTTTCTCTTGGGGGCGACGGCATGAGCAGAACTGCGAAGGTGGCGACGACCGCGGGGGCGTTCGTCACCGCGGGGGTCGTCGCGACCCTGCTCAACGGACGGCAACGCCACCAGCGTCGGCTGCGGCGTGGCGAGGACGTCGAGTTCGGCTCGGTCCACAGCGATCCCGTGCACATCGCGGCCGCCGACGGGGTCCTGCTCAACGTCGAGATCGACGAGGCCGAGCGCAAGACACCGACGGTCGTGTTCGTCCACGGCTGGGTCGAGTCGATCGACGTCTGGCACTATCAACGGCTCGCGCTGCGCGGGAAGGTCCGGATGGTGTTCGTCGACCTTCGCTCGCATGGGGAGTCGGGGCGCTCGAACCAGGACAACTCGTCGATCCCGCACCTCGCTGACGACCTGCGGGCCGTCATCGCCGCTGTCGTGCCGCGCGGGCCGATCGTGCTGGTCGGTCACTCGATGGGTGGGATGGCGATCATGGAGCTCGCCGCGGCCGAGCCCAAGCAGTTCGGCCGCCGGGTCAAGGGTGTCGTGTTGATCAGCACGAGCTCCGGCAAGCTGATGCGCAGCAGCCCGGCACTGCGCTACCTGGTCCCGCTGCTCCGTGTCACGTCGCCCGTGCTGGACTGGGGGCGTACGTTCAACAGCTATTCGATCGTTCGGCGTTGGGGACTCGGGCCGAATGCGCAGGAGCGCCACGTCGACATGACCAACGAGATGATCCTCAAGTCGCCGACCCACGTCCTGATGGACTTCTATCCGCTCTTCGTCACGCTGGACGTGACCAAGGGTCTCAAGGTCATCGGCAACGCCAAGACCGTCGTGATGGGCGGCACGGCGGACCTGATCACGCCGATCAAGCACAGCCGTCGTCTCGCGGAGGCGATCCCGGGTGCCAAGCTCGTGGCGCTCGAGGATGTCGGCCACATGGTGATGTTCGAGGAGCACGCGAAGGTCACGAAGGTCATCGAGGACGTACTGGAGGACATCGCATGACCGCGCTCAACGTCATCCACGCCGGGCCTGAGCACGCACCGCAGATCGTCGACATCATCCACCGGTCGTTCGGTGCGCGCCCCACGCTCGACCCGCCATCAGACGCCTCCGAGGAGACCGTCGAGTCGGTCGCCAAGGTGCTGGACACGGCCGGAGGGCTGCTGGTCGAGCGCCGCGGTCTCCCGATGGGCGCGATGCTGTTCGACGAGTCGCGGCCCGGGCAGCTCGGTCTCAAGCGGGTCTGCGTGGACCCCGACATCCAGGCCCGAGGCGTCGCGTCGGCCATGGTCGGCGTCGCGGAGGACACCGCCGAGGAGCGTGGCAAGGACGGCATCTGGCTCGACGTGCGCGAGGAGCTGCCGGAGACCGTGCAGTTCTGGTCGCGCCGGCTCTACTACCCCGTGGGTCGGGACCGGCAGTTCATCGAGTTCGGCAAGACGCTGTGGCTCGCTCGGGAAGTGCCGACGCCCGACGAGATGCACGCGCTCGCGGCCAAGCTGTCGACGCTGCTGCGGCCCGGTGACCTGCTCGTGCTGTCCGGCGACCTTGGTGCGGGCAAGACGACGTTCACTCAGGGCCTCGGCGAGGCGCTGAGCGTACGCGGTCCGATCACGTCGCCGACCTTCGTCATCGCCCGTACGCATCCGTCGCTCGCCGACGGCCCCCCGCTGGTGCACGTGGATGCCTATCGGCTCGGGAGCGCGGCCGAGCTCGACGACATCGACCTCGACGCCACGACGGAGGAAGCCGTCACAGTGGTGGAGTGGGGCGACGGCATGGCCGAGCAGCTGGCGGACAGCTGGTTGCACGTACGCATCGAGGTGCGCGGTGCGCGTCCGATCGACCCGCTCGGCACCCCGCACGAGGGGGACCTCGTCGACGAGGCCGAGCCGCGGGTGGTCACGGTCAAGCCGCACGGCTCCCGCTGGGTCGGCGTCCCCCTCCGCTCCACCCTCCTCTCCTAACCCCCGCTGACGAGTGGGTTGTGTCCGCTGACGCGTGGGTTGTGCCCGCTGACGCGTGGGTTGTGCCCGCTGAAGCGTGGGTTGTGCCCGCTGACGCTGGGGGTCCCCCCGCGAGCTCTGCGAGCAGGGGGCGGGTTGCGCCCCGGTACAGCCAGCGCCTCGCTGGTCGTAACCCGCGCTTCGCTGGTCGTAACCCACGCCTCACGGGTCGTAACCCACGCCTCACGGGTCGTAACCCACGCGTCAGCGTTAGGGTTCATGGCGTGCTGCTGCTTGCGTTCGACACCGCCACCCCGGCCATCACGGTTGCCGTCCACGACGGCGAGCGCGTCGTCGGCGAGGCGGCCGGCGAGGGCGCGATGGCACACGGCGAGCTGCTCGCGCCCGCGATCCGTGACGCCGTGGCCCAGGCCGGCGCCACGATGGCCGACCTCACCGACGTCGCCGTCGGCGTTGGACCAGGACCGTTCACCGGCCTCCGCGTCGGCGTCGTGACGGCGCTGACGCTCGGCTCGACGCTGGGACTGACGACCCATGGCGTCTGCACCCTCGACATCATCGCCGCCGACACCCAGGTCGAAGGCGAGTTCCTCGTCGCCACCGACGCGCGGCGCAAGGAGGTCTACTGGGCCCGTTACGGGGCCGATCACGTACGCCTCGACGGTCCACATGTCGACTTCCCGGCCGATCTCGCGACGCGGCACCCGGATCTGCCGACGTACGGTCGGGGTGGCGAGCTCTACGACGGCGTTCTCCGTGCCGCAGGCGACTCGAAGGATCCGCGTGCCGCAGCGCTCGCGAGGATCGTGGTTGCCGGCACGGTGCAGGCCCTGCCGCTCGAACCGCTCTACCTCCGGCGCCCCGACGCCACCCCGCAGGTCGCGACCAAGCGCGCATGATCCACGTGGCGATGCCCACCGAGATCGACGCGATCACGGTGATCGAGCGTGCCTGCTTCGGCCCCGACGCCTGGAGCGAGGACCTGGTGACCGCCTCGGTCGAGGGGGACCGCAACACCGTGCTGGTCGACGGCCTGGATGCTTATGGGGCGATTGCCGTTGCCGGTGACGTCGCCGACCTCGAGCGCATCGCCGTGATGCCGTCGCGTCGCCGCCAGGGAATCGCGCGACGGCTGCTCGACGCACTCTGCGCGGCCGCCCGCGCGCAGGGCGCCTCCCGCATCCTGCTCGAGGTGGCCGCTGACAACGACGCAGCGCTCGGCTTTTACGAGACGTACGGGTTCACGACGATCAGCCGGCGCGCCGGCTACTACCGTGGCGGCGTCGATGCGCTCGTCATGCAGCTCGATCTCGAGGAGGTCGGATGAGGAAGAACGTCAGCTCGCCATCGCCGTTCGAGGACGTCGTGGGCTACTCCCGCGCCGTCCGGGTCGGCAACAGCGCGTGGGTCGCGGGCACCACGGCAACGGTCAACGGCGAGGTCGTCGGCGTCGGCGATGCGTACGAACAGGCCCGGGTCGCGTTCGGGATCGCGCTGGCGGCCCTCGGCTCGGCGGGCATGGAGACGCAGCACGTCGTCCGTACGCGGATGTACGTCACCGACATCGCGGACTTCGACGCGGTCAGCCGGGCCCACAAGGAGATCTTCGACGTCGTACGACCCGTTGCCACGATGGTGCAGGTCGTCGCACTTGCGAGACCCGAGCACCTCGTCGAGGTAGAGATCGACGCACACATTGCGTCCTCGGGTTGGCGTGCAAGGCTGGGTTCATGACCGAGACTCCTGACACCTTCGACGACGACAGCGACGCCCTCGACCAGGACGCGATCTTCGACGATCCCGACGAGACCCTCGACTCGGGCTACTCCCCGCCGGAGAGCTACCGCGGCGAGGGCTTCGGCACGACGGCAGACGAAGCGCTGCAGGGCGAGTCCCTCGACGAGCGCCTGCGGCAGGAGGAGCCGGACACCGATCCGTACGCCGAGGTCGGTGAGGACCTCGACGACGGCGAGGTCGGCTCGCAGCGGGCCGGGCGTCTGGTCGGCCCCGACGAGGGCTTCGGCGAGGACACCGAGAAGGACCTGGTCGGCGAGGACGTCGGCATCGACGGTGCCGCAGCGAGCGCCGAAGAGGCAGCCGTTCACGTCATCGACGAGGACTGAGCGGGGGAGGGCGTGAGCCTGCTCTCGATCATCGTGTCGGTGCACGCGTGTCCACTAGGCTGATCTGATGCGCGACTTCACGTACCCTCCGGTGATCCTGACCGCCAAGACGCTGTTCAAGACCCTCGGCATGAAGTTCCAGATGTCCGGCACCGAGCACATCCCGCGCACCGGCGGAGCGATCCTCGCGGCCAACCACATCGGCTACGTCGACTTCATCTTCGACGGCTTCGCGGCCCAGCCGAGCGGCCGGCTCGTACGTTTCATGGCCAAGAAGGAAGCGTTCGACCACAAGATCTCCGGGCCGATCATGCGCTCTCTCCACCACATCTCGGTGGACCGTGAGAACGGGCAGGCGTCGTACGACCAGGCGGTCGACTACGCCCGCAACGGCGAGATCGTCGGCATCTTCCCCGAAGCCACGATCAGTCGCTCGTTCGACATCAAGGAGCTCAAGACCGGCGCCGTACGCATGGCGGCCGAGGCCGGCGTCCCGCTGATCCCGATGGTCACGTGGGGGACCCAGCTGCTCAAGACCAAGGACCACCCCTCTGACATGAAGGGCCGCGGGAAGACGATCGGCCTGCACGTCGGTGCACCGCTCGAGGTCACGGGTGAGGACCCGGTCGCGGAAACGGCGCTGCTGCGCGAAGCCATGACCGAGCTGCTCGACAAGGCGATCGCCGACTACCCCCTCAGTCCCGAGGGCCAGTGGTGGGCGCCGGCGCGCCACGGCGGCACCGCCCCGACACCGGAGCAGGCCAAGAAGCTCGACGAGGAAGAGCTGCTCGCCCGCGCCGCCCGCCGCGCCGCCAAGCAGGCGGAGTAACTCCTCGCTGGCAGTGTCCCCGCGTCACTCCCAGCGGGGGGCTGACTAGTCGCCGACTGAGCCGTCGGCCATCTCGCGCAGCAGGTCGAGGTGGCCGTTGTGCCGCGCGGTCTCCTCGATGAGGTGCGCGACGACCCAGCGGACGTTGGGATGGAAGTCCTTGAGCACCTTGTCAGTCTCGGCGTCGAAGTCGAGATCGGCGAGCAGCGTACGGCTGAGCTGCACCTGCTCGGAGTAGCCGTCGATGACCTCCTGGAGCGGTATCTCGAGCCCGGCCTCCAGCTCACCGTCGGGACGTTCTTCGCTCCATGGGGCGCGGTCCTCACGGCCCAGGATCACGACCTCGACCCAGTAGTGCTCGTTCCAGCGGAGGTGGTTGAGCAGCGACGCTGGATTGGTCAGCGGTGAGGTCGGGATCGGTGCTGTGCGGGCCAGCTCCTCCGTCAGACCACGCACCTTGAACAGTGCGGTCTGCTGGACGTACTCCAGCATCTGCATCATGACGGAGCGTTCGTCGCCAGCCGGAGGAGTATCGGTGCGAACCATTGGTCCACCCTGTCACACGGGGCCTGTCAGAATGGCCCCGTGAGCGAGCGCAGCGAGCGAACCATCAGACAGCTTTACGCCGACGCATCCGTAGCGTGGGTTCTTCAACGGAGGTGGCGGCGTGAGCGAGCGCAGCGAGCGAACCATGAGACAGCTTCACGCCGACGCATCCGTAGCGTGGGTTCTTCAACGGAGGTGGCGGCGTGAGTGAACCGTTGGTGATGGGCATCGAGTCGTCCTGCGACGAGACCGGTGTGGGCATTGTGCGCGGCACGGAGCTGCTGGCCCACGCGCTCTCGTCGAGCATGGAGCAGCACGTACGCTTCGGCGGCATCGTCCCCGAGGTCGCGAGCCGTGCCCACCTCGAGGCCATGGTCCCGACGCTCGAGCAGGCTTACGCGGAGTCGGGCGTACGCGTGCAGGACGTCGACGCGATCGCCGTGACCAGCGGGCCGGGACTGACCGGAGCGCTGCTGGTCGGTGTAGCCGCGGCCAAGGCGCTCGCGCTCGCGCACGACAAGCCGCTCTACGGGGTCAACCACCTCGCCGCCCACGTCGCGGTCGACCAGCTCGAGCACGGCCGGTTCGACGAGCGGGTCGTCGCGCTGCTCGTGAGCGGCGGCCACACCGAGATCCTGCTCGTCGACGACATCGTCACCGGCATCACGCTGCTCGGGCAGACGATCGACGACGCGGCAGGCGAGGCGTTCGACAAGGTCGCGCGACTCCTCGGACTGCCCTATCCCGGCGGCCCGCACATCGACCGCGTCGCCCGCGACGGCGACCCAACGACCATCGCGTTCCCGCGGGGCCTCACCGGCGGGCGAGACCTCGACAAGCACCGCTACGACTTCTCGTTCTCGGGTCTCAAGAGCGCCGTCGCGCGCCACGTGCAGCACGAGGACCGTATGGGCCGTACGTTCGAGGTCGCCGACATCGCGGCATCGTTCCAGGACTCGGTCTGCGACGTGTTGACCAAGAAGGCCATCGACGCGTGCCTCGACCACGACGTCAAGACGCTCATCATCGGCGGAGGCGTGGCCGCCAACGGTCGACTGCGCCAGTTCGCCGAGGAGCGTGCGGCCAAGGCCGGCATCCGGGTCCGCGTGCCCCGCATGGGACTGTGCACCGACAACGGCGCGATGGTCGCGGCTCTCGGTGCCGAGGTCGTACGCCGTGGGCTGCCGCCGTCCCGACTGGACCTGCCGGCCGACTCCAGCATGCCCGTCACGTCCGTCGTCGCCGCCTAGCGCAAGAAATCGTCGAGCGCCTGGCTGATCAGCTCGCTCGGGCTCATGCCGCGCTTCGCGGCCGCATCGATGACCCGCGACTCGAGAGCGGTGGTCAGCAGCTCCGGTTCGCCGCTCGGCCGTCCCCGCCCGAACGCGGCCAGCGCGGACAGGACCACGGTGCCCAGCACGTCGAGGATCGCCACGACTCCGAAGATCCGCCAGTACGTGTCGTCGAGGTCCTCACCGTTGACGATCGCGACGACGATCATGGCTGCCACCACGGCGATCGCGACCATCGTGCCGATGAGCGCAGGACCGATCCGGCGGCGGCCGACCAGCGCCAGCAACAGGCATACCTGCGCGAGGGACGCGGCGATCGTGACACCGGCGCCGAACGCCTGCCACAGTCCGTCGTTGTCGTCGATCGTCTCCCACGTCAGCCGCAGCCCCAGCGCGAACGGCACGACCGACACCCCGGCGCCCATGACGCCGACCCAGGCCGTCGGCCGCTCGGCGACGGACAGGTAGCACAGCACCGCGACGGACTCGGCGCCCACGATCACGGTGGTCAGGAGGATGTTGGCCTCGGTCTCACCGATGCCGGCGCCGAGGAGGAGGGCGGCGATCCCGAGCGCAGCAGCGATCGTGAACGAGACGATGACGAGCTTCGTGACCAGGCCGCGCAGGTTCTTCATGTCGTGCATCCTGTCGGACTGGCGAGGTCACGGCAGTGAAATGCGACGGAATCGTACGACCTGCCCCGGTGCTGCTTGCGCGAGCCAGTCGGTGTGCCGGTCCAGCACGACCGCGATGACCGGATAGCCCCCGGTCACCGGGTGATCCGGGCCGAACACGATCGGCTGGCCGTCCGTCGTCACCTGGATGCTGCCACGCACGCACGGCTCGCTCGGCAGCTCGCCGGTGCGGGTGCGCTCGAGCACGGGACCGGTCAGTCGTACGCCGACGCGGTCCGATGCCGGGCTGACCTGCCAAGGCGCCTCCAGCAGTCGGCGGACGGCTGCCGGGGTGAACCAGTCATCCCGCGGACCGAGTGCCACGTCGAGGGTCAGTTCGCCGGTGTGGGCGATCGGTGGGATGTCCTCGATGTCCGGCGGATGGTTCGGCGACCCGATCTCCAGCCGGTCGCCGGTGCCCAGCGGTGGGGGCCCGAGCCCGGCCAGCGTGTCGGTCGCACGCGAGCCGAGCTCCTGCGGGACGGCGAACCCGCCGGCCACCCCGACGTACGCCCGCAGGCCCGCGCTCGGGCGGCCGAGCGCCAGCCGTTGACCGGCATGCAGGGGGATTGCCCGCCCGTACGCCGCGGGGTCGCCGTCGATCGTGATCGGCCCGGCTCCGCCGGTGACCGCGACCCACGCGGACGTCTCGGCCCGCAGCATGAGTCCGCCTCCGAGCACTTCGAGCGCCGCGGCGCCAGGATCGTTGCCGAGCACGAGGTTGAGCTGGCGCAGGGCTGAACGGTCGAACGCGCCGGACGGGCTGACCCCGAGGTGGCCGAGTCCCGGGCGGCCGAGGTCCTGCACCAGGCTCCGCAGCGCGGGCGCCTCCACGACGAGCGTCACGGCGCGACGACGAATCTGACGGTCATCCCGGCGGTGAGCAGCGCCGGCTCATCACGGGTCGTGTCCCACATCGTCAGGTCGGTGTGGCCGATGAGCTGCCAGCCACCCGGGGACTCCCGGGGGTACACGCCGCTGAACTCCCCGGCGAGCCCCACCGATCCCGCCGGCACCCGGCCTCGTGGTGAGTCGCGGCGCGGCACGTGCAGACGTGGGTCGCTGCCGACCAGGTAGGAGAAGCCGGGCGCGAAGCCACCGAATGCCACGGTCCACGGCGCACCGGTATGGGCCTGGATGACCTCATCTGCGGCCAGGCCGGTGAGTCGCGCGACATCCTCGAGGTCGGCACCGTCATAGACGACGGGGATCTCGACCTCCCGCCCGTCGATGGCCGTCCTCAGGTCCGCCGGGGTCGTCCGCTCAACCAGCGAACGCAGCGTCGCAGGCTCGCCGAGAAGAAGCACGCTCCGGGCGCCCAGCACCGCCTCGGCGTCGTGGTGCAGGGCGGCGAACCAGCGCTGCGCCTCGTCGAGGGTCTCGCAGTCGAGCAGCACCGCGGTGTCGCCGTACGCCTTGAGGTTCATGGCACGACGCTCGTCAGCTCGGCACCGTGCGCCTCGAGGGCGGAGCGCACGGCGCGTGCGAGGTCGACCGCGCCGGGACTGTCGCTGTGCACGCAGATCGACGAGACGCTGTCGAGCAACTTGACTGCCTGCGCCGCCACGGCGGCGGGATCGTCGAGCACTGCACCGGGCTCGCTGCGGGGCACGAGCCGGCCGTCGGAGGTGTACGCACGATCGGCGAAGCCTTCGCGGATGATCGGGATGCCGGACGCCTCGGCGATCGACAGCGACACCGAGCCCGGCAGGCCCAGCAGGGGGAGTGGTGTCGCGAGACTCTGGAGCGCGTCCACCACGGCCTGCGCCTGGACGTCGTCGTCGACGATCGTGTTGTAGAGCGCGCCATGCGGCTTGACGTACGAGACGATGCCGCCGGCCGCCCGCGCGATCTCGTCGAGCAGCAGCAGCTGGCTCAGCACCTCGCCGGTGAGCTCCGCCGACGGCAGGTCGAGATGAACGCGGCCGAAGTTGTCGCGGTCCGGGTAGCCGACCTGCGCGCCGATCGCGACGCCCTTGGCGACGGCCGCCTCGCAGGTCGCCCGCATGAGCTCGGCATCTCCGGCGTACGCGCCGCAGCACACGTTGGCGCTCGTGACGACGTCGAGCAGCGCGATGTCCTCGCCGGACTCCCAGCGAGGCCACGACTCGCCGAGATCGGCGTTGAGGTCGATCCGCATGCCGCCAGCCTATGCCCCGAGATTTGGATGCCGGCGCACCACGAAGTAGTCGGCCATGGTGCACGAGAATCCAAATCTGGGAGGTTCAGAGGCGTTCGACGAGGTATGCCCGGCCGTCGCCCAGGACGCGCGTCATGATGATCGTCGCGGTGTTGGGCCCCTTGAGCTTGAGCCGGCGGATCAGCTCCTCGGGGACGATGTCGACGCCGCGCTTCTTGACCGTCAGCGTCCCGATCCGCCTCACCTGCAGCGCGGCCTTGAGCGGCTTCTCGCGGAACGGCAGCTCGTCGACGATCCGGAACCCGCGCGCCAGCGGTGTCGCATGGGCGCCGTCCGAGGCGACGTACGCGATGTGCGGGTCGGGCAGCCAGCCGCCGATCGTCGCGGCGAGCTCGCTGACCAGGCCCGCGCGGATGACGGCGTCGTCCGGCTCATAGAGGTATG
Source organism: Aeromicrobium sp. P2_G6 (assembly GCF_056403535.1). Lineage (NCBI taxonomy): Bacteria > Bacillati > Actinomycetota > Actinomycetes > Propionibacteriales > Nocardioidaceae > Aeromicrobium > Aeromicrobium sp. P2_G6. The sequence continues at coordinate 149,125 of NZ_JBFUFH010000006.1, read as the reverse complement.
CCCCGACGTCCGCAACCGCCACGGGCTCGCCGGTCGAGACCAGCCCTGCGCCGGAGGGCAGCACGGTGGCCCTGCGGGTCGCGGTCGCGAACGGCGCGCCCCACAGGCATGCCTCGACGAGGCTGCCGCCGTCGCTGACCCATTCGGCCTCGACGCCACGCGGCACCGCGTCGTGGGCGAGACCGGGCATGAGCTTGGCGACGGCTCTGCCCGCCAGCAGCTCGCGCACCCAGTCCCACGGCGGCTGCAGGTCGGAGGTCGAGAACGTACGCCCTCGGCCGTCGCGGCGGGCCGGGTCGATGAAGGCGACCTCGTCAGCACCGATGTCGACCGAGCGGGCGTCCTCGCACATGACGTCGCCGTCGAGGTCGAGCGCCCGCAGGTTGGCCGACGCGATCGCGGCGCGTACGGGATCGAGCTCGACACCGCGTACCCGCAGGCCAGCACGTGCCAGCGCGACCAGGTCGCCGCCGATGCCACAGCCGAGATCGACGACGGCCGTGGCGCCGGTGGACGCAAGCCGGGCGGCGCGGTGCGTGGCCACCGGCATACGCGTCGACTGCTCGAGGGCGACGTGGGTGAAGTACATCCGCGCTGCGTCGGCGCCGAACTTCGGCACGGCCTTGCCGCGCAGGTGGTTCTGCGTCACCGCGGCCGCGACGAGCTCTGAGGCGTACGTCTTGCGGAGCCGGGTGCCCAGCGCCAGGTCCGACTCGACGCCGGCCCGCTCGGCGACCTCGTCGAGCAACAGCTGGCCCGCAGGGGACAGCAGCTGCTCGAACGTCGCCAGATCCATGGAGAGCAGTCTGCCGTGCCGGACACACATACGTGGACGACGTGGGGCGAGCGAGCCTTGAACTCGCGTTTAGCACTCCCTTGGGTCGAGTGCCAGCACCGTGCTAGATTTCGTACTGGCACTCTCGCCATGAGAGTGCCAAGCATCGGTGAGTACGACCCCCGCGACGGCGTGCCCACCAGCGTCCAACGTTCCACCGCCTGAAAGGGGAGGTCGACACGTGTCGGTCACCATCAAGCCGCTCGAGGATCGCCTGGTCATCCAGGCTGTCGAAGCCGAGCAGACCACTGCATCAGGTCTGGTCATCCCGGACACTGCCAAGGAGAAGCCCCAGGAGGGCAACGTCATCGCCGTAGGACCCGGTCGGGTCGACGACAACGGCAACCGCGTTCCTCTTGACGTCGCCGTCGGCGACAAGGTCATCTTCAGCAAGTACGGCGGCACCGAGGTCAAGTACGACGGCCAGGAGTACCTCATCCTGTCCGCTCGCGACGTCCTCGCTGTCGTTTCGTGATCTGACGCCCCGGCGCCCCTCCGTGGGCGCCGGGGCTTCTCACGTTCCCCCCGTCGCACCCAAAATTTTTGAAAGAAGCTGACAATGCCCAAGATTCTCGAATTCGACGAGAACGCCCGCCGCTCGCTCGAGCGCGGCGTCGACAAGCTCGCCAACACCGTCAAGGTGACCCTCGGCCCCAAGGGTCGCTATGTCGTCCTCGACAAGAAGTGGGGCGCACCCACGATCACCAACGACGGTGTGACCGTCGCCCGTGAGGTCGAGCTCGACGACCCGTTCGAGAACCTCGGCGCCCAGCTGGCCAAGGAAGTCGCCACCAAGACCAACGACGTCGCCGGTGACGGCACGACGACCGCGACCGTCCTGGCCCAGGCCATGGTCCACGAGGGCCTCCGCGCCGTCGCCGCCGGCGCCAACCCAGTCGGCCTCAAGAAGGGCATCGAGGCTGCCGTCGAGGCCGTCGTCAAGCGCCTGCACGAGGTTGCCCGCGACGTCGACGACGTCAAGGACATGACCGACGTCGCAACCGTCTCCTCGCGTGACGGCGTCATCGGCCAGCTCATCGCCGAGGCCTTCGACAAGGTCGGCAAGGACGGCGTGATCACGGTCGAGGAGTCCAACACGATGGGCACCGAGCTCGAGTTCACCGAGGGCATGCAGTTCGACAAGGGCTACCTGTCGCCTTACTTCGTCACGGACACCGAGCGCATGGAGACCGTCCTCGACGATCCCTACATCCTCGTCAACCAGGGCAAGATCTCGTCGGTGAGCGACCTGCTCCCGATCCTCGAGAAGGTCGTCCAGGCCGGCAAGCCGCTGTTCATCATCGCCGAGGACGTCGACGGCGAAGCGCTGTCGACGATCGTCGTCAACAAGATCCGCGGCACGTTCACCTCGGCCGCCGTCAAGGCGCCTGCGTTCGGTGACCGCCGCAAGGCCATGCTGCAGGACATCGCGACCCTCACCGGCGCGCAGGTCGTCACGCCTGACGTCGGCCTCAAGCTCGACCAGATCGGCCTCGAGGTGCTCGGCACGGCTCGCCGCGTCGTCATCACCAAGGACGACACCACGATCATCGACGGCGGCGGCGACAAGGCCGAGGTCGATGGCCGGGTCAGCCAGATCAAGGCTGAGATCGAGAGCACCGACTCCGACTGGGACCGCGAGAAGCTCCAGGAGCGCCTCGCCAAGCTCGCCGGCGGTGTCTGCGTCATCAAGGTCGGCGCAGCGACCGAGGTCGAGCTCAAGGAGAAGAAGCACCGCATCGAGGACGCCGTCTCGGCGACTCGCGCGGCGATCGAGGAGGGCATCGTCGCCGGCGGCGGCTCGGCTCTCGTCCACGCCGTCTCGGTGCTGGACGACAACCTCGGCCTGACCGGTGACGAGGCTATCGGTGTCCGCATCGTCCGCATCGGTGCCGACGCCCCGCTCGAGTGGATCGCCCGCAACGGCGGCGTCTCCGGCGAGGTCGTCGTCAACAAGGTCCGCGAGAGCGGCCAGGGCTACAACGCGGCCACCGAGCAGTACGGCGACCTGGTCGCCCAGGGTGTCCTCGACCCGGTCAAGGTCACGCGCTCCGCGCTGGCCAACGCCGCGTCGATCACCGCGATGCTGCTCACGACCGAGACGCTGATCGTCGAGAAGCCGGCCGAAGAAGCCGCCGACGCGCACGCCGGTCACAATCACTGAATCTGACCGATGACGGCGGGCCCCACCTTCGGGTGGGGCCCGCTTTCTCGTATCCCGCTAGATTCGTCGGGGTGAGCACTCCACGGCACGACTTCGAGGGCGTACGTGCCGAGTTCGACCTCCCGCCCGCAGCCGAGACTGACCGCTTCCCGCCGGACGTGCTCGCCGAGGCCGCCACGATCGCTTCCGCTGACCGACCAGATGTCGAGGACGCGACCGCGATCCCCTTCGTCACGATCGACCCGCCCGGTGCCAGGGACCTGGACCAGGCGATGTTCCTCGAGCGCGCCGGCGACGGCTTCACGGTCCACTACGCGATCGCCGACCTGGGCGCGGCGATCCCGCCGGGTGGTGCGGTAGACACCGAGGCGAGACGCCGGGGCCAGACGATCTACCTGCCTGACGGGCGGGTCCCCCTGCACCCGCCGACGCTGTCCGAAGATGCGCTGAGCCTGCTCGCCGACCAGGTACGTGGTGCCGCCCTGTGGACCGTCGACGTCGCCGCCGACGGAGCCCTCAGCAACGTGTCCGTACGCCGCGCGCTCGTGAAGTCCGTGGCACAGCTCGACTACGAGGGCGTGCAGCAGTCGTTCGACGCCGGCTCGCCGCACCCGTCGATCGAGCCCCTCGCCGATCTGGGCCGACTCCGCCAGAAGGTACGCGTCGACCGGGGCGCGCTCGAGCTTGCCCTGCCGGAGCAGGAGGTCGAGCGGGACGGCGACGATTGGAAGGTCGTGATGCGGGTCCGCACGGAGGTCGACGGCTGGAATGCCGAGGTCTCCCTGTTGACCGGCATGGCGGCCGCCCAGCTGATGCTCGAGGCGCAGGTCGGCCTCCTGCGTACGCTCCCGCCTGCCGACGAACGTGCCGAGCGGGATTTCCTGCGCACCGCGCGGGCGCTCCAGATCCCGGTGCCCGACGGCGCCACGCCAGCGCACGTGCTGCTGGCGCTCGACCCGGACCTCCCTGCCTCCGTCGCGCTCATGACGGAGGCGACCCGCTTGCTCCGCGGGGCCGGCTACGAGGCATTTGACGGGTCGGTCCCGGCGCAGGTCGACCATGCCGGTGTCGGGGCTCCCTACGCACACGTGACCGCGCCCCTGAGGCGGCTGGCCGATCGTTTCGGCACCGAGGTGTGCCTGGCGATCTGCGAGAAACGGGCTGTCCCGGACTGGGTGCGCGAGGCGCTGCCGTCGTTGCCGGAGATCATGCGGACGTCGGACCAGCGCGCGTCCAAGGCCGACCGCACCTGCATCGACCAGGCCGAGGTGTGGGCGCTGGCCGGGCGGGTCGGCGAGTCGTTCGAGGCTGTCGTGGTGCATGCGGACCGTGAGGGCGGCGACGTCATGCTGCGCGAACCGCCGGCCGTTGCCCGCTGCCAAGGCGCCGGCCTGCGTGAAGGTGCGCAGGTCAGCGTACGTCTGACCCGCGTCGATGAGGTGCGGCGCGAGGTCGAGTTCAGCTTTGGGGGTCCTGCCGAGTAGGTGATTTCATTAGGTTAGGCTGCCCTTATGAAGAAGATCTTGACGGCTGTCTCTGTACTCATGCTCCTGGCGCTCGCCGCCTGCGGCACGTCCGCGCCCGACGAGGAGGGCTCTGGCCCCTGGAAGTACCGGGACGACCTCGGCACCTCGATCTCCCTGGACCACGCGCCGAAGCGGCTCATAGTTCAGTCCTCGGTCGCGGCAGCGCTGACCGACCTCGGGCTCGGCGACGAGATCGTCGGCACGTTCGGGCCGCTCAAGAACGCCGAGGGCAAGCCGGACTCACAGGTCGCCGGCCTCGACATCGACAAGGCCACCGACGTCACGGGTGGCGGCGAGTACGGCTCGATCGACCTCGAGAAGGCGGCGAGCCTCAAGCCGGACCTCGTCGTGACGAGCGCGTACCTCAAGAGTGACCTTTGGTACCTCAACGACGCGACCGCGAAGAAGCTCAAGCAGCTCGCGCCGATCCTGGTCGTCAGCTTCGACGGCAAGACGCTGCCGCAGATGCTCGACTCGACCGAGCGGGCTGCCAAGGCCCTGGGCGCCGACATCGACTCGACGACGGTGCAAAAGGCGCATGACGACTTCACGGCAGCCGCGGACCGGGTCGAGCAGGCGGGCCAGGACCTCGGCAGCAAGAAGATCCTGGTCGGTTCACCGGCGAAGGACGTCTTCTACGTCTCCAACCCCAATGTCAGCCCCGACCTGAAGTTCTGGCGCGACAAGCTCAAGCTGCCGATCGTCGTGCCGACCAAGCCCGACGAGGGCGGCTACTTCCAGACCCTGAGCTGGGAGAACGCCGACGAGTACCCCGGTGACGTGCTGCTGTACGACGACCGGGTCGGCAAGGCGGGCCTCGCGATCCTCGACGACCAGCCGGTGTTCCAGACGCTGCAGGCAGCGAAGGACAAGGCATACATCCCGTGGACGTCGGTCGCGCCGCCCAGCTATCGCGCGTACGCGGACATCATGAACCGGCTCGCGACCGAGCTTGAGAAGTACTAGGCGGAGCGGCGCTGCTCGAGGCCGGTCAGGACAATGTCGAGCTTGCGGTCGTACCAGCCGCGCCCGCGCCACACCTCTTCGGTGTCGTAGGCCTTGAGGACCGGCACGCGGGGGCCGTCGGCGTGGCTCTTCTCGATTGCCTTGAGCCGGCGCATCTCGGCGGAGGCCGTCAGCGCGAGGGTGATGACGAACTCCACGGCGACGGCGGCATCCTCCAGGACGAAGCCCTGGCGCTGGAGCGACTCGATGTACTTCTCGATGCGGTCTTCGACGGCACGAGGTGACTTCGGTGCGCCGAGCGCAGCGGTGTCGAGGCCCGGATGTTCCTCACACATCTGCCAGATGGTGTCGCCGATGCCCTTGAGCAGGTCCTGCCAGGACGTGTCAGCGTCGGGCCAGGTCGCGGCAACGATGGCCTTGTCGAGTGCGCGGAGGAGCAGGTCATCACGATCTTCGACGTAGCGGTACAGACCGGAATGAGCTACCCCGAGCCGACGGGCAACCGACGGCATACTGAACGTGGCGATTCCGTCGTCAAGCGCGGCTTGCGCTATGACGTCGACAGTGAGTGCCCTCGGGCGCCCTGGCTTGCGGTCCATTGGGGCATCATACTGCGGGTACGGGTGCAATGTCGGCTCTTCTGTGATGCCGGTCGCACCGGCACGGCTGGGGACCCGGAGGCTCTTCGCCGGGGCGATAGGATGTGGCAATGGAGCATACGGGCATTCCTGACAAGTTTGCGAGCCTCGGACTCACGTACGACGACGTCCTCCTGCTGCCTGGATTCTCCGACCTCAATCCCAGCGAGATCGACACGACGTCTCGTCTGACGCGGGAGATCAATCTCAGGATCCCGCTGATCAGCGCCGCGATGGACACGGTCACCGAGTCCCGTATGGCGATCGCGATGGCCCGCCAGGGCGGCATCGGCGTCCTGCACCGCAACCTGTCGCTCGAGGACCAGGCCTACCAGGTCGACCTGGTCAAGCGCACCCAGACCGGCATCATCTCCAACCCCGTGACGATCGGCCCCGATGCGACGCTCGAAGAGCTCGACCGGATCTGCGGCGAGTACCGCGTCTCCGGGCTGCCCGTCGTCGACACCGACAGCCGGCTCCTCGGCATCATCACCAACCGCGACCTGAGGTTCACCCCGGTCGCCGAGTGGGCCACGACCAAGGTCGACGAGGTCATGACCCCCATGCCGTTGATCACCGGGCACGTCGGCATCGACCGCGAGGAGGCGACGCTGCTGCTGCGCAAGCACAAGCGCGAGCGGCTCCCTCTGATCGACGACGACGGTCGGCTCGGCGGTCTGATCACGGTCAAGGACTTCGTCAAGTCCGAGCAGTTCCCGCACGCCACCAAGGACGCTGACGGTCGCCTGATGGTCGGCGCGGCGATCGGCTACTTCGGCGACGCCTGGGAGCGTGCCACGACGTTGATCGAGGCCGGTGTCGACGTGCTCGTCGCCGACACCGCCCATGGCCACGTCCGGATGCTGCTCGACATCGTCAAGCGGCTCAAGACCGATCCAGCCACCCGCCACGTGCAGGTCATCGGCGGCAACGTCGCGACCCGCGAGGGCGCTCAGGCGTTCGTCGATGCCGGCTCGGATGCCGTCAAGGTGGGCTTCGGGCCTGGCTCGATCTGCACGACCCGCGTCGTCACGGGCTGCGGCGTCCCGCAGATCACCGCCGTCTACGAGGCGTCGTTGGCCGCCAAGCCGGCCGGCGTCCCCGTGATCGCTGACGGCGGCCTGCAGCAGTCGGGCGACATCGCCAAGGCGCTGGTCGCCGGAGCCGAGACCGTCATGATCGGCTCGATGCTGGCCGGTGTCGAGGAGTCTCCGGGCGAGGTCGTCTTCGTCAACGGCAAGCAGTTCAAGGCCTACCGCGGCATGGGCTCGCTCGGTGCGATGAGCAGCCGGGGCAAGAAGTCCTACTCCAAGGACCGCTACTTCCAGGCCGAGATCACGAGCGACGACCAGATCGTCCCCGAGGGCGTCGAGGGCCAGGTCGCCTATCGCGGCCCGCTGTCGGCGGTCGCCCATCAGCTGATCGGCGGGCTCAACCAGTCGATGTTCTACGTCGGCGCGCGGACGATCCCCGAGCTGCAGGACAAGGGTCGCTTCGTCCGCATCACGTCGGCGTCGCTCAAGGAGAGCCACCCGCACGACATCCACATGACCGCCGAGGCACCCAACTATTCGTCGCGCTGAGCAGCGCCCCGCGTACCTCATGTTCGACGGCCGATAGCCTCGTCTCGTGGCCACCCGCAATGTCGCTGTCTTCATCGACGCCGAGAACCTGTTCAAGGGTTACGGCAAGCTCGACATCCCTGATGTGTCGATGGAGGACATCCTCAAGCAGCTCGAGTCCGCCGCGGCCCTGGCAGCCGACGGCGGCAGCATCGCGGTAGCGCGGGCCTTCGCCGACTGGAACGCCCTCGGGCTCGAGGACTATCGGCGCGACGTCGAACGTGCCGGCGTGCAGACCGTGCAGGTCTTCTCGGTCAGCAAGGCCGAGAAGAACGCCGCCGACATCGTGCTGGTTGTGGACTGCCTCCGGGTGGCTGCCGAGCTCGAGCAGATCGACGTCTTCGTGATCGTGTCCGCCGACGGCGACTTCGTGCCGCTGGTGCGCCGCTTGCACGAGCTCAACAAGTACGTGGTCGGTGCAACGCTTCCCGACCACCGGCCCAACAACGTCCTCGAGCGCGAGGTCGACCAGTACGTCACGCTCAAGCTGGCCGCGAAGCCGCCGCCGGCAGCAGCGCTCAAGCCGCTGTTCTCCTCCGGCGAGCAGGCTGCGCCGACCGAGAGCCGTCCGCGCAAGGCTGCGCGCAAGGCGCCGGCGGAGAAGCCGGCAGCCCCGGAACAGCCCGAGGCCCGGGCCAAGAAGGCCGCGGCGAAGAAGTCAGCGGCCAAGCAGGACGAGCCGGCGAAGGCCGCGGCCAAGAAGACCGAGCCCGCCAAGAAGGCCGCGACCAAGAAGGCCGCGAGCCAGGCACCAGCCGCCGCGGGCAAGGGCAAGGTCAACTGGCACGCCCTGGCGCAGGAGATCCCCGTCGTGCACGCCGACGCGGCGACGTCCCCTGAGGACTACAAAGCCATCGTCAAGAAGGTCCTCTCCGACTCCAAGGTACGCAGTTTCAGCGACCAGCTGGCCAACCACGGTGGCCCGCTGCCGATCCTCGCGATGGCGATCAAGGCAGCGGCGCCGAAGCTCAGCCCCTCCGACGCACGGGTCAGCTCGCTGTCGCGCGCGCTCAGGTTCGCGCTGGCCGGCACGCAGTACGCCCTGGCGCGCGAGAGCGACGACGTCCAGCCGGTGCTCGTACGCCGATCCAGCAAGCCGGCCGGGATGCTGCCCGACCTGTCGCTCGACGACATCCAGCGGGGCGTCCAGTAGGTTGGCCGGTCCGCCACGCGCACTACGCTGTACGCATGGCAGACATCGAGATCGGCACGGCCAAGCGCGGCCGCCGTGCGTACTCCTTCGACGACATCGCGATCGTCCCGAGCCGGCGCACGCGCGACCCCGAGGAGGTCTCGACGGCGTGGCAGATCGATGCCTACCGGTTCGAGCTCCCGGTCATCGCCGCTCCGATGGACTCGGTCATGAGTCCCGAGACCGCGATCGCCCTCGGCAAGCACGGTGGGCTCGGCGTCCTCGACCTCGAAGGCCTGTGGACCCGCTACGAAGATCCCGAGAAGCTGCTCGAGGAGGTCGCCGGCATCGACGGCCCGCTCGCGACCAAGCGGTTGCAGGAGATCTACGCCGAGCCGATCAAGGCTGAGCTGATCACGGCACGCCTGCAGCAGATGCGCGAGTCGGGTGTCACGGTGGCTGGTGCACTCTCGCCCCAGAGGACCAAGCAGTTCGCCGATGCTGTCGTCGACGCGGGGGTCGACCTGTTCGTCATCCGCGGCACCACGGTCTCCGCGGAGCACGTCTCGGGTCAGACCGAGCCGCTCAACCTCAAGGAGTTCATCTACGAGCTCGACGTCCCGGTCATCGTCGGTGGCTGCGCGACGTACCAGGCGGCCTTGCATCTCATGCGCACCGGAGCTGCCGGCGTCCTCGTCGGATTCGGCGGTGGCGCGGCCCACACGACCCGCAGCGTCCTGGGTATCTCGGTGCCGATGGCGTCGGCCGTCGCGGACGTCGCAGCGGCCCGTCGTGACTACCTCGACGAGTCGGGTGGCCGTTATGTCCACGTCATCGCCGACGGCTCGATCGGTCGCAGCGGCGACATCGCCAAGGCGATCGCCTGTGGCGCGGATGCCGTCATGATCGGCTCTCCGTTCGCGCGAGCCGTCGAGGCTCCGGGTCGCGGGTTCCACTGGGGCGCCGAAGCCTGGCACCCCGACCTCCCGCGTGGTGCTCGTGTCGAGATGGGCACCGTCGGCGACCTCGAGTCGGTGCTGTTCGGCCCTTCGTCGGTCCCGGACGGCACCATGAACCTCATCGGCGCGCTGCGTCGCGCGATGGCGACGACGGGCTACACCGACCTCAAGGAGTTCCAGCGGGTCGAGGTCGTCGTCGGTTGACCCAGCTGGAACGGGTGCCGTTCGATCACCCTGACGCCGTGGCGCTGCGTGCCGAGCACGTGGCGTACGGCAACCAGCTCTACGCATCGGACCCGGCGTCGCTGCATCGCTCCGGCTCCGAAGGCATCGAGCCGTCATCCGTCGTCGCGACGGTGGTGGCGTACGACGACGACGGCCCAGTGGGCCACGCCTGCCTCCGCCAGCTCGACGGCGAGCTGGAGATCAAGCGCATGTACGTCGTTCCGAGCCGCCGCGGGTCGGGCATCGCGGACGAGCTGCTTGCCGCGATGGAGCAGGCAGCGCTCGACGAAGGCGCTCGACGCGTCATCATCCACACCGGCGACCGCCAGCACGCGGCCCTGAAGTTCTACGACCGGCACGGCTACACGCCGATCCCGGTCTACCCACCGTACGAGGACGTCACCTACTCACTGTGCTTCGAGAAGGTGCTGTGATGCGGGTCGAGTCGATCCACATCTATCCGGTCAAGGCCACCGCGCCCGTCGACCTGACGTCCGCTCGCGTCGAGCTCGCGGGTCTGCGCGATGACCGTCGCTGGGCGGTCGTCGACCCGCAGGGCGTCAGGCTCAACGCCACGACTCACGGCCGCCTGTTGACCGTCACCGCGACACCGGACGAGTCCGGCGCGTTGACTCTCAGGGCTCCGGGCCAGCCGCCCCTCGCTGTCGCCGTCCCCGCTGGCGGTCCCGTCGTGCCGGTCAACGTCACGAGACTCGCGTCGATGGTGGATGCCGGTGCCGAGGCGGCCGAGTGGTTCAGCCGGGTCCTGGGGGAGCAGGTGCGGCTCGTGTGGCAGGACGATCCGGCCCGTCGCCCGATCTCTGAGGAGCACGGTGGTCTCGGGGCCGAGCCGTTGAACCTCGCCGACACCGGCCCGCTGCTGCTGACGACCACGTCGTCGTTGGCGCAGCTCGAGGCCTGGATCGCCCAGGATCACGAGCCGCAGCCCATGGTGATGCGCCGCTTCCGGCCCAACGTCGTCGTCGACGGCTCCGTCACACCGTTCGCAGAGGACGAATGGCGCGGCATCCACATCGGCGACGTGCCCTACCGGTTCGCCGAGCACTGCGACCGGTGCGTCGTCACGACGATCGACCCCGCGACGCTGGCGCATGGCAAGGAACCGATCCGTACGCTCGCGCGCCACCGCAAGTGGGCCGGGAAGACGTGGTTCGGCATCCGGATCATCCCGCTCGCCACCGGCAAGGTGTCGATCGGCGACGAGGTCACGGTCGCGTAGCCACGTCGAACAGATCACACCCGGGCCACTGGTTTGCTGGGTGAGGGTTGCCTTAGCATGGTGAGGCTCGCCTTATTTACATCGCGCAGCCTCCGATCCCGAAGGAACTCCCTGCCATGAAGCCCCTTGCCGCGCTCAGCGTGATGACGATCGCCGCGCTGAGCCTGACCGCCTGCGCCGACGACCCGAAGGCGTCCGGCGGCCTGACCGTCAACGCCACGGACTCGGCGTGCACGGTGTCGCAGACCGACCTCAAGGCCGGTCCGTCGACGTTCAAGGTCACCAACAAGGGCAGCAAGGTCACGGAGTTCTACGTGTACGCCGATGGTGACCGCATCATGGGCGAGGTCGAGAACATCGGCCCCGGCCTGTCGCGCAACCTCGTCGTCGACCTGCCGAAGGGCACGTACGAGGGTGCCTGCAAGCCCGGCATGGTCGGCGACGGCATCCGCCAGAAGATCACCGTGACCGGCGAAGCCGCCAAGAAGCTGTCCGACTCCGCGCAGCTCAAGGCCGCCGCGACGTCGTACGAGCGCTACGTCAACTCCCAGACCGTTGCGCTGATCGCGAAGACCGAGGAGTTTGCCGCCGCGGTCAAGGCCGGTGACGTCGAGGAGGCCAAGCGGCTGTTCCCGATCGCCCGTACGTACTGGGAGCGCATCGAGCCGGTCGCCGAGAAGTTCGGTGACCTCGATCCGCTGACCGACGGCCGCGAGACCGATGCCAAGGCCGAGAAGCGCGACTTCACCGGCTGGCACCGCATCGAGAAGCAGCTCTGGGTCGATGGCAACACCGAGGGCATGGCGACGTACGCCGACGACCTGCTGGTCAACGTCAAGAAGATCGTGGCCCTCGGCAAGGACGCTCCGCTGACCGCGCTCGAGCTTGCGCAGGGCTCGAAGGGTCTGCTCGACGAGGTCGCGACGAGCAAGATCACGGGCGAGGAGGACGAGTTCAGTCACACCGACCTGTGGGACTTCAAGGCCAACATCGAGGGCTCGCAGGCTGCCATCGCGGCGCTCCGGCCGGTCCTGGAGAAGCAGGACCCGGCGTTGGTCAAGGAGCTCGACACCAAGTTCAAGACGCTCGACGACGACCTCGACCGGTACCAGGACGACAACGGCGACTGGACGTTCTACGACAAGCTCACCAAGGAGCAGGTCAAGCGCCTCTCCGACCTCGTCGCCTCCGTCAGCGAGCCCATCAGCCGCGTGGCGGCCGTGGTTGCCGGGTCTGCGTAGCCTGACCTGATGTCTGACACCAACGAGACCACGTCCGGCCTCTCCCGGCGCAAGCTGATCGGAGCGGCCGGGCTCGGCGCGCTCGCGGTCGGTGCCGGCGGCGGTTATGCCGCGGGCCGCCAGGGCGACGAGAGCCCCGCGGGTGTCGCCGACCCCACGGCCGAGCCGGTCCCGTTCGAGGGCACGCACCAGGCCGGGATCGTCACGCCGGCGCAGGACCGGCTCTACTTCGTCACGCTCGACATGACGAGCGAGGAGCGGTCCGACCTGATCTCGCTGCTCAAGGACTGGACCGCGGCGGCGCGGCAGATGACGCAGGGCAATGACGTCGGCGAGTTCGGCGCGGTGTCAGGCTCGCCGTTCGCGCCGCCCGAGGACACCGGTGAGGCGCTGGGGCTGCCGCCTTCAGGGCTCACGATCACGGTCGGCTTCGGGCGCAGCCTGTTCGTCGACAGCAAGGGCAAGGCCCGGTTCGGTCTCGACGGCAAGCTTCCCGACCGGCTCAAGGAGCTTCCGGCATTCTCCGGTGACGACCTCGATCCCGCGCTGTGCGATGGCGACCTGGCGATCCAGGCGTGCGCCAACGACCCTCAGGTCGCGGTCCACGCGGTCCGCAACCTCGTACGCATCGCGTTTGGCCGCGCCTCGGTGCGCTACTCGCAGATGGGATTCGGGCGTACGTCGTCGACGTCCACCGCACAGGTGACGGCGCGCAACCTGCTGGGCTTCAAGGACGGCACGGCCAACATCAAGGTCGAGGAGAAGAAGGACGTCCAGGACTTCGTCTGGGTGCCCAAGGACGACGGCCCGGACTGGCTCGTCGGGGGCTCCTACCTCGTCACCCGCAAGATCAACATGCGCATCGAGATCTGGGACCGCGAGCCGCTCGAGGGCCAGGAGAACATCATCGGTCGCGCCAAGGGCTCCGGCGGCCCGCTGTCCGGCGGCGACGAGTTCGACCAGCTCGACTTCACCCAGAAGAACGACCGCGGCGAGCCGGTCATCGACATGAAGTCGCACGTACGCCTGGCGCACCCCGACTTCAACAAGGGCGCCAAGCTGCTGCGCCGCGGCTACAACTTCGTCGACGGCTCGAACGGCCTCGGCCAGCTCTCCGCCGGTCTGTTCTTCATGGCGTACCAGCGCGACCCCGAGAAGCAGTTCGTCCAGGTGCAGCGCTCGCTCGCCGGTTCGCAGAACGATCTGCTCAACGAGTACATCGTGCACGTCGGCTCGGCGCTGTTTGCCTGCCCGCCGGGCGTCAGCACCAAGGGCTACTGGGGCGAAGGGCTATTTGCCTGAGGCAAGCGAGCTCAGCCTGAGCTACACCACGTTGAACCAGGCTTGCAGCTGCGGGATCCGGCGCAGCACGAGCTGATCGAGCAGCAGCGCGACCAACAGCGTGATCCCGAAGAAGGGCAGGAACACGCCGAGGGCGACGATGCCCACCGCGAGCAGCGGGCTGCCACGCAGCGGCATGCGGCCGCGGGGTGCGGCGATCGAGCCGCCCTTCTTGGGCCGCCGGCGCCACCACATCATCGGGCCGGAGACGCACATGAAGATGACCATCAGGCACGACAGGGCGGCGGCCCAGAAGCTGACCGGTCCGAAGCTGCGACCCTCGTGCAGGCCGATCCCTTGCGACACGACCTTGGCCAGAACCGGGTAGTCCGCGAAGCCGTACGTGCCGACGACCTGACCGCCGTACTGGTCGACGTGCACTGTCTTCTCCCGTGACGGGTCGTGGAACGCGTAGCTGATGGCGGAGAAGACGCCCTTGTCGTCGACCGGCAGGGCGATCGTCAGCGGGTGGTGCAGTCCCGCCTTGTCGGCCACCGTGACCGCGGTGTCGATGTTGGCGATCGACACCTCGTCGCCCGCCTTTGCGGACTCGGGGACCTTGGAGTCGCCCTGGGCCCACGGGATCTCGTGGGCGTGGCTGTGTGGCAGCGATTCGTCCAGCGTCGAGCCGGGATGTGACACCCCGCCCGGATCGCTGCCCCACATCGAGGTGCTGTTGTCGGTCGCCATCGTCTGGGCGTGCTTGCCCCAGAACGCGGTCCACGGCAGCCCGGAGACCAGCAGGATCAGGAGGCTCACGCCGACGACCGACCCGATCACGGCGTGACGGCTGCGCATCGCGGAGCCCGCCGCGCCCGTCATCTTGCGCCGCAGTCGCGCGGCTCGGCCGCGGATGAATAGGTAGTAGCCGGTCAACGCCATGACGATCGCCCAGCACGCGCCGAGCTCCATTAGGATGTCGCCCTTGGTGCCCAGCATCATGTTGGCGTGGAGCCTCACGGCCATCCCGCTCAGGGTCGTGTCGGGATTGAGGCTGCCGAGGACCTCACCCGTCCAGGGGTTGACGTAGGCATCACGGCTCGAGCCGTCGGGCATGCTCAGGTAGAAGTCGGTCGACCGGTCATTGCCCTTGGGCTCGGTCATCGAGGCGATCGTCGCCTTCGGGAACGCCTTGGCAACAGCCTGCCGCTGGTCCTCGTACGGCACGCGCTGGGTCGCGCCGGCTGGCTGCTCGACCTTCATGACGTCGGCGTGCATCAGCGGCTCGAGCTGGAACCGCAGCAGGTAGATCAGCCCGGTGCTGGCCAGCACCAGCAGGATCGGAGCCACGATGAAGGCGGCGTAGAAGTGCCAGCGCCAGAACGCGCGGAACAGGCCACCACTCGGCTTCCGGTCCTTCTCGCTGCGGCGGTCAAGCGCGAGGGTGTCAGTCGCCATCGGAGGCTCCTTCGGTGACGGGCGAGTGGGGCCGGGAGGCCATCAGGAGCAGGCAGAACACGACGATCGCTGTCGAGAGCCCGAGCAGCAGCAGGAGCGGGTCCAACGAGGGTCCCGCCGCGTCCGCGGTGGTGGCGACGTACGCCGTGCCGGGTGCGGCCGTTGCGGTGGTCGGAGAGGGCGTCGAAGCCGTCGGGGTGGCGGACGGAGTCGTCTCGGTGTGCCCCGTGGTCGGCGCGACGGCGGCCGGCGTCGTGGCGGCCGGGGCGGGAGCGACCGCCTTCGGCTTGGCAGTGACGGTCGCATGCATGTCGGGATGGACGCTGCAGGTGTACGAGTAGGCGCCGGGCTGGCTGAACGTGTAGCTCCAGCTCTTGCCCTGGGTCAGCATCGGTGAGCGGAACTTCACCGGCCCGCTGGTCACGACGACGTCGTGCGGGACGCTGTCCTTGTTGGTCCAGGTGACGGTGTCGCCGTGCGAGATGGTCATGGACCCCGACCCGTACGCATAGTTCTTGATCGTGATCGGGTGCGTCGCCGCGGAAGCTTCCGAGGCCGGCCACATCAGGACCGCCAGCGCCGTCAGGAGACCGGCGAGGAGGACCCGCGGCCCCTTCCGGGTGGTCGTGGAAAGGGGAGATGACATGAGATGTCCTTCCAAGCTGGTGGGGTCCGGTCATACTGGGTGGGTGGTGGTCCGGCCGGTTGCGACTCGGCCGGACCACCACGCCGTTGGGGGTTCCTAGCAGGAGCCCAGGTCTTCACCGACGAGCGGCTTGATCATGTTCTCGACGAGCACGGTGTGCGTCTTGACGTACTGGTCGATCGCCAGGGCGTCGGTCACCTGCTGGCCGACTCCCGTCTCGAGGTGTGCCGCATAGACGTGCTGCAGGAACGTGTCGAGTGTTGACTGGGCTCCGCCCAGCAACGGCTTGAGCATGTTCTCGACCAGGACCAGGTGCGTCTTGAGGTACTGGTCGACCGAGAGCGCATCCGTGACCTGCTGCGTGAGCGGCGTCTCGAGGTGTGCTGCGTAGAAGTGCTGCATGAACGCGTCGACCGTCGACTCCAGGCCCGTGCAGACGTCGTCTCCGCCCATCGGCGGCATCGTCGGCGTCGGTGTTGTGGGCGTCGGAGTCGTCGGCTTCGGTGTCGGGGTCGTCGGCGTCGGGGTGGGCGTCGTCGATCCGGCCACCGTCACCTTGGCCGTCATGTCGGGGTGCACGGCGCAGTAGTACGCGTACGTCCCCGCCTTGGTGAACGTGTACGAGAAGCTCTGACCCTTGGCGAGGTTGCCGGAGTTGAACTTCACCGGACCGCTCGTCACGGTCACGGTGTGCGGCGCCGTGTCCATGTTGGTCCACTTGACGGTGTCGCCCACCGAGACGGTCAGGGCCGCCGGCGTGTACTTGTAGTTCTGGATCATCACCTCTTTCGTGACGGCCGCCGTGGTCTTGGCCGTCGTGGTGCTGGTCGAGGTCTTGGTGGCCGCTGCTGTCTTGGCCTGGGTGATCGCGGCACTCGACGCGAGGGTGTCCGAGGACTCGGACGCGCCGGCTGAGAGGCCGGCAACGGACACGATCGAGGTGAGGACACCACCGATCACGAGTGTCATGAGGCCCCAGCGTTTCGGGGCAAGGCGGGAGTCGGTGCCGGTCAGCGGGCTTTTCAAACGTGGACTCATCGAGCCACTCCTTCTGTGGGTTGTGGTTCACCCGGGTGGCTGGCAGATTGCGACTCGGCCAGAGCCCCGGTTGTCTGGGTGGTGGTGTGGTTCAGCACGAGCTGAGATCGGCCCCGACGAGCGGCTTGATCATGTTCTCGACGAGCACGGTGTGCGTCTTGGCGTACTGGTCGATCGCCAGGGCGTCGGTCACCTGCTGTCCGACACCGGTCTCGAGGTGAGCTGCGTAGACGTGCTGCATGAATGTGTCGAGCGTCGACTGGGCTCCGCCCAGCAGCGGCTTGACCATGTTCTCGACCAGGACGAGGTGCGTCTTGAGATACTGGTCGAGCGACAGCGCATCGGTCACCTGCTGCGTGAGCGGGGTCTCCAGGTGCGCGGCGTAGAAGTGCTGCATGAACGCGTCGACCGACGACTCGAGTCCCGTGCAGACGTCGGGCGTTGCCGGCATCGGCATGGGATCGGTCGTCGCCGCCGTGGTCGGCGTCGCAGTGGGCTTCGCGACGGCAGCGGGTGCTGCGGCGGCCGGTGCTGTCGTGACCACCGGAGTGGTCACGAGGCTCGTCGTCGGCAACAGGCCGCCGAGCAGGTCGCCGGAGGCACTGCTCGAGATCGAGGCAGCCGGTGCGAGCGCGTCGGTGGTCGTTGGCGATGTCCGCAGCGCGAACAGCGACAGCGAGGCTGCCAGGGCTGCGAGCAAGGCGATCGTCACGAGGCTGCGGCGACGCAGCTCCTGAGATCGGATCGGACTGGACGGTGAGGGATTCATGTGACGTGCCTTCCTGCGGGAGTGTGTTCCTTCGGAGTGGTGCTTCATACGCCTGGACTGGAGGTGACCAGGACACTTGCGGCGCCGAGCACGGCGATGACCAGGACGGTCTCGGTGGCGACTGACGCGATGAACACGCCGACCGCCGAGCCCCGGTGGGTCGAGCTGGTCAGGTTGCGCTCCACCCAGTTCTTGCTCTTCATCGCCGCGAGCAGGACGGTGGCGAAGAGCGCGAGCTTGATGAGCAGGACGCGGGCGTAGTGGGTGTGCCAGAAGCCGTCGACGGAGCTGATGATCTGCCAGCTCAGGATCAGGCCGGAGGAGACGATCACGAGGACCGAGACCATCGCGATGGTCGAGAACTTCGGGACGACGCGCTCCAGCTCGGCGATGCTGCGCCGCGGGAGCAGGCACACCGTCATGACCGTCAACCCGCCGACCCAGGCGCTGATGCCGACCAGGTGCAGGAACTCGGCGGCGGCACCCCAGGTCGGCTCGCCGCCTTGGGTGGCGTGCGCGTTCATGCCGGTCGTACGGATGAGGCCGGCGCCGACGATGAGAGCTGCGACCCGCCAGGGGAGCTCGCGTACGACTGTGTCGCCGCGTTGGAAGACGGCCGCGACGACCACGGCGGCCAGGAGCCAGAGGAGGGCCATCGCCGTGGTGACCCGGCCGAAGTCCTGGTTGAGCGCCTCACGGAGTGTCAGGCTCCCGGACGACCGCCACACCACGACTGCCTCCGAGGCAGCGGCGGCGGCGATGCCGGCGGCGACCGCCACGCCCAGCAGCCGGCGCGTGCGGCGCACCGTGGCGCCGGCGGGCCACAGCAGCGAGATGAACAGGAGGCCGCCGACGAACACGGCCATCGCGAGGTATCCGACGATCCGGGCCGACACCGTCACCCACGTGATGAGGCGCGAGTCGTCAGGCGGTGCGTTGGCGTTGGCGTCCGATCCCGCCGCGGCGTCCTTGATGGTCTCCTTGACGTGCAGCGTGATGACGCCGGAGCTCTCGTGCCCGTCGTGCGGGTCCTCGGCCTGCCAGCTCAGCAGGACGGTCTTGGCCGGCTTGACCGAGCGCAGATCGACCCTGAGTGTTGACGCCTTGCCGGTGATCGCGTCGACCTTCAGGGCCTTGCCGTCAGCCTTGATCGTGAGATCCTCCGGACCGAGCGACTCGCTGAACACCAGCGTTGCGTGCGAGGGCAGCTTGTCGAGCGTGGCTCCGGTCGCGGGCGTCGACGACTCCAGCTCGTCGTGCGCCTGCGCCTGCGTCGCCGGCCCCAGGGTCAGCAGAGCGGTGGTCGCAGCGGCCACGGCGGCAAATCGGGTGATTCCACGCCGCGTGATCATTCCGCGTCCTCGGCGGTCGCGGTCGTCGTGGTGCAGCACGTGGGGCCGACCAGCGATCCGATGAGGCAGCTCAGCGGTCCGGTCGCCTGACCGTCGGTCGGCGGTCCGGCCAGGTCGCTGACGACGGGCGTCGAGGCCACCACGGACGAGAGCAGCGACGAGGTCAGCTGGCCAACGGCAGGCAGACCCTCGAGCACCGAGGGTGCGCACGTGTCGTCAGGGTCGGTCGGTTCGGGCTCGCTGGGTGACGGCGTCGGCTCGGGATCGATGGTGGCCTGGTGTGGCGCGTCGGCCGGCATCGCCATGTCCGGCATCGTGCTGGTGCCCGGCATCGCGGGCTGGGCGATCGGGGCGGCCGGCGGCGGGATCGTTGCGGGAACGGCCGGGGCGGCGGCAGCCGGCGGCTGGGCAGCGGCCGGTGGCGCAGCGGTCGCAGCGTCGGTGGGAGTGATCCCGATGCCCGATGCGTAGCCGAGGATCACGACCACGCCACCTGCCAGCACGGATGCCATGGCGGCGTCGCGACGGTCGACAAATCCTGCCCGAGATGAGCTCACAGCTGTCCCCTTTGGCAAGGCATGGATGGGAGTGGCCTTGCGTGTCAAACATGCTGTCGAGCAGGAATCCGCCGATGGTGTCGGTGGCGTGAAATACGCGGATCATTTCCCTCATGGGCGGCGGCATTCCGCGGTGAGCGCTTGGAAATCGTGCCGACACCCGGCGTTATCACGCTGGCGATGTGACTCTTGCTACTCGCCGGTAGTCATGTGACACGCGCGATGTCATACTCAGGGTATGACCGCGCTCGACTCACCTCCCACGACCTCGTCACCCATCACGCCGGCACGCGCCGCGGAGCTGACGAGCCTCATCCGTACGACATCGGGTGAGCACCGGACCACCCGCTCGCCGCTGACGGGCGACGCGGTCGCCGACATCCCCGTGTCGAGCGTCGCCGATGTCGACCAGGCCTTCGCGACCGCCCGCGAGGCACAGCAGGCGTGGTCACAGACATCGCTGCGGGTCCGCAAGAAGGCGCTGCTGCGACTCCACGACCTCGTGCTGGAGCACCAGGACGAGCTGCTCGACCTGATCCAGGTCGAGTCCGGCAAGAGCCGCGCGCACGCATTCGACGAGGTCGCGCACCTGGCGCTCACGGCCCGCTTCTATGCCCGGCGCCTCAAGAAGCAGATCGGCACGCGCGGCCGCAATGGTGCCCTGCCGGGGCTGACCTCGATCACGGTCAACCAGGTTCCCAAGGGCGTGGTCGGCATCATCAGCCCGTGGAACTACCCCCTCACGATGGCGATCTCCGACGGCATCCCGGCGATCGCGGCCGGAAATGCGGTGGTGCACAAGCCCGACAGCCAGAGCCCGTTGATCGCCCTCGCGGGGGTCGAGCTGATGCGCAAGGCGGGCATCCCGGCCGACGTCTGGCAGGTCGTCAGCGGCGAGGGCTCTGTCGTGGGCACCGCGATCATCGAGCGCGCCGACTATGTCTGCTTCACGGGCTCGACCGCGACTGGCAAGCTCATCGCCCAGCAGGCCGCAGCCCGGCTGATCAGCTGCTCGCTCGAGCTCGGTGGCAAGAACCCCATGATCGTCCTGCCGAGCGCCGACATCGACAAGGCCGCGACCGGCGCGGTGCAGGCGTGCTTCTCGTCGGCGGGCCAGCTCTGCGTCTCGATCGAGCGCCTGTACGTCCCGGAGTCGCGCTTCGAGGAGTTCAAGGCCGCTTTTGTCTCGCGGGTCGAGCACCTCGCGCTCGGCGCCGCACTGGACTGGGACGCCGACATCGGCTCCCTCGTCTCGCAGGCCCAGCTGGACACCGTGACGAACCACGTCAAGGACGCGGTCGCGCACGGCGCCACGGTGCTGGTCGGGGGCAAGCCTCGGCCCGACATCGGACCGTACTTCTACGAGCCGACCGTCCTCGAAGGTGTCACGCCGGAGGCCGAGTGCTTCGCGGGTGAGACGTTCGGGCCGTTGGTGTCGCTCTACCCCTACCGCACGGTCGACGACGCGATCGCGCTCGCCAACCAGGGGGAGTACGGCCTCAACGCCAGCCTGTGGGGGAAGCCGCGTGAGGCCAAGGCCATCGCCTCGCGCATCAAGGCGGGGACGATCAACATCAACGAGGGCTTCTCTGCCACGTTCGGCAGCGTCGACGCACCGATGGGCGGCATGCGTCAGTCGGGTCTCGGTCGCCGACAGGGCGCCGAAGGCATACTCCGCTACACCGAGCCACAAGCCGTCGGCGTGCAGCGCGGCTTCCCGGTCGCCGGCCCGTCGTTCCTGCAGCCTCGGACCTACGCCAAGCTGCTCACCGCCGGACTGAGGATCCTGAGGAGGACCCCGCGTGCCTGATCTCGAGAACGAGTACGACTACGACTACGACGTCATCGTCATCGGATCGGGATTCGGCGGGAGCGTCTCGGCGCTGCGACTGACCGAGAAGGGCTACAAGGTCGCCGTGCTCGAGGCCGGCAAGCGTTACGAGGACAAGGACTTCGCCAAGAGCTCCTGGCGGTTGCGCAAGTTCCTCTGGCTGCCCCAGCTCGGCTGTTACGGCATCCAGCGCATCGACAAGCTCAAGGACGTCCTCATCCTGTCCGGCGCGGGCGTCGGCGGCGGCTCCCTCGTCTACGCCAACACGCTCTACGAGCCGCTCGACCCGTTCTACCGGGACCCCGCCTGGGGGCACATCACGGACTGGAAGGCCGAGCTCGCGCCCTACTACGACCAGGCCAAGCGGATGCTGGGCGTCGAGGTCTATCCGATCGAGACCGCGGCGGACAAGATCATCAAGCAGGTCGCCGAGGACATGGGCGTGGGCGGCACGTTCCACCACACCCCGGTCGGCCTCTTCTTCGGCGAGCCCGGCAAGACGGTCGCCGACCCGTACTTCGGCGGTGCAGGACCCGACCGCGCCGGCTGCCTGCACTGCGGCGAGTGCATGACCGGCTGCCGCCACAACGCCAAGAACACGCTGGTCAAGAACTATCTCTACCTCGCCGAGAAGGGTGGCGCCGAGGTGCACCCGCTCACGACGGTCACCTCCGTCACGCCGCTCGCCGGCGGCGGCTACGAGATCGAGACGCGCCGGACCAACCGTCGCTTCCGCCCTCACCAGAAGATCACCGCCGAGCAGGTCATCTTCTCCGCGAGCACGATGGGCACGCAGAAGCTGCTGCACAAGATGCGAGACAGCGGGGCGCTGCCCGACGTGTCCGAGCGACTGGGTTTGCTCACCAGAACGAATTCAGAGGCCTTGCTCGGCGCGATCGCTGACGGCCGCGAGGTCGACTACAGCCACGGCGCCGCGATCACCTCGTCGTTCCACCCCGACGAGCACACCCACGTCGAGCCGGTGCGTTACGGCAAGGGCTCCAACGCGATGTCGCTGATGCAGACCGTGCTGACCGACGGCAGCACCGGCACGCCGCGCTGGCGGGTGTGGCTCAAGGAGATGTGGCGCCAGAAGTTCAGCATCTTCAAGCTGTACGACCTCCGGCACTGGTCCGAGCGCACCGTCATCGCGCTGGTCATGCAGACCCACGACAACTCGATCACGACCTACACCAAGCGCGGCATCACCGGCCGTCGCAAGCTGACCTCCAAGCAGGGACACGGTGCGCCCAACCCGTCGTTCATCCCGCCGGCGCACGAAGCCGTCCAGCGGATGGCCGAGCACATGGACGGCACGCCCGGTGGCACGATCGGCGAGCCCTTCAACGTGCCGCTGACAGCGCACTTCATGGGTGGCTGCGCGATCGGCGAGTCAGCCGAGACCGGTGTGATCGATCCGTACCAGCGGCTGTTCGGCCACGAGGGCCTGCACGTCGTCGACGGCTCGGCGATCAGCGCCAACCTCGGTGTCAACCCCTCGCTGACCATCACGGCCCAGGCGGAGCGGGCGATCTCGTACTGGCCCAACAAGGGCGAGGACGACGTACGCCCGCCAGTCGGCGAGCCGTACCGCAAGCTCCAGCCCGTCCCGCCCAAGAACCCGGTGGTGCCGGCAGATGCCCCGGCAGCCCTGCGCCTGCCGATCATCGGGGTGTCGTAGGGCGTTAAGAGTGATCGGCTGCGTCGTCGGGTCGCCTTGATCCTGCTGGGCACGAGCGCTGACAAGTCAGTTCTGGCCCATCGACAAGCGTCGTTCGTCATTGAGCGCGCTTTGCGTCGCCTGCTCGTCGACGGGCCACAACAGACTCGTCAGCGCGCACCCTCCCGCAACAGCCTTCACATCTCATGGCGAGGCGTCAGGTTTCAGAGACAAGTCACCGAGTCCCAATGTGTCGGGGAAATGTCCCGGAATGCACAGAGCCCGACCGGGAGGGAGCTCACGGGTCGGGCCCTGTTGTGCCACGAGGAGCAGCACATGATCTAACGGGAGGGAGTGTTGTTAGATCCACCCTGTAAAACGACCGTGTCCACACGGAGTTACGCACGTCCTGAGAATATTTTTCGGCCGATAGGATGGGGCGCGTGACCCCTGATCATGACCTTGTTCTCGTCGTCGATTTCGGGGCGCAATACGCCCAGCTGATAGCGCGACGGGTGCGTGAGGCCCGCGTCTACTCCGAGATCGTCCCGCACACCATGTCGGTCGACGAGATGCTCGCCAAGCGGCCCGCCGCGATCGTCCTCTCCGGCGGCCCCTCGTCGGTCTACGAACCCGGCGCGCCGCAGCTCGACGCCGCGTTGTTCGACGCCGACGTCCCGGTGTTCGGCATCTGCTACGGCTTCCAGGCGATGGCACAGGTGCTCGGCGGCAACGTCGCGCACACCGGACAGCGGGAGTACGGACGTACGTCCGTGAGCGTCGTCGAGCCCGGCATGCTGCTCGCCGGGGTCCCCACCGCCCTCACCTCGTGGATGTCGCACGGCGACGAGGTCGTCGCGGCTCCCGAAGGATTCCTCGTCAACGCCAACTCGCCGCGCGCCACCGTGGCCGCGTTCGAGGACATCGATCGCAAGCTCGCCGGCGTGCAGTGGCACCCCGAGGTCATGCACAGCGAGCACGGCCAACGCATCCTCGAGTCGTTCCTGGTCGACATCGCCGGCTGCCGGCAGACCTGGACCAGCAGCAACATCGTCGAAGAGCAGGTCGAGCTGATCCGCGAGCAGGTCGGCGACGCCCGCGTCATCTCGGCCCTGTCCGGTGGCGTTGACTCAGCGGTCTCGACGGCGTTGGTGCAGCGTGCGATCGGCGACCAGCTGACCGCGGTGTTCGTCGATCACGGGTTGCTTCGCGAGGGCGAGGCCGAGCAGGTCGAGAAGGACTACGTCGAGGCCACGGGTGTCGACCTCAAGGTCGTCGACGCGCGCGACCAGTTCCTGGGCTTCCTCGCCGGTGTCTCCGACCCCGAGGAGAAGCGCAAGATCATCGGCCGCGAGTTCATCCGGGTCTTCGAGGCGGCGGAGCGCGAAGTGCTCGCGACGCCCGGCACGCCGGTGAAGTTCCTCGTCCAGGGCACGCTCTATCCCGACGTCGTCGAGTCCGGCGGCGGCACGGGCGCGTCCAACATCAAGAGCCACCACAATGTCGGCGGTCTCCCCGAGGACCTCGAGTTCAGCCTGATCGAGCCGCTGCGCACCCTGTTCAAGGACGAGGTCCGCGACGTCGGACGTCAGCTCGGCATCCCCGAGGCGATTGTCGGCCGTCACCCGTTCCCCGGCCCCGGCCTGGCCATCCGCATCGTCGGCGCGGTCGACGCCGAGCGCCTGCGCATCCTGCGCCGGGCCGACGCGATCGTCCGTGAGGAGACGACGGCAGCGGGCCTCGACGGTGAGATCTGGCAGTTCCCGGTCGTGCTGCTGGCCGACGTCAGGTCGGTGGGCGTTCAGGGCGACGGTCGTACGTACGGACACCCGATCGTTCTGCGGCCGGTGTCGAGCGAAGACGCCATGACGGCCGACTGGAGCCGCCTCCCGTACGACGTGCTCGAGCGCATCTCGACGCGCATCACCAACGAGGTCGACGAGGTCAACCGGGTCGTGCTCGACATCACGAGCAAGCCGCCCGGCACGATCGAATGGGAGTAAACGCCCTGTCTTGTTAGGGTCGTCGGAGTCGATCGAAGGGAACACCAGTGAGTCAGACCGCCTCCCAGCGGCCCAAGAGGGTGTTCCTGATCGTCTTCGCGATCGCCGTCGTGGCCGTCATCGCCTTCGCCGGATGGCGCTTGATGGGTGACGACGACCCGACCGAGCCGCTCGCGACCGGCACGGACTCGACCACCACGCCCACCGCCGCGACGAGCACCCCGACGACGACCACGCCAACCCCGAAGAAGACCAAGGCGGCCGGCTCCTGCGAGGGGCCGGACACCCAGTTCAACGTCGAGGGCGTCGAGCAGGACAGCCTGCTGCCCGACTGCGGCACCGCGCCCGTTTCGCACGAGCAGGAGCAGAAGTCCGGCCTCGGGCTGGCGTGCGGCGGCTCCTACCCCGTGATCCTCTACAAGACCACGACGACCGACGCCAAGACGTCGATCTGTGGCAAGGACGCCTCGGGGGAGTCGTTCCGCTTCGTCACCAAGCCGACCGGAGGCGAGGTCGTGGACCTCCCCGGGAGCTACGAGCCGCAGCTCGACGCGTTCGTCGCCAAGAAGGACGGCACGTCGTATGCCGTGCAGGGCTATGACGGCACGCTCCTGGTCACGAAGAACGGCACCACGACGCGGCAGAAGTCCTCGGACTGGATCTCGCTCGACAACGAACCCGACTACGACTGAGGTCGACCACTCAGACGTCGAACGAGGACCTCGTCCGGCGGATGACGTCGTCGATCACGGCGGTCAGGTCCGAGGAGCGGGCGGCAACAGCGCGCTGATGCTCCGATCCGGTGCCATCGACCAGCAGGCGGCGGATGCCCTCCTCGGCGAGAGTCGTCGTGCCGTGCTCATCGAGCACCGGCCGCAAGTGATCGAGCAGGTCGGCCAGGGCTTTCTCTGCCGGGACCACCGCGCGGGTGACCGGATCCATCAGCGACTCGGTCAGGCCGTTGCGGCGTGCCCGCCACCGGGCGGCCCTGAGCAGGTCGGTCCGCCAGGGTGGCGCGATCTGGCCGTCGGCTCGGGCGCGGGCCGCGGTCTCGACCAGGGCGCGCGCCAGCTCAGCGATGAGGATCGTGTCATCGAGGTTCGTGCAGGCGTCGGCAACCCTGATCTCGATCGTCGGGAAGTTCCGGGACAGGCGGGCGTCGAAGTAGATCATGCCCTCGTCCATCGCGGCGCCGGACGCGATCAGCTGCCGGACCGCCTCCTGGTAGCCGGCGGCGTCACCGAACGGCTCCACCGGGCCTGCGCTGGGCCAGCCGTCATACAGCTGGCGCCGCCAGCTGGCATAGCCGGTGTCCTCGCCGCGGTAGATCGGCGAATTGACGGACAACGCTGCCAGGAGTGACAGCCACGGCTGGATCTCGTCGACGATGCCGACGGCCTCGGGCTCCTCGACGTGCACGTGGACGTGGGTCCCGCACACGAGCCCGCCCTGTCCGACGATCCTGCCGAACGTCTCCAGCATCGTCACGTAGCGGGCCTTGGGTGTCGTTCGACCGTCCTCGTGCGGCAGGACCGGCGTGCCGACGGAGGCCAGCTGTGCTCCGACGGACTCGGCCGAATCCGCCGCCAGCCGGCGCTCCTCGACGAGGTCCCACCGCAGGGCGCCGAGGTCGGTGTGGGGACGGGTACGGATCTCGAGCTGCTGGAGGAACAGCTCCTGGTCGAGATCCTCTTCCGCCGCGCGGGTCGAGTGGACCACGCCGTCCGAGACCGGCGCGAGCCGCCTGGTGCGAGGATCGATCAGGAACATCTCCTCCTCGACGCCAACCTCACGCACTGCTCACCTGCCTTCCGAGTCGCCCAGGAGTCCCTGGGCAGGTGCCGGAACGGTCCGGCGGGGCAGGCGCAGGTCAATCGTCGTCATGGGGGCCATCTACCCCTGGAGCCGCGCGATCAATCTCGCGTACGAGGTGCGGGACGGGTCCGCCGTTTGCCCCGGCAGGCCGGGGGTAGGGCAGACAGATGAACCCCACCCCCGAGCAGGTCATCCCGTGAGCGTCAACACGCGCATCGTCGCCGCGACGCCCGACGATGTGTGGAACGTCCTGGCCGACGGCTGGCTCTACCCCCTGTGGGTGGTCGGCGCGACCCGGATGCGGGACGTCGACCAGAACTGGCCCGAGAAGGGCAGTCGGATCCACCACTCGGTCGGCGTCTGGCCGTTGCTGATCAACGACCACACCGAGGTGCTCGACGTGGTGCCCGGCCGGTCGATCTCGCTGCGTGCCCGCGCCTGGCCGGTAGGCGAGGCCAAGGTCGACATCCGGCTCAGCGACGTCGGCGCTCAGACCGAGGTCGTCATCGAGGAGGACGCCATCGCCGGACCCGGCGTCCTGGTGCCCGAGCCGTTCAAGGGCCTCACCCTCAAGTGGCGCAACGTCGAGACCCTGCGACGCCTCGCGTTCATCGCCGAGGGCAGGCACGAGGCAGATGACCCCGCTCAACGATCCACGAAGGAGAACTGATGCGTGCACTCACCTGGCAGGGACGACGGTCGGTGTCGGTCGAGACCGTGCCGGACCCGATCATCCAACAGC
Source organism: Aeromicrobium sp. P2_G6 (assembly GCF_056403535.1). Classification (NCBI taxonomy): domain Bacteria; kingdom Bacillati; phylum Actinomycetota; class Actinomycetes; order Propionibacteriales; family Nocardioidaceae; genus Aeromicrobium; species Aeromicrobium sp. P2_G6. The sequence goes on along the minus strand of NZ_JBFUFH010000006.1, from coordinate 121,425 downwards.
CCAACGACGCCATCATCAAGGTCACCTCGACCGCGATCTGCGGCTCCGACCTGCATCTCTACGAGGTGCTGGGTCCGTTCCTGCACCAGGGCGACGTGCTCGGGCACGAAACCATGGGCGTCGTGCAGGAGGTCGGCCCTGAGGCGGGCGACCTCAAGGTCGGCGACCGCGTCGTGATCCCGTTCAACATCTCGTGCGGTCACTGCTGGATGTGCTCGCGCGGGCTGTTCGCACAGTGCGAGACGACGCAGAACGAGAAGACCGGCAAGGGCGCGTCCCTGTTCGGCTACACCGAGCTGTACGGCTCGGTGCCGGGCGGTCAGGCGGAGTACCTCCGGGTGCCGGAGGCTCAGTTCGGGCCCATCAAGGTGCCCGAGGGAGTCCCCGACGAGCGCTACCTCTACCTGTCCGACATCCTGCCGACGGCCTGGCAGGCGTTCGAGTTCGCCGACGTGCCGGAGGGCGGCACGGTGGCGGTCTTCGGGCTCGGCCCGGTCGGCCAGCTCACCGCCCGCATCGCCCTGAATGCCGGCCGACGCGTCATCGGAGTCGACCGCATCGCCGAGCGCCTCGACCTGGCGCGCTCGTACGGCGTGGAGGTCGTCGACCTGGACTCGGTCGACCACATCGAGGAGGCGATCTTCGACCTGACGAACGGCCGCGGCGCGGACGGAACGGTCGACGCCGTCGGCATGGAGGCGCATGGATCGCCCATCGCCAAGACCGCCATCAGCGCCGTGGGGATGCTCCCCGACGCACTGGCGAAGCCGTTGACCGACAAGTTCGCGATCGACCGCCTAGCCGCGTTGATCGCGTGCATCAAGTCCGTACGCCGTGGCGGCACGGTTTCCGTGAGCGGTGTCTACGGCGGTGAGGTCGACCCGATGCCGGTGATGGAGATGTTCGACCGCGGCATCACGATGCGACTGGGCCAGTGCCACGTCAAGCGCTGGACCGACGAGATCGCCAAGGTGCTCGACCACGATGAGGACCTGCTGGGCGTCGAGTCACTCGCGACGCACCACGTCCCGCTCGAAGAGGCCCCAGCGGCGTACGAGATGTTCCAGAAGAAGCAGGACGGCTGCGTCAAGGTGGTGCTCAAGCCGTGACCTCGGACCCCCGGGTCCTCGTCGTCACGGGAGCGTCGAGCGGGATCGGCAGGGCTGTCGCGCTGCAGTCGGCGGCCGCCGGCGACCACGTCGTGCTCGTCGCCAGGGGCGAGCCACCGCTGCAGCAGGTGGCTCGCGAGTGCGAAGCGGAGGGGGCTGCGTCGACGCTCGTCCTGCCGACCGACGTGGGTGACGACGCCGAGGTCGAGAAGCTGGTGACCGCCGTGACGTCACAGCACGGCCGCATCGACGCGGTCGTCCACTGCGCGGGCGTCGTGGCGTACGGCCGCACCGAGGAGGTGCCGGCCGAGGTCTTCGAGGGCGTGATGCGCACCAACCTCATGGGCTCGGTCAACGTGGCCCGCCACGCGATCCCGGTCATGCGGCGACAGCGGGCCGGGTCGCTCGTCCTGTTCGGCTCGGTGATCGGCCACATCAGCGTGCCGGGCATGAGCGCATACGTCTTGAGCAAGTGGGGGATCCGCGCCCTTGCACGCCAGCTGCAGCTGGAGAACCGGGATCTCGACGAGCTGACGATCGCCTACATCGCACCAGCTGGCGTCGACACCCCGATCTACCAGCAGGCGGCCAACTACGACGGCTTCGCCGGCCGGCCACTCCCGCCGGCGCTCTCGCCGGAACGTGTGGCGCGGATTGCGCTGCGGCGCCTCGATCGGCACCGGGCGCGGACGCAGATCGGGATCCCCAACGACGTCCTCCGGTTCGGCTTCACCGTGGTGCCGTGGGCGTTCGACATGCTGGTCGGGCCGTTGTACCGGGTCCTGGTCACCGATCGCACGACGCGCGTCGAACCGACAGCCGGCAACGTGCTGGAGTCGAAGTTCGCCGGCAACCAGCTGCACGGCTCACACGCCAACGGTCTCATCGCGGTGGGCCGCAACGTGTTCGCGCGGGTCACCGGCAAGGACAAGCCGGCATGACCCGTACGTACGACGCAATCGTCGTCGGCGCCGGCCCCAACGGGCTCGTCGCCGCGAATCACCTCGCCGACGCCGGCTGGTCTGTGCTCGTGCTCGAGGCGCAGCCCGAGGTCGGGGGAGCGGTGCGCAGCGCGGAGGACGTCCACCCCGGGTTCGTGCACGACACCTTCAGCGCGTTCTATCCGCTGGCCGAGGCCTCGCCCACGATCCGCTCGTTCCATCTGGAGGATCACGGCCTCGTGTGGCAGCACGCGCCGGCCGTCCTTGGCCACCCGACAAAGGACGGTCAATGGGCGATCCTGCACCGCGACCGCGACATCACCGCTGCACTGATGGACGAGCGGCACCCCGGTGACGGCGGGTCCTGGCTCGAGCTGTGCGAGCAGTGGGACCGCATCGGCGACCAGCTGGTCAAGTCCCTGCTGTCGCCGTTCCCGCCGGTCAAGAACGGCCTGGGAGCCCTGGCCCGGCTGCGCAGCGTCGGCGGACTGGAGTTCGTACGCATGATGCTGACCCCGGCGGCCGAGCTGGGCCTCGCGAGGTTCGGTGGCGCATCGCCCCGCCTGCTGATCGCCGGCAACGCGGGTCACGCGGACATACCGCTGCACGCACCGGGATCCGGACTCATGGGGATCCTGCTCGTCATGCTCGGCCAGACCGTGGGATTCCCCGTGCCGCAGGGCGGGGCCGGAGAGCTGACCAAGGCACTGGCCCGCCGCTTCGAGTCTCTCGGCGGCGAGATCCACTGCTCTTCGGAGGTGGCGCGGATCAAGGTCGAGGACCGCCGGGCGGTCGGCGTGCGTACGACCGATGGTGAGCGCTTCGGTGCCCGTCGCGCCGTCGTCGCGGACGTTGCGGCGCCGAACCTCTACGGCGGCCTGGTGCACGCCGCGGACCTGCCGGCCAAGACCGTCAAGGCCATGACGTCGTTCGAGCTGGATCCCGGCACGGTCAAGGTCGACTGGGCGCTCGACGGTGGCGTGCCATGGGCCAAGTCGCCACCGCACGACCCCGGCACGTTCCACATCGCCGACTCGGTCGAGCAGATGACCGAGGCGCTGGCCCAGGTCTCGGCTCGAGCGATCCCGGCAGCACCGTTCATGCTCGCGGGACAGATGTCGACGACGGACCCGACGCGCTCGCCGGCCGGCACGGAAGCGCTGTGGGCCTACACGCACGTGCCGCAGGACGCGACCCGTGACGCCGGCGAGGACGGCATCCGTGGGGTCTGGGACGGGAATGACTGCGAGCGGTTCGCCGACCGCATGCAGGCACGGATCGAGGAGGTCGCGCCGGGATTCGGCTCGCGAATCCTGGCGCGCCGGGTGCTCGGCCCGCGAGAGATGGAGCAGCGGAACGCCAACCTCATCGGCGGCGCGATCAACGGCGGAACGGCCCAGCTGCACCAGGAGCTGATCTTCCGGCCGGTCCCCGGGCTGGGTCGCGCCGAGACCGTCGTCCGCGGTCTCTATCTCGCGTCGGCTTCGGCGCATCCGGGCGGCGGCGTGCACGGAGCGTGCGGCATGAACGCCGCCCGCGCGGCTCTCGCGCACACGCGGGTCCGCGAGCTGCTGCCGGCTTCGCTCAGGCGGTGAGTTCCTGGCCGCTCGCCGTGAACTCCACCTGGTCGAGCGGCACGGTCGGCTGTCGGTACTGCTGCTCGAGCTGCTCCTGCGTGCGACGGTTGAGCTCCGGGTCGACCGACGCGACCGCTTCGTCGACGAGGACGACGCGGATGTCGCGGGCATACGCGTCGGCGGCGGTCGTCGCGATGCACGACTCGGTGGACACTCCGGCCAGGGCGATCGACTCGACGCCCCGTGAGCTCAGCAGGTCCTCCAGCTCGGTGCGGAAGAACGAGTTGTCGCGGGTCTTGATGACGGTGTACGCGCGATCGGTCCGCAGGCCGCGGACAGGCTCGGCGCCGGGCGTCCCCTCGATGACCATGCCGCTGTCGTCGTCGCGCATGTTGAGCGCCCAGGTCGAGCGGTCCGGCTTGTGCTCGGTGCGCACCTCGACGACCGGCGCGCCGGCCGCGTTCGCACGCTCGACCAACGCGTTGCACGCGGCGACGAGGTCGTCGCGGCACCGCTCGAGCTCGCTGTGGTTGAAGTAGTCGACCTGCATGTCGACGATCACCAACGCCTGCACGGTGTGGCCGGTCATTGCTCTCCTCTCGCCGAGCGCGAACTACCCGCAAGCCGCACGCGTCAACCGCCTCAGCGCAGGCGGTCGAGCTCGGCTTCGGCGTCGTCGAGGGCCTCCTGGGCCGTACGCTCCGCATCTTCTGCCCGATCGGCTGCCGTGTCGGCCCGATCCAGCGCCTTCTCGGCCTCGCCGATCTCCCGCTCGATCGCCTTGGCCTTCTTGCGGAGGTCGGCGAGCTCGTCCTGGAGCTCTTCACGCTCCTCGATCAGCGACTCGAGCTCCTCTGATGCGGTCTTGGCCTTGCGCCGGGCCTTCTCGACCTTGGCCTCGGCCGCCTCGATCCGCTTGCGCTCCAGCTGTGTCGGACCCTGCTGGACCTTCTTCGTACGCGGTCGTGCTCCCTCCGGCGGGATCGCCACGACATCCGTGAGATCGACCGGCTCGAACGGGTTCGCGGCGAACGTCGTGACGAGCAGCCCGTCCTGCACCGCGTTCGCAGCGTCCGGATCGGTCATGGCCGCGCGCAGGGTCTCCTCGACGCCTGCGGCGGCCTGGTCGCTCAGCGATCCGCCGGAGGCCTTGGCCAGCTCTGAGGCCTCGTCGAGCGCCTGGCGGGTGAGGTCCCGGCGGGCGCGGTCGAGCAGCCGCGTTCGCGACCCGTCCGAGTCCGACTGCGCATCGCGCAACTGGTCCCCGAGCTCGACAACCTCCTCGACCAGCTCGGCCCGCTCACGCGCCAGCGCGTTGACGGCCCATGCGGCCGCGCTGGGCTTGCGCAGCGACTTGACCTGCTTCGCCAGCTCCTTGTTGCCGGCACCGTCTGCGGCTTCCTTGCGTGCCGCGATGAACTCCGACAGCGGCCGGCCGTAGAGCTCCTGGGCGATCGATCGCAGGTCGGCCATGCGCCCAGACTAGGGCGTGTCTCCCTGTTCCGCTCCGGGTCGCGTGACCCCGCATCCCGTCTGACGGCGTTATCCTCGGTCGCCGCACAACCCCGGTGCGCCTCCCTCGTCTGCCTTGTCATACGGGCGCGGATGCCACGCGCCCTGATCGAAGCGGAACAGGGAGACGCGCCCTAGATCGGTCCCGGGTTTGTCGCCTGATCCACACGGGTATGTCCGCCCCATGACGTCACTCTGGCTCGATCGCCCTGACCTGCCCGCGAGCGACCCGCTCCCGGTCGGCGAGCGCCTCGACGACCTCGTGGTGGGTGCTGGCCTGACCGGTCTGACCACGGCGTTGCTCCTGGCCCGGGCGGGCCGACGAGTCGCGGTCGTCGAGGCCCGGCACGTCGGTGCCGTGACGACCGGCAACACGACGGCGAAGTTGTCGTTGCTCCAGGGCACCAAGCTGTCGATGCTCCTGGAGCGCCAGTCCCACGACGTCGCACAGGCGTACGTCGACGCCAACCTCGAGGGACAGCAGTGGCTGGTGCGGTTCTGCTCCGATCACGACGTGCCGGTCCAGACCCGGGACGCCATCACGTACGCGGCGGAGATCCACCAGGTTGATGCGGCACGCGCCGAGCACGACGCGGCTCGCTCCTTGGGTCTGGACGCCCGGTGGCACGACCAGCTCGACGTGCCGTTCCCGAACCATGGCGGCACGATCCTCGCCGACCAGTACCAGTTCGACCCGCTCGACGTCCTGACCGCGCTCGCGCGCCAGCTGCGCGAGCACGGCGGCACGATCCATGAGGGCCACCGGGTCGTGAGCGCCTCCAAGACCGGCCGGCCGACTGTGCACCTCGACGACGGCACGGAGCTGACCGCTGACGAGATCATCCTCGCGACCGGCACGCCGATCCTCGATCGCGGGCTCTACTTCGCGAAGCTGGAACCCAACCGCTCGTACGCCCTGGCATTCGACTTCGCGACGACGCCGTTGGCGATGTGCCTGTCGGCGGGTCAGCCGTCGCGCTCGATCCGCGACGTGCCCCGCAACAACGGAGCGACGAAGCTCATGATCGGCGGCAACGGGCACACCGTGGGCCGCACTGACTCGGAGGCCCGCCATGTCGACGAGCTGCGGGCGTGGACCGCGAAGTACTTCCCCGGAGCCGTGGAGACCCACGTGTGGTCGGCCCAGGACTACCAGTCCCACGACGGCATCCCGTACGTCGGACACCTGCCCCGTGGGGGCGGCCGGTTCCACGTCGCGACGGGCTTCGACAAGTGGGGCATGACGAACGCCGTGGCAGCGGCCCGCAACATCTCCGCGACGCTGCTGGGGGAGCCGGTGTCGTGGTCGAAGCCGATGTCGCGGCGGATCACCCGGCCGGCCGGCGCGGTCAAGATCGCGACGATCAACCTCAATGTCGGGGCCGAGCTGGCCAAGGGGATCGTGGGTGCAGAGCTGCGGCCGATGCCGGAACCGCCTGGCGAGGGCGCCGGCGAGGTCGGCCGCGACGGAATCCTGCCAACTGGGGTCTCGACGGTCGACGGGCGTACGTGCACGGTCCGCGCGATGTGCACGCACCTGGGCGGCATCCTGTCGTGGAACGACCAGGAGAAGACCTGGGACTGCCCACTGCACGGGTCGAGGTTCACGCCCGAGGGCGAGGTGCTCGAGGGCCCCGCGACCCGTCCTCTGCACCAGCCCGGCGACTAGGGCGTGTCTCTCAATTGGTGGCCGATCGGGATGCGGGGCCGCGCGAGCCGGCCATCGAATTGGGAGAGATGCCCTAGGGACGGTCGCGGGCCGGGAGGACCTTGTGGGTGCCGTCGCACCACGGCTGGTTGGCGGACTTGCCGCAACGGCAGACCGCGCTGACCGGGCGCACGGTCCGGTGCGCAGTCCCGTCAGCGTCCTCGACGAGGTGCTCGCCGCGCAGCAGCAGCGGCCCGCCCGGGCAGACGATGACATCAGGGTGCTCGAACCCCAGCTCTTCGGCTGTCATGATGCCCACCCGTCGAGCATGCGCTGGGCGTAGCGGTCCTCCAGGTCGAGGCATGTGAACGCGCCGAACACGACATCGTCGATGAGCTGGGGCTCCTGGGCGACCAGCGCACCGCAGATCGTACGGACGGCGAGCTGCTCGTGCACCGCGTCGGCCTCGACGTGCTCTTCGTAGTACGCGATCATCTCCGGCGGGAACTCCAGCCGCGCTAGCCCCTGCGCCATGCGACGCGACGGCAAGGAGCTGGTGGCCTCGAACGCGGCAAGATGCCCCAGCGACGCGGCCCGGAGCCGGCGGTGCAGACCGAAGAGCGACATGGCGTTGTTGAGCTCCAGGATCTCGGCCGGGACGTCGTCGATGTACGCGTACGGGTCCGCCCGCAACCCCGACGCCTCGAGGCCCAGTGCGAACAGGTGCGCGTGGAGCCGGTTGGGGTCGCCACCGCCGTACTCGTCGTACTGCAGCTCCATCAGCGCAGCCTTGGGGGCCGTCGGGAGCTGCGGGACCGCCCAGGCGATCGGGTCCGACTCCTTGAGGTGATAGATCGAGCGGTGCCTCAGCAGCTCGAGCACCTGCTCGCGGTCGGCCCTGCGCTGCACGTGGGCCGCGATCGAGGGTCCGTCGTGGTCGGCGATGAAGGCGAACAGTGCCTCGGCGAACGGCTCGCCCATCGTGGTCGCGGGCTGCCGTGCGCGCAGCTCGGCCTCGAAGTCGCGTTCGAGACTGCCGCGAAGCCCGAGGACTCCGGGGTGCCACTCCATCTGGTCATCGACGTCCTCGAAGCCCGAGTAGTGAAGCTCGTACATCGCCCACAGTGCGATGTGCATGTCGCCGCTGTCGGACGGCTCGACATGCTGCACGCTCGCGACCTCGCCCGGCTCGGAACGCAGGGTGTCGAACAGGGCCTCGCTCAGCTCTCCGCGGGCCTTAGGAAGCAGCATCGCGGTCATCGTCCTCGTCGAGGGCCTGCCACTCGCCCCGGCAGTCGAGGAATCCTCGAGGCGTGGCGTGAGGCATCGGCGGGCCGGGCCGCACTTGGTCAGGCTGCAGGGTGTCCGGGTGCTCGGTCAGGGCTTGCTGGTTCGTCATGTCGCGGCCCACATACCCCCGGTCCGCGGTGGTGAAACCCGGGTTTGATTGCGCTGACCAGTGGGTATGTGAATGGGTGGCGCGATTTCGCGCAGGTCGGAAGGATCACGATGCGCGTGCGAGTGGCGGTGGCTGCGACCCTCGCACTTCTCGTCGCCGGGTGTTCCGGCAGCCCCCAGGACATGTCGATGGGCGTGCGCGAGGCGCAGTCCGCCGTCGGCACGGCGAAGCTGGCGCTGACCTCGTCCGAGGACGGGGATGCCACGAGCACGCTTGCCGAGACGATGCTCGACGAGGCTGGCTCACGGATGTCGGCGGCGTCGACCACGGCATCGGCGTTCAAGCCCACTGACCGGCGTACGGCGGCCCAGCTGGAGACGGTCACGCAGGCGCTCGGCGATGCCGACACCGCGGTCCGCCACGCGAGCGAGGCGCTGGCCGGCTATCCCGGGGCGCCCAGCGTCGACACCGCGCTCGACGAGCTTGAGCAGGCCGGCTCCGACCTCGACAGACTGGCGGCGAAGCTGGAGCCGCCGCGATGAAGAGGTACTTCGCCGTCGCGCTCGGCATCCTCACCGCGATCGGCGGTTTCGTCGACATCGGCGACCTGGTCACCAACGCAGTCGTCGGCTCGCGGTTCGGGATGTCGCTGGCGTGGGTCGTCGTGGTGGGCGTGGTCGGCATCTGCCTGTTCGCCCAGATGTCGGGCCGGGTCGCCGCGATCAGCGGGCGGGCGACGTTCGAGATCATCCGCGAGCGGATGGGCCCGCGGGCCGGCACCGCCAACCTGGTCGCGTCCGTGATGATCACCGTCATGACGCTGACGGCCGAGGTCGGCGGCGTCGCCCTGGCCCTCCAGATCGCCAGCGGAGTGCAGCCGTTGTTGTGGATGCCGGTCGCTGCGTTCGCCGTGTGGCTCGTGATCTGGCGGGTCAAGTTCTCGATCATGGAGAACGTCGCGGGCCTGCTGGGACTCACCCTCGTCGTGTTCGGCGTCGCGCTGTTCCTGCTCGGCCCCGACTGGGGCGACCTCAGGCACCAGGCGCTGCAGCAGACGTCGCACCCGCGCGAGACCCCGCTGACGTACTGGTACTACGCGATCGCGCTGTTCGGTGCCGCGATGACGCCGTACGAGGTGTTCTTCTTCTCCTCGGGCGGCGTCGAGGAGAAGTGGACCGAGAAGGACCTGGTGACGTCCAGGGCCAACGTCATGGTGGGCTTCCCCTTGGGCGGGGTGCTGTCCCTGTTCATCGCCGGGTGCACCGCGACCGTCCTGCTGCCTCGAGGGATCGACGTCGACACGCTCTCCCAGACCGTCCTCCCGGTGGCGATGGGCGCGGGCCAGCTCGGGCTCGCCGTCGTGATCCTGGGCGTCGTCGCTGCCACGTTCGGCGCCGCGCTCGAGACCGGGCTGTCCGCGGGCTATGCGCTGGCCCAGTTCAACGGCTGGTCATGGGGCAAGTTCCGTCGGCCTGCGCAGGCAGCCCGCTTCCACCTGACGATCATCATCTGCCTCATCGTCGCGGTGCTCGTGCTCCTGACCGGGGTCGACCCGATCCTCGTGACGGAGTACTCCGTGGTCTTCTCCGCGGTGGCACTGCCCCTCACGTACCTGCCGATCCTCGTCGTCGCGAACGATCCGCAATATGTCGGTGAGCACGTCAACGGCAAGGTGCTGAATGCCCTCTCGTCGGTCTACCTCGTCGTCATCCTGGTGGCTGCCATCGCCGCGATCCCGCTGATGATCCTCACGAAAGCAGGTGCCTGATGCCCGAGCTGCCCAAGCACGAGTCGGCCGGCCAGGTGCTGGACGTCAACCTGCACATCCTGGACCGCCAGGTGCTCGACCGCGACGACGTGCCGATCGGCCATGTCGACGACGTCGAGGTCAAAGGCATCGAGCGCGGGCGCGATCTCGACCCGGGCTCGCCACCTGTGATCGCCAACCTGGTGCTGAACTCCGGCCTCTGGCCCCGTATGTTCGGCGGTCGGCCGCCGGGGTCGCGTCTTCACCGCGTGCCGTGGTCGGCGGTCAGCGCCATCGGGACGGCGATCGAGCTCGGTGAGCCGGGCTCGTCATTCGACGTGACCTGGCCCGAGCGATGGGTCCGCGACCACGTGATCGCCCGCATACCGGGAGGCCGGCATGCTCCTGAATGACATCCTGAGCCGTCCCGTCGTTGGGCCCGAAGGGCACCTCGGCTACGTCGCCGACTGCCGGTTCGCCATCGAGGGGACGCCCGGACCCCTCCTCGCGGATGCACAGCTGGTGGGGATCATCGTGGCCCGCAAGCACGTGCACGGTTTCCTCGGCTACGAACGTACGTCCGTCACGGCGCCGGCACCCCTCGCGTGGTGGTACGAACGGCGTCAGCGAGGGTCGTTCCTGGTGCTGTGGAAGGACGTCGAATCCGTCGACGACGAGGTCCGCGTGCGTCCCGGTTTCACCAAGTGGTCCTCGGCGCTGTAACACGTGAGAAAGGCTGTCCGAACGAATTGCCTGCAATCTCGGGTGTGTTGATGTTCACAGGCTTACCCACAGAGTGTGCATATAGTTCTTTAGAACTAGACAGGTAGTCACTTGTGACCTGGGTCACAGTCTGAGACGGCCGTCCAAGTAGCGAGACGGCCTGTCACTGGAAGACGTCAGGGATCCCGTCGGCGTCGTCGTCCCGGGTCTCGCGGAGGGTGATCTCCCGGTAGCGGCGATTGCGCGCGCGGAGGATCAGGGCTGCTCCGACGGCCGAGACGAGGGAGCCGACCAGCACCCCGGTCTTGACGTGCTCATCGGTCGCGGTGCCCACGCCGTACGCCAGCTCGCCGATCAGCAGCGAGACCGTGAACCCGACACCGGCGAGCATCGCGAGCCCGAGGACGTCGAGCCACTCCAGGTCGTCGTCGAGCTCCGCGCGGGTGAACGTGGCGACGAGCCAGGTGGCGCCGAACACGCCGATGGTCTTGCCGGCGAACAGTCCCGCGATGATCCCCAGGGTGATGGGCTCGGCGAGGGCATCGGTGAACCCTGACCACCCGTCGACCGCGACACCGGCGCTGAAGAACGCGAACACCGGCACCGCGACCGCCGCCGACAGCGGCCGGAACCGGTGCTCGAAGTGCTCGGCCAGCCCCGTGCCGCTGCTCCCGTCGCGACGGATGACCGGCACCGCGAAGCCGAGCAGCACACCGGCGACCGTGGCGTGGACCCCCGAGGCGTGGACGAGGCCCCAGACGAGCCCAGCAAGCGGCAGCAGCAGCCACCACGAACGTACGCGGCGCTGCACCAGCACGGTGAAGATCGCGAGCGGGACGGCGGCGAGAAGCAGGTACTCGATGTGCAGGGTCTTGGTGTAGACCACGGCGATGATGATGATCGCCAGGAGGTCGTCGACCACGGCGAGCGTCAGCAGGAAGGTCCGCAGCCCGGAGGGCAGGTGGGTGCCGATGACCGCCAGGACGGCAAGGGCGAACGCGATGTCGGTCGCGGTGGGAATGGCCCATCCCTCGAGCGAGCCGCCGAGGTTCACGACGACGAAGAACAGCGCCGGCACCGCCATGCCACCGACCGCCGCGACGACCGGGAGAACCGCCCGACTGGGCTCGCGGAGATCTCCGGCGACGAACTCGCGCTTGAGCTCGAGGCCGGCGACGAAGAAGAAGATCGCCAGCAACCCGTCGGACGCCCATTGGCCGAACGTGAGGTGCAGGTGGAGCGAGTCAGGACCGAAGGCGGTGTCCCGCAACGAGGCGTAGTCGTCTCCGACGTTGGCGGCGACCAGCGCTGCGACCGTCGCCAGCAGCAGCAAGGCGCCGCCGAGGGTCTCCTGCCGCAGGATGTCGGCGATCCGTGAGACTTCCGGCCACGAGCCACGTCCGAAGAGGCGGGGCGAACGGGTCGTCATGGGGCTCCCTGGGGTCGGCGACATCACGCCGACCAGACTTCCCGGCTCACCTGACCCGAACTCTACCGGTCGGACCCCTTGGGGCGAGTAGCCTGCGGGCATGCCGGATGTCGCGCTCGCCGCGCCCAACGAAGCTGCTGCCGATGCCGGCGAACAGGTCGCCCGCAGCGGCGGCAACGCCGTCGACGCTGCCCTGGCCGCAATCCTCGTGACGATGGTCAACGAGATCGGGATCGTGTCGCTGAGCTCCGGCGGGTTCATCACGGTCCAGCCGCAGAACGGCAGCGCGCCGCAGACCGTCGACGGCTGGATGGAGATGCCGGGGCGTGGCCGGGAGCTCGGCGGCGGCACGTGGGACATCCACACCGACTACGGCGACGGCGTCACTGCGACGATCGGGCCCGGCTCTGTTGCCACGCACGGCTCGGTGGCGGCATTCGGTGCCGCGCACGCCCGCTGGGGTCGCCTGCCATGGCGCGAGATCGTGGCGCCGTCGATCGACGTCGCACGCGGCGGGTTCCGGCTCGGCTCCGCGTCGCGCTACTACCTCGAGCACGTCCACGACCTGATCTTCGGCTGGGACGACGAGAGCGACTCCGCCGTGCACGACGAGGACGGCCAGGTCACCACCGACCTGATCGTGGTGCCCGACCTCGTCGGCTCGTTCGAGCAGATCGCCGACGAGGGCCCGAGCGCGCTCCACACGGGTGACCTGGCACGGCTCATCAGCGATGACGTGATCGCCCGCGGCGGCATCCTCGGACCCGCCGACCTCGCGGCTTACCGCCCTGTCGTACGCCCGTCGCTGCTGAGCACGGTCGGCGACTGGACGTTCGGCATCAACCCGCCGCCGTCCGTCGGCGGGGTGTGCGTCACGGCGATGCTGCGCATGCTGGACGGCCGGCCGCACGGGGAGTGGGACGCCGAGGACGTGGAGCACCTGATCCGGGTGCAGCGAGCCGTGCTGGGCCACCGGCTCAAGGTGCTCGACCACTCCGACGACCTCGAGCGGGATGCCGCGGCGTTCCTCGAGCTCGTCGACCACGACCACCTCGCGGTGCTGGAGTCCGGGTCCACGGCGCACGTGTCGGCGACCGACAGTGACGGCGGCGCGTGCTCGGTGACGGTGTCGTCGGGCTACAGCTCCGGGATGATCGCCAAGGGCACCGGCATCTGGCTCAACAACTGCCTCGGTGAGCCTGAGCTCAACGCCCGCGGCCTGCACGGTCTCGTCCCCGGCACGCGGCTGCTGTCGAACATGGCACCGACCGTCGGCCACCACGTCGACGGCTCGGCGATCGCCATCGGCTCGCCCGGGGCTGACCGCATCACGACGGCGATCGTCCAGGCCCTCGCCGGGTTCGTCAACGGCCGGCTCGGCCTGCAGCACGCCATCAACCACCCGCGGGTCCACGTCCACCGGGCCGGCCGACCCGACGAGGTGATCAAGACCGAGACCGACCTGACGATGTACTACGGAGGTGTCGCGGCGACGCTCCGCCGGCACGACGGGCACCTCGTGGCCGCTGCCGATCCGCGCCGCGACGGTGCTGTACGTCTCGTCCGTGCTGACCCGCAACGCGGGACGGATGCGGTTTGATGGTCGTGTGTCCCCGGCACCCATCGTCATCGCCCACCGCGGCGTCCCCGGCGAGCGACTCGAGCACACCCGCCCGTCGTACCTCCTGGCGGTAGAGCAGGGCGCCGACTACATCGAGCCGGACGTCGTGAGCACCAAGGACGGTGTCCTGGTGGTGCGGCACGAGAACGAGATCGGCGGCACGACCGATGTCGCGGACCGGCCGGAGTTCTTCGACCGCAAGGTCTCCAAGTTCGTCGACGGCATCCCGCATACGGGGTGGTTCACCGAGGACTTCACGCTCGAGGAGATCAAGACGCTGCGCGTGCGCGAGCGGCTCCCGGCGCTGCGACCCCAGAACATACCGCTCGAGCACGTCGAGAAGATCCTGACGTTCGACGAGGTGCTCAACATCGCCGAGGAGGCCAGCGAGGGTCGCGACGAGCCGGTCGGGGTCTACGTCGAGACCAAGCACCCGACCTACTTCGCCGGGATCGGCCATGACCTCAACGACCTGCTGGTCGCCAACCTGGAGCGCCGCCGGGTCAACCATGCCGGCGCCAAGATCATCATCCAGTCGATGGAGACCGGGAACCTTCGCCGCCTTCGCGACCGTACGCCGCTGCCGCTGATCCAGCTGATGGACCGGCAGGGTGCGCCGTACGACCTGGTCGAGGCCCGCGACCGGCGGACGTACGCCGACCTGGTCTCGCCGAAGGAGCTGGCCACCATCGCGACGTACGCCGACGGGATCGGGCCCAACAAGAGCCAGGTCATCGCCCGCGACAAGAAGTACCGGCTGGCCGGCCAGACGGCGCTGGTCAGGGATGCTCACGACGTCGGGCTGATGGTGCACATCTGGACGATGCGCAACGAGAACAACTTCCTGCCGACCAACCTGCGCACCAGCACAGACAAGGCCGCCCACGGCGATGCCGTGGGCGAGTACCTTGCGTTCTTCGACGCCGGGGTGGACGGCGTCTTCTCCGACTTCACGCAGACGGCGGTGCGGGCTCGCTCTCAGTGGCTGGCACGTCAGTAGCCTGCGCCCATACGGTCTGCTGGCCGGCGGGCTGACCAGCCGGCATCAGGATCCACGCGACGATGTAGGCCACGATCAGGGTGCCGAAGCCGAGCACCGTGCCCACGGCGACGAGGATGCGGATCAGGTTGGGGTCGGTGCCGGTGTAGTCGGCGATGCCTCCGCACACACCTCCGACCCACTTGTCGTCACGGCTGCGGGTGAGCTTCTTCATCTTCAGTTCCTTCCGGGGTGGTGTCTGGGGTGGATTCGGGAGCGGGAATGGGGCGTACGCGGGTGGCCGACCTGGTCTGCCACACGGTGGCGGCGACGCCGAGCACTCCGAGGAGGATCAGCACCCCCGAGGCGGTGAGGCCGAGCTGTCGCGGAGTCAGGAGGTCCTGCTTCCAGACGGCCCAGTTGCCGACGGCGGAGAGGAAGAACAGCCCGAAGACCAAGCCTTCCCAGCGGAACGAGTGTCTGGTCATCTGCGGATCACCTCGATGTCTCCGATTCTTTGGTTGATGTCGAGCGTCAGGGCGACGCCCGGTGTGGCGGCGGGATAGGTGAGCTGGGTGTCGGTGCCGTCGGTCTTGCGGTCGAACACCCGGATCTCGCCGGCGAAGATGTCGGACCTGACCCGCACGTTGACGTCGGTGGGCACGATGACCTTGGTCTCGCCGATGCCGGTCTCGATCTTGATCGTCCGGCCCAGCAGCGCCTGCGGGTTGCTGACCTCGGTGAGATCGAGCTCGATCCGGCCGATGCCGTGCCGGTAGTGCGATTCGACCTGCGTGGCATTCGCCGGCGTCGGGGTCTGTTCACCGATCTCGCCGCGAGGCAGCAGCGAGCCGATCGCGAGGGTGATCGCGAGGAGGACTCCGAAGCCGATCAACGGGCCGCCGTTACCGATCAGCGTGCTGACCAGCAGCCCGACCGCGACGACGCCGAGAGCCACCGCGACGTACGCCGTCCAGTGGGGCCCGTCGTTGTACGCGTCGTAGATGCCCGTCGCTGCGGTGGCGATCGCGGCGACCGACAGGGTCAGCCAGGTGAGGGTCCACGACCGGTCGCGGCGCGCCTTGTCCTGCTTGCCGCGCGCCACGAGGGCGGCCTTGGCGGCGGTGAATTCCGGGCCGCGGGCGGACTCGTCGGCCGGGTCCACGCCGGGCGGGGCGTACTGCGCCGCCAGCGCGGTGTCGGCCTGCCGGCGGCGCCGGGGTCGGACGACGAACAGGTAGTAGACGAACGCGAACGGCACCAGGATCCAGGGCGCTCCATCCCAGAACCAGCCACCGTCGCCGACGACCGCGAGAGCGGCGAGGACGATGGCGCCGACGAGGCCAGCGACGCGTACCTGCTCCTCGTTCTTGTCGAGATGGAACCAGTCGGCGGCGACGCTCTTGGCGTCGCCTTCGGCCGGCAGGAGGAACCAGGCGGCGGCGTAGATGATGACGCCGGCGAAGCCGACGATCGTCAGCACGGCGAGGACGACGCGGACGATGACGGGATCGATGTTGAGGTACTTCGCTGCGCCGGCGCAGACACCACCGAGCAGGCGGTCGTCCTTCGACCGCTTCATGTCGGTGATCGAGCGCAGCCGGTGCGGTTCGAAGTCGCCGTCCGGCGGCGTGGTGCGGGCGTCTTCTGCGTTCATACCTCCATCGTGTCCGAGGGCAGGCGTCCGAACCATCGGGTACGACCCTGAATCACACCCTTGACCGCTCAGGGTGCGAGAGGGTCGTTCCTGATGGCGCGCGCGTACGCGTACGTGTGACGATCATGGGGTGACCGAATACCGCCGTGCCTACCGACCAGCCGATCGCCGGCTCGTCGGCGGTGTGGCGACGGGTGTGGCCGAGCATTTCGGCGTCCCCGTGCTCTACGTCCGGCTGGCCTTCATCGTCGCGACGTGGTTCCACGGCGTGGGCGTCATCGCGTACCTGCTGCTGTGGCGGTTCCTGCCGCTGCGCCAGCCCGACCTGTCGCCGGGCCTGGAGTCCGCGACCCGCCGCGGGCTTCGCTCGAGCGGCCGCCCCGGTGCCTTCGAGGTGGTCCAGACCGTCGCACTGGGTGCCGTCGGCATCGGCGTGATGTTCATGATCCAGGCCAGCGGGCGCGGCATCGCCGGAGGCCTGTTCGCCCCGCTCCTGATCGGGGTCATCGGCCTTGCGGTGATCTGGCGGCAGTTCGATGACGCCGCATGGGGCCGCTGGATGCGCCAGACCCGCGGCTTCGCGTTCGCCTTGCGCATCGCCGCCGGTGCGGTGCTCGTGGCGACCGCGGGCATCTACTTCCTCAGCCAGGAGCGTGGGTGGGCAGCGATCGTCGACCTCGCCTCTGCCGTGGCGGTGGCTGCCCTCGGCCTGCTGCTGATCCTCGGGCCGTGGATCACCAAGCTGCTCGGCGACCTGTCGGAGGAGCGGCGCGAGCGCGTACGTTCGCAGGAACGTGCCGACGTCGCCGCGCACCTGCACGACTCGGTGCTGCAGACCCTGGCCCTGCTGCAGAAGAACGCCGGCGACTCGGCGACCGTGGCGACTCTCGCGCGTCGGCAGGAGCGTGAGCTGCGGGCCTGGTTGTACGGCAACGACGAGAAGCCCGGCGACTCGCTCGTGGCGGCGCTGCGTGCCTCGGCCGCGGACGTCGAGGACGCGCATCGCGTGCCCGTCGAGGTCATCGCGGTCGGCGATGCCGCCCTTGACCCCGATGTCGCCGCGATCGCCAAGGCCGCCCGCGAAGCCATGATCAACGCCGCCAAGCACGCCCGCGTGGACCGCATCGACGTCTACGCCGAGACCGACGGTCGTACGGTCGAGGTCTTCGTCCGCGACCGTGGTGTCGGGTTCGACACCGAGTCGATCGCCGACGACCGCATGGGTGTGCGAGGCTCGATCATCGGACGGGTCGAACGCCACGGTGGCACCGCCTCCATCCGTAGCCAGCCGGGGGAGGGCACCGAGGTCGCCTTGAGCGTCCCGATCCGAGGCGGCGACACCAACCAGTCCGATTCTGCCCCGACACCACGAGCATCGACAGAAGAAGTGAGCCCATGACCACACTGCGCGTCGCCATCGTCGACGACCATGCGATGTTCCGCACCGGGGTGCGGGCCGAAATCGACGGACCGGTCGACATCGTCGCCGAGGCGGAGGACGTCGACAGCGCGGTCAAGGTCATCGCCGAGACCAAGCCAGATGTCGTGCTGCTCGACGTCCACATGCCCGGTGGAGGTGGCCTCGAGGTCATCCGCCGCCTGCACCTGCGCCATCCGGAGACCAAGTTCCTGGCGCTGTCGGTCAGCGACGCCGCGGAGGACGTCATCGGGATCATCCGCGCCGGCGCCCGCGGCTATGTCACCAAGAACATCTCCGGCCCCGAGCTGCTCGACGCGATCAGCCGGGTCGCCGCCGGCGATGCGGTGTTCTCGCCGCGGCTGGCCGGGTTCGTCCTCGACGCGTTCGCGGGCACGATCGAGGTCGCCCAGGTCGACGAGGAGATCGACCGGCTGACCGAGCGCGAGCGCGAGGTCATGCGACTCATCGCTCGCGGCTATGCGTACAAGGAAGTCGCCAAGGAGCTGTTCATCTCGATCAAGACCGTCGAGACCCACGTCTCCAGCGTGCTCCGCAAGCTGCAGCTCTCGAGCCGCCACGAGTTGACCCGCTGGGCCAACGACCGCCGCCTGATCTGAGCCCGTTGGCTGCACCTCAACCACCGGGGGTCAGGGGTGCAGTTGGGCGCCCTTGAACGCCTTGTCCACGGCGTTCTTCGGCCCGTGCACCGCGATGCCGACGAGGTCGAGGTCATCACGACGTACGGCGCGTACCGCGGCACGGTTGTCCCGGTCGTTGCCGGTGGCGAACATCTCGCGGGTGTAGACCGTCATCGCCAGCTCCCGCGACACGGCCTTGGCGTGCGCGGCGCGCAGCTGGGCCGAGCCACCGGCGAACACGACGATCGGCTGGCGGATCATCGGGAGGTACTCCGTCCCATCGGCATCCTCGTACGGGTCGCCGATGAGCTCCTTGTCGGTGGCCAGGCCGCTGACGAGGAACGCCGTGACGTTGAGCGCCTGCCAGCTCGCGAGGTCCTCGTGCAGCAGCACGGCGACCTTGGTGTCGAATCGGATCGGTTCGAGGGTGTCGTCCATGCCTCAAGAGTCGCCCGCCCGGCTGGTCGGGGTCTTGTACATTCCTGACATGACCGCCGGAGAGCACGTCCGAGCCTGGCGACCGGCCGTCCCCGGCGTCGGCGAGGTCCTCCACGCGCACTTCACCGAGCACGCCTACCCGGCGCACACGCACGCGTACTGGACCGTGCTCCTGATCGACACGGGCGGTGTGTCGTACGAGCTGGAGCGCACGCCCCACGACGCATCGCCGCGGTCGCTGACGCTGCTGCCCCCGCACGTGCCGCACGACGGCAAGGCCGCGGTGGCCGGCGGCTTCGACAAGCGCGTCGTCTACCTCGACGAACGGTGGTTGCCGTTCGAGCTCGTGGGTGCTGCCGTCGACCAGCCGACGCTGATCGACGACGAGCTCGTCGCGGCGGTCGGCCACCTCCACCGGTCGCTCGCCTCGCCGGGGGACGAGCTCGAGGCCGAGTCACAGCTCGCGGTCATCAGCGAGCGGATGGCCCAGCACCTCGACAGCTCCATCGATCCTCGTCCGGGTCGCGCTGAGCCCGGGCTGGCCCGCCGCGTGCGGGAGGCCCTGGATCGCGACCTGACGAACGTACCGACGCTGGAGTCCCTCGCCGCCGAGCTCGAGGCGCACCCCACGCAGCTGATCCGGGCGTTCGGACGTGAGTACGGCCTGCCGCCGCACCGGTACGTCACCGGCCGGCGAGTCGATAGGGCTCGCGCGCTGCTGCTCGACCGCGTCCCGCCGGCAGAGGTCGCGGCGACCGTCGGCTTCTACGACCAGGCGCATCTGACGCGGCACTTCCGCGCCACGCTCGGCGTGACCCCCGGGGCGTACGCGCGCAACGCCGCCTGAGCTCGTCCGTCGAGCTGGACCGGCCATACGAGACAGTGCGGCAGAATGACGCCTGTGCAGGTTGACGTCCTCGGACCGTTGAGAGTGCGCGCCGATGATCAGGAGATCGATCTCGGCGGGCCGCGCAACCGCGCCCTCGTGGCTCGGCTGGCCCTCGACGCCGGACGCCCCGTTGCCGCAACGACGCTGATCGACGACCTGTGGGACCTCGACGTGCCGGCCGACGCGACGAACGCGCTCCAGTCGATCGTGTCCCGCACCCGCCGGCGCCTGCCTGCAGGGGCCCTCGAGTCGACCCCTGCGGGGTACGTCCTCCAGGACGCATCGGTTGACGCTGTCGAGTTCGAGCGCCTTGTGGCGGTGGGCCGGGCTGACGAGGCGCTGGCGCTGTGGCGTGGTGACGCGCTCGCCGATGTCGTCGAGTACCCGTTCGCGGCCTCGGCGGCGCACCGGCTCGGCGAGCTGCGCCTCGCCGCCGTCGAGACGAGCCTGCGCGACCGGGTCCGTTCGAGCGACGACCCGGCGGTCATCGCCGAGCTCGCCGATCTCACGACGGCGCACCCCTACCGGGACGGCTTCTGGGCGCTCTACCTGTCGGCGCTCGCCACCTGCGGCCGCGCCAACGAGGCACTGACCGCGTACGAGCGGCTGCGCGGCCTGCTCGCCGAGGAGCTGGGGTCAGACCCGTCGCCTGAGCTGCAGGAGCTGCACCTGTCGATCCTGCGTGGCGAGCACACCTCCCGCCGCAGTCATCCGGCCCTTCCATCCGCGCTGACGTCGTTCGTCGGGCGCGAGGGGGCGATCGCGGACCTGCAGGCGGCGCTCGTCGATCACCGGCTCGTGACGATCCTCGGACCCGGCGGTGCAGGCAAGACCCGGCTCGCGGTCGAGACCGCCCGAGCCGCGCTCGACCGCTTCGAGGACGTCTGGCTCACCGAGCTCGCCCCGGTGACCGGCGGCGACGGCATCCTGGAGGCGATCCTCTCGGCGATGGGCCTGCTCGAGGTGTCGGTGCTCGATCGCCCTTCCTCGGGGCCGCGGCCGGACGAGCGTACGCGCCTCATCGATGCGGTCCACGACGTCGAGGGCCTCCTGCTGCTCGACAACTGTGAGCACCTGATCGAGGCTGTCGCCGAGATCGCTGACGACGTCCTGGCCCACGCGCCCAAGCTGCGGATCCTCGCGACGAGCCGCGAGCCGTTGCGCATCATCGGTGAGTTCGGCTATCAGCTCAGTCCACTGACGATGCCCGACGCCGACGGTTCCATCGACGACGCCATGCAGCACAGCGCCGTCCAGCTGTTCGTGCTGCGGGCGCAGGCGGTCGATCAGTCGTTCGCGCTGACCGCCGAGACGCTGCCGGCGGTGCGGGAGATCTGCGTACGCCTCGACGGCCAGCCGCTCGCGATCGAGCTGGCCGCCGCGCGCCTCCGCACACTGACCGCCGGCCAGATCGCGGCCCGGCTGTCGGACCGGTTCCGGCTGCTCACGGGCGGCAGCCGTACGGCGTTGCCTCGCCACCGCACGCTGCGCGCGGTCGTCGAGTGGAGCTGGGACCTGCTCGACGACGCCGAGCGCGACCTTGCCGAGCGGCTCGCGGTGTTCCCAGGTGGTGTGACGGTCGAGAGCGCCGCCGCCGTGTCCCAGGCCGGTGAAGCGACCGAGGAGCTCCTCGAGTCCCTCGCTGACAAGTCGCTGCTGGTGCCGGTGCGTGGCGACACGCTCCGGTTCAGGATGCTCGAGACCCTTCGTGAGTACGGCGTCGAGCGACTGATCGAGCGGGGCGAGGCCCAGGCCGTACGCGATGCGCACCTGCGCCACTTCCTCGACGTCGCCGAGGCGCAGGGAGCCGAGCTCCGGGGCGGTGCCGGGCAGGTCGCCGCGGTCCGGAGCATCGACCTCGAACGGGCCAACATCATGGCGGCCCTGCGGTTCGCGATCGATCGTGGCGACCGTTCACACGCAGCCCGTATGGTCGCGGCGCTCTCTTGGTACTGGTCGATCCGCAGCCAGCACGTCGAGGCGTGCACGTGGGCCGATGCGGTCCTTGCACTGCCGGGGGAGGCCGACCCGGCGAGCGAGATCTGCATCGAGGCGCTGGCGCTGACCGGGATCCTGGTGATGGGGAGCCGGAGCTCGGATCGGCCAGTGCCCTGGCAGGGGCCGGTCGACCGCATCCTGGCGCTTTGGGATGCCCATCATCCCGAGCACCAGATGGTCGACGTCGTGCTGGCGACCATGGCGTTCTACCACGTCGTCGGCGACCGGGAGCTGCCGCGAGCGAAGGATCCGTGGACGCAGTCGATGATCAACCTGATGCAGCTCGTCCTGCTCGACAACGAGGGCCGGGTCAGCGAGATCGACGAGCTGCTGGAGCCGACGATCGTGGGGTTCCGTGAGCTCGGCGACCGCTGGGGCCTGGCGATGGCGCTGTCCCAGCAGGCGATGGTGCAGTCGCTCGACGCGAAGTACGAGGAGGCGCTGGCCACGTGGGAAGAGGCGATCCCGCTGCTCCAGGAGCTGGGCGCGGCCGAGGACTCGGAGTTCTCGCAGATGCAGGTCATGGGGCTGCGCGTGGCGACTGCCGAAGGCGAGGGTGTTGACGAGCTGCGCCAGGAGTTCATCGGCCTGCTCGCTGATGCCCGAAGGGACGGCAATCGCCGGTTCGAGCTCATCACGCAGATGGGCCTGGGGCACATCGAGCATGTCGCAGGCAACGACGAGGCCGCGATCGAGCGCCTCGAGGATGTCCTGGGAAACCTCGACCACGTCTCGGCGTTCGGCGGTGGGCAGATGGAAGCCATGTTGCGGGCCGGGCTGGCCGTGTCCCGAGCCTGTGCCGGCGACCTCGAGGGTGCGCGCACCGAG
The DNA here is from genome assembly GCF_056403535.1 of Aeromicrobium sp. P2_G6. NCBI lineage: Bacteria > Bacillati > Actinomycetota > Actinomycetes > Propionibacteriales > Nocardioidaceae > Aeromicrobium > Aeromicrobium sp. P2_G6. Next base: position 98,872 of record NZ_JBFUFH010000006.1, on the reverse strand, counting down.
GTGGCGTACGCGGCAGGCCTGGCCATACGCACCCGCGACATGCCGGTCGTCTCACAGGTGGCGTCCGCGTCGGCGCTGCTCGCACACCTCGACGGTGATGACGAGCGGTCAGCGCGGGTGCTGGGTGCGTCCGAGGCCATACGCGGCCGTGCTGACCGTATGAACCCCGACGTCCGACGCCTCATCGAAGACCTGCTTACGTCGTTGGGCGCCGAGCGGTTCGAGGAGCTGCACGCCGAAGGGCGATCGCTCGTGCGTGACGAGGCGATCGCCCTGGCCCTCCCCGATGGAGCGGTGACCTAGGGCCCAGTCGCGGGTTGCGCGTGGGCCCCAGGTCACCGCCCCGAGGGTGATCAGGCCTTGGTGCGGTATGCCCTGACGGCCAGCGGTGCGAACACCGCGAGGATCAGGCCGGCCGTGCCGAGCGCGATGAACGCGTCCTCGGCGACGGGGCCGCCGGTGAGCAGCCCGCGCACAGCGTCCGTCAGGTGGGTCACCGGGTTGACGTTGACCCACGCCCGCAGCCAGCCGGGCATCGTGTCCGCCGAGGCGAACATGCTCGAGCCGAACGTCAGCGGGAACAGAGCCATGAAGCCGATGCCCTGCACCGAGCCGGCCTCACGGGAGACCATGCCGAGCCAGATCGAGATCCAGCACAGGCACCAGGCGAACACCAGCACGAGCAGGCAGGCGGCGAGCACCTCGACGATCGACGTGTTGGTCCGGAACCCGATGACGAACCCGGCGATCAGGCTGATGCCGATCGTGATGCTGTAGCGCAGGCACTCGGCGATCGTGGCGCCGACCAGGGGAGCGGACCGGGCGATCGGCAGCGACCGGAACCGGTCGAAGACGCCTTCCTTGATGTCCGTGTTGAGGTTGACGCCGATCGACACCGTGCTGAACAGCACGGTCTGGATCAAGATGCCGGGCAGCACGAACTGCAGGTAGTCGTGCGTCGAACCGGCGATCGCGCCTCCGAGGACGTACACGAAGATCAGCAGGAACAGCACAGGCTGCAGCGTCACGTCGAAGAACTGCTCGGGGTGACGCATCATCTTCTTGATCGAGCGGCCGGCGAGCGTCAGGGAGTGACGCATCCATGGCATCGACGACGCGGGCCGTTGCTCGATCGCGTCGGGGAGGGTGATGGTGGAAGTCATGAGACGGGCTCCTTGTCGAAGTCGGCTGGCGCCTCATCTGGGACGCCCTTGCCGGTGAGGGTGAAGAAGACCTCGTCGAGGCTCGGCAGCCGCAGGGCGATCTCCGTGACGGGGATGCCTCGGGCGGCCAGGTCGACGACGACGTCGGTGAAGTCCTTCTCGTCCTCGATCGGCGTCGTCAGCAGCCCACGGGTGGGCTCATCGACCGGTCGGCCGGTGATGCGGCTCAGGACGGCTCGGATGTCCGCGGTGTCGCGGACGTGGGTCGGGCGTACCTGGAGGGAGCGGCCGCCGACGATCTGCTTGAGCTCGGCGGCGGTGCCGTGGGCGATGACCTTGCCGAGATCGATCACGGTGATCGCATCGGCGAGGGCGTCGGCCTCCTCGAGGTACTGCGTGGTCAGCAGGACGCTGGTGCCTTCGGCGGTCAGCATGCGGACCAGGTTCCAGACGTCGTCGCGCTTGCTGGGGTCGAGGCCCGTGGTCGGCTCGTCGAGGAAGATCACCTCGGGCCGGCCGACCAGGCTCGCAGCGAGGTCGAGACGCCGCCGCATACCGCCGGAGTACGTCTTGATGCGACGGTCGGCGGCCTCGGTGAGCCCGAACTGGTCCAGCAGCTCCGTGGCGCGGGCGCGAGCGTCCGGCCGGCTGAAGTCGAGGAGACGAGCGAACAGCTCGAGGTTCTCTCGGCCGGTCAGCTGCTCGTCGACCGAGGCGTACTGCCCGGTGAGGCCGATCGAGCGGCGTACGGCGGTGGGATTGCGCAGGACGTCGTGGCCTGCGACGGTCGCGTGACCGGCGTCGGGCTGCAGCAGCGTCGCGAGGATGCGGACGGCAGTGGTCTTGCCCGCACCATTGGGACCGAGGACTCCGAGTACGGAGCCCTCGGGAACGGCAAGGTCGATGCCGTCGAGAGCGATGGTGTCGCCGTAGTGCTTCGTGAGCCCTTCGGCTTTGATGGCGTAGTTGGTCATGTCGACCATCGTGGTAGGCGCCGCTTGCAGGTCACTGTCATCTCGCTGGCGGCGCTGACAGCGGCTGACAGCCCCCGTATGCAACGTGACAGGTCTAGCCTGTGGGAATGAACGAGCCACATCTGATCGTGCTCTTCGGTGCCACCGGTGACCTGGCCCGTCGCAAGTTGCTGCCCGGCATCATGCATCTCCTCGAGTCCGACCTCGTGCCGGAGTCGCGGATCATCGGCGTCTCGCTCGACGACTTCGACGACGAGAGCTTCCGGGCCTTCGCGGAGAAGGCGTGCCGTGAGTTCACGACGCGCCCGCTCAACGACGCGCAGTGGGCCGAGTTCGCGGCCAAGCTGTCGTACGTCAACGTCAAGGCCGGCCCCGAGGCGCTGGCGAAGGCGGCATCGGCGCTGGAGGCCGAGCTCGGCGGCTCACCGCGCCGCCTCCACTACCTCAGCGTCCCGCCCAAGGCGGCGCTCGACGTCGTGCACACCCTCGACGCCGCCAACCTGGTCGAGCGCTCACGCATCATCATGGAGAAGCCGTTCGGCACCGACCTGGCCAGCGCCAAGTCGCTCAACTCCCAGCTGCACGAGGTGTTCGCCGAGGAGCAGATCTTCCGCATCGACCACTTCCTGGGCAAGGAGGCGGCGCTCAACATCCTCGCGTTCCGCTTCGCCAACGGCCTGTTCGAGCCGATCTGGAACCGCAACTTCATCGACCACGTGCAGATCGACGTGCCGGAGACGTTGTCGGTCGAGGGGCGGTCGGCGTTCTACGAGGGCACCGGCGCGTTCAAGGACATGGTCGTCACGCACCTGTTCCAGGTGCTGGCGTTCATGGCGATGGAGCCGCCGACGTCGCTCGACTCGGACTCGATCAGCGAGGAGAAGAACAAGGTCTTCCGCCAGATGCTGCCGCTCGACCCTCACCACGTCGTACGCGGGCAGTACCAGGGCTACCGCGACGAGGACGGGGTCGCCGCCGACTCCGAGACCGACACGTACGTTGCCCTCAAGGCTGAGATCGACAACTGGCGCTGGGCCGGCGTGCCGTTCTACCTGCGTACGGGCAAGAAGCTCGCCGAGGGTGCGCGGATCATCTCGATCGCGTTCCGCGAGCCACCCAAGAGCATGTTCCCGACCGGTTCCGGGGTCGGCCTCGCCGGGCCCGACCACCTGACGTTCGACCTCGCCGACTCGTCGAAGATGTCGCTGTCGTTCTACGGCAAGCGCCCGGGCCCGGGCATGCGGCTCGACAAGCTCAGCATGCAGTTCGCGATGCAGGAGACCGAGCGGGCCGGCGAGGTCCTTGAGGCGTACGAGCGACTGATCTACGACGCGATGCGGGGGGAGCGGACGCTGTTCACGACCGCCGAGGGCATCGAGCGGCTGTGGGAGATCTCCGAGCCGCTGCTCAACGACCCGCCACCGGTGCGGCCCTACGCCGGCGGCACGTGGGGCCCCAACGCGGTGCACCAGCTCATCGCGCCGCGCGCCTGGCGGCTGCCGTTCGAACGGACGTGGCGCCGGCCCAACAAGATGGCGGAGTAGCCGCCTAGTTGTGATGTCCAGGCAGGTTGTTGAGTCTGCTGATGGGCGTGCCGCTGATGGCGGAGTGGATCCTGTGGTGATTGTAGAAGTGGATCCAGCTGGGCAGTGCTGCGCGGCGTTCGGTTTCTGAGTCGTAGAAGCGGGCATAGGCCCAGCCGTCGGCCAGGGTGCGGTGGAAGCGTTCGATCTTGCCGTTGGTCTGAGGCCGATAGGGCCGGGTTCGTTTGTGCTTGATGCCGAGCTCAGCGCAGGCGTCGCGCCAGGCGAACGACCGGTAGCAGCTGCCGTTGTCGGACAACACTCGCTCGACGGTGACGCCCCGTTCGGCAAACCACGCGACGGCTCTTTCGAGGACCCCGACCGCGGTGACGGCCTTCTCGTCGGCGTGGATCTCGACATAGGCGACGCGCGAGTGGTCATCGATGACGGTGTGGAGGTAGGCGGTGCCGATCAGCGGCCGGTATTCATTGCCGCGCTGACCGGTGCGGAGGGCGGTCGCGATGCCGTTGGCGCGACTCTGCTGCCGGGTCAGGAACCGGTGGCCGCCGCCGTCGGGGATGTTGCCGAACTTGGTGACATCGACATGGATCATCGACCCGGGATGTGGATGTTCGTAGCGGCGGATCGGCTCGCCAGTGACCCGGTCGATGTGGCTGAGCCGGTTGAGCCGGCAGCGCACCAGCACGGCGTGAACCGTCGAGGCTGGGATGCCGAGCCGGCCACCAATCTGCACCGGTCCGAGCCGGTGGCGCCACCGCATCTGCACGATCCGACGCTGAAGATCTGGCGCCGTCTTCGCCGGGCAAGAATGTGGCCGCGAGGACCGGTCGACCATCCCGGCCGGCCCTTCGTCCCGGAACCGGGCCGCCCATTTGCGGGCCGTCACCGTGGAGACCATGAACATCTTCGCCGCCTCCGGCGGCGGCCAGCGATCCTCAACGATCAGTTTCGCGAGCCTCAAACGAGCACGCGGGGTCAGAGCAGCGTTAGCGTGGGACACGAAGGCCTCCTGTGTGCGGAGCGGTTACTAGACATCTCCACTCCACAACCGGAGGCCTTCGCCGTCCAGCAGATCAGGACCGTGTCACGAAACAACGTCCCTGGACATCACAACTAGCCCGGTCGCCGACCGCTCACGGCGACGGCCCTCGCGCTCAGGGTGAACGGCCCGGTGGGAGCCCCCAGGCGTTGGAAGCACCCGTCCCGGAGTCGCTCCAGCCGTTCGGCGTCGAGCGACGCGGCGTACGCGCCACCGGGTCCGACACCGAGCATGAACGGCTGCCAGTAGTCCTCGAAGTCCGCGTATTCGGTGCTCACCTCGAGCGATCGCGTCCGGATGTCGGTCAGCCCCGCGCGCTCCCACAGCTCGGAGAGCTGACGCTCGGTCGTGAACCGCATGGTGAGTGCCTCGTCGGGCGAGTCCGGGTCGACGTCACGCGCGGCGTCCCAGAACGTGCGCAGCATCGTCATGCCGTCTGCGTAGTCCCACGTGCATGCCGCGACCGTGCCGCCGGGACGCACGACGCGCATCATCTCGGCGACGCCGGCTCCCGGATCGGGCAGGAAGTTGAGCACGAGCTGTGACACGACGAGGTCGAACGTCGCGTCGATCCACGGCAGCTCGGCAGCGACCGCCCGGCGTACGTCTGCTCCCGGCACTCGCTCGGAGCAGGCCGCGACGAACGAGTCCGATGGGTCTGCGGCGGCCACGTGTGCCGGTCCGAGGCCGGTCGCGAGGACATGGGTCAGAGCGCCCGGCCCGCAGCCGACGTCCAGCGCGCGTTGGCCAGGTTCGCCGCCGGTGAACGACAGGAACGTGATCGCGAGCTGGTCGGAGTAGCGGCCCATGTAGCGGTCGTACGCATCGCGACTGGCGTCGAAGCTCATGGCTGCATTGACCCATCGAAAGGGGCCTTGGTCAAGACTCCCGGTCCCAGACCAACAGGTGCTCCCCGATGAGACGGGCGCCTTCCGACGGCGGGTGATCGGTGAGGCGGCCGTCGTGCATGAGGTGTCGCACCGACACGTCGGTCGTCAGGGCGACGACGTCGGCGACGATCCGCCGGTGGCATCGCCACCAGACGCTCTCGCTGCACATGACGACCGTACGACTGGCAGTCGCCGACGCCATGAGATCGGCGAGGCCGTCCTGGAACTCCGCGGTCCGGGTGTGTGCGGCGTACGCGCGGAACGCCGCGACCTGCCACCACGGATCGGCCGGTGGGCCAGGTGGGGCGGTGCGGCGCCCACCCAGCCGAACGTCCCACCGATAGCCGATGCCGTCCTCGGCGAGGCGGGCCTCGAGCGGCTCGCGGGCGACGTCGGGATTGCGCCGGCTGCCGGGGAACCGGCGGATGTCGAGGACCAGCTCGACGGAGGCCTCACGCAGCAGGGCGCCGACCTCCGACGCGTCGAGGCGGCCGTGCCCGACGGTCAGGAGCTCAGATTCGTGCGCCACGCGGTCAGGCTACGACGTGGTGCCGGCGTGCCGGCCAACCCGTGGGCGGCCGGCACGCCAGCGGTCAGACCGCGATCGGCTGCAGCTCGCCGGCCTGGGCCGCGTCACGGTGATCCCTGGAGTGCTGGGAGCTGATGAGCACCAGGCTCAGGATGGCGCCGGTGATCGCAAGTCCCGTGCCGACCAGGAACGCCGACTGGAAGCTCTCGGTGAGCCGCTCCGGGGGCGTGCCGGTGACATCGCCGAAGCGGCTGTTCGCCACGGCGACGAGGATCGCGAGCCCGAGTGCTCCGCCGACCTGCTGGGACGTGTTGATCAGTCCCGAGGCCAGTCCGGCGTCGTCCGGCTCGACGCCCGACACCGACGCGATCGTCAGCGGCACGAACGCGAAGCCGAGACCGAGAGCCGCCAGCAGCGACGGGAACAGCAGGTCGCCGAGGAACGTGCCGTCGGGGGAGACCCGCGAGAACCAGAACAGGCCACCGGCCACCAGCATCATGCCGCCCGCGAGGACGGGCTTGAAGCCGATGCGGGTCGTCAGGACCGACGCGAAGCCGGCCGAGACGATGATGCCTCCGGCCAGCGGCAGATAGGCCAGCCCGGCCTTGAGCGCGGAGTAGCCCAGCACCTGCTGCATGTAGAGCGACACGAAGAAGAACATCGAGAACAGCGACATCGCGACGAACACCGCGGTCAGGTTGGCGCCGGTCAGCGTCCGGTTGCGGAAGATCCGGAACGGCAGCAGCGGCTGCTTCCACACCCGCTCGATCGCGATGAACGCGGCGATCAGCACGAACGACAGGATGGCCAGGCTGATGGTCTTCGTCGAGCCCCAGCCGGAGTCGTTGGCGTCGACGATCGTGTAGACGAGCAGCGAGACGCCGGCCGTGACCGTGATGGCTCCGAAGATGTCGAACGAGCTGGCGGACTCGTCACGACTCTCGCCGAGCACCCGGAACGCGCCGTATGCCGCGAGGGCCGTGATCGGCACGTTGACGAACAGCACCCATTCCCAGCCGAGCGACTCGGTCAGGATGCCGCCCATGAGGACGCCGACGGCACCGCCGGAACCGGCGACTGCGCCCCAGACGCCGAGCGCCTTGTTGCGCTCGGAGCCCTCGGCGAACGAGGTCGTGAGGATCGCGAGCGCCGCGGGCGACAGCAGCGCCGCGCCCAGTCCCTGGACGACGCGGGCGGCGATCAGCTGTCCCTCGGACTGGCTGAAGCCACCAGCCAGCGAGGCGAGGCAGAACAGCAGGAGTCCGGCGATGAAGACTCGGCGGCGACCAAGGAGGTCGGCGACCCGGCCGCCCAGCAGAAGGAAACCGCCGAACACGAGGACGTACGAGTTGACGACCCAGGACAAGCTGTCCTGGTCGAGCTTGAGGTCGCTCCCGATCGAGGGGAGCGCAACATTGACGATCGAGGCGTCGAGAACGACGACGAACTGCGCCGCTGCGAGCAGTGCGAGGATCAAGCCCTTGCGCTCGGTTGAAACCGTGGACATACAACACTCCTGGAGCGTGAGAGAGGTTTGCAGAACCGGAACCTGAGGTCCGATTCCGCAACGATATGGAGTTGCGGTTCCGTTTGTCAACCCGTACTTTTGAGGTATGTCGATGACCGAGGAACGACCGCTGCGGGCTGACGCGCGCCGCAACCGCGAGGCGATCCTCAAGGCCGCTCGCCACATCTTCGCCAAGCACGGCTCCCAGGCGCAGATCGACGACGTCGCCAAGCGGGCCAAGGTCGGGGTCGGCACGGTCTATCGCCACTTCCCGACCAAGGAGGCGCTGTTCGAGGCGCTGGCACGCGACAAGTTCGACCGGCTCGCAGGCTTCGCCAACGAAGCGATGGAGATCGAGGACCCGTGGGAGTCGATCGTCACGTTCCTCAAGCGGGCCGCCGCGATGCAAGCGGCAGACCGGGCGCTGTCCGAGGTGTTCCGTGAGCACGGCGAGTTCATGCGCGACACGGCGCTGACCTGCGGACTGTCCGACCTGGGGGACCGGCTCGTGCAGCGCGCCCAGCAGGCCGGCGTGCTCCGCGACGACATCCGTGGCAATGACCTCGGCCTGATCAGCAGCTCGCTCGCCGGGCTCAGCGCGATGCCCATGTGGTCGTGGGAGCGCATGCTCGGCATCGCGCTCGACGGGCTGCGGCCCGAGGCGCAGCGAACCGAGCTCGCGGACTGAGTCAGCGGCCGGCCACGCACGCGTGACCGGCCTCCGACGTGTTGCGTCTCGCTCAGAACCCTTGCTGAGCTGACACCTCGCTCGCCAGCCGCGTCCACGACACGGTCGCGGCCGGCTCGCCCTGGGCATCCGACGCCACTGCTCCGCGGTCCACGACCCAACGCAGTCCGTCCTTGGTGGGATACCACGTCAGCGGCGAGGTCAGCCCCGTCGCAGTGTCGTCCATGCTCAGCGAGGTGAGGTCCTCGGACGAGGCCGGCGCCGGCTCGGTGGCCCGCTGGATCGCGCGTCGCATGATCCGGTCGACCGCCGGGACGTCGTCGAACAGGTCCGCGGCTCGCACGGCGTGGCCCGTGCGCTTGTCGATCACAGCCGCCGTCGACGTGTTCGTCGGAACAGCCCCACCGAAGTCGTTGACGACGTCGAACACGATCGACACCGCGTGCCCGGCCTGGGCGTCCGACCTCACCGTGATCGTCTGGGTGAGCTTGCGCGATGTCAGACCCAGGGCGCGAAGCTGTCGGCGATAGCCGTTGACCTCCGCGACGATCTTGGCGTTGGCGGCATCCATGACCTGCTTCTCCAGCTTCGGCGTCCCGCCGGTGACCACGACCAACGGGTAGTTGCTGGTGGCTTTCGTCCCGTCGATCGGCACGCTGTGCGGGGTGAACTCCGCCTTCAGTCGTACGTCCTCGTTCGCTCCGCCGTTGAACTTCACGACGTACGCGACCTCGGTGGTGCGAGGCGTGGACGTCCCGGGCTCGGAGCCGGGAATCGACGGCACGCCGCCGATCGCGACCGCGAATGCCGCTGCCGTCGCGACCATCGCGGCAATCGGCAGGGGCCGGATCCATCGAGAGGACCCGATGCGACGCACCGGGGCCAGGCGCTCGCGGCGCGGCTGCGGCTCGGCCAAGGGCGCGTACTGGTGCAGGTCGGACTGGTCGATCTGCTCCGACCGGGCGGTCAGGGCGGACACGAGGATGTCCTCGATCTCGTGGTCGGTGAAGTCGGTGTCGGTGCCAGGCATGTCAGTTCTCGTTTCTGGAGTCAGAGTGGAAGGGGGAGAGGCGGCGGTCAGTCATGGGGTCTCGCCGCCATGACCGATCGCAGTGCCGCGAGGCCGCGACTGCTGCTCGACTTGACCGTGCCCGCCGAGACGCCGAGGGTCTCGGCGACCTCGGCCTCGGACAGCGACGACCAGTAGCGCAGCACGAGGACCTCGCGCTGGCGCTGCGGCAGCGTGCCGAGCGCCTCGATCACGTCGCGATGCTCTTCGCTCAGCACCGCCGCTTCGTCGGCGCCGGGTGCCGTCGGGCTCAGCGGCGGGACGTACGACCGCGCGGTGCGGCGTCGTCGCAGCACGGACCGGGACGTGTTGACGACGCACGTACGCAGATAGGCCCGCATGGCGGCTTCTGTCTCGAGCCGGTCCCAGGCCTTGACCACGCCGGCGAACGCGTCCTGGACGACGTCCTCCGCAGTTGCGAGGTCATCGACGAGGAGCAGTGCGAGCCGGACCATGTGCAGCCGGTTGGCGCGGTAGAGCTCGTCGAGCGTCGGCAGCTCGGCCCGCGGTCGCGCGACCTCCATGCGCAATGGTGGCATCTCGCTCGGTGTTCGTTGTGGGCTGAGTGGCGTCGGTGTTCGGGAACGGAATGTCGGGATGGACACGTGATCCTCATCGGTCGTAGGGAAGAACCTTCATCCCTATAGACGTCCGGGGGCCGTCGAGGTTGCGAAGCCCTACGGCAGATCGCCGAGAAGTTTGCGTGCCTCGCGCGGCGTCATCGGCTCGCAGCCGTGTGCGACGGCCTCGGCGACGATGCGGTGCTCGTCCTTGAGCAGTCGCCAGCCTCGGCGTACGAGCACCCACGGTGACTTGCGACCCTCGCGCAGGTCACGGACGAGGCGCAACAGGAAGGTGATCACCCGGTGGCGGCGCAGGCAGATCGCGGCGTCGAGGATGCCGGCCTCGCGGCACGCGTCGACGATGACCGGGGCGAACAATCCCTCCGCGATGAACCGGCCGTCGGGCGCGGACAGCGTCTGGGTGCCGGTACGCCGGCTCGCTGCGATGTCGTAGACGGGGACCTCGACGGTGCCGGCGGCGCACAGCTCGGCGATCGTGCCTACTGCGTCGACCGAGCTCCACGACGCGGGATCGTCCCAGTCGACGATGCCGAGGCTCGAGCGCGGCATGTCCGGCTCGTCGATGTCGCGATAGAAGTCGTCGAGTCGGAGGACCGGCCAGCCGAGGCGTTCAGCCAGGTGAGACTTGCCGGACCCCGAAGGCCCGGCGAGGATGACGACGCCCACAGACTGCTCAGACCCCGATCGGGTGCCAGACCGTCTTGGTCTCGACGAAGGCCTCGAGGCGGGCGAGCGACGGCTCGGCGAGCCAGTCGACGGGTGCCGTGGGTGCACGCAGGACGCGCTTGAGGTTCTCTGCTCCAGCGACCTCGAGCGACGCGGCCAGCTCAGGGTCGTCGACGCCGGCGAGGTCGAGCGCGTTGACGTCCATGTGCGAGGCGAGCCACGGCGCGATCTCTGCTGGCCGGCCTGTGAGGATGTTGACGACTCCACCGGGCAGGTCGGAGGTTGCCATGCACTCCGACAGCGTCACCGCCGGCACCGGGAACTTCTCACTGGCGACGACGACGACGGTGTTGCCCGTGACGATCGCCGGCGCGATGACCGAGACGAGGCCGAGCAGCGGGCCGCTGGGCGCGACCGTCGCGACGACACCCGTCGGCTCGGGCGTGGAGAGGTTGAAGAACGGACCGGAGACCGGGTTGCCGTTGCCGAGCACCTGGACGTACTTGTCGGCCCATCCGGCGTACCAGACGACGCGGTCGATCGCGGCGTCGACGTACGTGGTCGCCTTCTTCTCGTTGAGCCCCTCGGAGGCGCGGAGCTGCTCGATGAACTGCTCGCGCCGGCCCTCCATGACCTCGGCGAGGCGGTAGATGACCTGGCCACGGTTGTAGGGCGTACGCGTGGACCAGCCGCCGAACGCCTTGCGGGCGGCAAGCACCGCGTCGCGGGCATCCTTGCGCGAGGCCAGCGCCATGTTGCCGAGGAAGCCACCCTTGGCGTCGACGGCCTCGAACGTACGGCCGGACTCCGAGCGCGGGAAGGCTCCACCGATGTAGAGCTTGTGCGTCTTGCGCACGTCGAGCCGAGTCATCAGTGAGCTCCCTGCAGGTAGGCGGCGAGGCCGTGGCGCCCGCCCTCGCGGCCGTAGCCCGACTCCTTGTAGCCGCCGAACGGCGACGCGGGGTCGAACTTGTTGAACGTGTTGGCCCAGACGACTCCGGCGCGCAGCTGGTTGGCCATCGACAGGATCCGCGAACCCTTCTCGGTCCAGACGCCGGCCGACAGACCGTAGGGCGTGTTGTTGGCCTTCTCGACCGCCTCTGCCGGGGTGCGGAACGTCAGGATCGACAGCACCGGGCCGAAGATCTCCTCGCGCGCGATGCGGTGCGCCTGGGTGACGCCGGTGAAGATCGTCGGCGCGAACCAGAAGCCGCTGTCGGGTATGTCGCACGGTGCCGACCAGCGCTCGGCACCCTCCGCGTCGCCCACGTCGGACAGCTCCTTGATGCGGGCGAGCTGCTCGGAGGAGTTGATCGCGCCGATGTCGGTGTTCTTGTCGAGCGGGTCGCCGAGACGCAGCGTCGACATGCGGCGCTTGAGCCTGTCGATGACCTCGTCGTAGACGCTCTCCTGGACCAGGAGGCGTGATCCGGCGCAGCACACGTGGCCCTGGTTGAAGAAGATGCCGCCGACGATGCCCTCGACCGCCTGGTCGAGCGGCGCGTCGTCGAACACGATGTTGGCAGCCTTGCCGCCGAGCTCGAGGGTGACCTTCTTGGACGTTCCCGCGATGGAGCGCGCGATGGCCTTGCCGACTGCGGTCGACCCCGTGAACGCGACCTTGTCGACGTCAGGGTGCTCGACCAGTGCCTGACCCGTCGGGCCGGCGCCGGTGATGATGTTGACGACGCCCGGAGGCAGCTCCGCCTGCTGGCAGACCTCGGCGAACAGCAGAGCCGTCAGGGGAGTGGTCTCGGCGGGCTTGAGGACCACGGTGTTGCCGGCGGCGAGCGCCGGGGCGATCTTCCAGGCCAGCATCATGATCGGGAAGTTCCACGGGATGACCTGACCTGCGACGCCGAGCGCCTTGGGGTCGGGGCCGAGACCGGCATGACCGAGCTTGTCGGCCCAGCCGGCGTAGTAGAAGAACCACTGCGAGACCAGCGGCAGGTCGACGTCGCGCGACTCCTTGATCGGCTTGCCGTTGTCGAGCGACTCGAGCACGGCGAACTCGCGGCTGCGCTCAGCCATGATGCGCGCGATGCGGTAGAGGTACTTGGCCCGCTCGCTGCCCGGCAGCTTGGACCAGACCTTGTCGTATGCCTGACGCGCGGCCTTGACGGCCCGGTCGACGTCGTCGGCGGTCGCCTCGGTGACCTCGGCGAGGACCTCCTCGGACGACGGGCTGATCGACTTGAACGAGCCACCCGTGCCGTCGACGAACTCGCCGCCGATGAACAACCCGTAGGAGCTCTTGATGTCGACGATCGCGCGCGACTCGGGAGCCGGTGCGTACTCAAACTTGGTCATGGCAATCAGTCCAACGTCACATAGTCGGGGCCGGAGTAGTGTCCGGTGGCAATCTTCTGGCGCTGCAGCAGCAGGTCATTGAGGAGCGAGGAAGCGCCGAACCGGAACCAGTCGGGGTCGAGCCAGTCCTCGCCGGCGATCTCGTTGACCATCACGAGGTACTTGATCGCGTCCTTCGAGGTCTTGATGCCGCCGGCGGGCTTGACGCCGACCTGCACCCCGGTCTCGGCACGGAAGTCGCGAACGGCTTCGAGCATCACGAGCGTGACCGGCAGGGTTGCGGCGGGCTGGACCTTGCCGGTGCTGGTCTTGATGAAGTCGGCGCCGGCCATCATCGCGAGCCACGACGCCTTGCGGACGTTGTCGTACGTCTGCAGCTCGCCGGTCTCGAAGATGACCTTGAGGTGGGCGTGGGAGCCGTCAGGGCGGGCGCACGCCTCCTTGGTCGCCACGATCTCGTCGAAGACCAGCTCGTAGTTGCCGGTCAGGAACGCTCCACGGTCGATGACCATGTCGATCTCGTCGGCCCCGGCCTCGACCGCGTCGCGCGTGTCAGCGAGCTTGATGTCGAGCGCGGCGCGACCCGACGGGAAGGCGGTGGCGACGCTGGCCACGTGGAGTCCCGAGTCGCCAAGCGTGTCCTTGGCGATCTTGACCATGTCGGGATAGACGCAGACCGCCGCAGCCGACGGGCAGGTCGGATCGGTGGGGTCGGGACGCATGGCCTTGTTGGCGAGCGCCCTGACCTTGCCGGGGGTGTCGGCGCCCTCGAGCGTCGTGAGGTCGACCATCGAGATCGCCAGGTCGATGGCCCAGGCCTTGGCGGTGGTCTTGATCGACCGGGTCCCAAGTCCGGCAGCGCGGGCCTCGAGCCCGACCTGGTCGACGCCCGGCAGGCCGCCGAGAGTCTTGCGCAGGGACGCGGTGGCGCCAGTCACGAATCCTCCTGAGTGCGGCCACGTCGTCGGGGCCACATCGTCAAGGTTAGTTCCTCGTTGGGCCGTCCGGCGAATGGCAAAGTGCCGTCCTCGGTGAGCCCACGCGTGAAACGGCGATTTCAACCCAATCTTCACCGATTCGACACGTTTCGTCTCCACCAAACCCGTTGACAAGGTTTCTCCGCCGGGGTGAGGTGTCCCTACTCCACCTGAGAATCTTCAGATTCCTCTCAGAGGTGATCGTCACGGGGGCGGTCACGGACTCGGGGCTCGAAAGGAACATCCGTGAAGTTCGCTTCTCGCCGTCTGCTCGCGACGGCCACCGCCGCCACCCTTCTGGCGGCTCCACTGCTCGTCACGACTCCAGCCGATGCGGCGGACGACGTGACCCTCAACCTGATCGGCATCAACGACTTCCACGGTCGCATCGACGCCAACACCGTCAAGTTCGCCGGCACCGTCGAGCAGCTTCGCCAGGACGGCGGCGACGCCAACTCGCTGCTGATCTCGGCGGGCGACAACGTCAGTGCCTCGCTGTTCGCGTCGGCCGTGCAGGGCGACATCCCCACGATTGACGTCCTCAACGACCTCGAGCTCGACGCCTCCGCGGTCGGCAACCACGAGTTCGACAAGGGTTACAACGACCTGGTCACCCGGCTCATGCCGGCCGCCGACTTCCCGTTCCTCGGCGCCAACGTCTTCAAGAAGGCCGATGGCAGCCGCGCGCTCGACGCCTACAAGATCTTCACGGTCCAGGGACTCGACGTCGCCGTGGTGGGTGCGGTGACCGAGGAGACCTCGGCGCTGGTGAGCCCCGCGGGCGTCGCCGAGCTCAACTTCACCGACCCCACTGACGCGATCAACGACACGGTCGACGACCTCGAGGCCCTCCCGGACGCGCCGGACGTCATCATTGCGTCGATCCACGAGGGCGCCCCGGACGGCGCTCAGACGTACGCGCAGAACATCGAGCACAGCGCGGTCTTCAAGAAGATCGCCGAGCAGACCGATCCGGCCGTCGACGCGATTTTCATGGGCCACACCCACAAGGCGTACGCCTTCGACGCCCCGATCCCGGGTGACCCGACCAAGACCCGCCCTCTGATCCAGACCGGCAACTACGGCGACAACGTCGGGCAGATCAAGCTGACGGTCGACGGCGACACCGGCGACGTGAAGTCGTACGTCCAGAAGAACGTCGCCCGCACCACGACCGCCGACAGCACCCTGACCGCCACGTTCCCCCGTGTCGCGGAGGTCAAGACCGACGTCGATGCCGCCCTGGCGTTCGCCGCGACGGTGGGCAACAAGCCGATCGGCTCGGTGACGGCGGACATCACGACGGCGTTCAGCGGCACCGCGCGCGACGACCGCGCGAGCGAGTCGACCCTCGGTCACCTCGTCGCCGACGCGCTGCTCTCGAAGGTCGAGGACACGCCCGCCGGTGCCGACATCGGCATCCTCAACCCCGGCGGCATGCGCGACGAGCTGCGTTACGCCGGCAACACCGCGTCCAACCCGGCCAACACCGACGGAGTCATCACGTATGCCGAGGCCAACTCGGTCCTGCCGTTCGTCAACGCCGTCAGCAGCGTGACGCTCTCGGGCGCCTCGCTCAAGAAGGTGCTGGAGCAGCAGTGGCAGCGTGATGCCAACGGCAACGTGCCGTCCCGCGCCTACCTGCAGCTGAGCGTCTCGAAGAACGTCACCTACACGTTCGATGCCACGCGCCCGGAGGGCGACCGCATCACCTCGGTGACGATCAACGGCAAGGCGCTCGATCCGGCGGCGAGCTACAAGGTCGCGACGTTCTCGTTCCTCGCGGCCGGCGGCGACAACTTCCGGGCCTTCACCGAGGGCAAGGCGGTTGACACCGGACTCGTCGACTACGAGGCCTGGATCGACTACCTGACGGGCAACTCGCCGGTCTCGCCGGACTTCGCTCGTCGTTCCCTCGCGGTCACGGGCCTCGCTTCGGGCTATGCCGCGGGCGGCCACGTCTCGGTGACGCTGCCCAAGCTCGACCTCACGTCGCTCGGGACACCGGCCACGACGTCGGTCGAGGCGACGCTCTACCCGGAGGGTGCCGACCCGATCGACCTCGGCACATTCCCGGCGAGCGGTGGTGCGGCGACGATCAGCTTCGACCTGCCCAAGGGCGTCGAAGGCACGACTCGCATCGGCATCAAGACGTCGCCGACCGGCACGACCGTCAAGCTTCCCGCGTTCGAGGTCGCGCCGCCGCTGTCGACCACGACACGCGTGACGGTTGACCCCAAGCCGAGTGCCCGCGAGCCGCTGGACATCGGCATCGACGTGGCGTCTGCGACGACGCCGACCGGCACGGTCACCGTGACCGATGGAGGCAAGGTCATCGGCTCGGCCGAGCTGGCTGACGGCTCCGCGACGGTCGTCGTGGGGGCCTACCAGCTGTCGCCGGGACGTCATCGTCTGCGGATCACGTACGAGGGCGATGCGGGCCATGTCGGTTCCTCCACGACGGTCGACATCATCGTCAGGAACAAGGCGTGAGGGCCCGGCGTATGCGTGCGGGTTCGCTGGCACGCCTGGCACTGGGAGTCGCGCTCGGCGGATCGGTCCTCATCGGATCGCCCGCGGGAGCCGCTCCAGCCGGTGACGAGGTCGTCATCAACGAGGTCTACGTCAACGGCGGCAGCGCCGGCGCGACCTACCTCAACAAGTTCGTCGAGCTCTACAACCCGACCGACCACGCGATCAGCGTCAACGGCTGGTCGGTCCAGTACCGCTCGGCGACCGGAACAGCTGCGTTCAGTGGGGTGACGGCGCTCGGGGACCGTCACCTCGAGCCGGGCGGCACGCTGCTCGTCAGTGGCAGCAGCAACGCCGCCAACGGAGCGCCGCTGCCGACGCCTGACGTCGCCGGCACGGTCAGCTTCGCGGGGGCGAGCGGCACGATCGCCTTGTCGAAGTCGACAAGCCCTCTCACGGGTCAGCCGTCGGCTGTCCTGGCCGACGACAATCTCGTCGACCTCATCGGATACGGCACGTCGAACACGTACGAGACTGCCGCCAAGGCCAGTGGCACGAGTGTCACCAGCTCGCTCAACCGCGCGGCTGGCGGTGCGGACAGCGACAACAACAGCACCGACTTCACGGCAGCGGCGCCGACGCCGGTGGCCTGTGGTGAGGCGTGCAATGGTGCCGGCGTCCCGGTCGAGCCCCCTGTCGAGCGGACGATCGCGCAGATCCAGGGCGACGGCGCCACGAGCCCCCTCGCGGGCAAGGACGTCATCACGCAGGGTGTCGTCACGGCGGTCTACAAGACCGGCGGCTTCAGCGGCGCCTACATCCAGACGCCGGGCACGGGCGGAGCCGTCGACCTGGCAACGCACACCGCGTCCGACGGGATCTTCGTGTTCTCCTCGGCGTTCGCCGCGGCGGTCGACAAGGGCGACCTCGTCGAGGTCACCGGCGGTGTCAGCGAGTTCAACGGCATGACCGAGATCAGCACGTCGACCGGCGGCTGGAAGGAGCTCGCGGGCCCGGCCGAGGAAGTGCAGCCGGCCACGGTCGACTTCCCGATGGGCGAGCCGCAGCGCGAGTCCCTCGAGGGCATGCTGCTCCTGCCGGAGGGCGACTACACGATCACCAACAACTTCACGACCAACCAGTACGCCGAGATCGGGCTGGCTTCGGGCGACACGGCACTGCCGACGCCCACCAATGTCGCGCGTCCCGGCTCCGCGGCGTACACCGAGACGGTCGCGGACAACAAGCGTCGCCTCGTCACGCTCGACGACGGGGCCAGCCTCAACTTCCTGTCCGCCGCCAACCAGGGCACACCGCTGCCCTGGCTGACCGCTGACAACGAGGTTCGAGTCGGTGCGCCGGTCGAGTTCGACGACCCGGTCGTCCTCGACTACCGCAACAACGCATGGAAGCTGCAGCCGACGCAGCAGCTTCTCGCCGGTGGCGATGAACCGGTGGCGATCGGCAACACGCGTGCCGCGGCACCAGAGGCGGTCGGCGGTGGCGTCAAGCTGGGCACGTTCAACGTGCTCAACTACTTCTCGACGACGGGCGAGGACTTCACCGGTGGGACGTGCAGCTACTTCAACGACCGCGCCGGCAACCACATCACGGTCAACTCCTGCACCAACAACGGGCCGCGCGGTGCGGCCGACGCGGCCAACCTGGCGCGGCAGCAGGCCAAGATCGTGTCGGCGATCAACACCCTCGACGCCGATGTGGTGTCCCTCGAGGAGATCGAGAACTCGGCAGCCGTCGGCCTCGACGATCGCGACGATGCGCTGCGTACGCTCACCGAGGCCCTCAACGCGGCAGCCGGTGAGCAGCGTTGGGCGTTCGTCCCGTCGCCTGCTGAGGTGCCGGAGGGTGAGGACGTCATCCGTACGGCGTTCATCTACCAGCCCGGGGTCGTCGAGACCGTCGGTGCCTCGCGGATCCTGATCGGCGCGAGCGCGTTCGACAATGCGCGCGAACCGCTCGGCCAGACGTTCCGTCCGGTGGGCGGGTCGGCAGACGATGACTTCGTGGTGATCGTCAACCACTTCAAGTCCAAGGGATCCGGCTCCGGTGCGGACGCCGACCAGGGCGACGGTCAGGGGGGCTCGAACTACTCCCGCACGCTGCAGGCTCACGCGCTCGTCGACTTCGCTGACGAGCTCAAGGCCGCGGCCGGCACCAACACGGTGTTCCTGACCGGCGACTTCAACGCGTACAACGAGGAAGACCCCGTCCAGATCATCGAGGACGCTGGCTACATCAACGTGCCGCGCGAGCTGACCGACAAAGAGACGTATCAGTTCGACGGCCAGATCGGCTCGCTCGACCACGTCTTCGCCTCGCAGGTGGGCTTCGCCAAGGTCACCGGTGCCGACATCTGGAACATCAACTCGTACGAGTCGCTGGCCCGGGAGTACAGCCGCTACAACTACAACGTGACGGACTTCTACCGTCCCGACCCCTATCGCGCCAGCGACCACGACCCGGAGATCGTCGGCTTCGATCCGGGACGCGTCGCCTCGAGCGTCGAGGTCACGTCGTGGACGCCGGCGGGCACCGGGCCGTACCGCAACCCGCCTGTGCTGCGGGCCAAGGTCACGGCGGACCTGCCCGTGGATGCGGGGGTCGTGAAGGTGTACGACGGCGCGACGCTCATCGGCACTGCCGATGTCGTCGACGGCGTCGCCGTGGTCTCCCTCGAGGGATTCCGTGGTGCCGGCCGGCACACGCTGACTGTCGTCTACAGCGGCGCTGAGGACATCGCGGGGTCCTCGGTCACGTACCGGACGCCGCCGGGCTGACTCACCGTCACGGACGGGCTTGCGGGGACGGGACTAGATACCCAGGGCCTCCGCCAGGTCCTTCTTGATGCTGGCGATCGTGGCGTCGGCCGTCTCGCGCGACGCTTCGATCGAGTCCGTCACCGGCACCACGACCTCGATGTAGCACTTGAGCTTCGGCTCGGTGCCCGACGGACGACAGATGATCCGCGTCGCGCCCTCGAGGCCGAGCCGGATGCCGTCGGTCGGGGGCAGGCCGCGATAGCCGTCGGCGAGGTCGTCGACCGAAGTCACTGCGAGCCCACCCAACGACGACGGGGGAGAGGTGCGCAGCGTCTCCATCGCCCGCGCGATGATCGAGAGGTCCTCGACCCGCACTGACAGCTGCGAGGTCGCATGCAGCCCGTGCTCGCGGTAGATGTCGTCGAGCTGGTCGATCAGCGAACGCCCCTCGGCCTTGAGCGCGGCGGCGAGCTCGAGCACCGTGATGATCGCAGACACGCCATCCTTGTCGCGCGCGATGTCCGGGGCCACGCTGTAGCCGAGCGCCTCCTCGTAGCCGAACACCAGCGTCGGGATCTTGCCGAGCCACTTGAAGCCGGTCAGCGTCTGCTCCCACGGCTGCCCGTGAGCCGCGGCCTGACGCCCGAGCAGGTCGGACGAGACGATCGATGCGGCGTACGTGCCCTGCACGCCCTTGCGCAGCAGGAAGTCGCCCAGCAGCACGCCGACCTGGTCGCCGGTCAGCATCCGGTATGCCTCGCCGTCCCGCACGCCGACGGCGCACCGGTCGGCGTCGGGGTCGTTGGCCACGATGATGTCGGCTCCGACCTCGGACGACAGCTTGAGCGCGAGGTCCATCGCGCCCGGCTCCTCCGGGTTGGGGAACGCGACGGTCGGGAAGTCAGGATCGGGCTCGGCCTGATCGCGCACGACGTGCAGCGGCGGGAACCCGGCCCGCGACACCGCCTCGACCAGGGTGTCCCGGCCGACGCCGTGCATCGGCGTGTAGACCGCGACGATGTCGCGCGGCCCGTCGGCGGGCAGCGCGACGACGGCTTCGACGTACGCCTCGGCGACCTCGGGGCCCAGCAACTCGTACGCATCGCTGCGCGGCATCTCGTCGACGCGCCCGACGGCATCGATCGCCGCCGAGATCTCTATGTCGGCAGGCGGCACGATCTGGCTGGAGTCCTCGAGGTAGACCTTGTAGCCGTTGTCCTGCGGCGGGTTGTGCGATGCCGTGACCATGACGCCGGCACTGCAGCCGAGGTGCCGGATGGCGAACGCGAGGACCGGAGTCGGCAGGTGCGTCGGCAGGAGGTAGGCGTGGACGCCGGCGCCCTCCATGATCTCGGCGGTGTCACGGGCGAAGATCTCGGAGTTGTGCCGTGCGTCGTAGCCCACCACGACCGAGGGCGACGAACCGTGCTCCAGCAGGTATGCCGCGAGTCCCGAGGCGGCCTGGGCGACGATGACGCGGTTCATCCGATTGGGGCCGGCGCCGAGCGCTCCTCGCAGCCCCGCCGTGCCGAACTGCAGCCGCTCGCGGAAAGGATCCTCCAGCGCGGTGCTGTCGCCGGCATCGATGAGCGCCTGCAGCTCCTGGACGGTGACAGAGTCCGGGTCCTGGCTCAGCCAGTCGCGGGCACGGGCGAGGAGGTCGTCGGTCATGGGCTTCCCTTCAGAAGGCGGGCGATAGGTGGAGCTGGCTGATGTGGGGACCGCCGACGTACGCGTTCTCGGCCTCGTCCCCGGGCTTCGGAGTCACCTCGTCGGCGTATGTCTCGGCGTCGTCCTGTGGGTCGTACCCCAATGCTCGACCGGCAGCCAGGTCCCACCACGCACGGGTGTTGGCGGAGATGCCGTAGAGCACGTGGAACCCCGGCTCGGGGGTGCGGATCGCCGCATCGACCATCCGCACGGCGTCGTCGGGCGACAGCCAGGTCGAGAGCTCGCGGACGCTGGTCGGCCGCTCGCGGAAGGAGCCGATCCGGAGCGCGACGGAGCTGATGCCGCGACGATCGGCGTAGAGGCTCAACAGCGCCTCGGCGGCAGCCTTCGCGACGCCGTAGTAGGTGTCGGGCCGCGGCCTCGCCTCGGCGGTCAGCAGCTCGCCGGCCGGTGTATGCCCGACAGCGTGGTTGCTGCTGGCGTACGCCATCCGGCCCACTCCGTGCGCGGCCATCGCCTCGAGCAGCCGGCCGGTCGTGTGGACGTGCGATTCCAAGCTCTCGGGCAGCGTGGCCTCGTCGGGGTTGCCGGCGAAGTGGATCACCGCGTCGACGCCGGACACCGCCTCATCTGCGACGGCCGGGTCGAGGCAGTCGCCGGTCACCCAGCCGAGCGGCACCGCCGGCCCGTCGACCAGGTCGAGCCCGCGAACCTCGTGCCCGAGCTCGGGAAGTCCTCGTACGAGGGTGCGGCCGATCGAGCCGGCAGCACCCGTGACGAGGACCTTCATCAGATCCTCGGCAGCACGTCGCCGAGCAGGGCACCCATGCGCGTGGCCGCGGCCTTGCCGGCCTCGAGGACCTCTTCGTGGTTGAGCGGCTCACCCGTCATGCCGGCAGCGGCGTTCGTGACCAGCGAGATGCCGAGGATCTCCATGCCCTCCGCCCGGGCCGCGATGGCTTCGAGCGTCGTCGACATGCCCACCAGGTCACCGCCGATCGCCCGGACCATGCCGATCTCGGCGGGAGTCTCGTAGTGGGGGCCCGGCAGCTGGACGTACACGCCCTCGTCGAGGCTGGGGTCGGCCTCCTTGCACAGCGCCCGCAGCCGCGATGAGTAGAGGTCGGTGAGGTCGACGAACGTGGCGCCCTCGAGCGGCGAGGTCGCGGTCATGTTGATGTGGTCGCTGATCAGGACCGGTGTGCCGGGCGACCAGGCGGGGTTGAGCCCGCCGCAGCCGTTCGTCAGCACGAGAGTCTTCACGCCGGCGGCAGCCGCCGTACGGACGCCGTGCACGACAGCCGCAACGCCCTTGCCTTCATAGAAGTGGGTGCGGCCCAGGAAGATCAGCAGGCGGCGGTCACCGAGCTTCACAGAACGCACCGTCCCGCCGTGTCCGGCGACAGCGGGGGCGCTGAATCCGGGCAGCTCGGCGAGCGGGATCTCATGCTCGGCGGTGCCGAGCGCGTCGGCAGCCGGGAGCCAGCCCGAGCCCATCACCAGCGCGATGTCGTGGTCGACTCCGCCGGTGCGTTCACGCAGGGCCTCGGCAGCCTGTCGGGCCAGTTCCTGAGTAGTCACCTGCCGTACATTACGACAGTCGATCCGGGGCGGACCGGTGGCGACTCGCTCGGCGGCAGTGCGAGACTGATCCGGTGACCCATGTGACGATCGTCGGCGGCGGACCGGGTGGATACGAAGCGGCCCTCGTGGCTTCCAGGCTTGGTGCCGAGGTCACCCTCATCGAGCGCGACGGCCTCGGCGGCTCGACGGTCCTGACCGACTGTGTGCCGAGCAAGACGCTCATCGCGACGTCCGACCTGTTGACCGAGGTCGGCACCTCGGCCGAGCTCGGCGTGCAGGTGCCCAAGGCCGTCCGAGCCGACCTCGCAGCGGTCAACGCCCGCGTGCTGACCCTCGCGCAGGCGCAGTCCGACGACATCGCCAAGCGGCTCACGACCAGCAACATCACGATGATCGACGGCACCGCCACGCTCGAGTCCGCCGGCGTCGTCATCGCGACCACCGCCGACGGCGAGGTGCGCATCGAGACCGACGCGATCCTGCTCGCGACGGGTGCCCATCCGCGGGTCAGCTCAGACGCCCAGCCCGACGGCGAGCGCATCCTGACCTGGGAGCAGGTCTACAACCTGCAGGAGCTGCCCGAGCACATGATCGTCGTCGGATCGGGTGTCACGGGTGCGGAGTTCGCCAGCGCCTACAACGGGCTCGGTGCCGCGGTGACCCTCGTGTCGAGCCGTGACCGGGTGCTCCCCGGCGAGGACATCGACGCCGCCAACGTGATCGAGGCCGTCTTCACCCGGCGCGGCATGACCGTCATGGGCAACTCGCGCATGGCGTCGGTCGAGCGTACGGGCGACGGTGTCAGGGTGACGCTGACTGACGGGCGTACGGTCGACGGCTCGCACTGCCTGTTGGCGATCGGCTCGATCCCCAACACCGAGGGCCTCGGGCTCGACGCGGTCGGCGTCTCGCTCAACGAGCACGGCTTCGTCGACGTCGACCGGGTCTCGCGCACCAGTGTCCGTGGCATCTACGCCGCCGGCGATGTCACCGGCGTCCTGATGCTGGCGTCGGTCGCGGCGCAGCAAGGACGCATCGCGATGTCCCACCTGCTCGGCGACGCCGTGCACCCGCTCGACCTCGGCAAGGTCGCGAGCAACGTCTTCACCTCGCCGGAGATCGCGACGGTGGGGCTGTCGCAGAAGCAGGTCGAGGAGTCCGACCTGCAGATCGATGTCGCGATGCTGCCGCTGGCTTCCAACCCCCGGGCCAAGATGCAGGGCGTGCACGACGGCTTCGTCAAGATCTTCGCGCGGCGGGGGATGGGCGTCGTGGTCGGCGGTGTCGTCGTCGCTCCCCGGGCCAGCGAGCTGATCCACGCCCTGTCGCTCGCGGTGTCGGCATCTCTGACGGTCGACCAGGTCGCCGACGCGTTCACGGTCTACCCGTCGCTGTCCGGATCGGTCGCCGAGGCAGCGCGGCGCCTGCACCGCCTCGTCTGACGTCACCGCTCCGGGCAACCCCTGCAACCGCAGGAATGACACGGTTGTAGTTCGGCCAATCGCCGATTTTCGGTGGAACTTCAAGCAAAACTGTGAGCATAATCGGGCGGAAACCTCATCCGTCACTTGAGTCACACACGTTACACAGGATCGGACTTCCCCATGCTTTCCTGGCGCACGGCCCGGCGTTCTGCGGGCCTTTCCGTTGCCGCCGTGCTGACGCTCGGCATGCTCGTCCCGTCGACCGCGCACGCGGCCGGCACGGACGTGACCGGCGGGACGCCCGGCAAGGTCGCGGCTCCCAAGACCAAGCCGCCAGTGGTGAAGGTCGCGAAGACCAAGGTTCCCGCCGTCGCCCCCGGGGGCGCCAGCCACGTCGTCGCGCAGCTGCCCAAGACCGCGACCTCGAAGTTCCGCATGATCGGCGTGACCTGGTCCGAGGACGGCCTCGCGTACGGGATCAAGGTCGAGGTCCGCACCCGCACGGACGGCACGTGGTCGTCATGGACCCCGTTGGACTACGACGGCGACGCCGGCGAGGCCGGCAACCCCGGCACCGATCCGCTGTGGGTCGGCAAGGCTGACGGCGTGGCCGCCCGGGTCACCAGCAAGGTCGGCGTCCCGCAGGACGTACGCATCTCGACGATCGACCCCGGCAAGGACAGCGAGTCAGCCACCGCCTCCACCGCCTCCACCGCCTCCGACACGTCGTTCGACGGCGTGGCTCGGACGTCGTCGGTGGTGGACCTGGGTGACGGCAACCCCACGTACACGCCGAAGCCCACGATCATCACGCGCAGCCAATGGGGGGCATCGGCGGGCACCCCTTGCGACTCGCCCCTGACCGGCGACCGCACGCGCGGCGCCGTCGTGCACCACACGGCGGGCTCCAACACTTACGCCATGGCGGACTCCAAGGCGATCGTTCGCGCCACGCAGGCCTACCACGTCAAGAGCCGCGGCTGGTGCGACATCGGCTACAACTTCCTGGTCGACAAGTACGGCCAGATCTTCGAGGGTCGCCGCGGCGGCATGGATCGTGCGGTCAGGGCGGCGCACTCGGGCAACGCGGCCGTCAACACGTACACCATGGGCGTCTCGATGATGGGCAACTACGACGTGACGCGTCCGTCCGCAGCGCTCAAGGCGTCGATGGTCAAGCTCATCGGCTGGCGCCTCGGCACCAACTTCGTCAAGGCCAAGGGCACGTACGCGATCGGCGGCCTGACGCTCAACCGGATCGCTGGCCACCGCAACGTCGTCAGCACCGAGTGCCCCGGCCGCTACGGGTATGCCTGGCTGTCCGAGTCGGGCGGCCTGCGCGACCGCGTCGAGGCATACATGTCGCAGTACTCGTCGCCGATCAAGACGCTCTACAACAGCTTGGGCAGCACGAAGGTCGGCGCGATCTACATCGGCGAGGCCCGCTCCTCCACCGGCAGCCGCCTGGACGCCAAGCTCATGGACCTCTACGCCAAGACCGGTGGGACGGCGCGATACGTCTCGGGCAAGATCCGCACCGAGTACGACCGTCTCGGGTCGCGCACGGGATCGCTCGCCTACCCGAAGGACAACCCCAAGACCGCCTCTGATGGCGTGATCGGTCAGCACTTCGACGGTGGCAGCGTCTTCTACGTAGCCGGAAAGACCAAGGCGTACAGCCTCCTCGGCGACATCGCGAAGGTCTACACGCAGCTCGGTGAGTCGACCGGCAAGCTCGGGGACCCGACCTCGTCGACGTCCACGGTCTCGACCGGCGTGACCCGCGTCAACTTCGAGCGCGGCTGGATCATCTCGACTAAGTCGACCGGCAAGACCGTGGCCTACTCGAGCTCCGGCACGGTCATCGGCACGACGTCGACCACCACGCCGACAGCGCCGGCTCCAGCGACGGTCGCGCAGCCCTCGGTCACCGCCGGCGCCATCTCGGCGCGGGTGAACTGGCTTGCGGTCACCAACGCGACGAGCTACGACCTGTGCCTGGTGGCGGACAAGACACAGTCGACCTGCACGCGGCTGCTGACCGGTATCACGGGGACGACGGAGCTGCTGACCGAGCTCAAGCCGACGGCCGGCACCGACTGGTACGTCAAGGTGCGCGCCAGCGACGACGGGGTGCGGGGTCCGTGGTCGCTCTACCGGGGATTCAACCTGCTCGCCGCCGGGGACTCGGTGACGGTGCCCAGCAGCCGCACGATCACCGTGACGGGTCACGGCTACGGCCACGGCATCGGAATGAGCCAGTACGGCGCTCAGGGTGCCGCGAAGCAGGGCGTGACGTACGACAAGATCCTGGCGCGCTACTACCCCGGCACGGCGCTGGGCACCAAGACCGGCAACATCAGGGTGCTGATCTCGCAGGACACGTCCGATCCGGTCACGATCGCCGGCCGCTCAGGTCTGGTGTTCCGCAACGTCGCGACGGGGAAGACGCTGACCCTGCCGACGACCATCGGTGGCGCGACCGTCTCGCGGTGGCGCATCCTGCAGCTCTCGAGCGACAAGACGCAGTCGACCCTGCAGTACAAGACGACCGGGGACTATCACGGCTACCTGAGCACCAGGTGGACCGGCAACGGGCAGTTCGAGAGCCCGGCCTCGATCTCGCTGATCATGGACAACGGCACAGCCGTGAAGTACCGCGGCGCCCTCCGCTCGGCCGTCCCGTCCACGGGCTCCACGGCCCGCAACACCGTCAACATCCTGCCGATCGACTCGTACGTCCGCGGCGTCATCGCCGCCGAGATGCCGTCGGGTTGGATGCCCGAGGCGCTCAAGGCGCAGGCCGTCGCCGCGCGCACGTACGGCGTCCGCAGCATCACGAGCTCGCGCTACTACGACATCTGCAGCACCACGGCGTGCCAGGTGTACGGCGGGTCGAGCCGCGAGACCACGAGCACGGATGCCGCGGTCAAGGCGACCGCAGGCAAGATCGTCACGTACAGCGGAGCGCCGGCATTCACCCAGTTCTCGTCGTCGTCGGGTGGCTACACCGCACTGGGCAGCCAGCCGTACCTCAAGATCGTCAGCGACCCGTGGGACAACTGGTCAGGCAACGCCAACCACACGTGGACCGCCAGCGTGACTGCCGCGAGGATCGAGAAGGCCTACCCGGCGATCGGCACGCTCAAGCAGCTCAAGATCGCCACGCGCAACGGCAGCGGCGACTGGGGCGGCCGGGTCAGCACGATCAGCTTGATCGGCTCGCTGAAGACCGTCACGATCTCGGGCGACGACGCGCGATGGGCCTTCGGCCTGAAGTCCAACTGGTTCAGGTTCTGATCGGACAGGTTCTCAGTTAAGGTCGGACTCATGCGTCCTTTCGTCTCGGGAACGATCGCAGCGCTCGCGGTCATGGCCTCGCTTTCAGCACCTTCCTATTCAGCAGGCACTCCTGTTCAGCCCAACCCCGATCCAGTCGACATCGCCACGACCCGCGTGCCGGCCGTCAGTGACGACGTGGCGAAGGCGGCCGAGAAGGCCGACGACGATGCGGCCGATCTCGTCGCCCAGCTGCCCGCGCGGCGCACCGACGACTTCGGGCTCGTGGGTGTCACCTGGACCCGCGGCTTCGACGACAAGGGCATGACGGTCCAGGTGCGGCTGCGCACGGATGGTGCCTGGTCGGACTGGGAGGAGCTCGATGTCGAGAGCGATGAGGGCGAGGGTGGCCGCGACGGCACTGAGCCGCTGTGGGCAGGCTCGGCGGATGGCGTCGCCATACGCGTGACGAGCCCGACCGGCGAGCGTCCCAGTGGCCTCTCGGTCGCGACGATCGATCCCGGGACGACGCCGGCGGCCAGTGCGGGTACGACCGCGAGCAACGCGTTCTACGACGACGCCGCCGACGACGCCGTGACCCAGGTCGACGACGGTGCCCCGGCCTATACCCCGAAGCCCACGATCATCTCGCGCTCCGCCTGGGGCGCGAAGAAGAACACGTATTGTGACGCGCCGCGCACCGGCAACGAGACGCGCGGGGTCATCGTGCACCATACGGCGGGCAGCAACTCGTACACGAAGTCGCAGTCGGCTGGGATCGTCCGCGCGGTGCAGGCTTACCACATGAATGGGCGTGACTGGTGCGACATCGGCTACAACTTCCTGGTCGACAGGTACGGCCAGATCTTCGAGGGCCGCAACGGCGGCGTCGACAGGCCTGTCCGCGGTGCACACGCGGGCAACAAGACCGTCAACACCTACACGATGGGCGTGTCGATGATGGGCACCTTCACCTCGACACAGCCGACTGCCGCGACCAAGGACGCGATGGTCAAGCTCATCGGCTGGCGGCTCGGGACCACCTTCCATCCCGCCAAGGGCAGGTACGGCATCGGTAGCTTCACGCTCAACCGCATCGCCGGCCACCGCAACATTGTCAGCACGGCGTGCCCCGGCGCGGCTGCATATACCTGGCTCAGTGCCAGTGGAGGGCTGCGGGACCGTGTCGCGGCCTACATCGCCAACTACAAGTCGCCCATCAAGACACGGGTCGGCCAGTTGGGCCGGGCCGTCACGGGCCCGGTGTACGTCGGCGAATACCCGTTCTCGAAGGGGCCGGGAGGCCGCAAGGCCCGGCTGGCACTGGTCGACATGTACTCGACGTCCTTCGGAACCTTCAAGGTCCACGGCACCTATCGCGAGGGGTACAACGGTCGTAGCGCTCAGAACGGCGTGCTCGGCGTGCCCACCGCGGACGCGAAGAAGACGACCGTGAGCACTGTCTCGCTGCAGCGCTTCTCGAAGGGCACGGTCTACCGGGTGAAGTTGGGGAAGACGGCGTTGCCGGTGGTGCTCTACTCGCGGATCGAGGACAAATACATCGCGCTCGGCGAGCACACCAGCGCCCTCGGTGCGCCCACGACGAGCATGGTCAGCATCTCCGGTGGCCGTTATCGCGCCAATTTCCAGCACGGTCACCTGACACAGAGCTCGACTGGCAGCGTCAGCGTCCACCTCGACTGACGCGCGTGAGTCGCCGACACGAGGTCTGGGATACTCGACGCATGACCGCACTTCTGAAGTCGGTGGCGATCTCGGCTGCCGCCAACGCTGCATCACTGGCGCTCGCGGCCTGGATCTTCGACCGGTTCAACATCGAGTTCGGCTGGTTCATCGTCGCGGTCGTGCTGTTCACGGCACTGACGGTCGTGCTCCGTGGGGTCGTGATCAACACGGTCAACCGGTTCGCCCGCGGCTACACGATCGCGGGAGGTCTCGTGCTCACCTGGCTCGGGCTGCTGCTGACCGACCTCGTGGTGCCGGCGAGCGGATTCGCGATCGAGGGCGTCGGCACGTGGATCGCCGTGACCCTGATCGTGTGGGCGGCCGGCATCGCCTACGGCGAGGTCGACACCGCCCCGCCGCCGCGACTCGCTGGTTGAGGTGCGGAGGCCGCCGGCGGCCGTAGCCTCGAAACCAGGTTCACCCGCGGGCCAGCATCGCTCGCAGAGCGAGCTATTCGCTGGCTTCGGGTCCCTTGATCTCGGCGATGACCTCGCCGGAGGTCACGGTGGCGCCGACCTCGATCTTCAGGCCGGTCACGACGCCGTCCTTGTGGGCGTTGATGGGCTGCTCCATCTTCATGGCCTCGACGACGACGATCTGGTCGCCCGCCGCGACGGTCTGACCCTCCTCGACGGTGACCTTGACGACGGTGCCCTGCATCGGCGCGGTCAGCGAGTCGCCGCTGGCAGCGGCACCGGACGCCTTGCGGGCGTGCTTGGCCTTCTTGGCGCCTCCGGCGGCGACGGCTGATGCGCCGAGCCCGCCGGGGAGCACGACCTCGACGCGCTTGCCGCCGACCTCGACCGTGACGCGTTCGCGCTCGTCGGGCTCAGCCGTCTCGGACGTACCGGCGTAGGGCTCGAGCTGGTTGTCGTAGTCGGTCTCGATCCAGGTCGTGTAGACCTCGAAGTTGCCGTCGGCCGCGGTGAACGCCGGGTCGTCGATCACGGAGCGGTGGAACGGGATGACGGTCGGCATGCCGTCGACGACGAACTCGTCGAGGGCCCGCCGCGACCGCTGCAGCACCTGCTCGCGGCTGGTTCCGGAGACGATCAGCTTGGCGACGAGGGAGTCGAACGCGCCGGGGATCGTCTCGCCCTCCTCGTAGCCGCCGTCCAGGCGCACGCCGGGTCCCGACGGGGGAGCCCACTTGGTCAGGGTGCCGGGCGCCGGCAGGAAGCCGCGGCCGCCGTCCTCGGCGTTGATGCGGAACTCGATCGAGTGGCCGCGCACCTCGGGGTCGTCGTAGCCGAGCTCCTCGCCGGCGGCGATGCGGAACATCTCGCGGACCAGGTCGATGCCGGTGACCTCTTCAGAGACCGGGTGCTCGACCTGCAGGCGGGTGTTGACCTCGAGGAAGCTGATGGTGCCGTCGCGGGCCACGAGGAACTCGCACGTGCCGGCACCGACGTAGCCGGCTTCCTTGAGGATCGCCTTGGACGAGTCGTAGAGACGCGCGATCTGGTCGTCGGTCAGGTAGGGCGCGGGCGCCTCCTCGACGAGCTTCTGGTGGCGGCGCTGCAGCGAGCAGTCGCGGGTGGAGACCACGACGACGTTGCCGTGCTGGTCGGCCAGGCACTGGGTCTCGACGTGGCGGGGCTTGTCGAGGAACTTCTCGACGAGGCACTCGCCGCGACCGAAGGCGCTGACGGCCTCGCGTACGGCTGACTCGAAGAGCTCGGGGATCTCCTCGATCGTGCGGGCGACCTTGAGGCCGCGACCGCCACCACCGAAGACCGCCTTGATGGCGACCGGAAGGCCGTTCTCCTTGGCGAACGCGATGATCTCGTCAGCGTCCTTGACGGCGTCCTTGGTGCCGGGTGCGAGCGGGGCGTTGGCCTTCTGCGCGATCTGCTTGGCCTTGGCCTTGTCGCCGAGGCTCTCGATCGCCGCGGGCGGGGGGCCGATCCAGATCAGCCCGGCGTCGATGACGGCCTGTGCGAACGACGCGTTCTCGGCGAGGAAGCCATAGCCGGGGTGCACGCTGTCGGCGCCGGAGCGCTTGGCGACCGCGAGGATCTTCTCGATCGAGAGGTAGGAGTCGCCGGGCGTGGAGCCCTCAAGGGAGTAGGCCTCGTCCGCGAGGCGTACGAACACCGCATCGCGATCGGGCTCTGCGTACACCGCGACGCTGCCGATGCCGGCGTCCTTGCACGCTCGGATCACGCGAACCGCGATCTCTCCGCGGTTGGCGATCAGGACCTTGGCCAGGGGCTTGCTCACTGAAATGCTCTCCTCGTCCGACACGGCTGCTCGCCGCAGTCTAGGGCGTCTTCACCATTGCAGGGGTATGAGGTTCGTTACCCACCGGCATGCGCATTGTGCCGTCAGGTTAACGGTTGTTAACATGCGGGCATGACCTTCGCCTTGTCCCGAGAGCACGAAACGTTCCGCCGTAGCGTCCGCGAGTTCGCCGAGGCCGAGGTCGCGCCGCACGTCGCACAGTGGGACAAGGACCACCACTTCCCGGTCGATCTCGTGAAGAAGATGGGTGACCTGGGGCTGTTCGGGCTCACCGCTCCCGACGAGTTCGGAGGTGCCGACGGCGACTTCACGAGCCTCTGCGTCGCGATCGAGGAGCTGGGTCGTGTCGACCAGTCGATCGGCATCACGCTCGAGGCAGCCGTGGGCCTCGGCATCAACCCGATCCTGACGTTCGGCACCCAGGAGCAGAAAGAGCGCTGGCTGCCGGACCTCGTCGCCGGCCAGGCGCTCGCCGGCTTCGGCCTCACCGAGCCGGGGGCGGGCTCCGACGCAAGCGCCACCAGGACCCGGGCCGAGCTCGACGGCGATGAATGGGTCGTCAACGGGGCCAAGCAGTTCATCACCAACTCCGGAAGCGAGATCACGTCCCTCGTGACCGTCACGGCCCGCACCGGTACGCGTGAGAATGGCTCGCCTGAGCTGTCGACGATCGTCATCCCGTCCGGCACGCCGGGCTTCATCGTCGAGCCGGCATACGACAAGCTCGGCTGGCACATCTCCGACACCCACCCGCTGTCCTTCGTCGACGCCCGCGTCCCCGCGGACCACCTGCTGGGTGAGCGTGGCCGCGGCTATGCGCAGTTCCTCGCGACGCTCGACGACGGACGCGTCGCGATCGCGGCCCTCGCAGTCGGCTGCATCCAGGCGTGCCTCGACCTCTGCGTCCAGTACGCCGGCGAGCGGACGACCTTCGGCGTGCCGATCGGCACCAAGCAGGGCGTCGCGTTCCAGATCTCCGACCTCGCCGTCATGGCGCAGGCCGGGCGGGCGCTGACGTACCAGGCGGCAGCGCTGAAGGACGCCGGAGCGCCGGCCAAGGAGTTCAAGCAGGCCGCCGCGATCGCCAAGCTCTACACGTCGGAGTCGGCGGTGACGGCAACACGCATCGCCACCCAGGTGTTCGGCGGCTACGGCTTCATGGAGGAGTACCCGGTCGCCCGGTTCTACCGCGACGCGAAGATCCTCGAGATCGGTGAGGGCACGTCCGAGGTCCAGCGCATGCTCATCGCGCGCGGCCTCGGGTTGCCGGTGGAGTAGGGCGCGCTTGCGCGGGAGCGTACGGACGGCCCGGATCCTATGGAGCACAACCAGGGGCGGTGGATAGGTCGCCTATCCGGCGGTCTGACAGGCGACTAGCTCACCGCCGCCGGAGGGGAAAGGCGAGCAAGTCACCGGAGAGCGGGCTCAGCGGTTGCAGACCGAGTGAGCCGGGACCGAGAACAGACCTACAGGTTGGTCATCTTGGCGCAGGGGAGAGGTATGTGCTTGACCTCGTCGCCGAAGTCGACCTGGGCCGACTGCGTGCCCTGGAGGCTGACGATACGGCCGAGGCCAAAGGTGTCGTGTGAGACGCGAGCCCCGACTTCGTATACCTCGTCCGCGACCTCTGGCTTCGCCTGGAAGGGACTGGACGGGTGGTAGCGGCGTCGCCGCGGTGAAGTTGCCATCGTCTGACCAGTCTCCCACTGTTTCGCGGCATAGACCAACGGATTCAGCCGTTGGGCAATGACCAGAGGTCGGTCCACGCGATCCCGAGGTCGCCCACGAGCTCACGCAGCAACGGCAGCGACAGCCCGACAACGTTGTGATGATCGCCCTCGATGCCGGTGATGAAGGCGCCACCCAGGCCGTCGATCGTGAACGCGCCGGCGACCTGGAGCGGCTCACCGGTGGCGACGTACGCATCGATCTCGGCGTCGCTGATGTCGGCGAAGTGCACGATCGTCGACGCGGTCTCGACGAACTCCTCGTCGCCATGGCGTACGCAGTGGCCCGTGTGCAGCACACCGCTGCTGCCGCGCATGCGCCGCCAGCGGCCTGATGCCTCGACCGGACCGGCGGGCTTGCCGAAGATCTCGCCCTCGAACGCGAGCACCGAGTCACAGCCGATGACCAGCGCTTCGGATTCGACCTGCGCAGCGACGGTGCGGCACTTGAGCTGCGCCAGAGCGGCGGCGAGGTTGGCGGCGTCGGTCGACGTGATGCGGTCCTCGTCGACCCCGGAGACGACGACCTCGGGCTCGATGCCCGCGGAGCGCAGCGTCGCGAGGCGGGCGGGCGATGCCGAGGCCAGGATGATCCTCAACGCAGGGCTCCTTCGTCATAGCGGTTGCGTACGACCTCGAGCCGCGGCTCGGCCAGGAGATCGTCGATCAGCTCTTTCGTGCCTCCGACTCCGGTCCAGGTGCTCTCGATGTTGGTCGTGACGAACCAGGCGTGGTCGGCGGGCCACATCAGGTTGGGGCTGTTGATGTCGCGCCGGATCGAGTGGCCGTAGCTCGCCGCACCCCATTCGCCGGCGTCGCTGAGCGGACCGCCGAAGAGCAGGTAGTCGTAGAAGAACGCGACCTTGGGCCCGTCCAGGACCGAGGGCGCGAACGCCGGTGGTGGCGGTGACGGCGGCTTCTCCTTGCCGAACATCCGGCCCGGCCAGCGCATCGGACCGCTGAAGGCCGTGAGGAACAACGTCGAATCGCCGCCGTACAGCTCGCCGTAGCCGTCCCACAACCCGAAGTAGCAATCGTCCGGGGTCGTGGTGTGCTCCGCCAGGACCTCGCACAGCGCCCGCAGGAGGTGCTCCTCGAGGTGGCCCTCGTAGCGGTCGTCGTCGGGCCCCATCTGGCTGTGCAGCACCCGCACGTATGACTCGAAGCCAGCTGGTCCCAGGTGGAGCGAGAGGGGCGAAGCGGCGTCGTCGACGAACCACTCGGCCGGCGAGACATCCGCCAGCGGGCGCAGGGTCATCGGCCGCCGTATGCCGAGCGGTGCCAGAGATCGGGGCCGACGTGGTGCGGCGCGCGGGCCATGCGTGCGGGGTGGCCCCATTGCGACCGGACCTTGGGCTTGGCCCGGGCGGCGGCGTGCGCCGCGGCGGCGTTGCGGGCCGCCACGACCGCGACGAGCGCAGCCAGCTCCTCCGGCGTCAGGTCACCCTTGACGACCCGCAGGATGGGCTTGTGTCCTGAGGGAGCCCCTTCGGTCGCTTCGCTCCCTCCCGCGACTTCGTCGCTAGGGGCCGAGTTGTCGCTCACAGTGGGATGTTCCCGTGCTTCTTGGGCGGCAGCGTCTCGCGCTTGGTCTTGAGCAGCCGCAGCGCTTTGACGACCTCGGCGCGGGTCTGTGCGGGCTCGATGACGGCGTCGACGTAGCCGCGCTCTGCCGCCAGGTAGGGGTTGCAGAGCGTGTCCTCGTACTCGGTCATCAGCTCGGCGCGCTTGGCATCCGGGTCGTCGGCCGCCGCGATCTCCTTGCGGTAGAGGATGCCGACGGCTCCCGATGCGCCGACGACGGCGATCTGGGCTGACGGCCAGGCGATGTTGATGTCGGCGCCGAGGTGCTTGGACCCCATGACGTCGTACGCGCCTCCGTACGCCTTGCGGGTGATGACCGTGACGAGCGGGACCGTGGCTTCGGCGTAGGCGTAGATGAGCTTGGCGCCGCGGCGGATGATGCCGTCCCACTCCTGGCCCGTGCCGGGCAGGAAGCCGGGCACGTCGACGAACGTGAGGACCGGGATGTTGAACGCGTCGCACGTACGTACGAAGCGCGCGGCCTTCTCGGATGCGTCGATGTCGAGGCAGCCGGCCAGCTGCATCGGCTGGTTGGCGACGATGCCGACGCTGCGGCCCTCGACGCGGCCGTAGCCGATGATGATGTTGGGCGCGAACAGCGGCATGACCTCGAGGAAGTCGCCCTCGTCGACGATCGACTGGATCACGGTGTGCATGTCGTACGGCTGATTGGCCGAGTCCGGGATCAGGGTGTTGAGCGCGAGGTCGGTCTCGGTCGGTTCGAGGTCCGCGACCTCGTCGTACGGCTCGGGCTCCTCCATGTTGTTCTGCGGCAGGAACGAGATGAGCGCCTTGACGTACTCGAGGGCGTCCTCCTCGTCTGCGGCCATGTAGTGCGCGTTGCCGGACTTGGTGTTGTGCGTACGAGCGCCACCGAGGTCCTCCATCGTGACGTCCTCGCCGGTGACGGTCTTGATGATGTCGGGCCCGGTGATGAACATGTTGGAGGTCTTGTCGACCATCACGACGAAGTCGGTGACCGCGGGGGAGTAGACGTGCCCGCCGGCGTTGGTGCCCATGATCAGCGAGATCTGCGGGATGACGCCCGAGGCGTGCACGTTGCGCTTGAAGATCTCGCCGTAGAGGCCGAGCGAGACGACACCCTCCTGGATGCGGGCGCCGGCGCCCTCGTTGATGCCGATGATGGGGCAGCCGGACTTGATCGCCAGATCCATGACCTTGGTGATCTTCTCGCCGTAGACCTGGCCGAGGCTGCCGCCGAAGATCGAGAAGTCCTGGCTGAAGACGCACACCTGGCGGCCGTCGATCGTGCCGTAGCCCGTGATGACGCCGTCGCCGAGCGGCCGGTTCTCCTCCAGCCCGAACGCCGTGCTGCGGTGCCGAGCCAGTGCGTCGAGCTCGACGAACGAGCCCTCGTCGAGGAGGTCCTCGATGCGCTGGCGAGCCGATCCGCGGCCCTTCTTGGCCTGCTTCTCGGCCGCGCGCGCGGCCATGTCGACCGTGGCTTCCTTCTGGCGTCGCTGGAAGTCTGCGAGCTTGCCGGCGGTCGTGTGGAGCTCAGGATGGATTTCGATCTCGTGTTCGGTCACGGGGGTCAGCGTAACGATCGCAGGCCGTGACCGGTATGTGAGTCTGTTCTCATGCCATATCGCGACCTGGACCGCCCGCCTCTCGATGCCGCTGCCCTGCGCACGGCGCTGACGGGGCCCGACCGGTTCTGGAAGGACATCGTCGTGACCTCCGAGACCGGCAGCACCAACGTCGACGTCGCTGCGGCGGCGCGGGCCGGTGCGCCGGAGGGGACGATCCACACGACCGACCTGCAGACTGCCGGTCGCGGCCGGCTCGACCGTGCGTGGGAGTCACCAGCCGGCTCGGGCGTCATCGTCTCGGTGCTGCTGCGCCCCGACTCCGTGCCGGCCGCGCGCTGGGTGTGGCTGCCGCTCCTGGTCGGCCTCGCAGTGGACGCGACCGTGCACGAGTGTGGTGTCGAGTCCGGCCTCAAGTGGCCCAACGACGTCCTGGTCGACGGTCGCAAGATCGCCGGGATCCTGCTCGAGCGCGTCGACACCCCGATCGGGTCGGCGGCGATCATCGGCGTGGGCCTCAACGTGTCGCTGCGCCGCGAGGAGCTGCCGGTCGACACGGCCACCTCTCTCGTGCTCGAAGGGGCGACCGAGACCGATCGCACGATCGTCTTGCGGGCGTTCCTGCGCAACCTCGAGGCGCTCTACCGGGCCTGGTCCGCGGCCGGGGGCGATCCCGGTTCGGGCATCCGCGACTCGTACGTCCGGCGGTGCGTCACGCTGGGCACGCGAGTCCGCGTGAGCCTCCCGGACGGCGGCTCGCTGGAGGGCCAGGCGACCGGCATCGACGAGCTGGGCCGCCTGCTGGTCGACGGCCAGGCCATCAGCGCAGGTGATATCACCCACGTCCGACCGGCGACGTGACAAAATCGCCGTATGAGCCTCCCCCGGAAGTTGATGATCGATGGCGAACAGGTCATCGCCACGACCCGCACCCACATCAAGGTGCTGTTCATCCCGTTCGTCGTCCTGCTTGTCCTGGCCGGCATCGGAGGCTTCCTGATCAACCAGGTCGGTGACTCCGGCGACGGCATCCCGCGGTGGATCGTCCTGGCGATCATGCTCGTGCTGATCCTCCTGGGCTCGGTGCTGCCGTTCCTCAAGTGGCTCACCTGGACCTACACGCTGACCAACAAGCGCATCGTCGAGCAGAAGGGCTTGTTGACCCGCACCGGCCGGGTCATCCCGCTGAGCCGCATCAACGATGTCGCGTTCGAGAAGAACCTCAACGACCGCATCCTCGGCTGCGGCACGCTGATCATCCACGATGCCAGCGAGCAGGCCGGCCTCGAGCTCAACGACATCCCGCACATCGAGGCGTTCCACCGCACCGTGACCAACCTCGTGTTCGAGAAGCACGACAAGTCGGCGAGTGATGAGTCGATCTGAGCTTCGCGACGAGCTGGCCCGCCTGATCCTCGGCGGCGAGCTCACCCTCACCAGCGCGGAAGTCGTCGACAAGGGCGGTATGAGCCTCGACGACGGCCAGAGGCTGTGGCGCGCGCTCGGGTTTCCCGACACGGGCGAGGCGATCGCGTACGGCGACCCCGACGTCGCTGCGGTGGCGACTGTCTCCGCGGCGATCGAGTCGGGGGTGCTCGACGAGGAGACCGTCTACCGCATCACCCGTGCGCTCGGCACCACGATGTCGCGGCTCGCTGACTGGCAGGTCTCCACCCTCGTCGGGCAGGTCGAGCACGATGTCCAGGACGGCAAGTCCGAGAGCCGGCTCAGCGCGGCTGTGAGCCTGGCGACGGAAGCGGCGCCGGGGTTCGAGCAGCTCATGATCTACGCCTGGCGGCGCCACCTCGCGGCCGCTGCGGCGCGCATCGAGGCCCTCGGCGCAGCCGACGAGGAGCTGTTGTCGACCGTCATGACGGTCGGCTTCGCGGACCTCTCGCGTTTCACGTCCCTGTCCAACGAGCTCGACGACTCGACGCTCGGTGCCTTGGTTGAGAACTTCGAGACGCGATGCACCGACATCGTCACGGCGCATGGCGGCCGGGTCGTCAAGACGCTCGGCGATGCGGTCCTGTTCGTGATCGCCGACGCTCCCGAGGGCACTCGTACGGCGCTCGACCTGGTCTCACAGATCTCGTCGCGCGACGACATGCCCGACATCCGCGTCGGGCTCGCGACCGGATCGGCGATCAGCCGGCTCGGCGACGTCTTCGGCCCACCGGTCAACCTCGCCGCCCGGCTCTCCCACGTGGCACGCAGCAACCGTGTGCTGGTCGACGCGGCGACCGCCGCGACCCTCGGTGACGAGTTCGACACCCGCACGCTGCCGCCCCGGCCGCTGCGCGGGTTCGGCAACGTCTCGCCCATCACGGTGACTGAACGCCGCGGCTTCCGGTCCCGATAGGCTGGCGGCGTGCCTTCACCCCAGCTCGCGGTCATCGGCGGTGGCCAGCTGGCTCGCATGATGCAGCAGGCCGCGATCGGCCTCGGCATCCGCATCCGGCTCCTCGCCGAAGCGCCTGACGTCTCGGCCGCCCAGGTCATCCCCGATCACGTCGTCGGTGACTACACCGACCTCGACACGTTGCGTGCCGTCGTCGCCGACGCCCCGGTCGTCACGTTCGACCACGAGCACGTGCCGCCAGAGCACCTTCAAGCGCTTCAGGCCGAGGGCCACGCGTGCCGGCCCGGGCCCCATGCGCTGCTGTATGCGCAGGACAAGGGCGACATGCGAGCGCGACTTTCCGAGATGTCCATACCCTGCCCGCGCTTCCGTATGGTCACCAGAGCTGAAGACCTTGCGATGTTTGGTTTCCCCGCCGTCGTCAAGACGACGCGTGGCGGCTACGACGGCAAGGGCGTGTGGGTCGTACGCTCGGCGGCTGATGCCGCTGAGGCGTTCGCGGCCGGCCGTCCGCTGCTCGCCGAGGAGCTCGTCGACTTCCGCCGTGAGCTGGCCGCGTTGGTGGCCCGATCGCCGTCCGGCGAGGTGCGCACCTATCCCGTTGTCGAGTCGCGGCAGGCCGACGGTGTGTGCGCCGAGGTCATCGCTCCGGCCCCCGACCTCGATCCGGAGCTGGAGGCCGAGGCCCGTGCCTTGGCCGAGCGCATCGCGACCGAGCTCGACGTCACCGGCATCCTCGCGGTCGAGCTGTTCGAGACGACCGATGGGCGCCTGCTGGTCAACGAGCTCGCGATGCGGCCGCACAACACCGGCCATTGGTCGATCGACGGCGCGGTCACGAGCCAGTTCGAGAACCACCTGCGGGCCGTGCTCGACCTGCCGCTCGGCGCGACGGATGCACATACGCCGTGGTCCGTCATGGTCAACATCCTGGGCGGTGCCGTGGAGGACCTCGAGGCCCAGCGCGCAGTCGTCCTCGCCGCCGAGCCGGACGTCAAGATCCACCTCTACGGCAAGTCGGTCAAGGCCGGCCGCAAGGTGGGCCACGTGACCGCATACGGACCAGATCTCGACGACGTGCTCATCCGGGCCCGTCGCGCGGCAGCACTGTTCACAGAGGGCGTGACCCATGACTGATCAACCCAGAGTCGGCATCGTGATGGGTTCGGACTCCGACTGGCCCACGATGGAAGCCGCCGCAACGGCGCTGGGCGAGTTCGGCATCGCGTACGAGGCCGATGTCGTGTCGGCGCACCGCATGCCCGACGAGATGCTGGCCTACGGACGCGAGGCGCACGGTCGCGGCATCGAGGTCATCATCGCCGGCGCCGGGGGAGCGGCCCACCTGCCCGGCATGCTCGCCGCCGTGACGCCGCTGCCCGTCATCGGCGTGCCGGTCGCCCTCAAGCACCTCGACGGCATGGACTCGTTGCTGTCGATCGTCCAGATGCCTGCCGGCGTGCCGGTCGCGACGGTGTCGATCGGCAACGCCCGCAACGCCGGGCTGCTGGCCGTACGGATCCTCGCGACGGGTGACGCGGAGCTGACGCAGAAGATGGTCGATTTCCAGGCCGAGCTCGCCGACATCGCGCGCGCCAAGGGCGACAAGGTCCGCAACCCGAGCGGTGGCGCCGGCTTCCGCTGACCGCGGCGGTTTACCAGGAGAACGTGGTAAACCGCCACTTCACCGGGCAAATTTGCCCGGTGAAGTGGCGCCTAGCCCGAAGAAGTGCGGGTTGCCCAGAGAAGTGATCGTTTACCAGGAGAACGTGGTAAACCGTCAGCCCTGGTAGAGCTTGTCCGCGTATTGCGGGCCGTAGTACGCCTCGAGCTCCTCGATCGAGTCGTCGGGACGCTCGAGGGCCTTGGCGATCTGTGCGCGGCTGGGCACCGCGTCAGGGTGCCAGGTCTCGGGCTTCCAGAGGCTCGAGCGCAGGAACGCCTTGGAGCAGTGGAAGAAGATCTGCTCGACTGCGACCTCGAGGATCACGACCGGTCGGTGACCCTTGACGACCATCTCGTCGGCGTACGGAGCATCGGCCAGCAGCGTCGCCCTGCCGTTGACCCGCAGCGTGTCGCCGCGGCCGGGGATGAAGAAGATCAGTCCCACGTGCGGGTTCTGCAGGATGTTGGCGAAGCCGTCGGCCCGCTTGTTGCCGGGCCGTTCCGGAATCGCGAGCGTGGTGTCGTCGACGATGTGGGCGAAGCCGGCCGGATCGCCCTTGGGCGAGACGTCGCAGGCTCCCGAGGCGTCGGACGTCGCGACGAGGCAGAACGGGGACGCCGCGATCCACGCGCGGTGCTCAGGCCGGAAGGCATGAGAGTCCTTGTCGAGGACGTGCTGCAACGGGGTGCCCAGCACGTCGCGCAGCTCGGCCTCGGTCGTGATCTCGGTCCGCATGCCGAGAAATTTACCGGCGCACGTATGACGTCAGGGCGGTGAGGGTCGGGCTGGCCGGAGCCGAGGAGAAACCGAAGTGCACGGCCGGCTCGACGGGACCCAGCTCGCCGAGCTCTTCGCCCTCCCACGTCGCCCGTGCGGAGACCAGACGGCGTACGTCCTTCGCGGCATACCACTCGGTCCGGCCGTTGCCCGCCGAGCCGTACGTCCGTACGCCCGGCATGACCCGACCGGCGACCGGGTTGCAGACCCTGGCCCACGTCGCCGTACGCCGCACGGGCGCCGGCACGAGACCGAGGAACGGCGCGACCCACAATCGCTGACCGGGAGTGAAGCGCAGCTGTAGCGACCGGGTGTGGATCGACCATTCGTCACCCCGCTCGACCGACACCGGCTCGATGCGGACCTCGTCGAACGAGTACACCGACGCCACCGAGTCGGCGACGCTCTGGCGGGGAGCGAGCAGCGTGCGGTGGCCCGACGCATCCTCGACCATGACGTCGGCGAACGCGCCGAACGGGCTCATGTCCCAGGCGCCCACCACGATGCGTACGCCCGACGACGTCCCGAGCCCCGCGATGTGCCCAGTGAAGGAGCTGGTCATGCCGCCAGTGTGTCCGATGCCACGAAAAGCATGGTCGGCAGCGCTCGTCAGCGAGGGTATGATTAGTAGGTCGTCCTACTATCGGGAGTCCACGTGTCCGACATGTTCGTCCTGTCCGAAGAGCACCAGGCCATCCGCGAGGCGGTTCGCGCCGTCGCCGAGGCCAAGATCGCCCCCTTCGCCGCTGATGTCGACGAGCAGGCGCGCTGGCCCCGCGAGGCCGCCGAGGCCCTGCTGGCGGCGGACTTCCACGCGCCCCACGTGCCCGAGCAGTACGGCGGAGCCGGGGCCGACGCGCTCGCGACGGTGCTGGTCATCGAGGAGATCGCCCGCGTCGATGTCTCTGCCTCGCTGATCCCTGCGGTCAACAAGCTCGGCTCGCTCCCGCTGATGATCGCCGGTGACGAGCAGCTCAAGAAGAACTACCTCTCGCGCCTGGCTCAGGGTGAGGGCTTCTCGTACTGCCTGTCCGAGCCCGAGGCCGGCAGCGATGCCGCCAACCAGAAGACCCGGGCCGTCCGCGATGGCGACGGCTGGGTGCTCAACGGCGTCAAGCGCTGGATCTCCAACGCCGGCGAGTCCGAGTTCTACACCGTCCTGGCAGTCACGGACCCCGACAAGCGTACGAAGGGCATCTCGGCGTTCGTGGTCGAGAAGTCCGACGAGGGTGTGTCGTTCGGCGCTCCGGAGCGCAAGCTCGGCATCAAGGGCTCACCGACCTGCGAGGTCTACCTCGACAACGTCCGCATCCCCGGCGAACGGATGATCGGTGCGGAGGGCACGGGATTTGCCACCGCGATGAAGACTCTCGACCACACCCGCGTCACGATCGCCGCGCAGGCCGTCGGCGTCGCCCAGGGTGCGCTGGACTACGCCCTCGGGTACGTCCAGGAGCGCAAGCAGTTCGGTCACAAGATCGCCGACTTCCAAGGCCTGCAGTTCATGCTCGCCGACATGGGCATGAAGATCGAAGCCGCCCGCCAGCTGACCTACGCCGCCGCCGGGCGCTCCGAGCGCGGCGACAAGGACCTGACGTTCTTCGGCGCCGCTGCCAAGGCGTTCGCGTCCGACACCGCGATGCAGGTCACGACCGATGCCGTCCAGCTCC
Organism: Aeromicrobium sp. P2_G6; assembly: GCF_056403535.1. NCBI lineage: Bacteria > Bacillati > Actinomycetota > Actinomycetes > Propionibacteriales > Nocardioidaceae > Aeromicrobium > Aeromicrobium sp. P2_G6. The sequence continues at coordinate 56,396 of NZ_JBFUFH010000006.1, read as the reverse complement.
TCGGCGGCTACGGCTTCACCCGCGACTACCCGCTCGAGCGGATGATGCGCGACGCCAAGATCACCCAGATCTACGAAGGCACCAACCAGGTGCAGCGCGTCGTCATGGCTCGCCAGCTCCTCGCCGGGGTGCAGAGCACGCTCTGACGTCGACCAAGGCGCCTGACCAGCGGAAACGTTGGTCGGGCGCCTTTGCCATGTCCGCAGGACCGCCGCCGATTTCTGGCTCTGATAGCGTGACGGCACATCCACCGCGGGAGCCCGAAGCATCGGGCTGAGATGGAGCTGCAGACGCTCCGACCGTTGAACCTGATCCGGATAATGCCGGCGCAGGAAGCGAGGAGCTGAATCGTGTTGCCACGTGTCCACGTCATTACCGACCTGCCACACACGCCGCCCGAGTTGATCGACGAGATCGTCTCAGCGGGCGTCGACGCGGTGCAGGTCAGAGCCAAGCACCTCACCGACCGGGAGCTGTTCGAGCTCGCCGAGGGGGTCGTCCGCACGGTCCGGAAAAGGGCGAGGGTGATCGTCAACGACCGGCTGGACATCGCCCTGGCGGCCGGCGCGGACGGGGTCCACCTCGGTCTCGGCGACGTGCCGGTCGCGCAAGCCCGGCGGCTGGCTCCGAATGGATTCCTCGTCGGCGGAACGTGCCGCGACATCCGGCAGGCCCGGCAGGCACAGGCCGACGGAGCCGACTACCTCGGAGTCGGGCCGATCTACCCGTCGACGACCAAGACGGACCTTCCCGAGCCATTGGGCCTGACCGCACTCACGGCGATCTCCGGGATCCTTCCTGCGATCGCGATCTCGGGAATCAACGTCGATCGTGTTCCGGAGGTCATGGCTGCTGGGGCCCACGGTGTCGCGCTGATCGCCGCCGTGTCGAGGGCTCCGGACCCCATACGGGCCGCCCGAGAAGTCGTCGCGGCAGTGCACAGCGCCGCTCTGGCACAGCCGGTCCGATGAGGGTTGCCGTCATCGGCGCTGGCGTGATCGGCCTGGCCTGCGCGCACGAGCTGGTCGAGCACGGCCACGTCGTCTCGGTCTTCGACGCCGACCCCGCACAGGGAGCGACATACGCCGCTGCGGGGATGCTGTCGCCCGCCGGTGAGGCCTGGCACGGTGAGGATGCCCTGCTGCGGCTCGGGCTTGCCTCGGCCGGTATGTGGGCCGAGTATGCCGATCGGCTGTCGACGTCCTCGGGAGTCGACGTAGACCACAGGGATGCCGGAACGCTCCTCGTGGGGAAGGACCACGACGATCTCAACGTCGTGTTGCGCACGATGGACCTGCTGGCGGCACACGGTGTCGAGGCCGTGCAGCTCGGTCGTGACGAGCTCATCGGGAAAGAGCCAGCTCTGAGCAACCGCGTGGCCGGAGGCGTGTTCCTGCCGGGGGACCACAGCGTCAACCCCCGCCGGGTGGCAGCAGCATTGATGGCCGGGATCGGCGAGCGACTGATCCACGCCAACGCAGAGCCGCACGTTGTCGACGGTCGGTGCCGCGGTGTCGTCACGGATCGCGGCTCGATCCATGCCTCCGACGTCGTCGTCGTCGCGACCGGACACCGGCTCGACGAGCTGCTCCCCGGACCCCGTCGTGTCGTCCGCCCCGTGCGCGGGGAGATCGTCCTTGTCCGTACGGATGACCCACCCAGCAGGACGATCCGCGCCAACATCCACGGGCGCCCGGTGTACGTCGTGCCGCGTGCCGGCGGTGAGGTCGTGATCGGCGCGACCTCCGAGGAGCACGCCGGCGAACCGACACCGACGGTCGGTGGTGTCCTTCGCCTCCTCGAGGATGCCCGAGCGCTGGTGCCGACCCTCGATGCTGCCGGGATCCTCGACGTCACGTGCCGGATACGGCCCGGGACGCCGGACAACGGTCCACTCGTCGGTCCCTCGTCGACCCCTGGGCTCCTCGTCGCAGGCGGCCACTACCGCGGAGGAGTCCTCCTGGCGCCCATCACGGCATCGACCATACGGGCGTACGTCGAGAGCGAGGTCGTCCCCGATGTTGCCCTGCCCTTTCACCCCAACCGTTTCGACCCCCACACCGTCAAGACAGGGAGCACCGCATGAACATCACGGTGAACGGCATACCGGAACCGGTTGCCGACGGCATGACCCTTGCTGCACTGATGTCCTCGAGGGCGTTGCCCGTCAGCGGCATCGCGGCAGCAGTCAACGGAGATGTCGTCCGCGCGGCGATCTGGGCGGAGACCGTTCTCGCCGACCGGGATGTGGTCGAGATCGTGACCGCGAAGCAGGGCGGATGAGCGCGACAGACAGCCTGCAGATCGCGGGGGAGGAGGTGACCTCGAGGCTGTGGATCGGCACTGGTGGCCTGACGACCATTGCCACCATCGCCGACGTGGTGGAGGCCGCCAGACCCGGACTCGTCACGGTGTCGATCCGCCGCATCTCCGACCAGTCGGAGGGATCGCTCCTTGACGAGCTCAGAAGGGCAGACGTACGGATCCTCCCCAACACCGCTGGCTGCAGGTCGGCGAGGGAGGCGGTGCTCACCGCCCAGCTGGCGCGAGAAGCGCTCGGGACCAGCTGGGTCAAGCTCGAGGTGATCGGGGACGAGACCAGCCTGATGCCCGACGTTGTCGAGCTCTTGTCGGCTGCCGAGACCTTGGTGGAGCAGGGATTCACGGTGCTGCCCTACACGACGGACGACCCAGTGGTCGCGCGACGACTCGCCGACCTCGGCTGTGCAGCGGTCATGCCGCTGGGCTCGCCGATCGGCTCGGGCCGAGGCATCAGCAACCCCCGCGCCATCGAGTCGGTACGCGCCGCCGTCGCAGTGCCGGTGGTGCTCGACGCGGGCATCGGTACGGCCAGCGATGCCGCCCTCGCGATGGAGCTCGGCTGCGACGCCGTCCTCGCCGCGAGCGCCATCACCCGTGCCGAGAGGCCAGTGGCCATGGCGACCGCGATGCGGCTCGCCGTCGACGCCGGCCGGCTCGCATGCAATGCCGGGCGGATCCCGGAGCTCACCACCGCTCGTGCCTCGACGCCGTCGATCGGGCGGGTGGGCACATGAGCCTCTCCCGCCTGCTGGTCCTCACCGATCGCGCGCAGCTGCCACTCGGACGTTCCCTCACCCAGGCGGTCTCCGCCTGCGCCAGCGCCGGTGCCACCCACTTCGTGGTGCGCGAGCTAGATCTCTCGGTCGGTCAGCGGAAGGCTCTGGTGACTTCGCTCGCCCGGATCCCCGGCATCGTCCTGATCACGGCGCGCTGTCACCTGGAGGGGTCGAGCGGAGTGCACCTTGCGGCCGCCCAGGACGATGATGCCGCCGCCGCGATTCGCGGACGCTCCTGCCACGACGAGGCCGAGGTGCGCCGGGCGGCCGGTGACGGAGCGTCATACGTGACCGTCTCGCCCGTCGCGCCCAGCGACTCGAAGCCCGGCTACGGCCCGCCGTTCGGGCCGCCAGGCGTACGTCGCCTGGTGGCTGCGGCGAATGGCACACCTGTGTTCGCGCTCGGCGGTGTCGACGCCGGGAACGCCCGCTCGTTCCGGGACGCCGGGGCATACGGGATCGCCGTCATGGGGTCACTCATGAGGGCCAACGACCCCGCAGCGATGGCGGAGAGCCTGCTCGCCGAGGTGAACCGATGACCCCTCCCGTCGTCCTGTCCATCGCGGCAACCGACTCCGGTGGCGGGGCCGGACTGACCGCCGACCTGGCCACGTTCGCCGCGCTGGGCGTCCACGGTGCGTGTGCCGTCACCGCGGTCACCGCCCAGGACACCACCGCGGTCCATGCCGTGACGCTCATGTCGCCCGCCGATGTGGCGCGGCAGATCGACACGGTCCTCGGCGACGTGACTGTGGCTGCCATCAAGACCGGAGTCCTCGGCAGCCCGGGGACCGCCCGACTCGTCGCCGACGTGGCCGGCCGGCATCCGTCCACGCCTCTCGTCGTCGACCCGGTCCTGGTGTCCACGAGCGGCGACGAGCTCGCCACCGGCGAGGTGCTCCTGGCATACCGCCAGATCATCCTTCCTTCGGCGACGGTCATCACCCCGAACCGTGACGAGGCGGCCCGACTGCTCGGCGGCGTGGGATCGCCCGAGGACATGGCCTACGCCCTCCACACTCTCGGGCCGGCGGTCGTCCTCACCGGAGGGAATCCGGAGGGCACTTCCTGCACCGACATCCTGGTCGACCGGTCCGGAAGGCTGACCCGACTCAGTCATGCCACGGTCGAGACCTCCAACGACCACGGCACCGGGTGCACCTTCAGCGCGGCCATCGCCGCCGGGCTCGCCCACGGCCGCCCGCTCGAGACCGTCGTGCGGAGCGCCCAGGCATTCGTGGGACGCGCCCTTGCCACCTCCAGAACCTGGGAGCTCGGCCGCGGCCGAGGCCCCGTCTCACACATCCGCACCCCCACCAAGGAGAACTGATGCAGATCCATTCCTCTCACAGCACCGTCCACCGAACCGGCACGCGCGCGGACATCGCTGTCCCGGTCACCCGTGTCGCGCTGACCAATGGCGAGTCGTTCGACCGTTACACGACGGCGGGTCCGGGCGCGGATCCCGAGGTCGGCCTGCCGCCGTTGCGCTCGACCTGGATCGCGGAGCGTGGGGACGTCGAGAGCTACGAGGGACGCCGGCCGCAACTGCTCGACGACGGACGGTCAGCCGTTCGCCGCGGAGGCGCCTCCGACGAATGGCGTGGAGCCCGCCCCAACCCGGTGCGGAGCAAGGACGGCGCGGTGGTCACGCAGATGCATTACGCGCGCAAGGGTGTCATCACCCCGGAGATGGAGTTCGTCGCGATCCGTGAACAGCTGCCCGTTGAGCTCGTCCGGGCGGAGGTCGCCTCCGGTCGGGCGATCATCCCGGCCAACGTCAACCACCCCGAGGCCGAGCCGATGATCATCGGCAAGCGGTTCCTGGTGAAGGTCAACGCCAACATCGGCAACTCGGCCGTCACCAGCTCGATTGCCGACGAGGTCGACAAGCTGACCTGGGCGGTGACCTGGGGAGCCGACACCGTCATGGACCTGTCGACCGGCGACGACATCCATACGACCCGCGAGTGGATCGTGCGCAACTCACCGGTCCCGATCGGCACCGTCCCGATCTACCAGGCCCTGGAGAAGGTCAACGGGGAGGCGCACAAGCTGACCTGGGAGATCTTCCGCGACACGGTGATCGAGCAGTGCGAGCAGGGCGTCGACTACATGACGATCCACGCCGGCGTGCTGCTGCGGTACGTGCCGATGACGGCCAAGCGCATCACCGGCATCGTCAGCCGGGGCGGCTCGATCATGGCGGGCTGGTGCCTGGCCCACCACCAGGAGAACTTCCTCTACACGCACTTCGACGAGCTGTGCGAGATCTTCGCCAGGTACGACGTCAGCTTCTCCCTCGGCGACGGCCTCCGCCCCGGCTGCGTCGCCGATGCGAACGACGACGCCCAATTCTCCGAGCTCAGGACCCTTGCCGAGCTGACCAAGCGGGCCTGGGAGTTCGACGTCCAGGTCATGGTCGAGGGACCGGGACACGTGCCGCTCAACCTCGTCGAGGAAAACGTCGTGCTCCAGCAGGACTGGTGCCACGGTGCGCCGTTCTACACACTCGGCCCTCTCGCGACTGACATCGCTCCCGGCTATGACCACATCACCTCGGCGATCGGTGCGGCCACGATCGCCATGCACGGCACCGCGATGCTGTGCTACGTCACACCCAAGGAGCACCTGGGACTGCCCAACCGTGATGACGTGAAGACCGGCGTCATCACGTACAAGCTCTCGGCCCATGCCGCCGACGTCGCCAAGGGTCATCCGGGTGCCCGTGACTGGGACGATGCCCTGTCCAAGGCCCGCTTCGAGTTCCGCTGGGTCGACCAGTTCGCCCTGTCTCTCGACCCACACACCGCCGAGTCGTTCCACGACGAGACCTTGCCCGCCGAGGCTTCCAAGACAGCGCATTTCTGCTCGATGTGCGGCCCCAAGTTCTGCTCCATGCGGATCAGCCAGGACGTGCGCCGGTACGCCGAGCAGCGTGGGCTCGACGAAGCCGAGGCGCTTCGCGCAGGCATGGACGAGAAGGCCGAGGAGTTCATCGAGCTGGGCAGCTCGGTGTATCTCGAGTCGACGGACAGCGGACCCGCCTAGGCTCGTGACGTGAGCCTGCTGCCGTTCGACCTGCCGCCGACATTTCTGGCGATTGCCGACCGGGACGACCAGTGGGCTGCTTGGGTCGGCGATGTCCCGCGGATCGTGCGCGACCTGCTCGACGAGTGGGGCCTCGCGGTCGATGGCGAGCCGATGCACGGTTGGACGTCGCTCGTCCTGCCGGTACGCACAGAAGGTCGGGCGGCGGTGCTCAAGGTCGCCTGGCCGCACGAGGAGTGCCAGCACGAGATCCTGGCGCTTCAGCACTGGCACGGCAATGGTGCGGTGTTGATGCTGCGCGCCGACCCACGCCGCAACGCGATGCTGCTCGAACGGCTGTCGACGCAGGACCTGACGCAGCTCGGCGACCTCGAGGCCTGCGAGATCATCGCTGGGCTCTACGCACAGCTGCACGTTCCTGCGCCACCGCAGCTGTTGACCCTGAGCTCGTACGTCCACCGCTACACCGACGACCTCGAACGGTTGCCGAGGGACGCACCGATGCCGCGGCGCATCGTCGAGCAAGCCATCAGCCTCGGCCGGGATCTGGTCACGGACCCGGCGACGGATGGCACGCTGATCCACGGTGACCTGCACTACGAGAACGTCTTGGCCGGGGACCGGGAGCCCTGGCTGGCGATCGACCCACAACCAGTCTCGGGCGATCCGCACTACGAGGTGGACCTCGCGCTGTTCAACCGATGGGACGAGATCGTCGCCTCGGCCGACGTGCGCGAGGCCGTCCGCCGTCGCTTCCACACCGTCGTGGATGGTGCAGGCCTTGACGAGGAGCGGGCTCGCGACTGGGTCATCGTCCGCGAGACGCACAACGCCATGTGGGCGATAGAGGACGGCGATTCCGAGCGTGTGACGACCGCCATCGCGATCATCAAGGCAGTCCAGGACTAGACGTCCACCAACGTCTCCACGATGCGGTCGACGTACGCCGTGAACGCCTTGCCCGTGGGCAGCCGGTCTGGCGTCGCGTGCGCGAGCTGGGCATGGCCGAGGTAGGCCGCGTATGCCAGCAGGGCGCGGTCGCGGGCGTGAGCCTTGGACAGGCCCTGCTCGGCGAACAGTGCCACGAGCGTCGACATGCGGCGCTCCGTGACGCGCGCCAGCACGGGCGCGACCAACGGATGGTCCGCGTGTGGCTGCAGCGCCAGCTCGATCGAACCCGCACCAGGCGTCCCCACCACGGCCCCGAGCACCAGACGCAGCAGGATGCGTAGCCGGTCCGTGCCGTCGGCTGCCCGGTCGACGGCAGCGATGACGCCGTCGGTGTCACGCCGCTCCCACAGCTCCAGGGCGGCGGCAATGAGGTCGTCGCGACCCGTGAAGTGCCAGTAGAAGCTGCCTTTGGTCGCGCCGAGCGTCTTGGCGAGCGGCTCCACCGCCACGGCGGCGAGGCCGTTGCGCTCGAGGGCTGCAAGCGCGGCCGCACTCCAGTCCTCCGCGGTGAGGGAGGCGCGCGAGCTCTTGGCAGATGTCATGTCCATACGCTACCGTATGGACGAGCCCTCCATACGGAGGCGTATGGAGGAAGTTCCATGGTCATCAATGTGCATGAACGCCTCATCGCCGCACCTGCGTCGCGCGTCGGGGAGTCGCTGGACCGGATCGGCAGCGACGACGACACCTGGTGGCCGTCGCCTGCTTGGCCGGCGATGGTGCTCGAGGCGCCGCTCGCGCTCTGGGTCCGCGGACGGCATGGCCCGATCCGCTACCAGGTGACCGAGTACGTCCCCGGGCGATCCGTCGAGTTCACGTTCGACGAGCGCGTGGGACTCCGCGGCACGCACCGCTTCGACGTCATCCCGCAGGACTCCGAGTCCTGCCTCGTGCGGCACGTGGTGGAGGGCCGGACCACGGGCACGATGCGGCTCGTGTGGCCACTGGCGATGCGCTGGCTGCACGATGCTGTCGTGGAGGACCTGATGGACCGGGTCGCGACCGACGCCGGTCACCCGCCGGCTCAGCGTGCCCGATGGTCGTGGTGGGTCCGGCTGATCCGTCGGGCGACGCGTCCGCGGGTGGCAGCCGTACCGGTTCCGGACACACCACTCCTCGCGGAGGCGTTGCCGCACGTGGACTGGGCGGACGCCTACGCAGTCCGGCGGCCGTCCGGCAGCTCGTCGGACCCGCAGGCGTGGGCCGACGCAGTCTTTCGGGCGCCGCCCCTCTGGGTCGGTGCCCTGCTGCTGGCGCGGGAGTCGCTCGTACGCCTGGTGGGCATCGATCGGGCTGGTCGCCGCGCGTTCGACCCGGTGGCGCGCACGGAGGACGAGGTGCTCCTTGGCATCGACCAGAGCCATCTGGGCTTCCGCGCGTCGGTGCTCTGTGAGCCCGACCGTGTCGTCGTGAGCACCGTCGTCCACCTGCACAACCGGCGGGGCGGGCTCTATTGGCTCATCGTGCGCCGGCTGCACCCTGCCGTCGTACGAGCGATGCTGCGACGTGCCGCTGGCCGGGTGCCCAGGGCCGAGGTCGTGCCCGCTCGCTGATCCGCGCGAGCCGTGGCAGGCTGACTCCATGCCTCTTGTGACCTTCCAAGCTCTGTGCATCGATGCGAACGACGTCTCCGCGGTCCAGGACTTCTGGGCCAGCACCCTCGGCTTCGAGCTCGAGAGGCTCGACGATGACGGTGACGCCCACTTGCGGGGTACCAGGGCGGGCGAGGAGCTGTGGATCAACCGCGTCCCCGAGCCGAGGACCGTCAAGCAGAGGGTGCACCTCGACGTCCGGGCCGCGTCGCTCGAGCCGTTCGCCGGCTTCGAGCTGGTCTCGAAGCCCGGGGAGTTCCCGTGGACCACGTTCAGGGATCCGGAGGGCGGCGAGTTCTGCGTGTTCACCTACGACGAGCCACCGGCGATGAAGTTCAAGTCCCTCGTGATCGACTCGGCCGACCATGTCGCCATCTCCGACTGGTGGGCCGGCGTCATCGGCGGCAAGGTGACTCACGACGACCACGGCTACTCGTACCTCGAAGAGATTCCCGGTCTGTCGACCGAGGGCTTCGACTTCGTGCCGGTGCCTGAGCCCAAGACGGTCAAGAACCGCATCCACTGGGACGTGACGCTGCTCCCCGGAGCCACTGTCGACGACCTGGTCGCCGCGGGCGCGACGATCCTGACCCCCGCGGGAGAACGGTCGTGGACCGTCATGGCCGATCCCGAGGGCAACGAGTTCTGCGCCTTCCCGAGTGAGTGACCTGTTGGACTCGGTGCCCCGTGGTGGAATGAACCCGTGCCCGCACTCGACCTGACCACCGACGTCGTCAGCCTCACCGCCGCGCTCGTCGACATCCCCTCCGAGAGCCTGGACGAGCAGGTCATCGCCGACGCGGTCGAGGCGGCGTTGCGCCCTTTGACGCATCTCGAAGTCGTACGTGATGGACACACGATCGTCGCCCGTACGTCGCTCGGTCGTGCCGAGCGCGTCGTCATCGCCGGGCATCTTGACACGGTGCCCGCCAACGGCAACCTGCCGTCGCGGCTGGAGGGCGACATCCTCCACGGTCTGGGCACGTGCGACATGAAGGGCGGCGTGGCGATCGCACTCATGATGGCCGCGACGGTCACCGAGCCGGTCCGCGACATCACCTACGTGTTCTACGAGGGTGAGGAGATCGCTGCCGAGCACAACGGGCTGGGCCGGCTGGCCCGAGAGCGCCCCGAGCTGCTCGCCGGGGACTTCGCGATCCTCATGGAGCCGTCCAACGCCGGTGTCGAGGCCGGCTGCCAGGGCACGATGCGCGCCGAGATCCGCACCGCAGGGGAGCGGGCTCACACGGCGCGCGCCTGGATGGGCAGCAACGCGATCCACGCCCTCGCCCCCGTGCTCGACGGCCTCAACGCGTACGTCGCACGGACAGTCGACATCGACGGCCTGACCTACCGCGAAGGACTCAACGCCGTCGCCATCAGCGGTGGCGTCTCGGGCAACGTCGTCCCCGACGAGGCCGTCATCACGGTCAACTACCGCTTCGCCCCGGATCGCAGCGAGGAGCAGGCGCACCAGCACCTGCAGGAGACGTTCGAGGGCTTCGGCCTGACGATCACCGACTCCGCGCCCGGCGCGCTCCCGGGCCTGTCGCACCCGGCTGCCGCGGCATTCGTCGAGGCCGTTGGCGGCGAGGTGCACCCCAAGTTCGGCTGGACCGATGTCGCACAGTTCACGCTCCTGGGCATACCGGCCGTCAACTACGGGCCCGGTGACCCGATCTTCGCCCACAAGGCTGACGAGCAAGTACCCGTCGAGCACCTGCACCAGGTGCGCGACCGTCTCGAGAAATGGCTCACCACATGACTGAAGAACGCATGACCGACGCGAGGCAGCCCAGGCCGGACCACCGCAAGGGCCCCGTGCGCTTGCGCGGCTCGCAGCGTCCGACGAGCACGACCGACCAACGACTGCTCGATTCGCGTGGGCCGTCCGACTGGGTCCACACCGACCCGTGGCGGGTCCTGCGCATCCAGTCGGAGTTCGTCGAGGGGTTCGGCGCGCTCGCCGAGCTCGGCCCGGCCGTCAGCATCTTCGGCTCGGCGCGGACCAAGCCGGACGACCCGATGTACGAAGCGGCCCAGAGGATCGCCGCCAAGCTGTGCGGCGAGGGCTACGCCGTCATCACCGGCGGCGGTCCCGGAGCGATGGAGGCGGCCAACCGCGGCGCGAGCGAGTGCGGCGGTGTCTCCGTTGGCCTCGGCATCGAGCTCCCGCACGAGCAGGGCATGAACGAGTGGGTCGACCTCGGCATCAACTTCCGCTACTTCTTCGTCCGCAAGACGATGTTCGTCAAGTACGCCCAGGGCTACGTCGTGCTGCCCGGCGGCTTCGGCACGATGGACGAGCTGTTCGAGGCCCTGACGCTGGTGCAGACGCAGAAGATCACGTCGTTCCCGATCGTGCTGTTCGGCACGGAGTACTGGGGCGGGCTGATCGACTGGCTGCGCACGACGATGCTGACGGACGGCAAGATCGGTCAGCCCGACATCGACATGCTGCACCTCACCGACGACATCGACGAGGCCGTCGAGTGGTTCGTCGCCAAGGACGCCTGAGGTAGCGGAGGTCAGAAGCGGATCGCGTCGATGATCTTGACCCGAACGGCGATCAGGGCCGGCAGGAGTCCCGCGAGGCTGCCGACGGCCAGTGAGACGACCAGGCCGAGGACCGCAGCCGACATCGGGAACGGCGGTATGTCGGTGACGTCCGTGATGACGTGATCGGCGATCAACGGGCTGTTGACGATGCCGACCGCCGCGACCACGCCGACGAGCCCCGCGACGAACGTCGCCACGACGCTCTCCATCATGACGGAGAAGAAGACCCGCGACGTCGTGGCGCCGAAGCTGCGGCGGATGCCGATCTCGCGGACGCGTTGCTTGATCGTCACGAGGGCGATGTTGAGCAGGCTCATCGCACCCAGCAGCAGGATCAGGGCGCTGATGCCCCCGACGACGTACTTGAACGTCTTGAAGGACTCGCCGCGGTCTGAGTAGTCATTCCGCCCGACGTCGACCTGCATACCGGGGAGCTCGGACCGGAGCTCCTTGCGGACCGCCTTGCTCAAGGCCTTCGCGCCGCTCGGCGGCACCCACATCTGGAAGTTGACGTCGTACATCGGCTGGCTCGCGCTGAACCACCGTTCGTACGCGTCGAACAGGATGTAGGCGGTCGGGCCACCTGACTGCTCGTCCTTGCGCACCTGGCCGATGATCGTGGCCGTGATCGCGGTCTCGCCACGGAAGGTCACGGTCGCGGGGAGGGAGTCGGGTCCGAGGCCGAGGGCCTTGAGCATGCGGGCGTCCACGACGACGGCCGGGCTGAGGTTCTGGGCGTCGTCCTTGCTCAACCAGCGTCCCTGCAGCGGCACCATGCGCCGCAGGTCGGCGTACGCCACGTCGACCGCGCGCAGGGTGACCCGCCGAGGACCCTTGGCGACGACCGCGATCGGTTGGGACTCCCCGATGGCCGAGTGGTAGTTGACGCCGAAGTCGCGCATCGTCTCGCCGAACACGCGCCGGGTCTCCGACGCGGGTGCGGGCTCGCCGGATTCGCTGTAGGCGAAGATCCCGTACGTCGCCGGTCGGCCGCCCTCACGCTCGGCCTGCTCGACGAGTGCCTGCTTGGCGATGCTGCTGACGGCCACCGCGCTGGTCAGGGCGCACACCGCGACCCCCACCCCGATCAACGAGAGCAGCACGCGGAGCCGGTGGATGCGCAGCTCCTGCCAGGCCTCGACGACCGCCGCGGCAAATCCGGTCATGCGGGTACGTCGACGAGGCTGTGGAGCCGGCCGCCGTCGAGGCGGAACCGCTGGCGAGCCATCTGGGCGACGTCGACGTCGTGCGTGATCGTGATGAGCGCCGCACCGGTCTCGTGCGTGATGCCGTCGAGCAGCGCCATCACCTCGGCGCCGGTCTCGAGGTCGAGTGCGCCGGTCGGTTCGTCGGCGAGGACGATCTTGGGGCCGCGCACGATCGCGCGCGCGATGGCCACGCGTTGCTGCTCGCCGCCGGAGAGGCTCTCGGGCATCGAGTCGAGGCGCGCGCCCAGGCCGACCCGCTCCAGCATCGCCGCAGCGATCTCCCGGCGCTTCCAGAACACGCTCCCGGGCGCGTACATCAACGGAGCCGCGACGTTCTCGAGCGCCGTGCGGCCGGGGAGCAGGTTGAACTGCTGGAACACGAAGCCGACGTCGCGACCCCGGATGCGGGCCGCGGCGCGCGCCCGGAGCGTGCGTATGTCCTGGCCGGCCCACTCGAGCGTGCCGGTCGTCGGCCGGTCGAGCAGGCCCAGCAGGTTGAGCAGTGTCGACTTGCCGGTGCCCGAACGACCGATGATGCCGATGTGGTCGCCGCTCGAGACCGTGAGGTCGACACCCGTGAGGATGTGCAGGTCGCTGTCGTCGGGCAGCTTGACGGTCCGGGTCACCTGCGTGAGGCGCAGCAGCTCGGACATCAGCCGGCCGCCTGCCCCATGTCGACGCCCATCTCGTCGCCGCCCATCTCGTCGGGGGAGGCGCCCGGGACGAACTCGAGGATCTCTTCGCCCTCCTTGAGACCCTTGCGGATCTCGACGACCTGTCCATCGCTCAGGCCCAGCCGCACACGGCGTTCGGTCGGCTCGCCGTCCTCCAGCACCCAGACCGTGCCGGTGCCCACCAGTCCGCGGACCGCGGTGATCGGTACGACCAAGACGTCCTCGGCACGTCCCGCGTTGATCGCCATCGTCATGTTGAGGCCGTCGAACACGCGTACGTCCTCGGGGACTCGGCAAGTGATGCTGGCTCCGCCGCCCTCGCCACCACCTTCGCCCTCGCCGGGTCCGCTGTAGCCGCTGGGCTGCATGTCGTCGCCGTCATCGGACCCGGCGTCGCCGCTGCCGGTGCTGGTTGAGGGATCGCCGATCGCCAGCTCTCCGCAGGCGAAGGGCTTGGGCCCGCCGGTGATGGAGACCTGGGCGGACCGAGGCATCTTGAGCAGGCGGTACTGGTCGACCGGGTCGATCGAGCCCGTCGCGCGAAACGTGTCGAGCCGGATCGTCGCGACGGCGTCGCCCTTGGTCACCGGGTCCTCGAGCTCCTTGGAGAACCCGCTGATGCGGCCGGACTTGGAGGCCAGGACGTTGTAGTAGCGGATCTTCGGCTTGGCCTCGTCCTCGTCGTCGCCTGCTGCGGCTTCCTCGGACTTGATCTGGAAGATCGGCTCGCCGACCTTGACCTTGGCGCCGGCCTGGAAGAAGAAGTGGTTGACGACGCCGTCGTGATCTGCCTTCGCCGTGACCGGCGGGTCCACCTGGATCGTGCCCTGGAGCGTGAGCATGTTCTCGACGGTTCCGCGGCTCACGCCAGCGTTGCTGACGGGGATCTGTCCTGTTGGCTTGAGTCCGCTCCGCGCCGGCTCGGGGTCATCGCTCCCGAACGCCATGACCGCCAGGCTGATGGCGATCGTCGAGAAGATCGCCACCCAAGCCACAGGGAGCACTACTTTGCGAAAAACTCTCACGGTCGGTCGTTCCTCGCTGTCGAGAGCAGGTGGCCCCGGTTGGGAAACTGAATCGTAGCGGTTCGAGACACGTGCGACTCGAACTCGGGAAATGCCCGCGCGTCAGGCCAGACCGCGTCGGGCGACCGCTGGAGGGCGGTCCCCACGGATCGAGGAGACCACGTCGAGGACCTGACGGGTCTCGGCGACGTTGTGGGCACGGAACACCCGCGCGCCCTGCCACGCCGAGACGGCGGTCGCGGCCAGCGTGCCGGGCAGGCGGTGGTCCTTGTCGACGTCGAGGGTCTCGCCGATGAAGTCCTTGTTGGACAGCGCGACCAGCACGGGCCAGCCCGTCGCGACCAGCTCGTCGAGCCTGCGCGTCAGCTCCAGGCTGTGCCGGGTGTTCTTGCCGAAGTCGTGCGTCGGGTCGATCACGATCCCGTCGCGGCGAACGCCCGCCTGGAGCGCGCGTTCGGCCAGTCCCGTCACGGTCTCAATGACGTCGGCGACGACGTCGTCGTACGCCGAGCGGTGCGGGTCGGTGCGCGGCCCGATGCCGCCGGTGTGGCTGCACACGAGCCCGGCACCGTGCTGCGCGGCGACCGCGGCGAGCTCGGGGTCGTGTCCCGACCAGGTGTCGTTGACGAGGTCGGCGCCGAGGCGGCACAGCTCGTCGGCGACCTCGCTGCGCCAGGTGTCGACGCTGATCACCAGGTCGGGGAACCGTGCTCGCGCCTCGGCGACGAAGTCAGCCGTGCGTCGCAGCTCCTCGTCGGCGTCGACATCAGGGCCGTAGCCCGCGCGTACGCCACCCACATCGACCAGGTCGGCCCCGTCGCGGACGGCCTCGCCAAGGCGTACGAGGGCGGGCTCGAGGTCGAACGTCGAGCCGCTGTCGTAGAACGAGTCCGGCGTGCGGTTGATGATCGCCATCAGCGCAAGCTCCCCGGGCTGGAACGTCCGCGTGCCCAGTCGCAGAGTGTCCGAGGTGGATGGCAGAGTCACACTCGTGAGCGTAACGACCGGTGCCGACCTGATCGTGCGTTGCCCATGGGGCGACGACCCCGCGATGATCGCCTACCACGACACCGAGTGGGGGCGGGAGCTGCGCGGCGACCGCGAGCTGTTCGAGCGCATGTCGCTCGAGGCGTTCCAGTCCGGTCTGTCCTGGGCGATCATCCTCCGCAAGCGCGACAACTTCCGCGAGGCGTTCGCGGGCTTCGATCCTGAGGCCGTCGCCGCGTTCGGCGACGCAGACGTCGCCCGGCTGCTCGACGATGCCGGCATCGTGCGCAACCGCCTCAAGATCGAGGCGACGATCAGCAACGCCCGCACGCTCGTGGAGCTCGACGAGTCGTTCAGCGACCTGCTCTGGTCGTTCGCGCCGCCGCCCGCGCCGGCGCCGACGTCATACGCCGACGTGCCGGCGACGACAGCCGAGTCGATCGCCATGGCCAAGACGCTCAAGAAGCGTGGCTTCCGGTTCTTCGGACCGACGACGGCCTACGCCCTGATGCAGGCGACCGGCATGGTCAACGACCACCTCGCCGACTGCGTTGCGCGCGGCTGAGTCAGACCAGTCACACGCGCCCAGCGTGGCTCCCCACTTTCGCCGCCGCCGCGGCTTACCATCCGGACATGGCTTCATCGCGCAGAATCCCCCGGTCTCGCAGAGCAGTCGGCTCGGTCGGACTGCTGATCTCTGCTGCCCTCGTGGCAGTGGCAGGCATCATCCTGTCGACCGTCCCCGTCCTGATCGCGGCAACGACGTACGCGGTCCTGGCCGGCGTCGTCGCGGCCCGGCTGCTGTCCAACGAGCTCCACGACAGGCGTCGCATCTGGTCGATGGAACGGTCTGCCATCGTCGACGACAACCGTCGCGCCTCGGTGGCGCGTTCTCGTGAGCACATCGAGTTTGCGACCCAGATGGGCGCGCGGATCAGGTTGCGCGACGAGCAGCTCGCCGAGCTCCGCGACTCACTCGTGACCGCCGAGATCGACCTGGCTCGCTCGCGCGAGCGGGTGTCGGAGGAGCGTGCCCGGAACGAGGCCCTCAAGGCCGACGCAGAGTCCGCGAAGTCCGATCTCGAGTCGGCTCAGTACGACCTGGCGCGTGCACTCGACGCCCTCGTCGAGAGTGAAGGCGCCGAGATGGACGCTCGGGCCCAGGTGCTCGCGTGGGAAGAGGCGGCCTCCGCGGAGGAGCGCCGCCAGCACGACCGCTCTGCCTGACGGTTCGGCCGTCGGATCAGCGCCCGGTGAAGACCGGCTTCTCCTTGGCGAGGAACGCCTGCACCGCGACCGCGTGATCTGCTGACGCACCGGTCAGTGCCATCTTCTGGCCCTCGTGCTCGAGCGAGGCGGGCAGGTCGTGCGTTGCCGAGAAGGACAGCGACCGCTTGATCGCGCCGAGCGCCAGCGTCGGCCCGTCCGCGAGGGAACGCGCCAGCGCGGCCACCTCGGCGTCGAAGTCCTCGTCGTCGACGACTTTCGTGGCCAGCCCGAGGGCGTACGCCTCGTCTGCCGGGATCGTGCGCGGCTGCATCAGCAGCTCGGTCGCCTTGCCGAACCCGACGAGCCGGGGGAGGGTCCACGAGGAGCCGGTGTCACAGGACAGGGCGATGCCGGCGAATGCCAGGTTGAACCCGGCCGAACGGCGTACGAGGCGGAAGTCGGCGGCGAACGCGAGAGAGGCCCCGGCGCCCGCAGCGACACCGTTGACCGCCGCGATGACGGGCTTGGGCATCGTCGCGATCGCGGTGACGGCGGGGTTGTAGTGCTCGGCGACCGTCGTGCCTAATGACGAGCTCTCGGACTGCAGGTCGGCGACGTGCTCCTTGAGGTCCTGGCCGACGCAGAAGGCCCGTCCGGTGCCGGTCAGGACGGTGCAACGCACGGCACTGTCGGCCGCTGCGGCGTGCAGCGAATCGCGCAGCGCGATCTTCGTTGCGAGCGTCAGGCTGTTCATCCCGTCGGGACGGTTGAACGTCACCGTGCCCACGCCGTCGACCACCTCGTAGGTGACAGGTGGTGCGCTCTGATCGGTCATCGGTGCCTCCTGGTGGTACTGCGGTCGAACGTGCTTCGGCCATAGGCGATAATAGGAGGCACGCTTCCCGCCGTAGCGGTGGGAGCTCCAGATCGAGAGGGGAACTGATGGCCGCCATGAAGCCACGGACCGGAGACGGCCCGATGGAGGTCACCAAGGAAGGGCGCTGCATCGTCATGCGCGTCCCGCTCGAGGGCGGCGGACGTCTCGTTGTCGAGCTCAACAATGAGGAAGCGGCCACGTTGGGCGACCAGCTCAAAGCCGTCTGATGTACGGGCTGACCGTTCGCTGGTCATTGGCCGACGCCCCCAAAGGCACACTCAAGGCTCTCCGCTCGTACGTGGAGGATGAGTCCTTCTCGAAGTTCGCAGGGCTCGACGGCCTGCGCTTCAAGACCTGGCGCGCCCGCAAGGGCGAGTGGTTCGAGGGCAGCTATGTGTTCGTCTCCGACGAGGCGCGCGCCGCATTCCAGGACAACTTCGAGAAGATCGCCGCCGACTCGGCCGGCTCCAAGATCATCGGCAGCCCGCCCGTCACGATCGAGCCCTATGAGGTCGTCGCTGTCGTACGCGGCCCTGCCGGATTCCGCTCGTCAGCCAGCTTCGAGCACGACAAGCGCGACGACGACTAGTCGTCCGGGTGCCCCAGGGGTCCGGTCGCCGTGCCGGCCGGCACCTTCTCGACGGTCAGCAGCTCCTCGCGCCCGCTGCCGCCCGCGATGTCAAGCGTGAGCACCTGGCCGACGCCGCGGGCGTAGAACTTGTACTCCAGCACATCCGGCTCGATCGCCGACGTGTCCTTCGTGAGCACCGCCGAGGTGAAGTGGCCGTATTTCACGTCGACCATCTCGCGTGCGCTCAGCACTTCGCCGTTGTCCTCGGCCTCGCCACGGTAGTACTCCTGGCGATACGCCAGTCCGGGCCGCGGGTGTGCTGGCATGACGACTCCGGCCATCGCTCCGTCGACCCCGGCCTCGAACGAGCCCTCCGACGTCACCTTCTTGCCATCCTCGAACTCCGCCGTGTCCTCCCCGAGGTACCAGACGTTCCCCTCAGCATCCTGGGCGTACCAGTCGAAGGTGTCCTCGACGATCTCACCATCCTCCGAGACGGTGTCGCGGACGACGCGCGCCGTGACGCCGTTGGCGACCTTGCGCGTCTTGCTCGTCACCGTGACGACAACCGTTGCGACGCTCCCGTCGCCGCCCACCTCCCGGAACGTCGACTGGGTGCCCGGCACCAACGGCAGATAGGGATTGTCGATCGTCGTCGTGAAGTCCTTCGGATCCAGCGTCATCGCCTCACCGCCTCGTGGCAGTTCACGCGAACTGGTCGTGGGTTCGTCGCTCCCCCCGGAGCACGCCGCGACCACGGCGATGCCTGCGAGTGCGGTGAGCACGCGGTGTGATGAGTTCATGTCCAATCCTCTCGTCCACCACGAGATTGCGTCGTCGGCGCTGAATGCCGGCTGAATCGCCGCAAAGGCTTGTTCAGCAGGTATTCAGCGGGGCCGGCTTAGCGTGGCTAGTCTGAAGACGGCTACCGGGAGACGACCATGAAGGTGCTCCTCGTCGATGACGACGAAAAGCTCACCGCAGCGGTGAAGCGCGGCCTCCAGCCCGAGGGCTTCACCGTCGACATCGCCCACAACGGCGTCGACGGGCTGTGGCGGGCGACCGAGGGGTCGTACGACGTCGTGGTGCTCGACCTGATGCTTCCCGGGCTCAACGGCTATCGCGTGTGCAGTGACCTGCGGGCTGCGGGCATCTGGACGCCGATCCTGATGCTGACAGCGATGGACGGCGAGCTCGACGAGGCGGAGGGATTGGACCTCGGGGCCGACGACTACGTGGTCAAGCCGTTCTCGTTCCCCGTGCTGGTCTCCCGCCTGCGTGCCCTGGTCCGTCGCGGCAGCACCTCTGCGCCCGTCCCGGTGGCCGCAGGAGATCTCGAGGTCGATCCGCTCGGCCATCGCGTACGAGTCGGTGACGGTGAGCTGTCGGTCACCTCACGGGAGTTCGATGTCCTGTTCCACCTGGTACGCAACTGCGGTCGGGTGGTGTCCAAGCATCAGATGATCGACGAGGTGTGGAGCGACGACTTCGATGGCGATCCCAACATCGTCGAGGTCTACGTCGGCAGGCTCCGGCGCAAGCTCGAGCAGCGGTCGAGCCAAGCCACGATCGAGACCGTACGCGGTGCGGGCTACCGGCTGAGCGCGGGCTGACATGGTCTGGGGTGTGCGGGCACGGACGACCCTGCTGGCGGCGACGCTCGTGCTGATCATGCTTGCCCTGACGGGGGCGGCATTGGTGGCTTCTCAGCGGCACACTCTCGTCGAGAGCGTCGACGAAGGGCTTGAGCATCACGCCAGTGCGGTCTCAAAGCAGGTGGATGACGGATCAATACCTGAGATCCTCGCCAGCGAGGGCGACGATGATGCATTTGCGCAGGTCGTCGACGCCTCAGGTCATCTGGTCGCGGAGACCACGACCTCACCGGGCCCTCTTGAGCTGGCCCTGCCCGAAGGCGGCAAGCCAGACTTTCGGTCCGCGCACGTCCCTCGCGCCGAGGGGGAGTATCGGGTGATGTCTGTGCGTCACGAAGGCGTCGTGATCCGCACGGCGACACCGCTCGATGACGTCAATGACAGTGTCTCGACCTTGATCCGCGGACTCAGCGTGGCGGTGCCCGCCGCGACTCTGGTGCTCGCGGGGCTCGTCTGGGTCCTGGTCGGCCGGGTTCTCAGCCCGGTCGAGCAGATCCGCCGCCAGGTGGCAGAGATCAGCGGCAGCAGCCTCGACCGGCGCGTGCCGGAGCCCGCCACCCGGGACGAGGTGGCTCGCCTCGCGCAGACCATGAATCTCATGCTCGGACGCCTCGAAGCCTCGTCGGCGCGTCAGCAGCGGTTCGTTGCGGATGCCTCACATGAGCTTCGCGGCCCATTGGCCAGGATGCGCGCGGAGCTCGAGGTTGACCTGGCCCAACCGGACAGCGCAGATCATCCGGCGACCCAGCAGAGCGTGCTGGACGAGACCGTGTCCCTCCAGCGCCTTGTCGACGATCTCCTTCTACTGGCGAGAAGTGACGGCGACGACACCCCTGGCAGACGTGGTCCCGTGGACCTCGACGACGTCGTGATGCGCGAGGTCCGCCGCGTGCGTGACACAGGGGGGCCGACGATCGACGCGTCGGCCGTGTCGGCCGCTCAGGTCGTCGGTGATCCGACGCACCTAGCCCTGGTCGTGCGCAACCTGCTCGAGAATGCCCGACAGCACGGCGGGCCCTCGGTCACGGTGTCGCTGACCGAGCGCGACGGTCAAGCGGTCCTGACCGTGTCAGACGACGGGGCCGGGATCACGGACGATCTCCGCGAGCGGGTCTTCGAGCGGTTCGCGCGCGCCGACGACGCGCGCGTCCGCAGCGGTCACAGCACTGGGCTGGGTCTGGCCATCTCCCGTGAGATCGTCTCGGCGACCGGCGGAAGCATCGCGCTCGATCCCGCTCACGGCCCGGGCGCGAGCTTCGTGGTGGAGTTGCCGTTGGCCCGGTGAGCCTCAGGCCAGGAGCTGGGCGGCCAGCAGGCCGTCGCCGAGCGGCAGCAGCACGCTGCGGAGTCGCTCGTCGTTCTTGACCCGCTGCACGACCTCGCGGATCGCCGACGTCTCAGGGTCGCGCTGGGCCGGATCGGCGACCCGGTCGTGCCACAAGGCGTTGTCGAACACGATGACGCCGCCGGGGCGTACGAGGCGCATCGCCTGGTCGAGGTACTCGCCGTACTCGACCTTGTCGCCGTCGAGGAACACCACGTCATAGCCGGCATCGGTCAGCCGTGGCATGACGTCGAGCCCGGCGCCCGCGATCAGGCGGAACCGCTGTGGTGCGTAGCCGGCCTCGGTGAACGTCTCACGGGCCAGCCGCTGGTGCTCGGCCTCGAGGTCGACCGACGTCAGGACGCCGTCGGGCTGCATGCCCCTCAGGAGCCACAGCCCGGAGACGCCGGTGCCGGTGCCGATCTCGGCGACCGACTTGGCCTGCACGACCGAGGCGAGGAAGGACAGGGCCGCACCGCCGCCAGGACCGACGGGGATGACGCCGACATCTGTGGACCGGCGTCTCGCAGCGGCAAGGTGGTCGTCCTCGCTCAGGAAGTCCTCGGCGTACGCCAGGCTGGCTGCGGTGGTGATGGTCGGCTCCTCGGTCGCGGTTGTCAAAGACAGACTATCCGCGCAGGAGCCGTTGGCTGCGGAGGCTCAACCGTGTGATGTCACGGGAATCTGGGGAACAGTCAGCAGTTTCAATGCGTTCTCTCAGGTACGGGGTGAACGATCAATTCATGAAGGACGACGACGTGACCACGGCAACGCTCAACTGGGACGACATCGTCGCGGAGCACTCCGCGCGCGTCTATCGGCTTGCCTACCGCCTGACCGGCAACCGCCAGGACGCCGAGGACCTGACGCAGGACGTCTTCATCCGGGTCTTCCGCTCGCTCGACGCCTACGAGCCGGGCAACTTCCCCGGCTGGTTGCACCGCATCACGACGAACCTCTTCCTCGACCGCGTGCGCCGCAAGTCGCGCCTGCGCATGGATGGCTTCTACGAAGGTGCCGAGGACAAGCTGCTGAGCTCTGAGGTGCTCCCCGAGTCGGCCGTCCACGACGCCAACTTCGACCCCGACATCGAGCTGGCACTGTCCTCGCTGTCCGACGAGTTCCGCGTCGCCGTCGTGCTGTGTGACATCGAAGGCTTGTCCTACGAGGAGATCTCCGACGTCCTCGGCGTCAAGCTCGGCACCGTCCGTTCCCGCATCCACCGTGGCCGCACGCAGCTGCGCGAGACGCTTGCTCACCGTGCTCCCCGCAAGGGTCGGACCCGATTCGTGGGGCCGGTTGGGATCTGATGGCTCATCTGGGTGCTGATGTCGCAGCGTTCGTGGACGGACAGCTGTCCGAGCCCGCGACGCGCGAAGCGCTGACGCATCTCCAGACGTGTGACGCCTGCGCCAAGGCCGTACGCCAGCAACGCCTGCTCAAGTCCCGTATGTCGACGGTTGCCGCGCCCGAGCCTCCGGCCAACCTGCTCGCCTCGCTGTCGAGCCTGGCCGCGTCGCCGCCGGAGCCCGACAGCTGGTGGGTCCGCGTACGCCGCTCGGTGCCGTTCCGTGCCGGTGTCGTCCTCGTCAGTGCCTCGGTCGCTGTGGTGATGACCGCGTACGCCGTTGGCGGAGGGGACCAGCGGGTCGGCGACGAGGTCGCACCTCCGTTCAACCGCTATGCCGCCGACTTCTACGGCGCGACCGCGGTGCCGGCCGGGCACGTCATCGAGGACTCGACGATGACCGAGCTCGACGGCTCGGGCTGGCCGTGCCTCACGACACTGGCGGGCGACATGCACCGCGTCTCCGGGGCGTTCGCTGACCACGAGGAGGTCGTTGCCCTGAGCTACTCCAACGGCAGCGCCAAGCTCAACCTGTTCGAGCAGAACGGGTCGCTCGATCGTGACAGCGTCCAGGACTTCGAGCACGCCGAGATGGCCGGCTCGCAGGTCTGGGTCCGTGATGGTGAGCCGATGCTCGTGACCTGGGACGACGACGGTGTCGTCTACACGATCGTGACCGACGCCGACCGTGGCCGGGTCGAGCAGGCGGTGTCCCAGCTGCCACGCGGCACCCACGAGGAGACGCCTCCGGAGCGCGTACGAGACGGGCTCGACCGCATGACGGCGTGGCTCGACGCAGCCTAAGGACTGTCAGAAACGCCTGCGGTTCTGGCTCGTCGTTGCAATACTCGAATGCACCGCTGATCTGTCCGCGGGGGCCCTGTCGGGACAGCTGACTGCCAGGAGCCCTCACATGAGCGAGACGACCACCAGTGCCACCGAGCCACCGATCGGTGATGCCCCGAGCCCCGAACACATCCTTCAGATCGGCATGGGCTTCTTCGCCTCCAGGACACTCCTGTCTGCGGTGGATCTCGGGCTGTACGCCGAGCTGGGCGCCGACGGTCTGACCGCGGCACAGATCGCCGAACGTGTCGGGCTGCACGAGCGGAGCCGTGATGACTTCCTCGATGCCTTGGTCGCGCTCGGTCTGCTGTCCCGCGACGGCAACGGACCCGACGCCGTCTATCGGCACACGCCGGACACGGCGGTGTTCCTCGACCCCAGCTCACCCGCGTACGTCGGCGGGATCCTCGAGATGGCCTCCGCGCGGCTCTACGGTTTCTGGGGCTCCTTGACCGAGGCCCTGCAGACCGGCCTCCCGCAGAACGAGATCAAGACCGGAGCGCCGGGGCTGTTCGAGGGCCTCTACTCGCAACCCGAGGTCCTGGAGAACTTTCTTGCCGGGATGGCCGGCATCCAGCTCGGTGCCTTCACGGCGCTGGGCGAGTCGCTCGACCTCAGTGCCCATCACACGTTCAGCGACATCGGCGGTGCCAACGGGGTGCTGGCGACGATCATCGCAAGCCGCAACCCCCACCTCACCGGCACCGTGTTCGACCTGGCGCCGGTCGTCCCGGTCGCGAACGCCCATCTGGCGAGCCACGGTGTCGCCGATCGCGTCAAGGCGGTCGAAGGGGACTTCTTCCGCGACGACTTCCCGCCGGCCGATGTCTACTTCATGGGGAACATCCTGCATGACTGGGACGAGGTCCAGAAACAGACGCTCATCGACAAGGCGTACGCGGGCCTGTCGTCCGGCGGCATGCTCGTGGCCATCGAGAACGTGATCGATGACGAGCGTCGGGTGAACGCTTTCGGGCTGTTGATGTCGCTCAACATGCTGATCGAGCTGCCAGGCGGATTCGACTACACCGGCGCCCAGTTCGATGGCTGGGCCCGCAGGGCCGGATTCGCGCGGACCGAGGTCCGTCACCTCGCCGGCCCGACCAGCGCCGCCATCGCGTACAAGGAATGAGTGGCGGGCTAGGTCGACTCCGGGTCGTACGGCGGGGTCTCGCCGGGCCGCAGGATGCGCTGCTCGCGGGTGGGTGACGGCGTCGTGTCGTCGTCGAGGAAGTTCTTGCGGACGATCTCGCGCGGGTCGAGGTCGCGGAGGTTGAGGTCGGAGAAGTCCTGACCCATCTCGCGCCCCAGGTCGTTCTTGGCGTTCTCAGCCATCTGGCGCAGCGTACGCACGAAGCCGCCGGCCTGCTTGGCGATCTCCGGGAGCTTGTCCGGCCCGAACACGAGCAACGCCACCACGAGGATGACCCCGATCTCGGGGAGGCCCATGCCGAACATGTGTGCGGCCTAGAGCCGTCCGGCCGGTGCCAACCCCAGCTGCATGCCGGCAAGGCCGCGGGAGCGTCCGCTCAGCTGGTCAGCGGCACCCTGGAGGACCTTGGCGGCCTCGGAGTCGGGATCCGTCTCGACGATCGGGTCGCCGGCGTCGCCGCCTTCGCGAAGTGTCTGGTCGAGCGGCACCTGGCCGAGCATCGGCACGTCGTAGCCGAAGCGCGCGCTGAGCGTCTCGGCGACCTTGGCAGCGCCACCGGAGCCGAAGATCTCCATGCGCTCGCCGCCGGGGACCTGGAGGTAGGACATGTTCTCGATGACGCCGACGACGCGCTGGTGCATCATCGAGGCCATCGTGCCGGCGCGCTCCGCGACATCGGCGGCCGCGGGCTGCGGGGTCGTCACGACGACGACCTCGGCGTTGGGCAGGTGCTGGCCGAGGCTGATCGCCACGTCGCCCGTGCCGGGCGGCAGGTCGAGGAGCAGGGCGTCGAGGTCGCCCCAGTAGACGTCGCTGAGCATCTGCACGAGCGCACGGTCGAGCATCGGCCCGCGCCATGCGACGACCTGGTCCTTGCGGGGCTTGAGCATGCCGATGCTGATGACCTTCATGCCCTTGACCGGGACGGGCATGATCATGTCCTCGACCTGGGTCGGGCGGAGGTCGCCGACGCCGAGCATGTCGGGGATCGAGTGTCCGTAGATGTCGGCGTCGATGATGCCGACCTTGAGGCCGCGCTTGGCCATCGCGAGCGCGAGGTTGACCGTGACGGTCGACTTGCCGACGCCGCCCTTGCCCGAGGCGATCGCGAAGACCTTGGTCAACGATCCGGGCTGCGCGAACGGGATCTCCTTCTCGGTGCGTCCACCGCGCAGCAGCTCCTGCATGCTCTTGCGCTGCTCGTCGGTCATGACGCCCATGTCGACGACGACCGCGTGGGCCGGCGCCACCTCGGCGACGGCGGCGGTGATGTCCCGGTTGAGGGTGTCCTTGAGCGGGCAGCCGGAGACGGTCAGCAGCAGGCGTACGGTGATCTGCGATTCGTCGATCGTGATGCCGTCGACCATCCCGAGCTCGGTGATGGGTCGCTTGATCTCAGGGTCGTTGACCTTGCTGAGGGCTTCACGGACTTGCTCTTCGGTGACCACTGCCATGCCTCCATCGTACGGGGGCGGTCCTGCGATCACCGCTGAGCCTGCCCTTCCAACCCTGTCAGCCCAGGGCGACGGGCAGCAGGCCACGGGGCGTACGGCCTGCGATCTCGTCGAGCGCGCCCGACAGCGTCGGGTGGGCGAACTCGAACCCCGACTCCCGCAGGATCCGCGAGTCGATCCACCGGCTCTTGAGGACGAGCTCGGGCTCGGTGCGGATGATGCGCGCACCCGCCTCGAGCGCCCACGCCGGGAGCGGCATGCCCCAGGCCCGGCCGAGCGTCGCCCGCACCTGGCGCATCATCTCCGCGTTCGACACGACCTCCGGGGCGGCGACGTTGACGGGGCCGGAGATCTCGGGGTGCTCGAAGGCGTACGTGATGGCGCTGACGACATCGTCGACGTGGACCCAGCTGAACTTCTGCTCGCCGTCGCCCATCGGCCCGCCGAAGCCCAGCCGGGCGAGGTTGATGAACGGGTTCAGCGCTCCGCCGCCGGCCCCGAGGACGATCGACATGCGAAGCGCGACCTTGCGGACGTCGGTCGGTGCTGAGAACAGCTCGTGCTCCCAAGCCCGAGCGACGCCAACGGAGAACCCGGTGCCGAGCTCACCGGAGGCCTCGTCCATGGGACGGTCGCGTGAGTCGCGATAGATCGTGCCGGTGCTCGAGTTGATCCACAGCGCCGGAGGGCTCGTGGTCGCCGCAAGCGCGCGTCCGAGCGCGACTGTGGTCTCCGTGCGCGACGAGAAGATCGCGTCGGCGTTGCGCTTGGTGTAGCGGCAGCTCACCGAGCGGCCCGCGAAGTTGACGAGCAGATCGGCGCCGTCGAGCACCTCGACGAGAGCCGACGGGTCGTCCCAGGTCGCGTCGCTCGACGCGCTGCGGCCGATCGTGCGTACGTCGACCCCTCGCTCCGCGAGCGTGCGGAGGAGGTGCTGGCCGATGTAGCCGGACGCACCGGCGATCACGGCGGTCCGTGGCTCTGAGTGGCTCATGGCGCCCACCCTAGACCACTATTTGAACATGTTCAATTTCGGTTCAGGGTGGGCGGCCAGTGTCAGCCTTGGACGCCGACGGCGAACTGCACCGATCCGTCGGCCTCGACCTGTGCATCGAGGATCTTGTCGTCGAGAAGGGCGGCGGCGCCTTCGTCGAGGAAGACTCGAGCACCGTTCTCCTCGACGACCTGGTCGCCTGGCTCGGACGCCGCTGCGGGCGTCAGGGCGAGCGACTCGTCGGCTGTCTGGCTGATCCGGAGGCCGGCCTGTTCGTCTGCCACGGTCTGTTCGACGATCTTCTGGACCACGTCTGCTGCGTTGTCGGTCATCGTGAGCACGTGTTTCTCCCGTTCCATGGATGGGCGTCTGGGTGAATCTCCCACTCTTGCTCGCGTTCGTCGCTGGTTCAAATGCCAGGTGCGAGGATGTCGTGGTGGGACACCTCGACCTCAACTCCGTCAGCTTCACGCTGTCCGACGGGCGACCTCTCCTCGACGAGGTCAGCCTGCGGGTGGGCGAGGGCATGAAGGTCGCTCTGATCGGCCCCAACGGCAGCGGAAAGACGACCCTGACCCGCATCGCGACGGGTGACCTCGACCCGCACGAGGGTGCCGTCACGATCTCCGGGGGACTCGGGGTGATGCGACAGTTCATCGGCTCGGTGCGCGACGAGTCGACCGTCCGCGACCTCTTGGTGTCCGTGGCTCCCGCGGCCGTGCGCAAGGCAGCAGCCGAGGTTGACCGGACGGAGCTGCTCATGATGGAGCGTGACGACGAGCGCGACCAGATGGCGTACGCCCAGGCGCTCGTCGACTGGGGCGATGCGGGCGGCTACGACCACGAGGCGATGTGGGACATGTGCACCGTCTCCGCGCTGGGCGTGCCGTTCCAGAAGGCGCAGTGGCGTCAGGTCACGACCCTGTCCGGTGGTGAGCAGAAGCGGCTCGTGCTCGAGGCCTTGCTGCGCGGGCCCGAGCAGGTGCTGCTGCTCGACGAGCCCGACAACTACCTCGACGTGCCGGCGAAGCGGTGGCTCGAGGACCAGCTCGTCGAGTCGCCCAAGACCGTGCTGTTCGTGAGTCACGACCGTGAGCTGATCGAGCGGGTCGCGCAGCGCATCGCGACGCTCGAGCCCGGCGCAGCCGGCAGCTCGCTGTGGGTGCACCCGGGGCACTTCTCGACGTACCTGCAGGCACGGATCGAGCGCAACGCCAAGCTCGAGGAGCGCCGTCTGCGGTGGGACGAGGAGCGGGCCAAGCTCAAGGCCCTCGTCGTGATGTACCGGGCCAAGGCCGCCTACAACGCCGACATGGCCTCGCGGTTGCAGGCGGCGGTCACCCGGCTCGAGCGTTTCGAACGAGAAGGCCCGCCGGAGGCCGTGCCGATCGCGCAGAACCTCCGGATGCGGCTCGACGGCGGACGTACGGCCAAGCGTGCGGTGGTCGCCGAGCAGGTCGAGCTCACGGGGCTCATGAAGCCGTTCGACCTCGAGATCTGGTTCGGCGAGCGGGTCGCGGTGCTGGGCAGCAACGGCTCGGGCAAGTCGCACTTCCTCCGGCTGCTGGCCGCCGGCGGTTCACGGCCGGACATCGAGCACGAGCCGGTCGGCGACGTCATCCCGCCGCCGGTCGACCACACCGGCATGGCCAAGCTGGGCTCGCGCGTACGCCCCGCGACGGTGCCCTCGAACGTCGACAGCGCCTGCTCAAGCGCCTCGGCGGAGTGCAGGTCGAGGTTGTCAGTGGGCTCGTCGAGCAGCAGTTCGACAGCTCGAGCAGCAGGATCTGGAAGCGCGCCTGCTGACCACCCGACAGCTGCTCGAAGACCTGGTCACCAGCCCTTGGCCAGCCCGTAGCGGTCAAGCGCCTTGGCCGAACCCTCATGCCCCATGCCCCTACGGTGGCCGTCGCCGTGATGCAGGATCTCCAGCAGCGTGCGGCCCAGCAGCGAAGGGTGCTCGTGAGTCTGCGCGAACCACCCGTCGCCGTGACCCATGACCGCTGGTTCGCCCGCGGCTTCGACCGGTTCCTGGTGTTCGGCGCCGACGGCCGGGTCTACGAGTCGGACGAGCCGGTGTGGGACGAGACGCGGGTGCAGCGCAGCCGCTGAGGCTGCGGCCGCCGGTGGGGTTGGACGGATCTCCATGCGTTCGCGTTGCCTGGACATCGGGAACGCATGGAGATCATCGTTCCGGGTACACGTCCGCGCGCTAGTTCTTCGACTCGTCCTCGGCGTCGCGTTCGTCGAGGTCGGCCATCAGGCCGCGCAGCTCGCCACGGATGAAGTCGCGGGTCGCGACCTCGCCGAGGCCGAGGCGCAGGCTGGCGACCTCGCGGGCGAGGAACTCCATGTCGGCGTTGGCCTGTGCGGTGGCGTCGCGGTCCTGCTCCTGCGTGACGCGGTCACGCGCCTCCTGGCGATTCTGCGCGAGCAGGATGAGCGGTGCGGCGTACGACGCCTGCAGCGACAGGATCAGGGTGAGGAAGATGAACGGGTAGTCGTCCCAGCGGTGCCGGTCGGGGCCGTACGGCATGTTCCACAGGACCCAGATCGCGACGAAGACCGTCATCCACGCGATGAACGTCGCGGTGCCCAGGAAGCGGGCGGTCGACTCCGCGAACCGTCCGAAGCGCTCGGGATCGGGCTCGCGGCGGGGCCGGAACGAGCGGCGTACGGAACGAGGCTGGTCGAGACGGGCGCGGTCAGCCATGCGTGACCACCTCCGACCCCTCTCCGGGAGCCGACTCGGTGTCGTCCTGCTCGCGCCAGCCCTCAGGGAGCAGGTGGTCGAGCACGTCGTCGATGGTCACCGCCCCGAGCAGATGGGCGTTCTCGTCGACGACCGGCAGCGCGACCATGTTGTAGGCGGCGAGCAGGTTGGCGACATGCTCGAGCGATGCCTCGGGGCGCGGCCAGTCGATGTCGTTGTCGACGATGGCGCTGACCAGCGTCGAGGGCGGCTCGCGCAGCAGGGCCTGGAAGTGCACGATGCCGAGGAACTTGCCGGTCGGAGTCTCCAGCGGCGGCCGGCACACGTAGACCATCGACGCGAGCGCGGGGATCAGGTCGGGATTGCGGATGCGGGCGAGTGCGTCGGCGATCGTCGCGTCAGGGGGCAGAACGACCGGCTCGGTCGTCATCATGCCGCCGGCAGTGCGCTCCTCGTACGTCAGCAGGCGGCGTACGTCCTCGGCGTCCTCGGGCTCCATGAGGGCGAGCAGCGCCTCCGCCGTGGCGGGCGGCAGCTCGCCGAGCAGGTCGGCCGCGTCGTCCGGGTCCATCTCGGTGAGCACGTCGGAAGCACGCTCGGGGTCGAGCACCCCGAGGATCTCGACCTGGTCCTTCTCGGGCAGCTCCTCGAGCACGTCGGCGAGGCGCTCGTCGTCGAGCTCGGTGACGACTTCCATGCGGCGCTTGGGGGCGAGGTCGCGCAGGGCGTTGGCGAGGTCGGCGGCGCGCATCTCGTCCATCGTGGCGAGCAGGTGGGTCGCGCCCTGACCGGCTTCCTCGGTGGTCAGGCCCTTGACCTCGTCCCACTCGAGCACGTGGTGGGGACCGCGGCGGCCGAAGCGCTTGCCTCCGCCTTGCACGGCCACCGAGCTGACGTACCAGTCACGGCGTGGGTCCTGCTCCATCGCGAGGTCGTAGACGGTGCCGCTGGTGCCGTCCGGGAGCGTCACGGTGCGGTCGAACAGCTCGTGGATCGCCAGCGTCTCAGTGCGGCGCTGAACGAACTTGCGGACGTTGAGCACGCCGGTCGTGATGATCTGGCCCGAGTCCAGCGAGGTCACGCGGGTGATCGGCAGGAAGATGCGGCGACGGCCGAGGACCTCGACGACGAGTCCGAGCACGCGCGGACGCTGGCGGGCGGAGCGTACGGCCACCACGACATCGCGGAGCTTGCCGACCTGGTCGCCCGCGGGGTCGAAGACCGCCTGACCCACGATGCGGGACAGGAAGATGCGTCCGGGCGTTGCGCTCACGCTCGAACTCTACCGTCGCGGCATGCCCGACCCGTGGCACATCAGGCGGTCCTAGGCTTGCCGGGTGACCAGCATCCTGATGATCAGCGGCAGCGTACGACTGGGTTCGGTCAACGCTGCGGTGATCGCGACAGCCGCCGCGCTGGCGCCCCAGGGCGTGAGCGCAGTGACGTACGCCGGCCTCGGCAACCTGCCGCACTTCAACCCCGATCTCGACCACGACCCACTGCCCGAGCCCGTCGTCGAGCTGCGGCGATTGATCGACGAGGCGTCCGCGCTGCTGATCAGCACGCCGGAGTACGCCGGCGCGATGCCCGGGGCGCTCAAGAACCTGCTGGAATGGACGGTCGGGGGAGTCGAGACCACGCAGAAGCCGACGGGCTGGATCAATCCCTCGGCGATCCTCAACCGTTCGGCGGGCACGTACGCCTCGCTGCGGACCGTGCTGGAGTACACCGATTGCCGCATCGTCGAGGAGGCGTGCGTCGACGTCCCGGTGCCGCGGGCCCTGCTCGGTGACGACGGCCTGGTGCCGCCCGGGCCCGAGCACGACGCGATCCGTGCCGCTGTGGCGGCGCTCGTCGCTGCGACCTAGCTGGCGAGCAGGCGCAGGGTCGCTGCGTCGGGCTCGCCGCCGAAGTGCCGGGTGAGCAGCTGCTCGATCGTGGCGGACTGCGGCGATGCCTGCGCGAACAGCGTCAGCGAGGAGTGCAGCTTCTGCGCGTCGACCGGGCCGAACACATCGGTCATCGAGACGTCACCCAGGGCCAGCAGCGCCTGGCAGCACTCGTCGTAGCGGACGCCGAGCACGGGATGCGCTGCGTACGCCTGCGCCTCGCCGAGGCCCGAGATGGCGTACCGGACGGCCATGTCGCTTCGGCCAAGACCGGCGATCTGTGGGAAGACGAACCACATCCAGTGGCTCGTCTTGCGACCGGCGCGCAGCTCGGCCACCGCACGCTCGTACGTGCCACCGGCTTGCGCGTCGACGAACCGCTGGAGGTCGAACGGGTCGCTCACGACAGGTGCCGGGGCTGGCGATCCGTCTTGTGGGCGTCGTCGGCACCGACCTCGTCCTGGCCCGCGCCGACGCCCGAGGCGCCGTCCGTCGGGTGCGGCTCGAGCCGGACCATGACGGACTTGGACGTCGGGGTGTTGCTGCCGATCGCCGTCGAGTCGAGGGGGACGAGCGGGTTGGTCTCGGGGTAGTAGGCCGCCGCCGAGCCGCGCGGGGTGTCGTAGGAGACGATCCTGAACCTGCGAGCCACCCGCGTGACGTCGTCGGCCTCCCAGTGCGCCACGAGGTCGACCAGGTCGCCGTCGGCGAAGCCGAGTGCTGTGATGTCGTCGGGGTGCACGAACACGACGCGGCGACCGTCCTCGATGCCGCGGTAGCGGTCGCTGAGCCCATAGATCGTGGTGTTGAACTGGTCGTGGCTCCGCAGCGTCTGCAGGACCACGTGCCCGTCGGGCACGTGCAGGAGCTCGACCGGCGACGCCGCGAACTCGGCCAGGCCGCTCGCGGTCTCGAACGTACGGGAGTCGCGCGGTGGGTGGGGCATGACGAAGCCGCCGGGGCGGTCGACGTTGTGGTTGTACTCCTCGCAGCCCGCGACGACGCGCGAGATGTGGTCGCGGATGATGCCGTGGTCGATCGCCATGGCGGACCAGTCGATGCCGTGTCGCTTGCCGATCGTGGCTTCTGCGAGCCCGGCGACGATCGCGACCTCGGAGCGTACGTGCGGGCTCACGGGCGGCAGGACGCCACGCGACGCGTGCACCGCTGACATCGAGTCCTCGACCGTGACGAACTGCTCGCCGGCGGGGGAGACGTGCTTCTCCGTACGCCCCATGGTCGGCAGGATCAGCGCGGTGTCGCCGCACTCGAGGTGGGAGCGGTTGAGCTTGGTCGAGACCTGGACCGTCATGGCGGCACTGCGGAGGGCCTTGGCGGTGACGTCGGTGTCGGGCGCGGCCTGGACGAAGTTGCCGCCCAGCGCCATGAAGAACGAGGCCTTGCCGTCGCGCAAGGCACGGATCGCGTCGACCGTGTCGAACCCGTGCTCACGGGGCGGGTCGAAGCCGAACTCGGCCTGCAACGCGTCGAGGAAGTGGTCGGGCACCCGCTCCCAGATGCCCATGGTGCGATCGCCCTGGACGTTGGAGTGCCCGCGTACGGGGCACAGGCCGGCGCCTCGCTTGCCGATGTCGCCCCGAGCCAGCGCGACGTTGGTGACCTCGCGGATCGTCGCGACTGAGTTGCGGTGCTGCGTCAGCCCCATCGCCCAGCAGTAGATCGTGGCGTCCGACGCGCGGATCATCTCGGCCGCTTCGGTGATCTGGGCGCGGGTCAGGCCGGTCGCCGACTCCACGACGGCCCAGTCGACGGCGCGGACGTGCTCAGCCCAGGCCTCGAACCCGTGCGTGTGCCGCTCGATGAACTCGTGGTCGATCGCGTCCCACTCCAGCAGCAGCGAACCGATCGCCTGGAACAGCGCGAGGTCGCCGTTGAGCCGGATCGGCAGGTGCAGGTCGGCGATGTCTGTGCCCTTGCCGACGACCCCGCGCGGCTTCTGCGGGTTGCGGAAGTTGACCAAACCGGCCTCGCGCAGGGGGTTGATCGAGATGATCTTGGCGCCGCGCCGCTTGGCGATCTCGAGCGCGGACAGCATGCGCGGGTGGTTGGTTCCGGGGTTCTGGCCGGCGATCACGATGCACTCGGCGTCATAGATGTCGCGCAGGCTGACACTGCCCTTGCCGATGCCGATCGACTCCGTCAGGGCCGTGCCGCTCGACTCGTGGCACATGTTGGAGCAGTCGGGCATGTTGTTGGTGCCGTACGCCCGGATGAACAGCTGATAGAGGAACGCGGCCTCGTTGGACGCCCGGCCGGAGGTGTAGAACACCGCCTCGTCCGGACTCGCGAGCGAGTTGAGCTGATCGCCGATCAGCCGCAGCGCCTCCTCCCAGCCGATCTCCTCGTAGTGCGTCCCGCCCGGCCGCTTGATCAAGGGATGCGTGATGCGGCCCTGTTGCCCGAGCCAGTACTCGTCGTGAGCGGCCAGGTCAGCGATGCTGTGGCGCGCGAAGAACGCCGGGGTGGCCCGGTCCTTCGTCGCCTCCTCGGCGACGGCCTTGGCGCCGTTCTCGCAGAACTCGGCGGTGTGCCGGTTCTCCGGGTCCGGATCGGGCCACGCGCAGCTCATGCAGTCGAAGCCGTCGGCCTGGTTGAGCTTGAGCAGCGTCTTGGCGGAGTTCTTGACCCCCATGTGGGACACGGCGCGCTGCAGCGACACACGTACGCCCGTCACTCCGGCCGCTGCGCGCTTGGGGTCGTGGACCTCGAGCTCGTCCTCGTTGATCACGTCGTCTGACATGTCAGCCCTTTCTCAGTCCATTGTTGCTCGCTTGCGAGCCAGCCGTGTGCCGCAGGGTCAACGCGTCAGGTGCGGCGACGTGTGGCGGATCGTGGTGGCGATCTGGTCCGGTAGCGAGATCTCCTCGGTCGGCACGAGGCGCACCACGACGGACTCGCGCGCCCACCGCTCGATCGCGTTGTCGCTGTCGCTGAGGTTGAGTCGTCCGGCCTTGAGCGCGGTCGTCACCGGGTCCCAGTGCTCGGACTCCGGCGTCACGACCTCGACCCGTGCCTTGGCCTCGGCGACGAGGGCCCGCGTCGACTTGCTGCGCAGGCTGAGGATCACGGTCTCGTGACGCTCGATGTCGGGCAGCGGCTGCTCCGAACCGCCGGCCACGACGCACACGGCATCGCCGACCCATTCGTGCCAGACCGGATGAACGCGTCGGCCGTACGAGATCCAGAGCAGGCCGGACTTCTTGGCGAGCTCGGCGACGAGGTCGGTGCGGTTCACACGGCTCAGCGTACGGCTGTGCGACTGCGGCGCGAGCGCGCAGCCGGGGCGGGTGCGGCGACGGGGCTCGTGGCGACGACCTCCCGGTCGGCGAGGCCACGGACGAACGTACCGATCTCGCCGATTGCGAGGCGTGCCTCGGGTACCCAGGCGGCAGCTGCCTGGAACACGTGAACCTGGCGATCCCACACCTGCAGGTCGCACGGCACGCCGGCCGACACCAGGCGGTTGGCCATCAGCTCGGCATCGGCCATGAGGACCTCGTTGGAGCCGATGTGGATCAGCGCGGGCGGCATGTCGGCGAGCGGCATGTTGACCGGGTCGACGCGCTGGCCCGAGATGCCACGGCGGGTGTCCATGCGGAGCGAGACGTCTGCGAGCTTCGCGACGGCGTTCATCGGGAATGTCTCGCAACGGTTGGCGTTGCGGTGGCCCTCCTTGCCGGCCGGGTCGAAGTCGAGCAGCGGCGAGATCGCGACGACTCCGGCGGGCTGGCCCCAGCCCTTGTCCATGACCGCGCGCGCGACGCTGAACGCGAGATAGCCGCCGGCGGAGTCGCCGGCGATCGTGATGTTCTCGGCGGCGTAGCCCTGCTCGAGCAGCCAGCGGAAACCGTCGACCCCATCGGCGACCGACTCGGTGATCGGCTCATAAGGCATCTGGCGGTAGCCGACGTTGAGGACGGGCTGCTTGGCGCTGAACGAGATGCGGGAGACGAGCCGGCGATGCGTGTTGAGGCCGCAGGTGATGAACGCGCCGCCGTGGAAGTAGAGGATCGCGCCCGGGTTGCCGCCGTGGATGTCGGCGACGCCCTTGGCCTGGAGCCACTCGCTGCCGCAGTCGGCGAGGTCGACCGAGCGCCACATCGTGCCTTCGTGCACCGGCAGCAGCCTGGCGATCTGCTCGACGGCGTTCGGGGGGAAGAGGTCGAATGGCATCCGCGCCCACACCCCGAGCAGAGGGCGCACGGTGTGGCGCAGTCCGAAGCCGAGGAGACGGGACTGGACGCTTGCGCCACGGAAGAACTGTGGTTGAGCGGCCAGCGTCAGATGCGATGCCATCGGGATCCCCCTTCAGGATCATGCGACACTCGTTTACCCAGGTCCGGCGGTAAACAGTCGTTAACGAACCATTCACAAAAAGTGACTTGCGCCACATGCGATCGTTAGCGTACTGCGCGTACGTTCCAGATTTTCGGAGGATCACCGATGTCGTTCATGCCACCTACGGACTCGATGTTCCTTCTGGCTGAGAACCGCGATCATCCGATGCACGTGGGCGGGCTGCAGCTGTTCGTGCCACCGGACGGATCGGGTCCGGCGTTCGCGCGGGAGATGCTCGAGGCGTACCGGCAGACCGACAACATCTCGCCGATGTTCCGCAAACGCCCCGGTGAACCGGTCGGCACGCGCTGGAAGACCGACGAGACGATCGACTTCGACCACCACGTACGACACTCGGCCGTGCCGAGCCCGGGCCGGATCCGCGAGCTGCTGCAGCTGACGTCCCGGTGGCACGGCTCGCTGCTGGACCGGCACCGGCCACTGTGGGAGGTCCACGTCGTCGAAGGGCTGCAGGACGGCCGCATCGCGGTCTACACCAAGGTCCACCACGCGATGGTCGACGGCGTCTCGGCGCTGCGCCTGATGCAGCGGTCGCTGAGTGAAGACCCGAACGCGTCTGACTGCCTGCCGCCCTGGGCGCTGCCGCCCAGGAAGTCCTCGGGTGACAAGAAGGGCTTCGACCCGATGGCCCTCATGCGTACGGGCGCGGGTGCGGCCGGCGACATCGCTGGACTGCTCCCGGCGGGGCTCAAGATCGCCAACCAGATCATCCGCGAGGGCGACATCACGCTGCCGCGCGCGCCCAAGACCATCCTCAATGGCTCGATCGGCGGGGCGCGCCGATTCGCCGCCCAGTCGTGGGAGATCGAGCGCATCCAGCGGGTCGCCAAGTCCTCGGCGACGACACTCAACGACGTCGTCCTCGCGATGGTCTCGGGCGCGCTGAGGGAGTACCTCCTCGAGCAGCACGCCCTGCCCGACGAGCCCATGACGGCGATGGTGCCGGTGTCGCTGTCGCTGCGCGCCGAGTCGGCGGGCAAGGACACCGGCACGGGCAACGCCACTGGCGCGATCATCGTCAACCTCGCGACGGACCGCGACCAGGGTGCGACCCGGCTCGAGGAGATCGCCTACTCGTCGCGGCAGGCCAAGAAGATCCTCGGCGACCTCTCGCCGACCCAGATCCTGGCGTTCTCGGCACTGCAGATGCTGCCGCTCGCGCTGACGCCGATCCCGGGATTCGTGAAGTACACCAACCCGCCGTTCAACGTCGTCGTCTCGAACGTCCCGGGGCCGAAGAACGACATGTACTTCAACGGCTCACGCCTCGACGGCATGTATCCCGTCTCGATCGTCACGGACGGCCTGGCCCTGAACATCACGCTGACGAGCCGTGCGGGCTACCTCGACTTCGGCCTCATCGGCTGCCGCCGTTCAGTCCCTCACCTGCAGCGACTGCTCACCCACCTCGAGTCGTCACTGGCGGAGCTCGAAAAGGCCTGGGGCTAGTCCCGAATCGGTGGTTGAGGAGCGAGGCACGAGCGTCTCGAAACCACGATCTGGAGTGGTGGTGGTTTCGAGGCTGCGGCCGGGGGCGGCCTCCGCACCTCAACCACCGATGGGTCACTCCCAGCGGTTGGCGATGAGCTGATGGCTCGGTGTGTCCTCGAGGGACTCCATCGCCTCGTAGATCCGCTCGTACGACGTCTCGGCGATCCGCCACCCGTCGCTCTCACGCCGGTATTTGTCGCGGTAGTAGCCGGCGCCGCGGATCAGCACCTTGAAGTCTGGCGCGATCACGGTGTCCTCGAAGCCCCACGACGCCTCGGCCGAGTCGCCGTCGACGTCGATCTCGGGGTGATGGGCGACGTGCATCGTGATGATGCCGTTGGAGAGCTTGTCGCTCATGAACCCGACGATCGCCTCACGACCCTCGAGCGCGTCCATCTCGCCGTACACCTTGGTGCCGTAGCGCCCGACGGCGTCAGAGGTGAACGTGTCGGCGAACTCGTCCCACAGCTTGAGGTCGAGCGAGCGGAAGTAGCGGTACTTGAGCCGTCGGATGTCTTCGAGCGCTTCCAGGTCCATCCCGGAAGCATCCCAGTGCTCAGGCTCAGAAACAAGAACCTGTTCTAGTTTTGGTGGACGGTTGTCGTCAGCTCGGCGCCCTGCCGCAGCGGTCTCCAATCCTTGCGGCGAGGGCCAGGCACGCGGAGCTGCGGGTAGGCATACCGGCAGACTGACGGGGTGAACGCCTTCCTCGCCATCGTCGCGATCCTCGGCGTCTCGGCTTCGGGGCCCCTGATGGCGGGGGCGAACGCTCCGGCGCTGGCGATCGGGTTCTGGCGCAACGCACTCGGGACGATCGCGGTCGCGCCGTTCGCAGCGCCGACGATCCGTCGAGAGCTGCGCGCCCTGGGTCGCGAGGGCTGGACCGCCACGGCCTTCGCGGGCGTGATGCTGGCGCTGCACTTCGGTACGTGGGTCAGCGCGCTCAAGATGACCTCGGTCGCCGCGGCGACGGCGATGGTCAGCATGCAGGTCGTGTTCGTCGTCGTGATCGACCGTTTGCGCGGGGACCGTACGCCCCGCGCCGTCGTGGCTGGGATCTCGATCGCCGTCATCGGCGTGCTGGTCATCACCGGTGTCGACTTCTCGCTGTCCGCGCGTGCGGTCGCGGGGGACCTCCTCGCCTTGGCCGGGGGACTGACCGCTGCGCTCTACTTGATGGCTGGCAGCCGGGTGCGCGAGAGCGTCTCGACGACGTCCTACACCGTCGCCTGTTACGCCATCTGTGCCGTCACTCTCCTCGTCGCCTGCCTCGTCGCGCGGGTCGAGATCGTGGGATTCTCCGGGCGTACGTGGCTGGCGATCGTCGGCGTCACGATCTGCGCGCAGCTTCTAGGGCATTCGGTGCTCAACCACCTGCTGGCGGTCATGAGCCCGGGTCTGATCTCGCTGCTGCTGCTGTTCGAGGTGCCGGGCGCCGCGATCCTGGCAGGAATCTTCCTCGACCAGACGCCTCCGGTCGGTGTGTACGCCGGGCTCGCGCTGATCCTCGCGGGCCTCGTGGTGGTCGTCCTGCGACGCCCACCACCCGACGAGGTCCTGCCCGACTGAAGTTAACGGGGAGTAACCAACGTCACCTCTTGCACCGGACGACATACCAATGGCCCGTCGGTACAGTCAGCAGGTCAACGTCAGCAACATTTGAGGAGCCCCGCAATGGGTCGTCTTGTCCGCACCGAAGGTCTGACCGACATCCAGGAAGAGATCCTGAAGACGGTCCGTCAGTTCGTCGAGAAGGAGATCCTGCCCGTCGCGACGGAGCTGGAGCACAAGGACGAGTACCCGACCGACATCGTCGAGGGCCTCAAGGAGCTGGGCATCTTCGGGATCATGATCCCCGAGGAGTACGGCGGGCTCGGTGAGAGCCTGTTGACGTACGCGCTGGTGGTCGAGGAGATCGCGCGCGGCTGGATGAGCGTGTCGGGTGTGATCAACACGCACTTCATCCTGGCCTACCTGATCCGTCAGCACGGCACGGATGAGCAGAAGCAGAAGTACCTGCCGCGGATGGCGACCGGTGAGGTGCGTGGCGCGTTCAGCATGTCCGAGCCGGCGCTCGGCTCTGATGTCGCGGCGATCAAGACCAAAGCGACCAAGACTGACACAGGCTATGAGATCACCGGTCAGAAGATGTGGCTGACCAACGGTGGCTCGTCGAACCTGGTCGCGGTGCTGTGCAAGACCGACGAGGGTGACGACAGCGTCTACAAGAACATGACGACGTTCCTGGTCGAGAAGGAGCCCGGCTTCGGGCAGACCGCTCAGGGCGTGACGATCCCGGGCAAGATCGAGAAGATGGGCTACAAGGGCATCGACACGACCGAGATGATCCTGGAGAAGCACCAGATCTCGGCCGACCAGGTCCTCGGCGGCAAGCCGGGTCAGGGTTTCTACCAGATGATGGACGGTGTCGAGGTCGGCCGGGTCAACGTCGGCGCCCGCGCTGTCGGCATCGCGAACCGGGCGTTCGAGCTCGGCATCGCGTACGCCCAGCAGCGCGAGACGTTCGGCAAGCCCATCGCACAGCACCAGGCGATCCTGTTCCGCCTGGCCGAGATGGCCACCAAGGTCGAAGCCAGCCACGCGATGGTGGTCCGCGCGGCCCGCGGCAAGGACTCGGGTGAGCGCAACGACGTCGAGGCCGGGATGGCCAAGATGCTCGCGGCGGAGTACTGCAACGAGGTCG
This sequence comes from Aeromicrobium sp. P2_G6, assembly GCF_056403535.1. NCBI lineage: Bacteria > Bacillati > Actinomycetota > Actinomycetes > Propionibacteriales > Nocardioidaceae > Aeromicrobium > Aeromicrobium sp. P2_G6. The sequence goes on along the minus strand of NZ_JBFUFH010000006.1, from coordinate 16,643 downwards.
TGCAGGACTCGTTCCGCATCCACGGTGGCTACGGTTACTCCAAGGAGTACGAGATCGAACGCCTCTACCGCGAGGCCGCATTCATGCTCATCGGTGAAGGCACTTCCGACATCCAGAAGATGATCATCGGACGCAGCCTTCTCAAGGACTACAAGCTCTAGGAGCCAGCCATGGCAGAGATCTTCTCGCTCGAGTACCCACAGTCGCTCGGCGTGTTCGACAAGTACGCCGACGCGCAGAAGGCCGTCGACTACCTCTCGGACAACGAGTTCCCCGTCGAGAACGTCCTGATCGTCGGCACGGAGCTCAAGCAGGTCGAGCGCGTGACCGGACGCCTGACGTGGGGTCGCGTGCTGATGGCCGGTGCGGGTTCCGGCGTGTGGCTCGGCCTCTTCATCGGCCTGCTGCTGAGCCTGTTCAGCGACGGCAGCTCGTTCGGCGCGGCGGTGCTGGGCGGCATCGTGCTGGGCCTGGTCTTCGGCGTGACCTCCGCAGCCCTCGGCTACGGCGCGACGCGAGGCCAGCGGGACTTCAGCTCGGTCCAGAAGGTCGTCGCGACCAAGTACGAGGTGCTCGTCGAGCACAAGTTCCTCGCCCAGGGCCAGGAGCTGCTCGCCAAGATGCCCGGCCGCGACCCGTTCGCCGTATGACGAAGACCAACCCCGGCAACTTCTTCGAGGACTTCGAGGTCGGCCAGGTCCTCCGGCACGCAACTCCTCGCACCGTCACAGAGGGTGACCGCGCGGCGTACGGTGCGCTCTACCCGACCCGGTTCGCGGTGCCGTCGTCTGCGGAGTTCGCGGCATCGGTCGGCCTGGACCCTGCCCCGGTCGAGGACCTCATCGCGTTCCACATCGCGTTCGGCAAGACCGTCCCCGACATCTCGCTCAACGCTGTCGCCAACCTCGGCTATGCCGAGTGCCGCTTCCACCGCCCGGTCGTGCCCGGCGACACGATCGCCACGCAGTCCGAGGTCATCGGCCTCAAGCAGAACTCCAACGGCAAGACCGGCGTGGTCTACGTACGCTCGACCGCGACGAACCAGCGCGACGAGGTCGTCCTGGAGTGGGCCCGCTGGGTCATGGTGCACAAGCGTGACGTCGACGCTCCAGCTCCCGAGACCGTCGTGCCGGACCTCGCGCCGGCCGTCGCAGCCGACGACCTGGTGCTGCCGAACGGGCTCGACTTCACGGCGTACGACTTCGCCGCTGCAGGGGAGCCGCACCGCTTCGACGACTACGAGGTCGGCGAGAAGATCGACCACGTCGACGGCGTCACGCTGACCGACCCAGAGCATATGCTCGCGACCCGGCTGTGGCAGAACACCGCCAAGGTGCACTTCAACACCGAGGCCCGGCCCGACGGCACCAGGCTCGTCTACGGCGGCCACATCATCTCCCTGGCTCGCGCGCTGTCGTTCAACGGGCTCGCCAACGCCCAGCTGATCGCTGCGATCAACGCCGGCGCGCACGTGTCGCCTGCACTCGCCGGCGACACGGTCTATGCGTGGTCGGAGGTCCTGGACAAGGCCGAGACCCCGGCGCCGGGTGTGGGTGCCCTGCGCTTGCGCCTCGTCGCCACCAAGGGCCGCGACGAGTCGATGACACTGCGCGACGCCGACGGCAAGTACGCACCCAGCGTGCTGCTCGACCTGGATGTCTGGGCCCTTGTCCCACGATGACGAGGTCGAGGACCAGCTCTGGCTGGTGCGCCACGGCGAGACGGAGTGGAGCCGCAGCGGCCAGCACACGTCGACGACCGACCTGCCGCTGACCGAGAAGGGCGAGGCCGCAGCTCGTACGCTCGTGGGTCCGCTGGCCGGCATCGACTTCGTGCACGTCCTGTCGAGCCCGCGCCGACGCGCGGTCCACACCGCCGAGCTCGCGGGCTTCTCGCACCCCGACCTCGACGAGGACCTCGCCGAGTGGGCATACGGCGACTACGAAGGCCTGACCACCCCCGAGATCCGCAAGACCGTGCCGGGCTGGAGCATCTGGACGCATCCGTCGCCCGGCGGCGAGACAGCACAACAGGTCACGGAGCGGCTCGACCGCGTCGTGGCTCGTGCCCGCGCAGCCGACGGCAAGACCCTGGTCTTCGCCCACGGGCACTCGTTGCGGGCTCTCGCGGCGCGGTGGCTGGGGCTGGACGTGTCGGAGGGTCGCCTGTTCGCGCTCGACACCGCGACGATCTCGGTGCTCGGCGTCGATCGCGGCACGCAGGTCGTACGGCAGTGGAACTGCCTGCCCTGAGCCCATCGGTAGCCTGACCCCGTGAAGATAGACCTCCACACCCACTCCGACCGCTCCGACGGCACCGACAGCCCCACCGAGCTGATCGACAACGCCAAGGCGGCGGGACTCGACGTTGTCGCGATCACCGACCACGACTCCACGGAGGGCTGGAAGGAAGCCGACAAGGCAGCCAGACGTGCCGGCATCACGCTCGTGCACGGCATCGAGATCTCGACCAAGCTCGGCGGCAAGAGCGTGCACTTGCTGGGCTATGAGTTCGACCCCCGGCACAAGCCGCTCCTGACCGAGCTGCGCAAGGTCATCGACGGCCGCAACTCCCGCCTGCCGGCAACGCTCGAGCGGCTCCAGGGCCTCGGCATCGACATCACGGCTGAAGGCGTACGTGCGAGATCGGCGAACGCCGCCGCGACGGGTCGCCCGCACGTCGCCGACGCCCTCATCGACCTCGGTGTCGTCAAGGATCGCAACGAGGCCTTCGAGCGCTATCTCAAGCCCGGCCGGCCCGCGTACGTCGATCGCTACGCCGCTGACCTGCCGACCGCGATCGGCCTGGTCAAGGCTGCCGGTGGCAAGGCCGTGCTGGCACATCCGTGGTCACGCGGCAGCCATCGCGTGCTCACCCGCGACCGCATCGGAGCGCTCGCCGACCAAGGGCTCGACGGGCTCGAGGTCGACCACAACGACCACGGCGCCGAGGACCGGGCTGCGCTGCGGCAGATCGCGCGCGAGTTCGGACTCGTGCGCACGGGATCCAGCGACTATCACGGCACGGGCAAGATCGACTTCCCGCTCGGCGGCAACGTGACAGAGCCCGATCAGTATCGCAAGCTGCTGGACCTCTAGCCCCCGAGATTTGGATTCAGATGCACCAGGAATCGCGACGCGGTGGTGCAGGTCGATCCAAATCTCGGGGCATTAGCCGCCCGTCGCGCCGAACTGCTCGACCCGCACGATGTCGCTCGGCACCCCGGCTTCGCCGAGGCTGCGGCCGACGAAGCTCACGAAACCAGCGGACCCGCAGACGTACGCCCGCTCGATGCCCTTGGACAGCTCCGCCAGCTCGTCGGGGTAGATGTGCGCGGCGACGCGATCGCCGTGGTTCTCGCGGGTCAGCGCGATGAACGCGCCGAACTCCTCGAGCTCCTCGATGTAGGGCAGCCGCTCACGGGTCTGCGCCGAGGCGACGATCGTCAGCTGCGACGCGGTGCCGAGCCGTCGGGCGTACCGGAGCATCGAGATGAACGGCACGACACCCGAACCGCCGGCGACGCACAGCGACGGGACCTGGCCGCCCCAGACGAACCAACGGCCGATCGGGCCGCGCAGCTCGAGCTCGTCGCCGACCTCGACGACGTCGTGCAGGAACCCCGACACCTCACCGCGCGGGAGGCACTCGACCATGAGCTCGATCAGCGGGTCGGCCGGGTCGGAGGCGAGCGAGTACGACCGCTGGGCCGTGTAGCCGTCCGGCGCCCTCAGGCGTACGACGTAGTGCTGGCCCGGCACGTGGTCGTGACGGTCGGCGACCTCGAGCCGCAGCCGGACGTACGTCTCGCCGAACCGCTCGACCTCGCGGACGATGCCCGTCGTCCATGAGCTGGCGACAGCCTCCACGGGAGCGGCAGTCATGCATCACCCTGGTAGCGCTGCTCGAGCCACGGGTCGCCGCGATCGTGGTAGCCGTTGCGCTCCCAGAACCCCTGCTCGTCGTGGTCCATCAGCTCGATGCGGGTGATCCACTTGGCGGACTTCCAGAAGTACAGATGCGGCACCAGCAGGCGTACGGGGCCGCCGTGCTCGGGCGCCAGGGGCTTGCCGTCGAACTCCCACACGAGCCAGGCCTTGCCGTCGGCGATGTCCTCGAGCGGCAGGTTGGTGTTGTAGCCCGTGGTCGCCGTGGCCATGACGTGCGTCGCCTCGGGCCTGGGCCTGGCGATCTCGAGCAGCGCGTCGACGCTGACGCCGGCGAACGTCGTGTCGAACTTGGTCCACGTCGTCACGCAGTGGATGTCGCCGAAGTAGGACGAGCCCGGCAGCGCGTGGATGCCGCGCCAGTCCCACGTCGTCGGGTTGTCGACGAGCCCGTCGACCGTCATGGTCCAGGTGTCGAGGTCGATCGTCGGAGTGAGCTCGGCGGTCAGGACGGGCCAGTTGGCGCCGGTGTCGTACTGGCCGGGTGGCAACCGCTTGTCGCCGCCCCGACGAGCACCTCCGGTGAATCCGCGAGTGAAACCTGCCATCAGCTGTTCTCCTTGAGGAACGGCAACCATACGTCGAGGAGCCCCTGCGGGTTCTCGACCGCGGGGGAGTGGGCCGCGTCGTCGATGACGTGGATGTCGGTGTCGAGCCGCTTGGCCATCCCGGCTTGTACGTCGTGCGGCCAGGCGTCGTCGTCGGCGCCGCGGCCGACCCAGAACGGCAGCCCGGTCGCCGCGACCTCGTCGATGATGTCGGGGGCGTCGATCAGGAGCTGGGTGATCGCCTTGAGCGACGCGGGGGCGTTGGACGTGAACCGCTTGTCCAGGAACTCCGCGATGTCGGGCGGCAGCGACGGATCGCGCGGCAACCTGGCACGGATCTCCGCAAGCGTCATGGTGTCGATCGCCTGCACGAGTGGACTCAGCGGCGGCCGGCCGGGGGTCTCGCCGAGGGCACCGGGACCGGTGCAGAGCAGGCTCAGCGTGCGCACCTGCGAAGGGTCGAGGACTGCGGCCTGCTGGGCGACGAGGCCGCCGAAGGAGTGACCGAGCACATGGGATCGCGCTGCTGCGGTTGCGCTCACCCCAACGGCATCCGCGGCGAAGCCCGCGAGCGAGTAGTCGTCATCAGGAGCGCCCGGCGTCTCGTACTGGCCGCGCTGGTCGTACGCCGTCGCGTCGAAGCCCGAGGCGGCCAGCAACGGCAGGAACGCGGTGAAGTCCTCCTTGGAGCCGGTCCAGCCGGGGATGAGGAGGACGTGCGCGATGGCCCCGTCCGTGCGGATCGTGTGCGCCGCGAACTCACCGCGCGACGTCTCGATCGTGACCGCATGAACACCGGGCGGCAGCGCCAATGACTTCGGCGTGCTCATCGCCCGCGCTTCGCGATCCGCGTGACGAGACCCTTCGGCATGTACTGCGCCAGCGTCGTGAGCACCTTGTAGCGGAACGACGGGACCGAGACCGACTTGCCCTTGTCGAGGTCCTTGAGCGAGGTCTTGACGACCTTGTCGGACTTGAGCCACATCCATTTGGGCACGCCAGAGATGTCCATCTCGCCGCGTTGGTGGAACTCCGTGCGTACGAAGCCCGGACACAGCGCCTGGACCGAGATGTTGACGTCGGCGTAGTGGATGTCGGCCCAGCGCGACAGGTTGAGCAGCCACGCCTTGTGCGCCGAGTAGACGCCGCGTGGCGTGAACGCAGCGACGCTCGACACGTTGATGATCTGCCCGCCGCCACGCCCCGCCATGGTCTTGATCGCTGCGTCCATGAGGTGCATCGGCGCGCGGACGAGCAGGTCGAGCTGGCGGTCCTCGTCGCCGATGTCCGTCGTGCCGAACCAGCCGGCCAGCGAGGCGCCGGCGTTGTTGACCAGGAGGTCGACCGGCCGGGTCGTGTCGGTCAGCTTGTTGACTGCCGCTCGTACGCCATCGGTGGTCGACAGGTCGGCGGTCACGACGTCGACCTCGACCCGGTGCTTGCTGCGCATCTGCGTTGCGAGCGCCTCGAGCCGGTCGGTCGTACGCGCGACGATCACGAGGTCGTAGCCGCGCTTGGCCAGCTCCTTTGCGAACGCGTTGCCGATCCCTGCGGTTGCCCCGGTCACCAGCGCGCGACGTGTCATGGAGCAAGCATGCCAAACGGCCCAGCGCGTGGTCGGCGAGGTCAGGCGACGTGATGACACAATGGCGACCGTGACGACGACTATCGCGGTGGCGAACCAGAAGGGTGGCGTCGCCAAGACCACGACAGTCGTCTCGCTCGGCGCAGCGTTGACCGAGCTCAAGCAGCGGGTCCTGCTCGTCGACGTGGACCCGCAGGGCAGCCTGACGTTCTCCCTGGGCGTCGACCCGGAGGACCTCGACGTCACGGTTGCGGAGGTCCTGCTGGGCACCAAGCAGGCCGAGGACGCCATCGTCATCACCGATGACGGCATGCACCTGTTGCCGGCCAACATCACGCTGACCCATGCCGAGGAGAGCCTCATCGGCCGCACGGGTCGCGAGCAGCGCCTGCGGGTCGCCCTCGACAAGGTCGCCGACGACTACGACTGGATCCTGATCGACTGCCCGCCGACACTCGGCATCCTCACGGTCGGCGCGCTGTCCGCTGCGCAGAAGGTGCTGATCCCGCTGCAGGCCGAGACCCTGTCGCACCGTGGCGTCGGGCAGCTGCTCGACACGATCCACGACGTGCGCCAGTTCATCAACTCGTCGCTGGAGATCATGGGAGTCCTGCCCACGATGTACGACGGCCGCACCAAGCACGCCCAGAACGTCCTTGCCGCGATCCGTGAGACGTACGAGCTGCCGGTCGTGACACCGCCGATCCCCAAGACGATCCGGTTCGCCGAGGCTCCGGCGATCGGCCGTTCGGTGCTCGCCACCGCCCGGACGCACAAGGGTGCCGAGGCCTACCGCCAGGTCGCAGCCGGCATGCTCGCCGACAGCAAGAAGTAGGCCCCAGCACCCTCGGTCAGACCAGCTCGCCCTCGAGCAGCTCGGCCTGCTCCTGCGCGTGCCGCTGCACGGCGTTGCGATCGGGCAGGAACAGCGTCGCGGCCGCCGACAGCAAGTAGCCGCCGACCGCCCACCACGACGACTCCGTGAACCCGTCGCGCAGGCCGGACTCGGTGAACGAGTCACCCACGACGTGGAAGAACACGGCACCGATGATCGCGATTCCCAGCGCGGAGCCGAGCTGCTGGAACGTGCTGTACGTCCCGGAGGCCGCGCCGGCATCGTCGGTCGCGACGGTCGAGAGGGCGATGTCGATCAACGGCACGACGAGCAGGCCGAGGCCCGTGCCGGCCAGGAGGAGCGGTGGGGTGGAGTCCCATCCTCCGAAACCGGCTCCTTGGTCCGCCACGATCCGGGCCAGCCACCAGATGCCCGCGGCTTGGCAGATCGCACCGGCGAACGGCACGACCTTGCCGAGCTTGAGGCCCAGCGGCGCCGAGATGCCGACACCGACGAAGGCACCGAGGCTGAACGGCAGCAGCACGAGGCCGGAGTGGATCGCGCTGAACCCCAGACCGCTCTGCACGTAGATCACGAGTGTCAGGACGAAGCCCGCCATCGCCGCCGAGAACGCCGCCTGCGTCACGATGCCGGCCGTGAACCCGCGGTTGCCGAACAAGTGCATGGGCAGGAGCGAGGACTGCGTGAGCCGTTCGGTACGTCGCTGGTTGGCGACGAACGCGGCGAGGACGACCGCCGCAGCGCCGAACATCGCCCAGATCCAGGCGGGCCAGCCCTGCTCACGGCCCTCGATCAACGGGAAGACCAGGAGGAACACGCCGGCGGTTGCCAAGACGACGCCGGGCAGGTCGAGGCGGGTCGCCCGCTCCGACACGGTGTTGGGGACGTACTTCAGCGCCAGCACGATCAGCACGACGCCGACCGGGATATTGATGAGGAAGATGCTGCGCCAGCCGACCCCGAACGCGTCGCTCGTGATGAGCCAGCCGCCCAGCAGCGGCCCGACGACCGCCGCGGTGCCGGAGACGGCGCCGACGATGCCGAAGACGTTCGCGCGTTCCTTCGGGGCGTACATGACCTGCACGGTCGACAGCAGCTGCGGCACCATCAGCGCCGCGAAGCCGCCCTGCACGATCCTGGCGACGACCAGCGTCTCGCCGTTGCCGGACAGGCACGCCGCGAGTGACGCGATCGTGAAGCCGGCGACGCCGATCACGAAGATGCGTTGCCGGCCGAAGATGTCGCCGAGACGCCCGCCGGTGATCAGCAGGACCGCGAACGTCAGGGTGTAGCCGCCGAGGATCCACTCCAGGTGGGCCGGGCTGGCGTCGAGGTCCGAGCGGATCGCCGGGAGCGCCACGTTGACGATCGTGACGTCGAGCAGGTCCATGAACGCGGCGAACATCAAGATGCTCGTCGCGATGGCGCGCTTGGTTGATGGGGCAGGGGTGCTCACGATGTCTCCTTGTGGGTGAGAGACGCTCGCTACCCTGTGCTTGGGGCCGGGGTCGCTTGCGACTCGGTTTCCGATCCCCGGTCGATGCCAGTCGGCCGGGGATCACTGGTTCCTAGGTGTCCCAGGTCAAGATGTCGCCGAACTCCTCCATGAGCTTGGCGTTCGCATCCTCTCCGGTATGTCCGGCGGACCTGAGCTCGTGGATGCGCCGCCACACCTCCATGCCACCGAGGCGATCGTGCTCGATGTCGTCGACGAGCTTCTCAACGAACCCGATCTCGGCGCGGCGTACGGCCTCGGAGTAGTCGCCCTCGACCATGAAGAGGGCGGGGAATCCTTCCGGCAGGTGCGCGCGCACGCCGTCGTACTGGTTGCTGGTGATGCGCAGGGCCTTGAGCCGCAGCTTGAGGAGGGCGAGGGCCTCGTCGGGCGGGATCGCGCCCATCAGCGAGAGCGCCGCCTCGAAGTCGGTGAACTGCGGTGTGGGGTCTCGCAGCATCTCGCTGAGCCAGTCGCGCATCGCCGTCGCGCCGTCGTCGGTCAGCTCGTAGACCGTCCGCTCGGGACGGTTGCCCTCGCGGAGCGTCTCGCGGGCGGCGATCAGGCCCTTCTTGCGGAGTGACTCCACGACGGCGTAAAGCGATCCGTAGTTGAGCCGGATGCTCTCCTCTTTGCTGCGGTGGCGCAGCGTGGTCGACATCTCGTAGGGGTGCATCGGCTTCTCGAAGAGCAGCGTCAGCACCGCGAGGGACAAGGCGTTCGCCGGTCGCTTCATGACACTCCTCTCGGGTTATCCGTACCTGAATACTCTAACTAGAGTAATACAGGTTGTGCAAGTGGGCCGGGGTCCGCGTGGTCTCGACGTTTAGGATGTGAGCGTGTCCAAGCACCGCGCCTCCCATCGATTGGCCCGCCGTCGCGGCCGCGTCGGTGTCCTGGGAACCGCAGTGGCCGTCACGATCGCCATCGGCGGAGCAGCGGTGGGGATCCTGCCGCAGCTCAAGGCCGACCCGGCCCATGCCGACACGTCGTCAGCCCTTGCACCCGCGGCGATCGAGACGGCGACGCTCGACACCCTCGTGATCCCCGAGCCGGCTCCCAAGCGGCGCGCCGCTGCGGCGAGTGTCACGAAGGTCGCCGAGCTGCCCGAAGGGTCAGGCACCGGTCGGCGCATCGTGTTCGACCAGAGCGATCAGCGGGTCTGGCTCGTCGACGACGACAGCACCGTCGAACGTACGTATCTCGTCTCGGGCAGCCGCTTCAACAACCTGCAGCCCGGTGCCTACACCGTGCAGTCGAAGTCGCGCCACGCCGGCGCGTTCGACGGCAGCGGCACGATGGAGTACTTCGTACGCTTTGCGACTGGCTTCAGCGAGCCGATCGGCTTCCACTCCGTGCCCAAGGACAACTCCGGTGAGCTCGAGCAGACCAAGGCTGAGCTCGGCACCCCGCTGTCCGCCGGCTGCGTACGCCAGTGGTTGCCCGACGCGATCGCCCTGTGGGACTTCGCCCCGGTGGGCACCAAGGTCGTCGTCACCGCCTGAGCGTCGAACGGGATGCCACGATTTTCGCTGGAATCGGAGAACTTCCTGCGGCTGACCCCTTGAGGGTGGACACTGCGGATGGGGGACGCGCGAACCGCGCCTGACCCTAGGATCCGCCATGCAGCGACGTGCTGGCCTCATCCTGCTCGGCGGCCTCGTGGCAGCGAGTCTCGTCGGACCGGTGGGTCCGGCGTCTGCGGTCACGACGCGATCCGTGACGTTGACGATGCCGTCGAGCGCTGTCGTCGGGGAGACGATCACCGTCAGCGGGACGCTCTCGAAGTCTCCCTCGGGCTCGACCGTCAGGATCGAGCGGCAGTCGGGCACGTCGTGGGTGACCGCACTGACCGTGCATGCCGGCGCGGGCGGTCAGTACTCCGGCCGGTTGGTGATGAGCCTGCCCGGGAGCGGGACCTATCGGGCCTACGCGCCGCAGAGCAACAAGCTCGCGGCTGCGGCCTCTCCACTGCGAGTCATCAACGTGTTGCGGACCTTCGCATCCGCCCCGACGCCGGGCATCAACGGGACCCCTGAGGTGGGGCAGACCTTGTCGGCGGTCACCGGGGCGTGGTCGCCCACTCCGGCCTTCGCCTACCGGTGGTTCCGAGGCGGCGCGGCCGTCGCGGGGGCGACCTCGAGCACGTACGCCCTCGGCGTCGGTGATCTGGGCGCCTCGATCAAGGTCGAGGTCGTCGGCACGCTGTCCGGCTACGTGACCAAGACGGTCGTCAGTGCGGCGACCAGCCCGGTGACCAGCCCGGTGCAGGAGAGCCGGGCGACGTTCGGGGAGCTCATGCAGCCCGTATCGACGCAGGTCGCACCGTCATCGGTGGCGACGGTGACCGCGCTCGATCAAGCGCCCGCGTGGAGCAACACGAGTTTGATCCGGTGGGACACCCCAGGGGCATTCACCCACTCGCTCGAACCGAGGCCGGCACTCACCGTGCTCAGCGCCGCCTACGGCTATGACCTGTCCAATCCCGCGCTGGGCGCTGAGTACAACACGGGAAACATCACGACGCAGAACGCCGACGTCTCGTTCGTCGTCACCGGACGCAGGTTCGCGATCAAGTACGTGACCTGGCAGTCGTCCGACGCGATGGTCTGGATCGATGGCGCACCGGTCTCGGCCGCTCCGATCGTCGGGAAGGATCCAACCGGCAACGCCCAGTACAACTGGATCCAGGTCGAGCTGCCCGAGCGCAAGACCGTCACGGTGCGGTTCGCGGGTCCGACGATCTTCACGGGTGTCGACATCGATCAGAGCGATCCCGCGACCATCAGCGCCGCTCCGGTCCCGTTCACGATCGGGGTCGTGGGCGACTCCTACTACGACTCCAGCACGACGCAGAGCTCGTACGCGACCTCGGCCGCAGCCGTGCTCCACACCAAGACCGGCTTCCGGGTCTGGAGCATGGCGCAGTACGGAACGGGCTACCTCAACGATGCATCCGCGCCGGCCATGAACGGCACAGTGGGATATCCGGGCTACTACGCCTCGCCCTTCGGGTCCGACGTGAGAATCGCGAGGCTTGCCGCGGCCCCCATCGACGCCCTGCTGGTCAACGGGAGCATCAACGACGGCCAGTACTTCTCGCCGGCTCAGCACCTGGCCGCGGTCGAGGCCTACGTCAACCGTGTCGCCGAGGTCAGGCCGGACCTGCCGATCGTGCTGATCGGGATCGAGCCGATCAAGATCGGGCGCGACCTGACCTCAGCGGAGAAGGCGGACTTCGACGCCAAGACGCAGAACCTCCGCAGCATGGTGGGGCGGCACCGGAACGTCGTCGGTTTCATTGATCCGTACACCGAGCAGTGGCTCACGGGCACGGGCTCGACGGATGCGCCGACCGGCGTCGGCAACCAGGACCAGTACGTCGGCCCGGGCGGGTCCCACCTGAGCGCCGCCGGGCAGGAGTACTACCAGGCACTGGTCAAGACCAGGTTGGCTGGTCTGCCGGCGACGCTGCCGACGAACTAGTCGGTCTTGGCGACAGGTGCGCCGCCGCGCGAACGCGTGCGGTTGCGGTTGCGACGGGGACGCTGTCCGCCCTCGCTCTGCTTGTCGCCGCCTGAGGACTGCTGCGCCTTCTGCTCGCCGCCGCGTCCGCCGCGGTCTCCGCCGCTGCGCTCGCCGCCACGTCCTCCGCCGCTGCTGCGGCCGCGACCGCCACGGTCGTCGTCCTTCTTGGGCTCCCGGGGCGACGGGTCCTTGATCCGGCCCTTGACGCCACGGTCGATGCCGAGATCGTGGAACAGGTGGTCCGACGTCGAGTAGGTCTCCTGCGGCTCGTCGAACGGCAGGCCCAGCGCGGAGTTGATGAGCTTCCAGCGGGTGATGTCGGCCCAGTCGACGAACGTCACGGCGATGCCCGAGGCGCCGGCGCGGCCCGTACGACCGATGCGGTGGACGTACGTCTTGTCGTCCTCGGGGCAGTTGTAGTTGATGACGTGCGTGATGCCGGCGACGTCGATGCCGCGCGCGGCCACGTCGGTCGCGACGAGGATGTTGATCTTGCCCTCGCGGAAGCGCGTCAGTGCCTTCTCGCGTGCCGGCTGCGCCATGTCGCCGTGCAGCGGCGAGGCGGGGAAGCCGCGGTCGATCAGCTCGTCGGCGACCCGCTGCGCGGTGCGCTTGGTGCGGGTGAAGACGAGGACCTTGCCCACGTCGTCGGCCTGCAGGATGCGTCCGACGATCTCGGCCTTGTCCATCTCGTGCGCCTGCCAGACGAACTGCGCCGTCGCCGGCACCATCTGGGTGTCCTCGCCGGACTCCGCACGGATGTTCATGGGGTGGCGCATGTGCTTGCGGGCCAGCCCGACGATCGCGCCCGGCATGGTGGCCGAGAACAGCATCGTCTGTCGGGTCTCGGGCGTCTTGGCCAGGAGCGACTCGACGTCGGGCAGGAAGCCCAGGTCGAGCATCTCGTCGGCCTCGTCGAGGACCAGGGACTTGACGTGCGACAGGTCGAGGGCGCCGCGGTTGGCCAGGTCGAGCAGGCGGCCGGGCGTACCGACGACGATGTCGACGCCGGACTTGAGCGCGTCGAGCTGCGACTCGTAGGGGACGCCGCCGTAGATCGTCAGGTTGCGGGTGCCGCGACGCTTGGACGCGATCTCGATGTCGCTGGCGACCTGGATCGCGAGCTCACGCGTGGGAGCGACGATCAGGGCCTGCGGCTTGCCGGCGACGATCTGGTCGTAGTCGGTGTCGTGGGGCGCGACCGTGCGCTGGATGACGGGGATGCCGAACGCCAGCGTCTTGCCGGTTCCGGTGCGCGCCTGGCCGATCAGGTCGGTGCCCATGAGGGCGACGCCGAGCGTCATCTCCTGGATCGGAAAAGCTTCTTCGATGCCGACGTCAATCAATGCGTCGGCGATCTCGGGCATGACGCCCAGATCTTTGAACGTAGTCAGGGTCTTCTCGAATTCTTGAGACTCGTGGGATTTCTCGGCCCAGTCTATCGTCTGGCGCCGCCGGCCTTCCCGCTACGCTGCGGGGCATGGCTTCCAAGAACGTTCCGCCGCCCTCGACGTTGGACGATCCGGTCTACCGGAGGGGTGTCATCGAGCTGCTCGGCATCCTGGCGTACGGCGAGATCAGCGCCTGCGAACGCCTCGCAGAGGACGCCAAGATGGCGCCCGACCTCAAGACCAAGGTCGAGATCGCGGCGATGGCGACCGCCGAGTTCGGGCACTTCGAGAAGCTGCGGGACCGGCTCGTCCAGCTGGACGAGGACCCGTACGCGACGATGCAGGAGTTCGCGACGATCTTCGAGCGGTTCCACCGGCAGACGACGCCGTCGGACTGGCTCGAGGGGCTCGTCAAGGCGTACGTCGGAGATGGCCTGGCGGCCGACTTCTACCGGGAGATCGCGGCCTACCTCGACACCGAGACCCGCGCGCTCGTCCTCGACACGTTGAGCGGCACCGGCCACTCGGAGTTCGTCGTCGACGCCGTGCGCGGCGCGATCGCGAAGGACCCGCGGGTCGGCGGGCGCCTGGCGCTCTGGGGTCGGCGGCTCATGGGCGAGGCCCTCAGCCAGGCGCAGACCGTGGTCGCCGAACGCGATGCCCTGAGCACGGTGCTCGTCGGTGGCGTCGACCATCCCGGCATGGACCTGGCCGGCATCGGCCGGATGTTCACCCGCATCACCGAGGCCCACGCAGCACGCATGGAGAAGCTCGGCCTCGCAGCCTGACCCTTCCCACCGTCGGGCGGTGACTTAGTCGCCCTTCCAGCGGCCGGATGGGCGACCAGGTCACCGCCCCCGCTGGGAAAGGCGAGTAACTCACCGCCCAACAGTCAGGGGTGGCGGAGCTCGGCGGCGCGTTGCTCGAGCTGACGGCGTTCGTGCTCGGTCGGCGCGAGCTCGATCGCCTGCTCGATCGCGATCAGGGCCTCGTCGTGCAGCCCGGCACGGGTGGGGAGGTCACCGCGAGCAGCGGCGACGAGGTAGTGGCCGGCCAGCTTCGGGTCGTCGGCAGCTGACTCCAGGGCGGCGAGCCCGGCCAGCGGGCCGTCGCTCATGCCGACGGCGATCGCCCGGTTGAGGCCGATGACCGGCGACGGAGCGATGTCGAGCAGCTCGTCGTACAGCGCCACGATCGCCGGCCAGTCGGTGTCTCCGGCCGACGATGCCGTCACGTGCACCGCGGCGATGTCGGCCTGCACGGCGTACGGCCCGCGCACCGTCCAGCGGTGCCGCAGCAGCGCGAGTGCCTCGTCGATCTCGTCCCGGTGCCAGCGGCTGCGGTCCTGGTGCTCGAGCGTCACCCGCTCGCCATGGACGTCACGTGCGTCGCGACGGGAGTGCTGCAGGATCATCAGGGCCAGCAGTGCGCGCGTCTCGTCGGAGTCGGGGAGGAGACGGGCCAGCAGCCGGCCAAGTCGGATCGCCTCGTCGGCGAGGGCGCTCGTGCCGGTCGCATAGCCCTCGGTGAACACGAGGTAGACAACCGCCAGCACCCCGTCGACGCGTTCGGGGAGGTCGTCCGTCGGCACCCGGTAGGGGATGCCGGCGTGCGCGATCTTGTTCTTCGCACGCAGGAGCCGCTGACCCATCGTGGCCTCCGACGTCAGGAAGGCCCGCCCGATCGCCTCCGTCGGCAGACCCGAGACGACCTTGAGCGTCAGTGCCACCCGCGCCTCGAGCGCGAGCGCAGGGTGGCAGCACGTGAAGATCAGCCGGAGGCGGTCATCGCCCATGGGTGACGCGTCCTGACTCAGCTCGGTCAGCTCCTCGAGTGCGGCCAGGTCGGCAAGCTTGCCGCGTTCGACCTGGGCGCGGCGCAGCACGTCGATCGCCCGGCGGCGTGCGGTCGCGGTGAGCCAGGCCGCCGGGTTGTCGGGTATGCCGTCGCGCGGCCAGCGCAGCAACGCCCGTTCGGCGGCGTCCGAGACGGCATCCTCCGCGAGGTCCCAGTCCGCGGTCGTACGTATGAGGGAGGCGACGATGCGCAACCGTTGCTCCGCCATGGCCTCGGTGAGGGCGCGACGGACGTCGTCCTCCGCCGCGCCCTCACCGCTGCTCATGCTCAGGCCTCGTCGAAGGGCCAGAACGGCCGCAGCTCGAGGGTGCCGGCCGCGGACATCGGGTGAGCCGCCGCGATCGCGATGGCCTCGTCGAGGTCGGCGCACTCCAGGATGTCGAATCCGGCGATCCACTCGCGCGACTCCGTGAACGGGCCGTCCGTGACCAGCAGCTCGCCGCCGCGACGCCGGACTGTCGTGGCGGCCTCGGGTGGGCGAAGGCGCTCGCCGATCACGCGCTTGCCGCTCGCGTCATTCCTGGCCACCCAGTCCTGGACGTCGTCGACAGCGGGGTCGCTCGGCCGGTCAGCCGCATCGGGGTCACTGACGACCAACATCATGTACTTCATCCCTGCTCCTTCGGTCGGGTCTCATCGTCGTACACCAGCACGACGAACGGGAGCCCTACGAATCCGACAGGATCTGCTCGACGACCGATGATTTCTCGTCGGCATAGTCCTGCACGCGCTCCCAGTGCTGAGCCGCGAGGCGTTGCTTGGTCGTCAGGTAGAGCTCGAGCGCCGCCGGATCCGCGCGCAGGCGGTCGCGGAACGTGATCATCCGGGCGTGCTCCGCCGAGCCACTCGTGAACACGTGCAGGTTGACCCGAGGGTCGTCGAGGCGCAGCAACCGGTGCTCGTGCCACCCCGGCTCGCGGATGTGCAGCACATAGCCGATCGCTTCGAGCGCGGGCACGTATGCGGGTTCGTCGGCGCTGTCGGGGACCAGCAGGTTGATGTCGATGATCGGCTTGGCGGCAAGTCCGGGCACCGCCGTCGAGCCGACGTGCGCGACACCACCGGCAACCGAGCCCAGTGCCATTCGGATGCGCGTGGCCTGGACCTTGAACTCGGCGGCCCATGCCGGGTCGTACGGCGCGAGGGTGATCGACCCGTCAACGCGGGTCGGCGCCACGAGGTACTCGGTGGAGTCGTCTGGCGAGCCCACGGCCTAGGTGTGATGTCCAGGGACGTTGTTTCGTGACACGGTCCTGATCTGCTGGACGGCGAAGGCCTCCGGTTGTGGAGTGGAGATGTCTAGTAACCGCTCCGCACACAGGAGGCCTTCGTGTCCCACGCTAACGCTGCTCTGACCCCGCGTGCTCGTTTGAGGCTCGCGAAACTGATCGTTGAGGATCGCTGGCCGCCGCCGGAGGCGGCGAAGATGTTCATGG